>NZ_JASHCG010000048.1:0-525 GCF_047464215.1 Streptococcus infantis | reverse complement strand
GAGCTACCGAGCTGCTCCATCCCGCGTTAATAATAAAGGAGGATGTGGGATTCGAACCCACGCACGCTTTTACACGCCTGACGGTTTTCAAGACCGTTCCCTTCAGCCGGACTTGGGTAATCCTCCAATAAATAGTCCGTACGGGATTCGAACCCGTGTTACCGCCGTGAAAAGGCGGTGTCTTAACCCCTTGACCAACGGACCATATTTCAATGGGCACGAGTGGACTCGAACCACCGACCTCACGCTTATCAGGCGTGCGCTCTAACCACCTGAGCTACGCGCCCAAGTTAAAAAACTTGGTAAATGAACGAAATGTTCAAAGCGGGTGACGAGAATCGAACTCGCGACAACAGCTTGGAAGGCTGTAGTTTTACCACTAAACTACACCCGCTAAAATGGGAGTTAACGGGATCGAACCGCTGACCCTCTGCTTGTAAGGCAGATGCTCTCCCAGCTGAGCTAAACTCCCTTTAGCTAAGCGACTTCCTTATCTCACAGGGGGCAACCCCCAACTACTTCCGG
>NZ_JASHCG010000047.1:0-527 GCF_047464215.1 Streptococcus infantis | reverse complement strand
GTTTGTTATGCGTTATAAGGTAATACATTGTTCTAATGAGACGATGTATAGAGGCAATCGTGTGTGGTTTGGTTGAAGTCACTTGCGATTGTCTTTTCCGTTTCTCATAGAAGTCTGCGATATGACAGGGATTGGTGTGGCTAGCTGAAGCGATGTTATGAATGCACTTAAAGAGAATCTTTCTGGCATAGGGATTCCCACGTTTAGTGATATGTTCCTTGGCTAGAAAGTTTCCAGATTCATAGTGTCTGAGGTCAATGCCGATAAAAGCATTGATTTGATTGGCAGAGTGAAATCGACGAATGTCACCAAGTTCGCCAATAATACTTGTCGCTGTGGTTTCAGCTATTCCAGGAATAGAGAGAAGAATCTCGTATTCTGGCAAAGATTGAGCCAATGCTACCATCTCCTCTAAAACACCTTGTCTGTGTTCAGAAAGCCTAAGTAACTCCCCTGCATAGTATTTGACCTCTTCTATCACTGGAGAGGTTTTCTTAACCGCACAATAAGACTGATTAGCTAGTTTT
>NZ_JASHCG010000046.1:0-543 GCF_047464215.1 Streptococcus infantis | reverse complement strand
AAGCGTATTGCTTATCTGACTGATAAACTTATAAAACTCGCTAAACAATCTTTTTGTGCGGTCAAGAAAATCTCCCCAATGCTTGAAGAGGTTCGTTACTATGCTCAAGAATTGCTTCGTCTTTCTGGGCACAGACAGGTTGTCTTAGACGACATGGTAGCTCTAGCTCAGCCTTTACCAGAGTATGACATCTTACGATCAATTCCTGGCATCGCAGAAACCACAGCGACATCTATCATTGGCGAATTGGGAGATATTCGTCGCTTTCAGTCTACCAATCAAATCAATGCTTTTATTGGCATTGACCTGAGACACTATGAATCTGGGAACTTTCTCGCCAAGGAACACATTACTAAGTGAGGTAATCCCTATGCAGAAAAATCTTGTTCAAGTGCATTCATAACATCGCTTCAGCTAGTCATACCAATCCCTGCCATATCGCCGACTTTTATGAGAAACGAAAAAGACAATCGACAATAGCTTCAACCAAGCCACATGCGATTGCCTCTATACATCGTCTCATTCGAACAATGTATTACCTCA
>NZ_JASHCG010000045.1:0-615 GCF_047464215.1 Streptococcus infantis | reverse complement strand
AACAATCGGTGAAGACGGTAAAGGTAAAGTACCAAACAGCGAATTACCAGACGGTAAAGTTCCAGGTACAGGTAAGATTACAGAACCAGGTCAACCAGCTGTAGAAGTTCCAGTAACAACACCAGCTCAGAAGACACCAACAGTAGAGTTGGAACAAGATCCTAATACAGGTGACGTAACAGTAACACCTAAGCAACCAGATGGAACTCCATACAAACCAGGAACTAAGGTAGAAATCCCAGGTAAAGATGGCAACCCAATCACTGTTGAAATCGGTGAAAACGGTAAAGGAAAAGTACCAAACAGCGAATTACCAGACGGTAAAGTTTCAGGTCCAGGTAAGATTACAGAACCAGGTAAACCAGCAGTGGAAGTTCCTAAAGTTGAAACACCAGCTAAGGTAACACCAGCAACACCAGCTCAAAAGACACCAACAGTAGAGTTGGAACAAGATCCTAAGACAGGTGACGTAACAGTAACACCTAAGCAACCAGATGGCTCAACATACAAACCAGGAACTAAGGTAGAAATCCCAGGTAAAGATGGTAAGCCAATCCCAGTCACAATCGGTGAAGACGGTAAAGGTAAAGTACCAAACAGCGAATTACCAGACGA
>NZ_JASHCG010000044.1:0-618 GCF_047464215.1 Streptococcus infantis | reverse complement strand
TTCGTTTGTTGTTGTAGTAATCAATATAGTCTACAATAGCTTGTTCCAAGTGCTCAAGTGACTGAAACGTATTCTCATAACCATAAAACATTTCAGTCTTAAGAATGCCAAAGAAAGATTCCATCATGCCGTTGTCTGGGCTGTTACCTTTACGTGACATAGATGGCTGAATTCCCTTACTCTCTAAAAACCTGTGATAAAAATCGTGTTGATATTGCCATCCTTGATCACTATGGAGAATAGTATTTGTGTAATGTTCCTCACTGAAGGCCTGGTTTAACATAGCTTTCACTTGTTCTAAGTTTGGTGAAGTTGAAAGATTATAGGCGATAATTTCGCTATTAAAACCATCTAAAACTGGTGATAAGTAAAGCTTTTGAGTACTTGCTGGAATGGCAAATTCTGTCACATCTGTGTAGCACTTTTCCATTGGTTTGGCTGCTTCAAATTGGCGTTGAATAAGGTTATCTGCTTTCTTGCCAACGTCTCCGTTATGAGAAGAATATTTTCGTTTCTGTCGCATTTTAGCTTGTAAATTGAGTACTTTCATCAAGCGTTGAACTCTTTTATGATTTACCAGATAACCACGATTTCTTAGTTCTAAATGAATCCGACGAT
>NZ_JASHCG010000043.1:0-677 GCF_047464215.1 Streptococcus infantis | reverse complement strand
AAATTCAATCCATTTTTATCGAACATAAGGGAAATTATGGTTATCGTCGGATTCATTTAGAACTAAGAAATCGTGGTTATCTGGTAAATCATAAAAGAGTTCAACGCTTGATGAAAGTACTCAATTTACAAGCTAAAATGCGACAGAAACGAAAATATTCTTCTCATAAAGGAGACGTTGGCAAGAAGGCAGAGAATCTCATTCAACGTCAATTTGAAGGCTCTAAAACAATGGAAAAGTGTTACACAGATGTGACAGAATTTGCCATTCCAGCAAGTACCCAAAAGCTTTACTTATCACCAGTTTTAGATGGCTTTAATAGCGAAATTATCGCCTATAATCTTTCAACTTCACCCAACTTAGAACAAGTAAAAACAATGTTGGAACAGGCATTCACAGAGAAGCACTACGAGAATACGATTCTCCATAGTGATCAAGGCTGGCAATATCAACACGATTCTTATCATCAGTTTCTAGAGGGTAAGGGAATTCAAGCATCCATGTCGCGTAAGGGTAACAGCCCAGACAATGGTATGATGGAGTCCTTCTTTGGGATTCTGAAATCGGAGATGTTTTATGGTTATGAGAAGTCATTTCAGTCGCTTAAGCAATTGGAACAAGCTATTGTAAACTATATTGATTATTACAACAACAAACGAATTAAGGTAAAACTAAAA
>NZ_JASHCG010000042.1:0-726 GCF_047464215.1 Streptococcus infantis | reverse complement strand
GTACAGGAACAGTAACAGAACCGAACAAGAAACCATCACAACCAGTAGATGTAACAACACCAGCTCGTAAGACACCAACAGTAGATGTTGAACAAGATCCTAAGACAGGTGACGTTACAGTAACACCTAAGAAACCAGATGGCTCAACATTCCCACCAGGAACTAAGGTAGAAATCCCAGGTAAAGATGGTAACCCAATCACCGTAACAATCGGTGAAGACGGTAAAGGTAAAGTACCAAACAGTGAATTACCAGACGGTAAAGTTCCAGGTACAGGTAAGATTACAGAACCAGGTAAACCAGCTGTTGAAGTTCCAGTAACAACACCAGGTAAGGTAACACCAAATACCCCAACAACTGAAACACCAAGTGAGATTGAAATCACACGCAAACCAAATGGTGATGCAGTAGTAACGCCTAAGAAACCAGATGGCTCAACTTACCCATCAGGCAGCAAGGTAGTGATTCCAGGTGAAAACAACACACCAATCGAAGTCACAATCGGCGACAACGGTTCAGGTGAAGTACCAAATGACAAGCTTCCTAAGAAAGATGTCCCAGGTACAGGAACAGTAACCGAACCGAACAAGAAACCATCACAACCAGTGGATGTAACAACACCAGCTCGTAAGACACCAACAGTAGAGTTGGATAAAGATCCTAAGACAGGTGACGTTACAGTAACACCTAAGAAACCAGATGGCTCAACATACCCACCAGGAACTA
>NZ_JASHCG010000041.1:0-893 GCF_047464215.1 Streptococcus infantis | reverse complement strand
TATAGTTATTTAGTTTTAAAAAAGCACTCTAATGATTCAAAGATATTGGGGACTTCCCTTAATAAATCTGTCACTTTCTTTTTCAAGATAGCCCAAGCCTGCTCAATAGGATTCAAATCTGGTGAATACGGTGGTAGAGGTAAGAAAAAGTGTTTATCTTGAATGCAAAGCTCATCCAAGATGTTCTTGGGATGAAAACTAGCATTGTCCATGACAATGACATGAGGGGTCTTCAAAGCAGGTAGAAGTTGCGTTTTGAACCACTCCACAAAGAAATCGCTCGCCATATTTTCCTTGTAAATCATAGGAGCTATAAACTCTCCGTCTACTTGTCCTGCAACAATTGAAGTCCGCTCAAAACGCCGTCCACTAATCTTTTCATAGACTTTCTCCCCTCTAGGAGCCCGTGCATAAGGACGATAGAGGTAGCGGTCGATTCCTGTTTCGTCAATATATACGACTGGTAAATCTTTTAGGCTATTCAAAATATCAAGAAACTCAGCGACTTTCTCAGGATCTTGTTCCTTAAAGCTAGTCGTCTTTTTTTAAAGTGACCTTAATCTGCTTTAAAGCTGCCCATACTGAAGGAACAGCACAATCAAAATGTGTCGCAATTTCCCGTAAAAAAGCATCTGGATGAGCCTCTACAAAGGCCTTCAACTCCTCCAAAGGAATCTTTCGGCTTTTGGCGACTCGCTTTTTCCGCTCTAAGTGTCCTTGTTCACGTAATTTCTTTTCCCATGTGAAGAGAGTTCTGACGCCAACATCAAAAACTTTGGCCGCCTCGACATGGCTGTGTCCCTCTTTGATGTAATCTAATGCTCGTTGTTTAAAATCTGTACTATATGCCATGGCTTTATTATAACATGTATTTTATAAACTAAGTGACTATA
>NZ_JASHCG010000040.1:0-987 GCF_047464215.1 Streptococcus infantis | reverse complement strand
AAACTAAAACATACTAAGATTAGTAGTGAGGAAATCTCCGACGGGAGAAAGTACTCACTACTTTTTCGTTATGTTAAAGTAGTGGTGTCTTGTTAAGTCGATAAGTCCTTTGGCGCTAGACGTCGTAACTAAAACTGACAAGACACCTGTTTTAGGAAGAATGTTATCAAAGTATGTGGGACGAAAAACGTCGAGTATTGAAAATGACATCACTAAAGCAAGGAATCATTCAAGACAAAGAGGTAATATCATGCGAGTAGTTTTTGGGATTGACGTGAGTAAAGCAAGCTCAGAAGTGGCCATCTTGGTCAATGGAGAAAAAGTACATGGCTATACCATTCCCAATGATGCCATCGGATTTAATCGACTACTTGGGGACTTGAAGACTGTTCACGAGCCAGAGATTATCTTCGAGGCGACTGGTGTCTATTCTCGTCGTCTTCAGGCCTTCTTTGAGGATAATAGTTACGCTTATACACGGCTCAATCCCTTAGAATCCAAAAAACAACTAGATAGCTTACGAGTACGTAAAACCGATAAGATTGACGCTGAAAAACTAGCTGCGTCTCAGTTCATCCTCAATCGTAAACCAAGCTATGTCCAAGAAGCGCTTTATCAAGAATTACGCGATCTCAGCCGTTTCTATCAGAATCTTACTGAGGATATCGTCTGCGCTAAAAACCGTCTGCACAAGGTTTTACAGGTCACTTTTCCTGAATTGGAAAACATATTGTCGGCACCAACTGGGGAACAATATTGGAACTTGGTCATGACTTTTCCATGTAATAGTTTTGTACTGGAGTCAGATGACGCCACATTAACAGCTATCATCCGTCAGTCTACGGCAAAACGCATCTCTGAAAAACGTGTGACTTACTTAGTAGATAAGCTTACAAAACTAGCTAATCAGTCTTATTGTGCGGTTAAGAAAACCTCTCCAGTGATAGAAGAGGTCAAATACTATGCAGGGGAGTTACTTAGGCTTTC
>NZ_JASHCG010000039.1:0-1221 GCF_047464215.1 Streptococcus infantis | reverse complement strand
CTGATGTTAAAGTTGGCAAAGATGGCACAACAACTGTTACATACCCAGATGGTACAACAGCGGTTATCCCAGCAGATAAGGCAGTTAAGAAATCAGCTGATAAAGCAGTTAAGGATCCATCAGTAACACCAGTTACAGATCCAAGCAACTTGACTGATGCAGAAAAAGCTAAGGTAGCCGATGAAGTTAAGAAATCTAACCCAACCGTAACTGATGTTAAAGTTGGCAAAGATGGTACAACAACTGTTACATACCCAGATGGTACAACAGCGGTTATCCCAGCAGATAAGACAGCTAAGAAATCAGCTGATAAAGCAGTTAAGGATCCATCAGTAACACCAGTTACAGATCCAAGCAACTTGACTGATGCAGAAAAAGCTAAGGTAGCCGACGAAGTTAAGAAATCTAACCCAACCGTAACTGACGTTAAAGTTGGCAAAGATGGCACAACAACTGTCACATATCCAGATGGTACAACAGCGGTTATCCCAGCAGATAAGACAGTTAAGAAATCAGCTGATAAAGCAGTTAAGGATCCATCAGTAACTCCGGTTACAGATCCAAGCAACTTGACTGATGCAGAAAAAGCTAAGGTAGCCGATGAAGTTAAGAAATCTAACCCAACCGTAACTGATGTTAAAGTTGGCAAAGATGGTACAACAACTGTTACATATCCAGATGGTACAACAGCGGTTATCCCAGCAGATAAGACAGCTAAGAAATCAGCTGATAAAGCAGTTAAGGATCCATCAGTAACACCAGTTACAGATCCAAGCAACTTGACTGACGCTGAGAAAGGTAAAGTAGCCGACGAAGTTAAGAAATCTAACCCAACCGTAACTGACGTTAAAGTTGGCAAAGATGGCACAACAACTGTTACATATCCAGATGGTACAACAGCGGTTATCCCAGCAGATAAGGCAGTTAAGAAATCAGCTGATAAAGTCGTTAAGGATCCATCAGTAACACCAGTTACAGATCCAAGCAACTTGACTGATGCAGAAAAAGCTAAGATAGCCGACGAAGTTAAGAAATCTAACCCAACCGTAACTGATGTTAAAGTTGGCAAAGATGGTACAACAACTGTTACATACCCAGATGGTACAACAGCGGTTATCCCAGCAGATAAGGCAGTTAAGAAATCAGCTGATAAAGTCGTTAAGGATCCATCAGTAACACCAGTTACAGATCCAAGCAACTTGACTGATGCAGAAAAAGCTA
>NZ_JASHCG010000038.1:0-1285 GCF_047464215.1 Streptococcus infantis | reverse complement strand
AAAAGCTAAGATAGCCGACGAAGTTAAGAAATCTAACCCAACCGTAACTGATGTTAAAGTTGGCAAAGATGGTACAACAACTGTTACATACCCAGATGGTACAACAGCGGTTATCCCAGCAGATAAGACAGTTAAGAAATCAGCTGATAAAGTCGTTAAGGATCCATCAGTAACACCAGTTACAGATCCAAGCAACTTGACTGATGCAGAAAAAGGTAAGGTAGCAGATGAAGTTAAGAAATCTAACCCAACTGCGAAAGATATCAAGGTTAACAAAGACGGATCAGTAATTGTAACCTTTGAAGATGGCACCACAGCCTTTATCCCAGCAGATAAGACAGTTAAGAAATCAGATGGTTCAGTAGCAGGTAATCCAGCTGCTAACCAAGATTCACCTGCTCAAGCACCAGCTAAGAAAGCAGGAGCGAAAGAATTGCCAAATACTGGTACAGAACAATCTAGCGCTTCACTTGCTTTAGCACTTCTTGCAGCAGCGACAGGCGGACTCCTCTTCGCTAAAAAACGTGAGGAAGAAGAGTAAGAAATTACTCAAATAAAGCAAAACTGAGAATCTCAATTCTATGAATTTGCTAGAAAAACCGTAAGAAGAAATTCTTACGGTTTTTTTGATGGATAATGATTAGGAGAATGGTGAAATGTCAGTCTTACAGATCTTTGAAATGCTAATACTCTTCGAAAATCTCTTCAAACCACGTAAACTTCGCCTTGCCGTATATTTGTTACTGACTTCGTCAGTTCTATCCACAACCTCAAAACGGTGTTTTGAGCAACCTGCGGCTCGCTTCCTAGTTTGCTCTCTGATTTTCATTGAGTATAAGACTGCTAAAAATATTTCTAGAAATTAGTTTGACTTTCCTAATCGATTTGTTCATACCTTATTTCAATCTACTATAACATCTGGAGAGGACAGTCGCTGTTCTCTCCATTTTTATATCCAGAGATAGAAGGATTTGTTGAAAAACTAAAAGATAAAACTATAAATCTCAGTAAAAAATATTTACTAAAATTTTTTAATACTGTTAAATAAGTTGTATGAATATAAAAACGGATAAATCTCTCATAGCAGGGCTGAAATACATCACTAGATGCATGTTTGTTCCTTTAATTCTATTTCTTAAAGAATTACTAAGTTTGCGATATAGTCACTTAGTTTATAAAATACATGTTATAATAAAGCCATGGCATATAGTACAGATTTTAAACAACGAGCATTAGATTACATCAAAGAGGGACACAGCCATGTCGAGGCGGCCAAAGTTTTTGA
>NZ_JASHCG010000037.1:0-1289 GCF_047464215.1 Streptococcus infantis | reverse complement strand
CAAGTAAAGATAAAGATGGAAACCCAACTACAATCACAGTAACGGTTGGCGACAACGGTTCAGGTGAAGTGCCAAATGACAACCTTCCTAAGAAAGATGTCCCAGGTACAGGAACAGTAACAGAACCTAATAAGAAACCATCACAACCAGTAGATGTAACAACACCAGCTCGTAAGACACCAACAATAGAGTTGGATAAAGATCCTAAGACAGGTGACGTTACAGTAACACCTAAGAAACCAGATGGTTCAACATATCCACCAGGAACTAAGGTAGAAATCCCAGGTGAAGATGGGCCAATCACTGTTGAAATCGGTCAAGATGGTAAAGGTAAAGTACCAAATGATAATCTTCCTAAGAAAGATGTCCCAGGTACAGGTAAGATTACAGAACCAGGTAAACCAGCTGTTGAAGTTCCAGTAACAACACCAGGTAAGGTAACACCAGAAACACCAACAACTGAAACACCAAGTGAGATTGAAATCACACGCAAACCAAATGGTGATGCAGTTGTAACGCCTAAGAAACCAGATGGAAAACCATACCTACCAGGAACTAAGGTAGAAATTCCAAGTAAAGATAAAGATGGAAACCCAACTACAATCACAGTAACGGTTGGCGACAACGGTTCAGGTGAAGTGCCAAATGACAACCTTCCTAAGAAAGATGTCCCAGGTACAGGAACAGTAACAGAACCGAACAAGAAACCATCACAACCAGTAGATGTAACAACACCAGCTCGTAAGACACCAACAGTAGAGTTGGATAAAGATCCTAAGACAGGTGACGTTACAGTAACACCTAAGAAACCAGATGGCTCAACATTCCCACCAGGAACTAAGGTAGAAATCCCAGGTGAAAATGGAAATCCAATCGAAGTTACAATCGGTGAAGATGGTAAAGGTAAAGTACCAAATGACAAACTTCCTAAGAAAGATGTCCCAGGTACAGGTAAGATTACAGAACCAGGTAAACCAGCTGTTGAAGTTCCAGTAACAACACCAGGTAAGGTAACACCAGAAACACCAACAACTGAAACACCAAGTGAGATTGAAATCACACGCAAACCAAATGGTGATGCAGTTGTAACGCCTAAGAAACCAGATGGAAAACCATACCTACCAGGAACTAAGGTAGAAATTCCAAGTAAAGATAAAGATGGAAACCCAACTACAATCACAGTAACAGTTGGCGACAACGGTTCAGGTGAAGTGCCAAATGACAACCTTCCTAAGAAAGATGTCCCAGGTACAGGAACAGTAACAGAACCTAATAAGAAACCATCACAA
>NZ_JASHCG010000036.1:0-1415 GCF_047464215.1 Streptococcus infantis | reverse complement strand
GGCTCTATAATATTTGTAGTGGGTAAATCCCCTATGGATATTATGGAGCCTATTTTTGTGTAGAAAAAAAGTCCCATATGACCTATAATGAAAAGCGATCAAACAACTCATTAGAAAGAATCATATGGAACAATTACATTTTATCACAAAACTGCTCGATATCAAAGACCCTAATATCCAGATTCTAGACATCATCAATATGAATACCTACAAAGAAATCATCGCTAAACTGGACTACGACGCCCCATCTTGCCCTGATTGCGGAAGTCAAATGAAGAAATATGACTTTCAAAAACATTCTAAGATTCCTTACCTCGAAACGACTGGTATGCCTACCAGAATTCTTCTGAAAAAGCGTCGATTCAAGTGCTATCAGTGCTCGAAAATGATGGTCGCCGAAACCTCTCTCGTCAAGAAGAATCATCAAATCCCTCGTATTATCAATCAAAAAATTGCTCAAAAGTTAATTGAAAAGACGTCTATGACTGATATTGCCCATCAGCTGGCCATTTCAACTTCAACTGTTATCCGAAAGCTCAATGATTTCCGTTTTAAGCATGATTTTTCTCGTCTTCCTGAGATTATGTCTTGGGACGAGTATGCCTTCACTAAGGGAAAGATGAGTTTCATTGCACAAGATTTTGAAAAACTCAATATCATCACCGTTCTTGAAGGCAGGACACAAACTATCATCCGAAATCACTTTCTTCGCTACGATAGAACCGTTCGCTGTCAGGTGAAAATCATTACTATGGATATGTTTAGTCCCTACTATGACTTGGCTAAACAGCTTTTTCCCAATGCTAAAATCGTTCTAGATCGTTTTCACATTGTTCAACATCTTAGCCGTGCTATGAGTCGTATTCGTGTTCAAATCATGAACCAATTTGAGCGAAAATCCCATGAATACAAGGCTATCAAACGTTACTGGAAACTCTTCCAACAAGATAGTCGTAAACTCAGCGATAAGCGATTTTATCGCCCTACTTTTCGCATGCACTTAACGAACAAAGAAATTCTAGGCAAGCTTTTGAGCTATTCAGAAGAGTTGAAACACCACTATAATCTCTATCAGCTCTTGCTTTTTCATTTTCAGAATAAAGAGCCCGAGAAATTTTTCGGACTTATTGAAGACAATCTAAAGAAGGTTCATCCTCTTTTTCAGACTGTCTTTAAGACATTTCTAAAGGACAAGGAGAAAATCGTCAACGCCCTTCAATTACCTTATTCCAACGCCAAATTGGAAGCAACCAATAATCTCATTAAACTCATCAAACGAAATGCCTTTGGTTTTAGGAACTTTGACAACTTTAAGAAACGAATTTTCATCGCTCTGAATATAAAAATGGAGAGGACAACGATTGTCCTCTCCAGATGTTAGCTTTTATTCAACCCACTACAGTTGACAAAGAGCC
>NZ_JASHCG010000035.1:0-1477 GCF_047464215.1 Streptococcus infantis | reverse complement strand
TTACAGACCCAAGTTCAAAACCAACAGATGCAGATAAGAACGAGCCAACACCAAAAGCTCAAACTGTAGATAAAGGAACTGAACCAAAAGCAGAAGATTCAATCGGTAACTTGAAAGATCTTCCTAAGGGTACAACAGTAGCCTTCAAGGATCCAGTAGACACAGCAACACCAGGTGAAAAAGATGCGACAGTGGTTGTAACATACCCAGATGGTTCTAAGGAAGAAGTTCCAGTTAAAGTAACTGTTGAAGAACCAAGTTCAACACCAACAGATGCAGATGGCGTTAAAGATCCAGCTAAGACACCAGTTAAAGATCCAGCTAACTTAACAGATGTAGAAAAAGCTAAAGTAGCAGACGAAGTTAAGAAAGCTAACCCAACAGCGAAAGATGTTGAAGTAGGCAAAGATGGAACAGCAACTGTAACCTTCCCAGATGGATCAACAGCAGAAATCCCAGCAGCTAAGGCAGTTGAGAAAGCTAAAGATGCAACACCTGCTAAGGATGCAGATGGCGTTAAAGATCCAGCTAAGACACCAGTTAAAGATCCAGCTAACTTGACAGATGCAGAAAAAGCTAAAGTAGCAGACGAAGTTAAGAAAGCTAACCCAACAGCGAAAGATGTTGAAGTAGGCAAAGATGGCACAACAACTGTAACCTTCCCAGATGGATCAACAGCAGAAATTCCAGCAGCTAAGGCAGTTGAGAAAGCTAAAGATGCAACACCTGCTAAGGATGCAGATGGCGTTAAAGATCCAGCTAAGACACCAGTTAAAGATCCAGCTAACTTAACAGATGCAGAAAAAGCTAAAGTAGCAGACGAAGTTAAGAAAGCTAACCCAACAGCGAAAGATGTTGAAGTAGGTAAAGATGGAACAGCAACTGTAACCTTCCCAGATGGATCAACAGCAGAAATCCCAGCAGCTAAGGCAGTTAAGAAATCAGATGATAAAGAAGTTAAGGATCCATCAGTAACTCCGGTTACAGATCCAAGCAACTTGACTGATGCAGAAAAAGCTAAAGTAGCCGACGAAGTTAAGAAATCAAACCCAACCGTAACTGATGTTAAAGTTGGCAAAGATGGCACAACAACTGTTACATACCCAGATGGCGCAACAGCGGTTATCCCAGCAGATAATACAGTTAAGAAATCAGCTGATAAAGCAGTTAAGGATCCATCAGTAACACCAGTTACAGATCCAAGCAACTTGACTGATGCAGAAAAAGCTAAGGTAGCCGATGAAGTTAAGAAATCTAACCCAACAGCGAAAGATGTTGAAGTAGGCAAAGATGGCACAACAACTGTTACATACCCAGATGGTACAACAGCGGTTATCCCAGCAGATAAGACAGTTAAGAAATCAGATGATAAAGAAGTTAAGGATCCATCAGTAACTCCTGTTACAGATCCAAGCAACTTGACTGATGCAGAAAAAGCTAAAGTAGCCGACGAAGTTAAGAAATCAAACCCAACCGT
>NZ_JASHCG010000034.1:0-1554 GCF_047464215.1 Streptococcus infantis | reverse complement strand
CTTCAGATTGAAGACAAAGTCCTTGGAAGTCCAGTTTCTAAGGGCTTTTCTTTGTGTAAAGTCGTATAATAGAGGTAAGAAGAGTTGTGAGGTGTTCCCTATGTTTCACAAAGAAAAACCTGATTATAATCGTAAGCAATATGGTTTCTATACAATAGACGAATTGGTCCCAAAAGATCACTTTCTTCGACAAGTAGATTCAAAGGTTGATTTTGGCTTTATCTATAACTTGGTAGAAGATACCTATAGTCCAAATAACGGTCGTCCTAGTCTTGATCCCGTCATGTTAGTCAAAATTCCTTTGATCAAGTGTTTTTATGGTATCCGTTCCATGCGCCAAACCATGAAAGAGATTGAAGTAAACGTAGCCTATCGTTGGTTTCTCGGACTAACTTTAGATGATAAGGTTCCTCATTTTACTACCTATGGCAAGAATTACAGCCGTCGTTTTCAAGATAAAGAACTCATTTCTGAGATTTTTTCCCAAGTTCTCAACCAAGCTTTGTATGCTGGCTTAATTGATCCTTCTGAAATATTTGTGGATGGTACCCATATCAAAGCAGCGGCTAATAGTCACAAGTATCGTAAGGAAATGGTAGAGCAACAAGCTAAATTTATGAGTGAACAATTGGCAGTTGAGATTGATTTAGATCGGAAAAAACACGCAAAAAAGTCCTTAAAGCCCGCAAAAGAAAGTGAGGCAAAGGAAAAGAAGATCTCAACAACAGATCCCGAGTGTGGTTGGTTTCACAAGGGCGAACACAAGGAAGTATTTGCCTATTCTGCTCAAGTTGCTTGCGATAAGCATGGTTGGGCCTTAGCTTATACGGTTGAAGCAGGAAATGTTCATGACAGTCAGGCTTTCCCTGCCTTATTTTCAAAGTTAGAGCCTTTCTCCCCACGCTATATTATTGCGGATTCAGGCTACAAGACTCCAACTATTGCCCATTATTTATTAGAACGTAACATCATCCCTGTCTTTCCTTATACTCGTCCAAAGGGAGTAAAGGGGAACTTAAGACCTAGTAATTTTGTTTATGATGCAAGTAATGACTGTTATGTCTGTCCAGAGAATCAAGTATTAAGCTATCGCACTACCACTCGAGAAGGCTACCGTGAGTATAAGAGTAATCCCAAAGTATGTGTTGCCTGTCCTTTATTATCCGTTTGTACCCAAAGCAAGAATTTTCAAAAAGTAGTAACGAGACATGTCTGGAAAGATGCCCTTGAATTTTGTGAGGAGATTCGTCACCAAAGAGAAATGAAAGAGCTCTATAAGAAGCGCAAAGAAACAATTGAACGGCTTTTTGGGACGGCTAAGGAGTACCATAATTTGAGATACACTAGAGAGAAAGGAAAGTCCAAAATGGAGGATCAGGTTGGGCTTACTTTGGCGTGTTTAAATATCAAAAAATTAGTGAAATGGATAGAGAATATCCCTTTTTATTTTTCTCAAATTCAAATTTTTGGATAGATTAGTAGATGATGAGACAAACTATTTTGGAAAATACAAAAAGACAAACGCCAACAATGACGTTTGTCTTCGTTCTGAAG
>NZ_JASHCG010000033.1:0-1850 GCF_047464215.1 Streptococcus infantis | reverse complement strand
GTCACAATCGGTGAAGACGGTAAAGGTAAAGTACCAAACAGCGAATTACCAGACGATAAAGTTCCAGGTACAGGTAAGATTACAGAACCAGGTCAACCAGCTGTAGAAGTTCCAGTAACAACACCAGGTAAGGTCACACCAGCAACACCAGCTCAAAAGACACCAACACTAGATGTCGAACAAGATCCTAAGACAGGTGACGTTACGGTAACACCTAAGAAACCAGATGGAACTCCATACAAACCAGGAACTAAGGTAGAAATCCCAGGTAAAGATGGAAACCCAATCACAGTAACAATCGGTGAAGACGGTAAAGGTAAAGTACCAAACAGCGAATTACCAGACGGTAAAGTTCCAGGTACAGGTAAGATTACAGAACCAGGTCAACCAGCTGTAGAAGTTCCAGTAACAACACCAGCTAAGGTAACACCAGAAACACCAGCTCAAAAGGCACCAACAGTAGAGTTGGAACAAGATCCTAAGACAGGTGACGTTACGGTAACACCTAAGAAACCAGATGGAACTCCATACAAACCAGGAACTAAGGTAGAAATCCCAGGTAAAGATGGAAACCCAATCACAGTAACAATCGGTGAAGACGGTAAAGGTAAAGTACCAAACAGCGAATTACCAGACGGTAAAGTTCCAGGTACAGGTAAGATTACAGAACCAGGTCAACCAGCTGTGGAAGTTCCAGTAACAACACCAGGTAAGGTAACACCAGCAACACCAGTAACTGAACAACCAGGTAAGATTGAAATTACTCGTAAACCAAATGGTGATGTAGTAGTAACGCCTAAGAAACCAGATGGAAAACCATACCCACCAGGAACTAAGGTAGAAATTCCAGGTGAAAATGGAACACCAATCACAGTAACAATTGGTGACAATGGTTCAGGTGAAGTGCCAAATGACAAGCTTCCTAAGAAAGATGTCCCAGGTACAGGAACAGTAACAGAACCGAACAAGAAACCATCACAACCAGTAGATGTAACAACACCAGCTCGTAAGACACCAACAGTAGATGTTGAACAAGATCCTAAGACAGGTGACGTTACAGTAACACCGAAGAAACCAGATGGCTCAACATACCCACCAGGAACTAAGGTAGAAATCCCAGGTAAAGATGGAACACCAATCACAGTAACAATCGGTGAAGACGGTAAAGGTAAAGTACCAAACAGTGAATTACCAGACGGTAAAGTTCCAGGTACAGGTAAGATTACAGAACCAGGTCAACCAGCTGTGGAAGTTCCAGTAGAAACACCAGCTAAGGTAACACCAGTTGCAGTTAATCCGAATGTAAATCACGGAGATACTACAGCTACTAATGATAACGGAGCTAAGTCAAATGATTCTCAAAAAGTATTGCCAAATACTGGAACAGAATCAAATGCGACTCTTGCATCTCTAGGCCTTCTTGGTATTCTAGGTGGTCTCGGACTTGCTTTGGGAAAGAAAAAAGAAGACTAAAAATTTAGTCAAACCAATATGCATTCTTTAGTGTTTTAACAACGAACTAGATTCATTCAGGTAATGATTTTAGTCATAAAATACAAAGAATGTTTAGATAAAGAAAGCGAACAATGCTAGAATTTTGTTAAATGGAATTCTAAGTATTGTTCGCTTTTTGGGCTTTTTGTGGCTCTTTGTTAACTGTAGTGGGTTAAAAAAAGCTAAAATATGGAGAGGGCAATCGTTGTCCTCTCCATATTTTAGGATAGTTATAGTCACTTAGTTTATAAAATACATGTTATAATAAAGCCATGGCATATAGTACAGATTTTAAACAACGAGCATTAGATTACATCAAAGAGGGACACAGCCATGTCGAGGCGGCCAAAGTTTTT
>NZ_JASHCG010000032.1:0-2578 GCF_047464215.1 Streptococcus infantis | reverse complement strand
GGTTTAGTGTACACTTTTTTCACTAAACTTTAGTTCAGAAAAAGACAATTTCCTTAGTTTGACTATGGAAATCAAACTATTTTTCATCAAATACCTTGATATACTTGACAAATGGTAGAAAAGGACTCAGCCCTGTGCAAGACAGAACTAAATCCTTCGCTTGAATTATTTGTGTAACTTTTTGAAATCGATATAAATCAATCCTAGACTTACAATTTTTTACTTACCAAGGTAGTATTCAGAAACTACGTTCAATTTTTCGTCGAATTCGAATACCAATGGTGGGAAGTTAGGGATTTCTACATCCATGATTTCGTCGTCTGACAATTGTTTGATGTGTTTTACAAGAGCACGGATTGAGTTACCGTGTGCTCCTACGAATACGTTTTTACCATCTTTAAGAGCTGGAGCGATTTTATCTTCCCAGAATGGAAGAGCACGTTCCAAAGTCACTTTCAAGTTTTCAGCATCTGGGATAACTGAGTCGTCAAGTGAAGCATAACGACGGTCTGTGTGAGCTGAATATTCGTCATCACGAGGCATTGCAGGAGGCAACACATCGTATGAACGGCGCCAGATGTGAACTTGCTCATCACCAAATTGTTCAGCTGCTTCAGCTTTGTTTTTACCAGTCAAACCACCGTAGTGACGTTCGTTCAAGCGCCATGATTTTTCAACTGGAACCCACAATTGGTCAGATGCTTCAAGAGCCAAGTTAGTTGTTTTGATCGCACGTTTCAATACTGAAGTGTAAGCTTGGTCAAATTCGATACCAGCTTCTTTGATCAATTTACCAGCGTCAATCGCTTGTTGTGTTCCTTTTTCAGACAAATCAACATCAGCCCAACCAGTGAAAAGGTTAGCTTTGTTCCATTCAGACTCACCGTGGCGAGCAAAAACCAATTTTACCATTTGATGGATACTCCTTTTATTTTCCGAGGTTTCCCTCGTTTATCTATTCTATTTTACACAATTTTTCACAAAAAAGCTAGTCAAAATCGATTTAAAAGAGAAGAGGTGAACGCCCCTTCTCTCAATAAACAGCTATTCTTGAACTTGAAATTGTTTCAAGCTTGTTAAAAAAAGGGCACCACCGATGACAATGACGATGCCACCAATCCAGCCTAAAAATGGAATCAAGCCTACTACAGAACCTACGATTAACAAAATAGATGGCGCCATTGATATGCGCTTATCATCCTTATAATAGATTAGAGAGAGAATTCCAAGAATGAGAGTTGCGATTTTTACTAAGGTAAAAACAATGAAGATAATCGCTAAAATTACTCCTGCAAAATCTTCATTCGCAAAAATAGATGCAACCATTAATATTACGACTGGCAAAATTGCCAAGAGCGAGCCTGCAATAGTCCCAATAATTCCAGCAATTTGCGCTAGTGTTTTTGTCTTCATAAATGTCTCCTTCAAATTTTAATAATTGTTATTCTACCATATTTTAGGTTAAATTCAAAGCTTTTCCAAGTAGACCACAATATCATCAGTGGCACTTTATTTTCCTTAAGTTATATAGTAAATTGAAATAAAGTATGAACAATTCGATTAGGAAAGTCAAACTAATTTCTAGAAATATTTATAGCAGTCGTAATGTACTATTCTAGATTCACTCTGCTATAATACCTTATTTCAAAAATACCAAATAAGGTGTGAATTTTTCATGCTCTTTTATAGATCAATAAGTGTTAAAAATAAGACAATAACCTCAGAATAGCTACTATCTTGTCTCATGTTTTTCTTCAAGCCTTGATAGATTTGGCAAATGGTATAAAAGACTTTGATTATAAACAATGACATAAGAAAAACGAGCATCTCCAACTATGGAAATGCTCGTTGTTTTTATATTTAGAAGTGAGTTTTTACCCAGCTTCTTTTCTAGCAATCTCATAGAATCAAGATTCTAAGATTTGCTTTATCCGAGTAATGGTTTACTCTTCTTCCTTACGTTTTTTAGAGATAAGGAGTCCTCCTGTCACTGCTGCAAGAAGTGCTAGTCCAAGTGAAGCGTTAGATTGTTTAGTACCAGTGTTTGGCAATTCTTTCGCTCCTGCTTTCTTAGCTGGTGCTTGAGCAGATGACTCTTTAGTTGCTTCCTTAACAACTTTATTAGCTGCAATTGTTGCCACTGATCCGTCCGCAAAGGTTACAACTACTGATCCGTCATTGTTCACCTTAACATCTGTCGCAGTTGGGTTAGCTTTCTTAACTTCTTCAGCTACTTTAGCTTTTTCGGCATCTGTCAAGTTGCTTGGATCTACTACTGGAGTAAGGGCTGGTGCTTTAGCTCCGTTTGCTTCAGACACTTTACCATCGTTCACAACTGGGACTGCTGGCGCTACTGTTGCGTCTGTTGCGCCTGACTTGTTACCTGCTGCGTCTGTCGCTGTTACAGAAACTTTGTCGCCTGCCTTCAATCCAGCTACTGGAATGTTGAACTTGCCATCTTTGTCAGCTGTTGCGGTTGCTTTAGTGCCATCTGGAAGAGTGACTTCTACGGTTGAACCTGCTTCTGCTGTACCTGTAACTGCTTTATCTCCAGCTTTAACTGGGTTCACACTTGGTG
>NZ_JASHCG010000031.1:0-3449 GCF_047464215.1 Streptococcus infantis | reverse complement strand
TTTATAGGTGTACAAATGTCGGTTTATAGGTGTACAAATGTCGGTTTATAGGTGTACAAATGTCGGTTTATTAAGAAGAAATATATTTGTTTGCTTTATAATGTTTTCGGTGGTATAATTAAGAAAAAATAAAGAGGGTTTCTTAATGACGAATGAAGTAGTTAAGCATCATAATGATTTGAACACGGTTATCATGAGAAAATGGACGTCAGAAGAGATGAATTTCTTCTTTGCAATAATTGCAAAAGCCAGAGATAACGGCATAGAAGACTTAGTCTTCGATAAGTATCAGTTAGCCGAACTTGCAAGCTATTCTATTCAGCACAATAAACGATTTCACGATACGATGAATAGCTTAGCTAATAATATAACTCAGTTACGATATATCGAAAAAACAAGCAATTCTATTGAGTACATGCCACTGTTTACACGATTTCGAGTGGATTGGAAAGAAGATTTGTCAGATATGACTGCAACAGTTTCTCTTTCGCCGAAATTTGAGTACATCTTAAACAGACTTTCAGCCAATTTCACACAATATGAGCTTGCAGAGTTTACAAATATTCGGTCTACATACGCTAAAACTGCATATAGACTATTAAAACAATGGCGTACAGTAGGTCGTAAAGAGTTCAAGATTGATGAATTTAAAACTTTACTTGATATGCCTAATAGTTATAAATCGAGCGAGATAGATAGAGCAGTCGTCAAACCAATCCTGAAGCAACTTTCACCATATTTTGAGGGATTGAAAGTTAAAAAAATCAAATCCAACAAGCGTGGGAATCCTGTTCTTGGTTATGAGTTTACTTGGAATCCTGAAATGACTGAATCGTATGTTCCAAATAAGTTCGATAAGCCTAAGCAAAGCAAGAAAAGGAAGTCCAACGTTCCTACTTGGTCAACTCCTGATTACGTGAATACAACGAGTGAGGAGAAAAAGGTTGAACTAGAGCGTAAAAAGCAAGAGATGTTAGCTAGATTAGACAATGAGCCCCCAAGGGTTTTGCCTGGGCAAATGGATATGTTTGAAGATTAGCTAGTTACAGAAAAGGGAGCAACAAAATGACAGAAAGAACTGAACTAATAAACGATATCGAGAAATTAAAAGCTGAAAGAAATAGATTGTTAAGACAAGTAGAAGAAGCTGAGCAGTGGGAAGGTACTGCATGGGATAGTTTTAATGCCTTGGCTGACCACCTACGAGCTACAGAGAAAAAGCAAGCCATTGCCCTAAACTACTGGGATAGTTCTCGAAGGGCTATTGAAAGTCAATTTGAATTCGTAGCTAGTCAAATTGCTCGAGTGAAAAAAGTGTTGGATAAAAAACGTTATGAATTACTAGAGGGTGAAATTGACGAATTGATGAAAGAGATTGCTGAATTAGCAGACGTTCTCGGTTTGGAGATTGAGGAGTTACCAAAACACTTGCCGTTTTATACCTTACCAGCTGAAGAGATTGTTGATTGAGAAATCAGCATCTCTTTTTTTGTGTGTATCTGTATGAGATAAGAGTGTGTTAAAGTGTGAGATAGTCAAAAAGGGTGATAAACAGGATAGTGTGTGAAAGTAGGCGAAGCCGAGAAAATTACCGGTACTGGAAACGTTGATACTATCAACATATCACGGCACGTGATATCAGTTTCCCTTATGCTCTTTTGGAGGCTAGAAAGGTAAATTACCTAGTAAAAACTAAACAAGGGGTTTGGGGGCTCCCAAAAATCAGTTTTCATTTTGAAACTGACCTAGCGTGTGGTAAACTTACTGGTAAGGTGTAAGCCACATGCTACGCTTGCCACAACGATATTATGCTAGTAAGGAGGATTTAGAGTCATGTCAGATTGGAAAACACTGAAAGAGGTCGCGGAGGAGTTAGGGATATCAAAAGACCTGGTAAAGTATCACAGAAAAAATTTAAATATTTTCCAGGTTGAACAAGAGGACGGAGTGTATCGTATATCTCCTTCAGGAGTGGATGAGATACGTTCTCGACTGAGAAAGGATAGCTATGATGCCACGTTTGAAGAAAAGGTCATGCGCCGTCTTAGTATGCTTGAAAAGCAGCAAGAATTGATATATGAGTTATTACTCAAAGCGTTGAATGAGCGTAAATAGTCCTTAGAAGGCTTATAGGGGCTATTAAAAATTTTTTGGGTTAATTCTATGGCTTTGATATTAAAATGCGTTAGAGGACAAAATGTAGCTTCTGAGAGCGTCTGAGCGTTCTATTCCGTGAAAGCTAGCGCTGAAGAAAAATCTTCTGAAAATTTTTGTGAAAAGAGGTGATAAGGGTGTTAGAAAAAAATAATTATCAAAATAATATAAAACAATTTAGAGTTAGAGAGGGGTTGACACAAGAAGAATTAGCTAAGAAAATAAATATTTCAAGGCAGATGGTAGGTTTAATAGAAAATAATAAAACAATACCATCCGTAGAAATAGCTTTAAAATTATCTAAAGTTCTAAAAGAACCTATAGAACGCCTCTTTTGGTTTTGAAAGGGCTTTACTATTTGTGTTTTTAATGATATTATAGTGTTAAAATAAATAAAAAAGGAGATTGTAAATGAAAAAATATTTACGTCGTATTCCTATGAATCTTTTGGTATTTCCGATTGCATTACCATTTATACCTTTTATAATCGGTTATTTAATCGGAAGCAGATAATGTAAAAAGAGAGTAAATGCTCTCTTTTTATTTGCGCTTTGAATAAGTCGAACCCAAAAGTTTTTTTGAAAAAAATTAAGTAATTTATTCTGTCAAACATACTATGGAATAAAGCAAGTGACGAAAAAGCTTATCATACTTTGCTTTTTGGGAAAAGTACATGGTATAATAAAATCGCTATCGGAAAACCGATTGCGACCTGTAGGTCGTGAGAGGAGGTGATAGTCGTGAGTTACTTATTCGAGCTCTTCCTCAACGTTATGGCAAATGTACTGGCACATTTCATTTGCAAATGGCTGGACGATGAGGATAAACGGTAGTCAGCCTACAAACACTCGTTAATCTGAAAAGAACGTAAAAAAAGCCCTAAAGGACTGGCATCCTCTAGGGCTTTGGTGTAGCCTTGAGCTACTTATTCGGCAAATTCATTGTATCATGGTTATATAGTTGTGTCAAAAATATGTACTAGATTTATTTTTAGCTACTGGTGATTTTGCGTTTTAATTTTTAGTTTGTTTTGGGATATGGAGAGAGGGTCGAAACGAAGTGAGACCCTTTTTATATATATTTAATTAATATTTAATAATATATTTAGCCACTCTACGAGCCTTAGAGTACCAAAGGATTTCAGACTTTATAGGTGTACAAATGTCGGTTTATAGGTGTACAAATGTCGGTTTATAGGTGTACAAATGTCGGTTTATAGGTGTACAAATGTCGGTTTATTAAGAAGAAATATATTTGTTTGCTTTATAATGTTTTCGGTGGTATAATTAAGAAAA
>NZ_JASHCG010000030.1:0-4300 GCF_047464215.1 Streptococcus infantis | reverse complement strand
GAGCTGGTGTTGTTACATCTACTGGTTGTGATGGTTTCTTATTAGGTTCTGTTACTGTTCCTGTACCTGGGACATCTTTCTTAGGAAGGTTGTCATTTGGCACTTCACCTGAACCGTTGTCGCCAACTGTTACTGTGATTGTAGTTGGGTTTTCATCTTTATCTTTACTTGGAATTTCTACCTTAGTTCCTGGTAGGTATGGTTTTCCATCTGGTTTCTTAGGCGTTACAACTGCATCACCATTTGGTTTACGTGTGATTTCAATCTTACCTGGTTTTTCAGTTTCAGCGATTTTGGTTGCTACCTTAATTGGGCTTAGTTCTGACTCAACATTAGGCTGTCCTGGCGTTTGAACAGTTGTTTTAGCTGTAATATTCCCTACTGGAATTGTTCCTGTGATTTTCGCTTTTCCATTTGTCACAGTACCTGTACCAATGGCACGTCCTTCCGGAGAATAAAGCGTTACAGTAGAGCCATCTTTTACCCCCTCATGAACATTTACTACAACTTCCGTGTTAGGAACTTCTGCTTTACCAGTCAAATCTGTTTCAATCGTCGGAGCTTTTGGTTTAACAATAATAGTTACTTGCGGATTAGATTCAGCTACTGATTTATCTGGATGGGTTGCTGTGGCTGTGTATTTGAAGACACCTGCTGTATCTTGGACAACTTTTGGCGCTTCTCCTTTCCATCCCCATTCTACTCCAACTCCACGTCCTTTTGGTGCTTCTGTGTATTGGTTAGAATCTACACGTCCATTCCATGTCTTTAGTGAATCTCCAACTGTAACAGTCTCTGTTTTACCTTCTAGTGGGTACTTTTCTGCTTGTTCATGTATTTCAAAAACAAAGTATCCTGTTGTGCTGTTAGTTCCGTCTGTTGAAATTGCACGGGCAGTATACTTCCCTTTCTTAACTTCTAGACCAACTTTTCCTGTTACATTTTGTCCTAATGGCGATTCTTCTGTTGCTGTCCCACTGACTGGTGTAAAGTTAAAACCACTTTGGAGGTTTTCCAATCGGAAGTCCGTCACTTTACCACTGTCATCTACAGTGATGAGACGTGTGTTCACTGCATCACCACGATAGAGTGGAATAACTACATTTTGACCGGCCGCATGAGTGGAACCTAACTCTTGTCGACTGCCATCTTCTTTAAGCCAGTAAATCTTTGGTGGTTGGTTATCTGGTGCTTCTGTTGGAGTAACTGGGTCACTTTTATCAGAAGTTACTGTTCCACCATTATTCACAACTGTCTCAGCTGTAATAGGTTTTCCTGGTAGAGCTCCTGTAACTGTAACTGTTGCAGTTTCTCCATTAGTTGTTCCAGTTCCGATAACTGTATCACCATCGTAAAGGTTAACTGTTGAACCGTTTGGCACTCCGCTTCCAACATTAACCGTAATTTGTTGACCTGTTAGGCCTTTTTTGTTCTCTACACTTGTTGTAATAGTAGGTTTTTTAGGTTTAACGATTAATGTAACTGTTCCATCTGAACCAGAATTGGCATCAGTTGATTTAGAACCGTCCTGATAAGTCGCAATAGAAGTATACTTAAATACTCCGGCTTTCGCTGTACTTGGTGATTCACCTGCCCAAGACCAGTTCATACCTCCAGGGAAAGTTCCACCTTTTTTATGTTTAACATAACCTGAAGATACCGGATTTTTTGGATCTCCCGCATTATCCCCTACTGTTTTTGTAACTGTTAAACCTTGAATTGGGTCCTTTGGTGCGTCTGGCTCTGCTTTTACACTTGTTCCTTGCGAACCTACAATATAAGACTGATTCGTAGTACGTCCAGTTGTATTAGAGGCTGCATATACATTACCATTAGCAGCTTCCGTTTCTGTCACGTTATCCTTCAATTTTACTCTAGCGGTCATATGGATCGCATAATCTAGGTCTTCCTTACCGACTTCCAATCCAAGAGTATAACTGACCCCGCCAGTGTAATTTCCATCTGTTTTTCTTACAATCTTATCTAAATAAGGATCGTTTTGGTTGTTTTTAAACACTTGCCATTTTTGATCAGCACGGCTTACTCCTTGTGGATCGTATGTAGCTCTTCTATCCCCTGGGAAAACTTTAGTTATTTGTGCCCATGGATATGAAATTACAGCTGTCTCCCCAACCTTTTGGAATCCGCTACCTCCATCAGAAAGCTTTCTATTAGGATTTCCATCAACATTTTTATAACGAGTAAACGTTAAATTCTCTACTGTATTAGAACCATCCATGATATTAAACGGAGGTTGGAAATAATAATGCTGACTAAAAGATTTTTCTGCCATGGATACTCCATTATTATTGAAGTAAACATCATAGACCATCCATTTACCTGAACTATTTTGTTCATATTTTGCTTTAATTACTGTCTTTTTTTCTGTAAATTCAGGATCATCATTCCTTGTGTTTGATCCACCGTTAGTTCTTTTATCGACCGATGCAAAGTATCTAACGTTCTTCAACGCCCCAGAAGAGCTAGTTGCTGTATAAGCTCTAAACTGTGTCCCTTCACCCATACTTTGACCATTACGTGGATCATGAGAACCTGAAGTCAAACGATTACGAGCGATCATAACGGAACTTTCGTTACGTTTGATGACACGATTCATATCCTCAACATCACGAAGGCTAACTTCTACACCACCAAATGCAGACTTGGCTACGGCAACTTGAGCGATAGCTTTTTCCAAGATTTCACGTGTCAAGTCATTCTCAGGTGTTTGGGCGATAGTCTGCTCCAAACGATCAATAGATAATTTGAGACTAGCTTTAGCTTTTTCCAGTTGTTCAGCATTGGTATTTTCTGAAGTTTCTTCAGACTTAGCTGAAATTTCTGAAGTTGGCTTCGCTACTTCTGGCTTGATTTCCGAAGTTACTTCCTGTGTGCTTTCGTCATTTTTATCTGCTTTGACTTGAGGAATTTCCACTGCTCGTAGCTGGTCCAAAACATTGGTCAAGCGAGCTACCAAGGCATCCACTTCTTCCTGACTCACTTTTGAATTAGCAAGAGTCTGTTCAGCCTTAACAAGTTCTTCCTTGGCGCGGACTAAAAGATCTGTATTCGCAGTTTCCTTGACGTGAAGCTGATCTTTGAGCTGTGTCACAAGCTGACTTGCAACAGCTGTATCCACTTTTACAGAACTAGTAGGCTCTTCCTTATCCTGCGATGCTTGCGGACTAGTATCTTGAGTTAAAGCCTCTACATGAGGTTGGTCAACAGGTGTTACGCTATCCGCACTAACGACGCGCGCACCTAAAAACATCAGTGCTGCAACAGCAACTGAAGCCGCACCAAAGCTATACTTACGAATAGAAAAGCGTAACACTTTTTCTCGTTTTTGGCGTTCGATACGACTCATGGATGATTTTTTATCCATTCTATGGTCTCCTTTTTTGAATTTGCTCACCTGAAATAAACATAGTTTGTATTTATAGGCAAAGCTATCCAAGTATGATTGTATACTTTTTTGTTGGAATATGCAAATCATTTCTCTCTTAAATCAAACTTTTTTTAGTTTTTATGCATCTAAAATTTTTATATAGTATTTATATTTGATTTATCCTCTAATTTTATTCGGTATCATTGTATTGTTTTGATAATTTTTGTTCTTCAACCTATTAAAAATGACTTATTTTTAAAATATCACACAAACGATTGAAATTATTATCGGTACTTCATTTTATTATTTTTGTATTCTTTTGTCTTTAAAGTTTGTTTAATTTACAAATGATTCGAAATAAATGGTATATAAGTTATTTACATATTCTCCTGCTAAATAAAACTCGATATTTCCCTCTCTGTAGAATAAATCTATTGTTGCTTATCGTATTAGTTGTTTCATAGTATTTGTAGATTGCAATACATTTCTCGGGGATAACGAATAGTAAGTGCTCAATATCACCCAAATAAAAGCGCTGAGTCGGTCAATTAAGCTTTAAAACTCATCTTATTACAGCATCAAATTCTTTCCATCACGGCAGACAATGGAGCCAAATTCAAACGCTTGGCTGATGTGTTTTCTAAGGAACATATCTACTATGCACACCCCTATGCCTCTTGAGAAAGAGGAACTAATGAGAGTCACAACAGCTTCATTCGTTGATGGTTACCTAAGGGAACTAAGAAAACAACTCCCAAAGAAGTCGCATTCATCGAAAATTGGATTAATATAGTTATTTAGTTTTAAAAAAGCACTCTAATGATTCAAAGATATTGGGGACTTCCCTTAATAAATCTGTCACTTTCTTTTTCAAGATAGCCCAAGCCTGCTCAATAGGATTCAAATCTGGTG
>NZ_JASHCG010000029.1:0-4837 GCF_047464215.1 Streptococcus infantis | reverse complement strand
ATATGATTCTTTCTAATGAGTTGTTTGATCGCTTTTCATTATAGGTCATATGGGACTTTTTTTCTACACAAAAATAGGCTCCATAATATCCATAGGGGATTTACCCACTACAAATATTATAGAGCCTAAAAGGTCCAGTGAAGAAAACTGTGTGTGTAGAATCCTGTTTTACTTAATTTTTAGATAACTATATTAAGTGATAAAAGGCAGTGTATATGTAGTTTTGGGTTTATAAAATACTTGAAAGTTCAAAAATTGTTTTAATTGACTATTTTCTAGAAGAGATGTATAATTGAATTGTATGTAAAAGACATGCAGTTATTTTTAAACAAAGGAGATAATGTGATGTATTTTAATCGTAAAAATGCAGAGCAGAAGAACTGGCGTATGATTAAAAAAGGAAAACATTTCCTTTTTGGTTGTTCGCTTGTCTTTGCAGTTGGTGCAGCCTTGGTAGCTCCAACGGTTAAGGCCGACACAGCTGATACTGGGGAGGTAGAGACTAAAACTGCCAACTCAGCTGCTGAAGCAAGCTCTAGTGACGAAGTAGGAACGTATAAAGCACCAGCAGTGGAGGTATCAACAACTTCACCAGTGGTTGCCGAACATCCTACAAGTTCAGAAGCTACCTCAGCAAAAACAGCTAAGGAAGCAGATGGAGTTCAGCTTCCTTCATTGACAGTGGTAGCAGATTCTTCAGCTTTGACAGATGAAGAAAAAGCAAATGTAGTGGCAGCTGTTAAGGGTGTGAATCCTACTGCGACTGATGTTCAAGTCCAAGCAGATGGATCAGTAGTTGTTACTTTTGCAGATGGTTCAACTGCAAACTTGACAGCAAGTCAAACTGTTAAAGTGGCAGCTCCAGCAGAAACTTCAGCCACTCAACCTAAGTCAAGAAGCCGTCGAGCAGCAGGACAAGAACGTGCTCAAGATCGCTCTTCGGAAGAGAAAGACATCAAGTACGTTTATAAAGACAGAACTGCTACAGTAAACGATGGAGATCCAACTCAACGTGCTAAGATCGAGTACAGACAGCTGGGAGACTATGAGGTAGTCGATGGAAAAACAGTGGCTACAGACCCATCTGGTCAAGGTCGTCCAGTCTTGGAGTGGACGGTAACCTTTAACGAGGCTCAGTACGATAAGATGGGAGGATACTACTACTTTACAATCCCTAAAAATGTATCTGATCCTTATAAAGTTGTGACAGAATATAACAACGGCGCTTACGGCCCCCGCGATGGCTGGGTGGATGGAAATGTTACACCAGGTGGTTCGCCGTCTGCAGAAGGTCAGCAGTTTATCGATGCTGGTAATAAACTTGAGTGGCGTGTCAAGAATACCGTTGGGGGAGACTACAACAACGTAAATGGTCTTAGCGGTGTCATGAACAACACTAAAAAGGTTTATGTCCTTAGTTATGGTAACAACACTAAGGCGCGCATGGTTACTATTAAGTACCGTACTGTAGTTGAAGACCCATCACAGACCATTTCTTATATTGCTGGAGTTGAATCTAAAACAGGCTTACCACGAAACAACTGGTATGCTATCTCAGGTAAATATGATAAGCAACTGGTTAGTCAGGTTGCTGCACCAAGTGTGACTCCAAACTTGACCAACACCTCTGTCAACGTTCCTGTTCAAACTGTAGCTTCAACTTCAAGCACTCTTTCAGGAACAGGGGTTCCAGGTGCAACTATTAAGATTTATATCGATGGTCAAGAGCAAAACATCGGCAATGTCACTGTTGACAGTAGCGGTAACTGGACTACAGGTGAGCTTCCAACAGCCTTGAACAACAACCAAGGTGATGGTACAACTATCAAACCACGTCAAACAGTAGAGGTAAGCCAAGTAGTTAACGGTGAAGAAAGTAGCCGTCGTACTGTACCAGTATCTGTTGGTGTAACAACTGTTGAACCTTCAAGCTTGACTACTAACCAAGCTGCAGTTGTAGCAGGACAAAAAGAGGTTACTCTTAAGGTTCCTCATGATGCAGGAATTGCCTACATGCGCTATACAAATACTGCTGGAGAGACTGTTGAGATTCCAGTCAAACGTGATAATGCCTCATCTGCATGGACATCACAAAAATCAGATAAGGCAACTGTCAAATCAGTTGAGCACGGTAAGTTCCAAGATACGATCGTTCTTACCATGGCTGACAAGATTGCAGGTACAGAAGTAGCAGCAATCTCAAACGTGGTAGAAGGTGGTTTCTCAAGTGTGGCTGACTGGCAATCACGCTCAGTAGAAAACCAAGCTCCAACTATCGCATCAGCTGTTGAAGGAAACAGAAAAACTGTTACTCAAGGTGCTCAACTTGACCTTGCATCTCTTGTGACCGTAGCAGATAAAGAAGATGATGCCCAAGCAACACTAGGTGATAAGGTCCATGCTGAAGTTGTTTCAGTAAATGGTAACACAGCAACTAAGACCGTCGATACAAATACCCAAGGCACTTACACAGTTAAGTATAAAGCTGTTGATAGCCAAGGTAAAGAGTCAGACGAGATTGAAGTTACTGTAGTTGTAAATCCTGCACGTGAAAACGTAGCACCAACAGTAGAGATTCCATATTCAGATCCAGCTCCGAATAAAAAAGAAGTTTATCTTTATACTGGAGAAGAAGCTGACGTTGAAATTACCTTTAACGACGATTCTGGAAAAATTAAATCCGCTTCATTGAAAAAAGGTGGAAATATTGCCTTAAATAATATTGATGGGAACCCAGAAAAACAAGATAATGAATTTGGATATACTGTAACAGCGATTAATTCTGAAACTGCTACACCAGCAAAAATTAAAGTAACAGGTCGAGTTTCTGGTCTTGATGATAGATTGCCAAAAACAGAAAACGACTCTTTAGAGCTTGTAACACGTTTTGCCACTGCAACTGATACTGATGGAGCATTAATCAATAATACTGCGGTAAAAACTAAGAAAAATGGAGAGGTTGTTGGTTCTTACTTAACCGACCCAGGTGCAGTAACTTTCGTATTAAAAGCTCAAACTAAGAAATATGATATTAAGGTTCCAGAGGAAAAACTTCCTGTAGCGGATGCTAATAATGTTACTGATCAAGAGTTTGAAAAAATTAAAAAGAAAGTTAAAGTTGAATATTCTCAAAACAATCCAGATGCACGTTTAGCTGACAAAAAAGGTCAAGAAGTAGAAGATGCTTCAAAAGTTGTTGATAAAGTAGAAAAAGAAGGAAACAATGTTGTTGTAACCTATAAAGATGGTTCTAAAGATACAAAACCATTGACAGATTTTGCACGTACGAATGTTGCTCCAACAGTAGAGATTCCGTATTCAGATCCAGCTCCAAACAAAAAAGAAGTTTATCTTTATACTGGAGAAGATGCTGACGTTGAAATTACATTTAACGATGATTCTGGAAAAATTAAATCAGCGTCATTGAAAAAAGGTGGAAATATTGCCTTAAATAATATTGATGGTAATCCAGATAAACAAGATAATGAATTTGGATATACTGTAACAGCGATTAATTCTGAAACTGCTACACCAGCAAAAATTAAAGTAACAGGTCGAGTTTCTGGTCTTGATGATAGATTGCCAAAAACAGAAAACGACTCTTTAGAGCTTGTAACACGTTATGCAACAGCAACAGATACAGATGGTGCAGAGATTTCTAATAATGCAACCAAAACTAAGAAAAATGGAGAGGTTGTTGGTTCTTACTTAACTGATCCAGGTGCAGTAACTTTCGTATTAAAAGCACAAACTAAGAAATATGATATCAAAACTCCAGCATCGGCTGATAAAGTAACCGTATCAGATGCTAGCAATGTTACTGATAAAGAGTTTGAAAAAATTAAAGAGAAAGTTAAAGTTGAATATTCTCAAAACAATCCAGATGCACGTTTAGCTGACAAAAAAGGTCAAGAAGTAGAAGATGCTTCAAAAGTTGTTGATAAAGTAGAAAAAGATGGAAATAATGTTGTTGTAACCTATAAAGATGGTTCTAAAGATACAAAACCATTGTCTGAATTTGTAAACGTAGCTCCAAAAGTAGAAGTTCCATACTCAAATGAAGCTAATAAACAAATCTATGTTTATACAGGTGAAAACACTGATCTAACTTTCAAAGGTACAGATGAAAAAGAAGTTAAAGATCTTTACCTACGTGGACCTGGAGATGTTTCATGGAATAACGCGAATAAATATGGATTTACAACAGGTAAAGTTGAAAATGGCGCAGTGACTGGAGAAGGTTCAGTATCTGAAGATAAGACATCAGCTACTATCAAGATGACTGGTACTACAAACCTTAAAGCTGGTCAAGAGTGGACAAGTTTTATCGTTTCTAAAGACAACAATGGCGAACTTTCAAACACTGATTACAGAGCGCTAGATGTAGATCCTAACGCTAAAGAAAAACCAGGATATGTTCGATTTGTAGTTAAAAATCAAACATCTAAATACGATATAGCAACTCCAGCTCCAGCTGATAAAGTTGAAGTAGCAGATCCAACTAAGGTAACAGACGCTGAGTTAGATAAAATCAAAGAAAAACTGCAAATTGAGTATGCTCAAACTAATGATGATGCCAACTTTGCAGACAAAAAAGGTAAAACTGTAGATGCTGAAGATGCTAAGACTAAGATTAAATCAGTCACAAAAGATGACAAAGGAAATCTTGTCGTAACATATACAGATGGTTCAACAGATACAAAACCATTGTCAGAATTTGTAACTAAAAAACCAACAGATGCAGATAAGAACGAGCCAACACCAAAAGCTCAAACTGTAGATAAAGGAACTGAACCAAAAGCAGAAGATTCAATCGGTAACTTGAAAGATCTTCCTA
>NZ_JASHCG010000028.1:0-5214 GCF_047464215.1 Streptococcus infantis | reverse complement strand
AAAAGTCGGTATAATAGTAAGAGTTGAAAATAACAACTCCGGTCCGTTGGTCAAGGGGTTAAGACACCGCCTTTTCACGGCGGTAACACGGGTTCGAATCCCGTACGGACTATAGTATGTTACAGATGAAACACTAGATGAAAAAAGTTAAAAAAAGTTTCAAAAAAGTGTTGACAAGCGAAAGCGGCTGTGATATACTAATATAGTTGTCACTTGAGAGAAACGAGTGACAAAGACCTTTGAAAACTGAACAAGACGAACCAATGTGCAGGGCACTACAACTAAGGTTGTAGTACTGAACAATGAAAAAACAATAAATCTGTCAGTGACAGAAATGAGTGAGAACTCAAACTTTTAATGAGAGTTTGATCCTGGCTCAGGACGAACGCTGGCGGCGTGCCTAATACATGCAAGTAGAACGCTGAAGGAGGAGCTTGCTCTTCTGGATGAGTTGCGAACGGGTGAGTAACGCGTAGGTAACCTGCCTGGTAGCGGGGGATAACTATTGGAAACGATAGCTAATACCGCATAACAGTAGATATTGCATGATATCTGCTTGAAAGGTGCAATTGCATCACTACCAGATGGACCTGCGTTGTATTAGCTAGTTGGTGGGGTAACGGCTCACCAAGGCGACGATACATAGCCGACCTGAGAGGGTGATCGGCCACACTGGGACTGAGACACGGCCCAGACTCCTACGGGAGGCAGCAGTAGGGAATCTTCGGCAATGGACGGAAGTCTGACCGAGCAACGCCGCGTGAGTGAAGAAGGTTTTCGGATCGTAAAGCTCTGTTGTAAGAGAAGAACGAGTGTGAGAGTGGAAAGTTCACACTGTGACGGTATCTTACCAGAAAGGGACGGCTAACTACGTGCCAGCAGCCGCGGTAATACGTAGGTCCCGAGCGTTGTCCGGATTTATTGGGCGTAAAGCGAGCGCAGGCGGTTAGATAAGTCTGAAGTTAAAGGCTGTGGCTTAACCATAGTACGCTTTGGAAACTGTTTAACTTGAGTGCAAGAGGGGAGAGTGGAATTCCATGTGTAGCGGTGAAATGCGTAGATATATGGAGGAACACCGGTGGCGAAAGCGGCTCTCTGGCTTGTAACTGACGCTGAGGCTCGAAAGCGTGGGGAGCAAACAGGATTAGATACCCTGGTAGTCCACGCCGTAAACGATGAGTGCTAGGTGTTAGACCCTTTCCGGGGTTTAGTGCCGCAGCTAACGCATTAAGCACTCCGCCTGGGGAGTACGACCGCAAGGTTGAAACTCAAAGGAATTGACGGGGGCCCGCACAAGCGGTGGAGCATGTGGTTTAATTCGAAGCAACGCGAAGAACCTTACCAGGTCTTGACATCCCTCTGACCGCTCTAGAGATAGAGCTTTCCTTCGGGACAGAGGTGACAGGTGGTGCATGGTTGTCGTCAGCTCGTGTCGTGAGATGTTGGGTTAAGTCCCGCAACGAGCGCAACCCCTATTGTTAGTTGCCATCATTCAGTTGGGCACTCTAGCGAGACTGCCGGTAATAAACCGGAGGAAGGTGGGGATGACGTCAAATCATCATGCCCCTTATGACCTGGGCTACACACGTGCTACAATGGCTGGTACAACGAGTCGCAAGTCGGTGACGGCAAGCTAATCTCTTAAAGCCAGTCTCAGTTCGGATTGTAGGCTGCAACTCGCCTACATGAAGTCGGAATCGCTAGTAATCGCGGATCAGCACGCCGCGGTGAATACGTTCCCGGGCCTTGTACACACCGCCCGTCACACCACGAGAGTTTGTAACACCCGAAGTCGGTGAGGTAACCTTTTAGGAGCCAGCCGCCTAAGGTGGGATAGATGATTGGGGTGAAGTCGTAACAAGGTAGCCGTATCGGAAGGTGCGGCTGGATCACCTCCTTTCTAAGGATAAGGAATGCACATTGGTCTTGTTTAGTCTTGAGAGGTCTTGTGGGGCCTTAGCTCAGCTGGGAGAGCGCCTGCTTTGCACGCAGGAGGTCAGCGGTTCGATCCCGCTAGGCTCCATTGGTGAGAGATCACCAAGTAATGCACATTGAAAATTGAATATCTATATCAAATAGTAACAAGAAAATAAACCGAAAACGCTGTAGTATTAATAAGAGTTTATGACTGAAAGGTCAGAAAAATAAGGTTAAGTTAATAAGGGCGCACGGTGGATGCCTTGGCACTAGGAGCCGAAGAAGGACGTGACAAACGACGATATGCCTTGGGTAGCTGTAAGTAAGCGATGATCCAGGGATTTCCGAATGGGGGAACCCAACAGGTACTACCTGTTACCCATATCTGTTAAGGATATGAGGAGGAAGACGCAGTGAACTGAAACATCTAAGTAGCTGCAGGAAGAGAAAGCAAAAGCGATTGCCTTAGTAGCGGCGAGCGAAACGGCAGAAGGGCAAACCGAAGAGTTTACTCTTCGGGGTTGTAGGACTGCAATGTGGACTCAAAGATTATAGAAGAATGGTTTGGGAAAATCAGCCAAAGAGAGTGATAGCCTCGTATTCAAAATAGTCTTTGTACCTAGCAGTATCCTGAGTACGGCGGGACACGTGAAATCCCGTCGGAATCTGGGAGGACCATCTCCCAACCCTAAATACTCCCTAGTGACCGATAGTGAACCAGTACCGTGAGGGAAAGGTGAAAAGCACCCCGGGAGGGGAGTGAAATAGAACCTGAAACCGTGTGCCTACAACAAGTTCGAGCCCGTTAATGGGTGAGAGCGTGCCTTTTGTAGAATGAACCGGCGAGTTACGATATGATGCGAGGTTAAGTTGAAGAGACGGAGCCGTAGGGAAACCGAGTCTGAATAGGGCGCATTAGTATCATGTCGTAGACCCGAAACCATGTGACCTACCCATGAGCAGGTTGAAGGTGCGGTAAGACGCACTGGAGGACCGAACCAGGGCACGTTGAAAAGTGCTTGGATGACTTGTGGGTAGCGGAGAAATTCCAAACGAACTTGGAGATAGCTGGTTCTCTCCGAAATAGCTTTAGGGCTAGCGTCGACATTAGAGATTCTTGGAGGTAGAGCACTGTTTGGGTGAGGGGTCCATCCCGGATTACCAATCTCAGATAAACTCCGAATGCCAATGAATTATGGTCGGCAGTCAGACTGCGAGTGCTAAGATCCGTAGTCGAAAGGGAAACAGCCCAGACCACCAGCTAAGGTCCCAAAATAATTGTTAAGTGGAAAAGGATGTGGGGTTGCACAGACAACTAGGATGTTAGCTTAGAAGCAGCTATTCATTCAAAGAGTGCGTAATAGCTCACTAGTCGAGTGACCCTGCGCCGAAAATGTACCGGGGCTAAAACAATTTACCGAAGCTGTGGATACCTTTTATAGGTATGGTAGGAGAGCGTTCTATGTGTGAAGAAGGTGTACCGTGAGGAGTGCTGGAACGCATAGAAGTGAGAATGCCGGTATGAGTAGCGAAAGACAGGTGAGAATCCTGTCCACCGTAAGACTAAGGTTTCCAGGGGAAGGCTCGTCCGCCCTGGGTTAGTCGGGACCTAAGGAGAGACCGAAAGGTGTATCCGATGGACAACAGGTTGATATTCCTGTACTAGAGTATGTAGTGATGGAGGGACGCAGTAGGCTAACTAAAGCAGACGATTGGAAGTGTCTGTCTAAGCAGTGAGGTGTGAATTGAGTTAAATGCTTAGTTCTATAACATTGAGCTGTGATGGGGAGCGAAGTTTAGTAGCGAAGTTAGTGACGTCACACTGCCAAGAAAAGCTTCTAGCGTTTAAACATACTCTACCCGTACCGCAAACCGACACAGGTAGTCGAGGCGAGTAGCCTCAGGTGAGCGAGAGAACTCTCGTTAAGGAACTCGGCAAAATGACCCCGTAACTTCGGGAGAAGGGGTGCTGACTTTAAGTCAGCCGCAGTGAATAGGCCCAAGCAACTGTTTATCAAAAACACAGCTCTCTGCTAAATCGTAAGATGATGTATAGGGGGTGACGCCTGCCCGGTGCTGGAAGGTTAAGAGGAGTGCTTAGCGTAAGCGAAGGTATGAATTGAAGCCCCAGTAAACGGCGGCCGTAACTATAACGGTCCTAAGGTAGCGAAATTCCTTGTCGGGTAAGTTCCGACCCGCACGAAAGGCGTAATGATTTGGGCACTGTCTCAACGAGAGACTCGGTGAAATTTTAGTACCTGTGAAGATGCAGGTTACCCGCGACAGGACGGAAAGACCCCATGGAGCTTTACTGCAGTTTGATATTGAGTGTCTGTACCACATGTACAGGATAGGTAGGAGTCTAAGAGATCGGGACGCCAGTTTCGAAGGAGACGCTGTTGGGATACTACCCTTGTGTTATGGCCACTCTAACCCAGATAGGTGATCCCTATCGGAGACAGTGTCTGACGGGCAGTTTGACTGGGGCGGTCGCCTCCTAAAAGGTAACGGAGGCGCCCAAAGGTTCCCTCAGAATGGTTGGAAATCATTCGCAGAGTGTAAAGGTATAAGGGAGCTTGACTGCGAGAGCTACAACTCGAGCAGGGACGAAAGTCGGGCTTAGTGATCCGGTGGTTCCGTATGGAAGGGCCATCGCTCAACGGATAAAAGCTACCCTGGGGATAACAGGCTTATCTCCCCCAAGAGTTCACATCGACGGGGAGGTTTGGCACCTCGATGTCGGCTCGTCGCATCCTGGGGCTGTAGTCGGTCCCAAGGGTTGGGCTGTTCGCCCATTAAAGCGGCACGCGAGCTGGGTTCAGAACGTCGTGAGACAGTTCGGTCCCTATCCGTCGCGGGCGTAGGAAATTTGAGAGGATCTGCTCCTAGTACGAGAGGACCAGAGTGGACTTACCGCTGGTGTACCAGTTGTCTTGCCAAAGGCATCGCTGGGTAGCTATGTAGGGAAGGGATAAACGCTGAAAGCATCTAAGTGTGAAACCCACCTCAAGATGAGATTTCCCATGATTTTATATCAGTAAGAGCCCTGAGAGATGATCAGGTAGATAGGTTAGAAGTGGAAGTGTGGCGACACATGTAGCGGACTAATACTAATAGCTCGAGGACTTATCCAAAGTAACTGAGAATACGAAGTGTGAAGGTTTTCTTGGAATTTGATAGATATTCAATTTTGAGTAGGTATTACTCAAAGTTAAGTGACGATAGCCTAGGAGATACACCTGTACCCATGCCGAACACAGAAGTTAAGCCCTAGAACGCCGGAAGTAGTTGGGGGTT
>NZ_JASHCG010000027.1:0-10456 GCF_047464215.1 Streptococcus infantis | reverse complement strand
ACGGGATTCGAACCCGTGTTACCGCCGTGAAAAGGCGGTGTCTTAACCCCTTGACCAACGGACCGGAGTTGTTATTTTCAACTCTTACTATTATACCGACTTTTCTTACTTTGTCAACACCTTTTTTAAATTTTTTTTAGAAGTCTTGTAATATTGCCTTCAGCTCTCTGAGAAGGGCTTTGCGTCCTTTGAAACGTTCGTCTGCCCAGAGGCGTTCGTAGGCTTCTTGTTTATCTTCTGGTAATTTTCTTCTATAAGTATTCAACAATTCATGAAGGGCGTAGTAGTCATCCAACCACAATCCTCCTTCTGGTAGGCGATGGCTAATTTCTCCTACTTCTTCATAGGCCATCCGGTCTAGGCGACGTTTTTGACTCTCTTGTTTTCTGACACTATCAAGGATTCGATTGCGAAATTTTGTTTTGAAGTAGACGTAGAGTTTCTTTTCTTCTTCCACTAGTTCTGGATGGTGTTCTAGAAGTTCATGGAGACAAATCATGCCTTCTTGCTCCCAGTCTTCTTTTTCCCATAGATGAAGATAGTAATCTTTTCGGCATCTATGGACAATTCCTTTTACCTTCTCATAATACTTTTCAAGCATTTGCTTTCCCCCTTTCTCTGCTTGTAGTATAGCAGAGAAAGGGGGAAAGAAGGGCACTAGTTTCTATCTTGTGCTGTTTTTACTCTCTAATGTTATGGAAGTTGTGAATGCTGACAAGTGAGAGTGAAAAAAGACAACTGTTGTCTCTACAGTTGTCTTTGTTTGTGATTTTATATTGATAATATTTTTGATTAAAGTTCTGCAATCTGATTAAGATTTACTTCTGCTACTGTATCATTCCCAAACATAGAGATAATCATCTTGACTTTGTTGTTATCAATTTCTGTAATCTTACCTGTGTAATCCGCGAAAGCACCGTCAATAATACGAACAGTTTGACCAACTTCAACATCAATGTCAAATTCTTGGACAGTTTGACCCATAGAAACTAAAATATCGCGAATTTCTTGTTCCAAAAGTGGAGTTGGTTTTGATCTATTTCCGTGTGAACCTACGAATCCTGTTACGTTTGGTGTGTTACGTACAACAAACCATGCTTCGTCGGTCATAACCATTTCTACAAGAACATACCCTGGAAAGCGATTTTCTTCGATTTCTTTTTTCTTTCCATTTTTTTCTACTTGCACTGTTTGTGTAGGAATTTCAACACGTAGAATATTTTCTAGCATATTGTATGTTTGTGCACGTTGCAATAGATTTTCTTTTACTTTATTTTCGTAGCCAGAGTAAGTTTGTAGCACAAACCATCCTTTATCAAAACTATCCATGTTTTTTCCTTTCCTAACTGAAGAATTTCAGCGACTAGATCTTTTCCTTAGCTTATTTTAAAAAATATTAATAAAACGAATCAATCCGCTAACAATCAATTGGTCAAAAATATAAATCATCACTACAAAGAAAGCAGTGTATTCCATGATAGATTTAAAATCTAACCAACTTTCCTTGCGAGTCGGCCAAGTTGTTTCTTTAAGAAGTTTAAAAATGTCCTTAATAAAACGCATCGTTTTCTCCTATCTCGTTTCTCGGTGTGTGGTGTACTTGCCACAGTGTTTACAAAATTTATTTACTTCTAAGCGTGTTGGTTTTGGATTGCCACTAATCTTAATCGAATAGTTTCTAGAACCACAAACCGCACAGGCTAGACTTGCTTTTTTAAGTGCCATAACGCCTCCATCCTACCTATTATAACAATAAACCTCTGCTTTGACAAGTTAAATCGTTTTTGATTTTTTAAGGTGATTTCTCAACTAATTTTTCAAAGTAACTTCCACTTGTTTTACCAAGGGATTTATCCAAAATACTTTTAAACATAATTTTTCAAAAGAAAAGCGTCATAACAAGTCAGCGACTCTAACTCCTGATCCAAAAAATCAAACAAGTCTAAAAATATTTCCCTTGGTATCGGTAAACTTGCTTCAAATTCTTTCTTCTGTTGCTGCTTATACTCTGCCAGTAATTTCTTTTTCTTCTCTTTTTCCATTTTCTCCTCCGACTAACTTCTCTGGTACTTTTGATACTAATACTCAATGAAAATCAAAGAGCAAACTAGGAAGCTAGCCGCAGGTTGCTCAAAACACCGTTTTGAGGTTGTGGATAGAACTGACGAAGTCAGTAACACATATACGGTAAGGCGACGCTGACGTGGTTTGAAGAGATTTTCGAAGAGTATAACTTTCTTCAACAAAGTTCAACAGTCCTTCACTCCTCTCATTATAGCACTAAATTCCTTTCATAGAAGAGGTTTTTGATAGCAAACAAAAAGAGTCAGCAAGCCAACTCTTTCTATTTCTATTCATTTTTTTCCATTAAGAAATCATAGATTTCTTGGACTGTTCCAAGCGCCATAATCTCCTGATCTTTAACAGTTTGTTTCAGTTTTTGATAAATCTGACTTTCAGCCATATCACGCTTTTCAGCCTCTTTATTCACCCTCATGACACCATTGTCAATGGTCACAAAGCCAAGCTCTTCAAAGATCTGGATCATTTTAACTAGCAGGATTTGCTCAATCTTGAGATAGCCCGCCAAATCCTTGAGTTTATAGCGAATGTCAAACTCTGGGAACTGATAGATGGTTTTATACAATTTTGCAAACTGCTCTCTTGTGCCATAGCCCGTCAAGTAGTAAGCCTTGGCTATATCATTTTTAAAATAAATAGCAGAAAAATCCTGCTCCTGACAGATTTTCTTAAGAAGGGATAAATCTTCAGGAATATTTTTTATGACAATAGCTGAACAAGAGGTCACATCAGGCAACTCTTGCCTAAAGTCCAAAACAGGTACACCTTCTGGCAACAGGGCATTCTTGCCACGGATGTTAAAGAGCTGGACACCTTCTACACGGGCGTCAACCATCATCAACTGCAAGGTGGTTTGTCCATTCCATTGGTTGACAGAGAGAGTCACCGCCAATTCCAATTGCTTGGTCTGTGAGAATTCAGTCACCCATTTCCCTTGACCAAAAGCGACCACCTCAAAACTAGCCTCACCTTTGGAAATTTTCAGCTTGAGATGAGCATTACCAGCCCCCATAACGCGAGCATTTTCAACTTGAAAATCTCGAATATAGAAGACAGGTTTTTGGTTATCCATCCCAAAAGGAGCTAGACGTTCAAAACTTTTCACCGTCTCCAAACTCAAGGCCTCTAAATCCAGTTCTTCGTCTAAAAATAGATTGTTTTTACCTTGGGCATCTGCACCTTTTTCTCGGATATAGGCTTCCAAAACATCAGACAAGACTTCCAACTTATCCGCTTCAAGGGTCATACCTGCAGCGCCTGCGTGACCACCAAAGGCGATAAACAGTTCTCGATGCGGGTCTAAGGCTTCAAAGATATCGACTGCTTCTATGCTTCGAGCACTACCCTTGGCGCGTCCATCTTCGATATTCAGTACAATGACTGTCTGCCCTAGTTCTTCAAGCAAACGCCCAGCTACAATTCCAAGAACCCCCGGATTCCAGCCTTCCTTGGCCAAAACTTGAACACTTTTATCAGGATCCACCATGCCCTTGGCTTCATCGTAAATCGACTGAACAATTTCCTTACGTTCTTCATTCTTTTGATGAATCAAAAGGGCGATTTCATGTACTTCCTCATCGTCAAATCCAGTCAACAAATCAATAGCTGGATTGGGATCATCCAAGCGCCCTAGGGCATTTAAACGAGGTGCTAACTGAAAACCGACCGTCTCTTCTGTCACATCACTACTTGAAATCCCAGCGATTTCAAACATTTCTTGCAATCCCATTCGCTGAGTATTGCGCAAGACCTCAAGACCATATTGAACCATGATACGATTTTCGTTCGTCAAGCTGACCATGTCGGCAATTGCCCCGATTGCAACCAAGTCTAACAACTCAACCTGTACTTCTTCCAAAAGGGCACAAGCTAGCTTAAAAGCAACACCACAACCAGCCAAATGCTTGAAAGGATAGTCCGCCCCTGGATGTTCAGGATGGATAATAGCATAGGCATCTGGTAAAACCTCAGGCATAGAATGGTGGTCGGTCACAATGACGTCCACTCCCATAGACTGGGCCAAATCAATGGCTTCATGCCCTGCCACACCATTGTCCACCGTCACAATCAAAGACACGCCCTGCTGTTCGATAAAATATTTGTAGACACTGGCATTTGGACCATAGCCGTCCGTAAAGCGATTAGGAAGATAGACCAGGCACTCAGCACCCAACTGTTCTAAACTCTCCTTAACAATAGAAGCCGAAGTCATCCCATCCGCATCGTAGTCACCATAAATGAGAATCAACTCCCCTTGCTCAATAGCCTGACGAATCCGCTCCACTGCTTTTTCCATATCATGCAGAAGATAGGGATCATGCAAATCATCTAAAGAAGGTTCTAAAAATTTTTTCAGACTGGTTTCATCCTGAATACCTCGTTCAAATAACAAACGAGCCACTTCAGGACCCAAACCAGCTTTCTTGGCTATCTTTGTAAAATCCGCATCCTCAACTTGCGGAGCAAATTGCCAATTATAAGTAGGAATTATCAAAAAAATCATCCACTCTTTCTTACGATTCTATCATTTTATTATAACATGATTTTCAGTTTTTCTCTATCTGCTTTGCTTTTATCAAAGTTTTACTAATTTCTTTGTAATATCATTTGACAGGAAAACGCTTTTGTTGTAGAATCTATGTTACAAAATCTAACACAAAGGAGAAAAATTATGACTTTAGTAGAATTTAAAGCTGTTGAAAAGTATTACGGAGACTACCACGCACTCCAGAATATCAACCTTCGTTTTGAAAAAGGCCAAGTTGTTGTTTTACTTGGACCATCTGGTTCTGGAAAGTCAACTCTGATCCGTACTATCAATGGTCTAGAGGCGATTGATAGCGGAAGTCTCCTGGTAAACGGACACCAAGTGGCAGGTGCGAGCCAAAAGGATTTGGTCCCTCTCCGCAAGGAAGTAGGTATGGTTTTCCAACATTTTAATCTTTATCCACATAAGACTGTGTTAGAAAATGTAACTCTCGCACCTATTAAAGTACTGGGTATTGATCCCAAAGAGGCTCAAAAAACTGCGCAAAAATATTTAGAATTTGTAAATATGTGGGATAAGAAAGATTCCTATCCAGCCACCTTATCAGGCGGACAAAAGCAACGAGTGGCTATCGCTAGAGGCCTAGCTATGAAACCTGAACTCCTACTCTTTGACGAACCAACCTCAGCTCTCGACCCCGAAACAATCGGTGATGTCCTAGCTGTTATGCAAAAACTAGCCCACGACGGCATGAATATGATCATCGTCACACACGAAATGGGCTTCGCTCGTAAAGTAGCTGATCGCATCATCTTTATGGCAGATGGGCAAGTCCTGGTCGATACAACAGATGTGGATGCATTTTTTGATTACCCAAGTGAACCGCGCGCCCAACAATTTCTCAGCAAGATTATCAACCACGAAAGTGACAAGGTCAAATAAGGAGACACCTATGAAAAATAATTTCTTTCTTGCAACAGTAGTTACCAGCCTTTTAAGCATTGGATTTGTGACATCAGTTCAAGCAGATACCAGTATATCAGATATCCAAAAAAAGGGAGAAATCGTTGTTGGCGTCAAACAAGACGTCCCTAATTTCGGCTATAAAAATCCGAAAACTGGAGAATTCTCAGGTATTGAAACAGATTTAGCTAAACTGATTGCAGACCAACTCAAGGTCAAGGTCCGCTACGTTCCAGTTACTGCCCAAACTCGTGGTCCTCTGTTAGACAACGAACAAGTGGATATGGATATCGCCACCTTCACTATCACAGATGAGCGAAAAAAACTCTACAACTTCACCAGTCCTTACTATACAGACGCCTGTGGATTTTTGGCAAATAAATCAGGTAAGATTAAAGATATTGAGGATTTAAATGGAAAAACCATTGGAGTCGCACAAGGATCCATCACCCAAAAGCTGATTACAGAGCTAGGTAATAAAAAAGGACTATCCTTTAAATTTGTCGAACTCGGCTCTTATCCTGAATTGATCACCTCCCTCCACGCCCATCGGATTGATGCCTTCTCAGTAGACCGTTCTATCCTTTCCGGGTATACCAGCAAAAGAACTGAACTACTTGACGATAGCTTCAAACCTTCTGACTATGGTATTGTAACCAAAAAATCAAACACGCAACTGAATGACTACCTAGATCAATTGGTTGTCAAATGGAGTCAGGATGGGACCTTGCAGGAGTTATACGGTCGCTACAATCTCAAACCTTCCAAACACTCAGCAGAATAAGGAGGTAGCTACATGATAGATTTATCATCTTGGACAGCTTATTTTCAACATTTTGGTCAATTTTTTAACGGATTTCTCTTTACTATAGCTATTGCTCTAGGTTCTTTTACCCTAGCCATGCTATTGGGCATCCTATTTGGTACCTTATCCACTAGCAAACATGGTAGTTTACGGATCTTGTCTCGTATCTTTGTCGAATTTTATCAAAACACCCCTCTCCTAGTTCAGTTCGTTATTGTCTTTTACGGCTTGCCTCTGATTAGTAACCATACTATCATGATTCCTATCTACTGGACTGCCGTTCTTTGCGTCGGACTCTACCACGGTGCCTATATCGCCGAGGTCATTCGATCAGGAATTCAGTCTATCCCTAGAGGCCAACTCGAAGCCGCCCTTTCTCAAGGATTCACCTACGCAAACGCAATGCGCCTGATTATCTTACCGCAGGCTTTTCGCATCATTCTCCCTCCCTTGACCAACCAAGTCGTCAACCTGATTAAGAATACTTCGACAGTAGCTATCATTTCTGGAGTTGATCTTATGTTTGTCACCAAATCTTGGTCCGCACTCAACGGCAACTACATCCCAGCCTTTTTAGGTGCCGCCTTCTTCTACTTTGCTCTCTGCTTCCCTGTCGCCCAATTTGGACGAAAAATGGAGCAAGCTAACAAAAAAGCTTATTCACTTTAGGAGGTTTTTATGGAAAGTATTCTTGAAGTTCTCAGTCTAGACAACCTCATCTTTATTTTAAAAGGTTTTGGTCTAACCCTCTATATCTCTTTGATTGCTATCACGCTTTCAACACTAATTGGAACCATCCTCGCTGTCATGCGTAATGGAAAAAACACCCTATTACGAATCCTTGCTAGTGTCTACATTGAATTTGTACGAAATGTTCCTAATCTACTCTGGATTTTCACTATTTTTTTAGTCTTTAAAATGAAGTCTACTCCAGCTGGAATCACCGCCTTTACTCTCTTTACATCTGCAGCTCTTGCTGAAATTATCCGAGGTGGTCTTAACGCAGTGGATCAAGGACAATACGAGGCTGGAATGGCACAAGGTTTTTCCTATCGCCAAATCCTCTATCATATCATCCTACCGCAAGCCATCCGCAAGATGCTCCCTGCCATCATCTCTCAATTTGTAACAGTTATTAAGGATACAAGTCTTCTATACTCTGTAATCGCCCTCCAAGAGCTTTTTGGTGCCAGTCAAATCCTCATGGGCCGATACTTTGAACCAGAACAGGTTTTCAGCTTATATATCCTGATCGCCCTAATCTACTTCAGCTTCAATCTAGCTATTTCAAGCCTTTCACGGACTCTAGCAAAACGTTGGCAACAAGCTGCAGAATAACAAGAGGTTGGGACAAAAAATCCCGGCCTCACTTTTTATTAACAATCAAACTTTGACGCGGTAGCTGATTGAACTTTTTGTTCGTCTTTTAGACTCCAAAAAGCTCCTAATCATCCTCGCGGGGCTGGGACTACGAAATCTAGACTGTGTCTATCGATTTCTGTCCCACCGCTTTTTGAAAGAAATCTTTTTGCTTATTCCTTTACTAGAATAAAGCTAGGGAATGTTAAACTGCCAAACTTTATGCTAGACTAGAAGTATGGAACATCATTTTAATCATCGAGCAGAATCATTTGATTCTCCAAAAAATCAATTTCTGGCCGATCTTGTTTGCCAGCATCTAGTAAAACAAGTGCCTGATTTGTCAAACAAATCAATCCTAGACTTTGGAGGTGGAACTGGCCTTATCGCCCTTCCTCTTACCAAACAAGCTAAATCAGTGACCTTGGTTGATATTGCAGACAAGATGCTTGCGCAAGCTCGTCTCAAGATTGAAAGTCAAAAGCTTTCAAACCTATACTTGATTCAACAGGATTTATTACTTGAACCACTTGAAGAAGAGTTCGATCTTATTATCGTCAGTCGAGTTCTTCATCATATGCCTAATCTCGAGGACAGTCTGGCTATGTTCAAGGAACATTTGACTCATGGCGGACAACTCTTTATCGCTGATTTTACTCTACCAGATGGAGAGACACACGGTTTTATCATTTCTGAACTTGAAGAAAGTCTCAGCCAACAAGGTTTCTCGGAAATAACAAGTCAAATACTCTACAGCTCAGACCATCTCTTTCTCCGTAAACCTTCCCGATTATTTCTTACAAGTAGCAAGAATATTTAACCTTCGAGGTATTAGACAGGCCTTCAAAACGAGGCATATACTAACCTTTACTCAGCTTTTGCATTTTCTCAACAGATAAGGTATAATAGTTGTATTGTCTTTTGGGGTCGTTACGGATTCGACAGGCATTATGAGGCATATTTTGCGACTCGTGTGGCGACGTAAACGCTCAGTTAAATATAACTGCAAAAAATAACACTTCTTACGCTCTAGCTGCCTAAAAACCAGCAGGCGTGACCCGATTCGGATTGCTCGTGTCTGATGACAGGTCTTATTATTAGCGAGATACGATCAGGCTTTGTCTAGCAGTTTGATAAGAGATTTATAGACTCGCAGTTCCTAGGCTTGAGTTATGTGTCGAGGGGCTGTTAAAACAATACATAACCTATGGTCGTAGACAAATATGTTAGCAGGTGTTTGGACGTGGGTTCGACTCCCACCGGCTCCATTATATTAAAAAAACGTTGATGTTCTCAACGTTAGAACGAAGACAAAGTCCTTGGAAGTCAAGTTTCCAAGGGCTTTTCTTTGTGTAAAGTCGTATAATAGAGGCAAGAAGAGTTGTGAGGTGTTCCTATGTTTCAAACGTTGATGATATCAACGTTTTTTCTGTCATCATACAAGTTTACAATGTTACATCAAGACACTTGAAAGATGGCAACATTAACTTTTCTTCTATGGGAAAAATAGCATATATAGTGGATTGAACTTAGAGTAGTACAATATAAATTCTAAAACATTTTTAGAAATTAATTTGACTTTCCTAACCTCTTTGTTCACATCTTATTTCAATCAACTATACATTGAACAGCTATTCAATTGAATTTTTAGCATTTTAAAGATCTGTAAGACTGACATTTCCCCTTTCTCCTAATCATTATCCATCAAAAAAACCGTAAGAATTTCTTCTTACGGTTTTTCTAGCAAATTCATAGAATTGAGATTCTCAGTTTTGCTTTATTTGAGTAATTTCTTACTCTTCTTCCTCACGTTTTTTAGCGAAGAGGAGTCCGCCTGTTGCTGCTGCAAGAAGTGCTAAAGCAAGTGAAGCGCTAGATTGTTCTGTACCAGTATTTGGCAATTCTTTCGCTCCTGCTTTCTTAGCTGGTGCTTGAGCAGGTGAATCTTGGTTAGCAGCTGTAACAGCTTTTTCAGCTGGAATGACTGCTACTGAACCATCTTCAAAGGTTACAACTACTGATCCATCATTGTTAACCTTAATATCTTTCGCGGTTGGGTTAGCTTTCTTAACTTCGTCGGCTACTTTAGCTTTTTCGGCGTCAGTCAAGTTGCTTGGATCTGTAACTGGGGTTACTGATGGATCTTTAACGACTTTATTAGTTGGATCTTTTACAGTTACTTTAACTGGTACTTCATCCTTAGAACCATCTGGGTAAGTCACAACGACTGTAGTTCCTTTATCACCTGGTGTAGTTGTGTCTACTGGTGTCTTGAACTCTACTGTTGTGCCCTTAGGAAGATCTCCGACATTACCGATTGAATCTTTAGCAGATGGTTTATCTCCTGGTTTAACAGTTTGATCTTTCGCTGTTGGAGTGTTCTTGTCTGCATCTGTAGCTGGTGCACTTGGATCTTTTACAGTTACTTTAACTGGTACTTCATCCTTAGAACCATCTGGGTATGTTACAACGACTGTAGTTCCTTTATCACCTGGTGTAGTTGTGTCTACTGGTGTCTTGAACTCTACTGTTGTGCCCTTAGGAAGATCTCCGACATTACCGATTGAATCTTTGGCAGATGGTTTATCTCCTGGTTTAACAGTTTGATCTTTCGCTGTTGGAGTGTTCTTGTCTGCATCTGTAGCTGGTGCACTTGGATCTTTTACAGTTACTTTAACTGGTACTTCATCCTTAGAACCATCTGGGTATGTTACAACGACTGTAGTTCCTTTATCACCTGGTGTAGTTGTGTCTACTGG
>NZ_JASHCG010000026.1:0-14047 GCF_047464215.1 Streptococcus infantis | reverse complement strand
TCGTCGGGCTCATAACCCGAAGGTCGTAGGTTCAAATCCTGCTCCCGCAATAAGGCTCGGTAGCTCAGTTGGTAGAGCAATGGATTGAAGCTCCATGTGTCGGCGGTTCGATTCCGTCTCGCGCCATTTAAATATTTTGGAAGGGTAGCGAAGAGGCTAAACGCGGCGGACTGTAAATCCGCTCCTTCGGGTTCGGGGGTTCGAATCCCTCCCCTTCCATAACCTTAACTACGGGCATAGTTTAAAGGTAGAACTAAGGTCTCCAAAACCTTCAGTGTGGGTTCAATTCCTACTGCCCGTGTTTTAAAATTATGGCGGGTGTGGTGAAGTGGTTAACACACCAGATTGTGGCTCTGGCATGCGTGGGTTCGATCCCCATCACTCGCCTATTTTATATTATTGGGGTATAGCCAAGCGGTAAGGCAAGGGACTTTGACTCCCTCATGCGTTGGTTCGAATCCAGCTACCCCAGTTACTATTTGCCGGCGTGGCGGAATTGGCAGACGCGCTGGACTCAAAATCCAGTGTCCGCAAGGACGTGCCGGTTCGACCCCGGCCGCCGGTATAATATAGTATTAAGAAACATTGTTAAATCAATGTTTCTTTTTGCTTTGGTCAACTTATGGTCAACAATTCTCTTTTTTAACTAAACTTGTTAATACTGAACGAACTTTATTGTTTTCAATTTCTGCTTTTTCTTTTATAAGATGGCCGTAAGTTTCAGTTATTTGTTTAATATCTCGATGACCCATTAACTTTGAAACTGCCCAAATATCAACACCCATTGCTAACATTGTTGAACAATACGTGTGTCTCAAACCTGTGCTTGTCATAGTTTGAGGATAAATTTTCAAATCTTTTAAAATTTGTTTTAGATGCTTATTGATTCCTGCATTTGTTACAATCTTATAATTCAAATCTACTAAAATCATATTTTCGTTATTTATAATTGTACCGTTTTCAATGAATACAGTTTGTTCTTGTTTTAATTTTTTTAGAATAGTTAAAGTATCATTATCAACAGGAATTGTACGAATTGATTCTTCAGTTTTAGGATTTGCCCACCGTTTTCTAGCTGTATCATATCGTCTATAAGTTTTGATCTCTGAACTTTGCCACAACACACAATCCCATGTGAGACCTGCAACCTCTCCTGCACGCATTCCTGTTTTTAGTTGAATTAGTAAAAGATACGGTACAATTGAAGTTGTTAAATCAAGATTATTTTCTAAATATGTTACTAGTTTTTGATAGTCATCAAAGCTATGAATATATTTTTCATCTCTTCTTTTTTTAGGGGGACGACCTGAAATAATGACACCTTCAGTAAAATCTTCTATATTAAGCTTATCTCGTTTCGCAAATACAATCACATTTCTAATTTCCGCATTCATTCTACTAACATTGTCACGACAATTTGTTTCAGCGTACTTGTTTATAAAACCTTGATATTCGCTTGCTTTAATTTTCAAAGCTGGTTTGTCTTTGAAATATTCTTTGATAAACTTACCACGCAATAAATGTTTATTAAATGTAGAGTCAGCTTTTCCGAGTGGTTTAACTGTTAATTCTAACCATTTTTCCCAAAGGGCATAGAATGTAATATTTTTATCAATTATTGCACCATTAATCAATTTTAGCTCCAGGGCTAGCGCTTCAATTTCAGCTTCTCTTTTTGTCTTAAAGCCTGAATTTGAAGCAACTACCTTTTTATTTTTATCAAAAATTCTATAATCCCATAAATTCTTTTTACCTCGTTTTCTGAATGAAACAGACATGATTACCTCTTTTCTAAAGACGATAACCAAGATATTATCTTGATTATCGTATCATAAATTAAAGATTTCTGCAAAATTTTCTTCAAAAAATTGTTTCGTTTTGCTTGCTAAGAAGTAGTACCGTCCGCCCTGATTGTTTGGATATTTCACAAACCCATCTCTGTTTTTATCAATATCAATTTTTGAGCGAATATCTGCTCGATAGAGAACATTTTCTAATAACCACGGTCGAGATACTGAAATCATCTCTAAAACCTCGGATAAGCTCATATATTTCCCCTGTGAAGCCTTGTTTTTTAAATCAAGATATTCATCTTTTTCTACTATAATATGAGAAGTAGGCAACTGTACTTCCAAATTGTCTATTTTGATTGAGATTTTATCTCCCATATTAATTTTCCTTTCATCGTCTTACTTGAATACACGCCACGGCTCTTTTTCTTTCATTAGTTCATCTTTTTTATTATTTAGAAAAATGATCGTGTCTGGTGAGGGTTTGTACTTTGTTTTGAAATGAATCAAAACATGCTTGAAAAATTCCTGAATTGCTTCTTTACCGTAAATTTTATCAATCTTGTATAGAAATGATTCTAAACCGCTGTTTTTCAATAAGTAAATATAGGTAGATAATAAATCATTTTTTCTTCTTGGTTTTGACCTCAATAAATCAAAATCAGTTGAAACATATTCCAACATAACCTTTGAAATATCCCATAATTCATCATTTTTGAAAAATAAATACTTATCTGTAAATCGTTGAAAAATCAAGCTCGATAGTTCTTTATCATTTCTACATTTTAAAATATCTAAACCAGTTTGGTTAGCGTAAGACTGCCTAATTGACATTTCAAATCGCACCCAATCATCACATTTCAAGGCTTCGTCATAATAGATGCCTTTCTTTTGCTCCTGTTCCAATTTTTTATCATAGATTCTTAACAGTAGTGAGTTTCCTTTATTTGCTTTGCTACCGACATAAATCGTTTCTGCTCTGTTATTTGTGTTAATAGTACGGACATTTGACTGATTTTTTCTCAATTTAATTGTATTTGTAACACTGTCAACATATTTTGATTTTATTATTGACTTATTTAATTCTTGATAAATCTGATTTACTTTCAAACCTTCATCTTTAAAATCAATCGCAAAATCAATTTTTGAAACTCTACAACTACCGCTAAAATAATTTTCTAATTCAAAAAATTTTTGAACTAATTGACGATACGAAATTTTTTGATTATCTTCTTCGCGTCGTTTCAAATAATGTTTTAAACCTTGCCCTGAGAATTTGAGAAAAATTCCCATTCTTGGACTGTCCGTGTTAAAACATAACAAAATTTCAAATTCATCAAAATTGATAATATGATTGTAGCCTGCAAAACCTTTTTCATTTAACTTGAAATTAACTGTGTACTTTTCTAATTCCAATAATTCATCAATTTTTAAACAGATATTAGAAGCAAATGCTTCATAATCAGACATCATCTCGTTAAAATCAGGTAAAAAAACAAATGAAATTTCATCAACATCACATTGAATCATAGTAAAATAGCTCCTTTTTAATTATTTTATAGTTGACCCCGTAAGGGGTGGGATGGGGGTCATTACTATACCCCCCTGAATGCTAGTATCCCATTATTTACGTTTCTTTCTTAATCGTTGACCATATAGAAATGCTCGTTTAAATGTACTAATCTTTTCTAAACCATGTTCGTGTAGATTAATATTCCAAAATCTCCTAGGTTTACTAAACTGTCCATCGTTTGTCATGATATACCCAGAAAATCTGGGCGCATTGTTATCAATATTATCTGTTTCTCCGAAGACCATTCTAGCTAATTCGTCTGTAATAGCTCCATTTGATAGACAGATACGAACACCTAAATTATCCCGTATTGCTGTTGAAAGCAACTCTGCCCTTGGCTGTTGCATGCAGATACAGATATAGACACCACTAGAGCGAGAACGCGAAACGATAGACAAGACCAAATCTTGAACCCTTTTTCTCATCTTAGTATCAGTTATACTTGATAACATCGCAGAATACTCTTCGATAACACACAACTTCATTTTCATCTCTTTACCGAAATTAACAAAAGTTGCGCCAGTAATGTCATCCCGTGCTGATAATTTTGCAATTTCTTTTTCACGTTTAATAACTAATTCCAACAATTCTTCAAAATACGCTAAAATTTCTTCACTGTCAGATAAAATCACACCTTTTGGAAGAAAAGTCCAAGAACTGAATTCAGATTTAACATCTAAGATTGTTAAATCAACATCTTCATTGAACATGAATACTTGTGCAAGCATTGATTTTAAAAACGTTGTTTTTGAGCTGTTTGTATTTCCGACCAATAACAGCTGAGGAGAACGTAGAAATGAAAAGGTCAAGCCTTTTTCAACTGTTATTTCAAAATCATTGACTGGTCTTAATTCAGTTATCTTCTTTGGTTTAAGCTGCCTTGCTTTCGCTTCGACAATATCATCTAATAAATAGATAAATTCTGTATTATCTTCACTTAACCAATAATCTAAAACAATGAGTGAACGATTTTTACCCACTAAACAAGCTGATAACATTTCCGCAAACTTTTCCAAATCGTCGGTAGTCTGGTCAGCTAATTTTTTAATTTTAACCGTTATGCGCCTGCTTAGCTTCTCGAAGCTCGCATGCGCTTTACTAACATCGATAAATTTGCTACCAACTTTACGATTCGCCGTTGCTGAATCCAACAATGCCTTGTGTGTTTGTCGTTCTATCAACCTTAATTGGTAGTATAGAGATACTGAACCAATTTTTGATAAATTCAAACCAAACCGAATCAATAACCAAAGATTAACCAAGAGCAAGACAGCTATTCCAATCACTATTAAATTCAGACCAAACTGTACTTCACTGCTAAAAATACCAATCTCTGTTCCTTTAAATAGTAGCCATCGAATAATACCACCACCAAATAGTAACCCAACTCCAAAAAATTGGAGTAGAGTTACTAGGCCTGGTAAGGTTGGCATCAGATGACCCGTATTTTTATTTAATTTATACCGAATCATAAATACCTACAAATTTCTTCCATTTCTTTTAACATCTTTTGGCGCATGAGTTCAAAAAACATATACGAGCGAATAAAATCAGTGTAACGACCATTTGAGTAAACTAAACTCAAATTCACAAAAGATGAAACTCGTCCTTCAACTTCCGAACGCATGTATGCTGATAAAATCTTTCGTAGTTCGATGGGCAGGTCTAAAGCTGATAAATCATCTAATTCTTTATAAATATCTTTCATATCTATTTCCTCACTACTTTAAACTAATTTCTTTGACATCTTCAGCCCAAACTTCGATGACATCGAAACTTTTATATTTATAACGCCCTCGCGGATTGACTAACTGATACAAATGTCTAAACTGAATCTTGTTCGCAATCTCTAGAGTTGGAACAACAAGACTAATCAATTTAACCGAACCATCATCTCTTGGCATCGATAAGAATACTTCATATCCGATTGACTGTTCTGAAAAGACTGGGGCGTTTTTACCATTACTGTTTTTCTCAAACCCAACAATTGGGAAAAATGGTTTTGGCTCTGTAACACTTACAGCTACACAAGTTGAGATGTTTGTGAGCATTGGGGCAGTACGACGGTCGTTTACAATTGAATCACCTGTTTGTTTTGAATTGCTTCCAAACAAACCTGTTTGAATCAAATTATTATTGTTAGTAGTCATTTTTCTTACCTTTGCTAGCTTAAAGCTAGTTCTTTCTGTTAAACATTTCTTGTAAATATTTGAACGTTCTTTATTTACATTATCAGTTTATCAAGATTAAGATTGACTGTCGATTGGTCAAAAAACAAATTTATAAAAAATATATCCATACAACTTTTCAATCTTATTCTTTCAATCTGAATAAATGAAATTAAGTGATTCATCATTTACAAGACCAGTGTATCATAAAAAACGATGCATGTAATTGAAAGAAAATAGACGACAGTTTTAGATTGTTTTATACAACTATTTTAATTGTGTAACTTAAAAATCAGTATATATAAGTGAAGATATAGTTGTACATAGGTAACAAAAAAATAAATCACAAAATAGATTGCACTGTACAATCTTTTATGTTATACTCTAAGCATAAAAAAAATGAAAGAAGGTAATGTAATGTATATACATACTATTGAATTTCTAAAACGTGCAACGATTGATGCAGTACCTGCAAAGGTTAAAAATTTTAAAGATGAACAGTTACAACAAGGGAAAAAATATTATTGGTATATGTTTCTGCATGACGAAAGAATTGGAGAAGTATCTGATATGTTTGCATATTACGGCGGAAACAAAGACACAGCTAAACAAAAAATGAGTCGATTAATGAAAGATAGTCGAACTCATTTGTCTGACAATATTTTAGAGTTGCTTGCTAAGAATATGAATGTAAGTGTTTCAGAATTGTTATGGGGTAATGAAGAAAACTGGAAGAAATTGCTTCCAAGTCTCTTTTATTTAATTATTTTTGAATCTATCAGCACATCTGATTTTAAAACAATTAGAGAGCAACAATTGAAATCAAATATGCTTGAAGTTTTGAAAGAGTCTGTCTTGTTTTCAAGTGAATTAGCTAAAAAAGAAATCGAAGCAGACTTATCTGATGGTATTGTTGCATTTGATATTTTTGATAAGAATTTATTTAAAGCTATTTCAAGACTATATCAAAATGAAGTGGAAGAAAAATTTTACAGACTATTTCAAGAATTCTTTATTGAAAAAAACTATTGTTTGAAAAAATTAGATAATAGAATAATTGATTTTGCAGAACGAGTATATGTAGATGTTATTTTTGATAACAAGAAGACAGAAGATTCGCTAGGGCTTCAGGTTTATCAGACTTCAAATTTATTTTTGAATGCTGATTATAGAGAATATAGAACAAGTATTATACAAAAGAACTTCTTGAATGAAGTAGTACAAGAAGAGGGGCAAGTATTAGAACATTATTTAGAGGAAGAACAAAGAATGATACTTGAACAAGTTTCAAAATTTGTTAATGGTTTAGATAAGATTCAAAGAAAGCAAGATGAACGATTAGGATATCGAAAGAACAACAAAAATTTATTCAAATTTGGATTTGATTTTGTAAAATTTGATGAAGAATATTTTAGAGAATCAGAAGAGAAAGTAGAAGAAACTATGATATCTACTGAACAAATAAGCGCAGATTTGAAAAAATTAGATATGTAAAAAACAACCGCTGAAATTTTTAGCGGTTGTTTATGTTGTTTAATAGGGTTGCTATTGCATCAATTATATCTGTTTTTTGTGGTTCTGCTATTTGTTCAAGTTTATTGATAATATTTTCAATTTCTTTACTCTTTTCTGGGAACTCAAAATTAAAAAATGATTTTTCATCTACTTCAAGAGCTGTGATGATCTTGTTTAACGTTTGTATTTGAAAATTATATTTTTCGTTTTCTATGTTGTGGATATGTTTCGAGCCTAAGCCAGCTAATTCGGAAAGTTTTTCTTGGCTTAAACCTTTTGTTAGTCGTAAATATCTAATTCTTTTTGCAATAAAAGTTTGTAAGTTGTTTTGATTCATAATTGTTTACCTTCAACTATTATTTTAAAGATAAAAATTATAAATAATAAGTAGCACAAATTACACTTGTATATCAAATAAGTGTTGCATATTACACTGAAAAATGTTAGAATAGTGTAGTAAAATTATAAAAAAGCTCACTTTATTAGTTTTTAAAGGAGAATTGATGAAGAAACTGCAAACCCTCACAACTTCAACAGCGATTGCGCTTGCATCAGTTGGTGCGCCTGTATTTGCTCAAGAAGCTCAAGCGACTTCAGTACCTACTGACACTACTGTCAATGAACCTGCTCTTGTTGCTAAGTCACAAGTGAAACCACTTGAAAAGAGTGAAGTTCCTGCACCTTCTACGGTAGAACCTGCTCTTGACGCTCAAAAAGCTGTTGTCAAAGATGCTGAAGCTAAGATTGATACAGCTAAAGCTGATGTAAAAGAAAAAGAAGCTACTGTTGCTTCAACTGAAAAAGAAGTAGCTACTGCTACTCAAGCTGTCAAAGATGCTGAAGCAATTGCTTCTCAAGTAACACCTGCAAAAGTTGCTCAAGTCAAAGATGCTCAAGCTAAGAACCTTGAAGCGCAAACTAATAACCAAAAAGCAACTGAAGCTACAAACGAACAAATCAAAGCTGAGACTACTGTTCTTGCTGAAAAGCAATCAGACGTGGCAACAGCTAAAGAAAATCTTGACCAAGCTGAGAAAGATGTCCAAACAGCTGAACAAACAGTCGCAAATGCAGAATCTGCACTTGACGGAACTGGACTTGCAAATGCTGAAAAAAATTTGGAAAATGCCAAAACTGCTGTAAAAGATGCTGAAGCTACAGTCGCTGAAGCTGAAGATGCCTTCAAGACAGCAAAAAAAGCTGATGAAACACGCGCAGATGCAATCAAATCAGCTGAAAATGACGTTAATACTAAAAATGATGCTGTCAAATTGGCTAAAGAAAAATTGGCAACAGCTAACCAACATGCTGAGTCAGTAGATGCTAAGTTGCAAACAGCTCAAGATGAGTTGACAAAAGCTCAAGATGCACTCAAAAATGTTGATGTTGTAAATATCCAAAATCCAACTTTCCACATCTCTGATAGTCTCCGTGATAAAATTGGTGCAAAATCAAATGATATCACATACAAAGACGCTTACGAATTGTGGGGAGCAAATGATAACGAAACAACTCGACGTGTTATGCGCGGTATGGCTGTTCAAATGTCAAGTGCTTCCACTATCAAAATCAGCGAAGCTGATAAAAATCGTCCAGTTGATTTGAATAACTTGACTGATGACCAATTGGTAGAAATCAGCCAATTCTATGCTAAAATGTTGACCCAGTTGAACCACAATTTTGGTTACAATGAAAATAAAAAAGCATATGTTTCAAGTGAAACACTTGAACGCTCAAAACGTGAAGCGAAACAATACGAAAAACGTGCCCTTGACCCACGTACAGCTGGTCACATTCCTGGAGGAATCGAAAACCTCATGCCTATGGGAAATGGAAGTGACGAACAAACAATGTATGGTCTTAAACAAGCTGTTATTAGAACATTTGAATTATCTTCATACGAAGATGAACCTTCTAAATGGGAACATCTAAGTAGTAACTTATTCAATAAAGCCTATAAACCAGTAGCTCTAACAATCGCTAACATCAATGGTGAATATTGGATGTTAACCACATTTAGTGGTAGCCAAGAAGATCCAATCGAAGACAAAACTGACATCGCAACTCTTGAAAAAGCAGTCGCAACAGCTGAAGAAAATGTGAAACAAGCTACTACTGCATCAGAAAACGCTAAGAATGCTTTGACAACAGCTTCAACTGATTACGCAAGCGCACTTAGCTTGAAAACTGAAGCTGAAAAAGTCTTGGCAGACGCAATGGCTACGCCATTGCAAACCCAAGTTGCTGAAAACAACCTACGTTTGGCAAACATTGCTCTTGAAAATGCTAAGAAACGTGAAGCTCAAGCAAGTGAAGCAGTCGCTAACTTCTCAGCAAGTCTAGCTGACAAGAAAACTGCTCTTGAAAAAGCTCAAGACGAACTTAAATCAGCTAAAACTGTTAAAACAATTGCGTCACAAGCTCTTGAAAATGCTTCAGCCAAACTTGAAGACCAAGAAACTAAACTAGACAACTTGAACAAACAAGTTACTAAACTTCTTGCTGAAAAAGATGCACTTGTTAAAGAAGCTAAAGAATTGGCTGAACAATTGCAAGCATATTTGGACGCACCTGTTGCTCTAGCAAATGCTCAAGACACTCAAGCTAAAGCTGAAGCTAAACTTGAAACAGCAAAAGCTGAACTCACTACGGCACAGTCTACTCTTGAAGACTTGTTGTCTGCGTATCGTACAGAATATGCTAAGTTGGTTGACTTGCAAACAGATTACGATGAACTCGTTGACCTTGCAGAGAAAGCTCAAGAAAATGTTGTTGCCAAATTACCTGACGGAACAGTAATTGCTATCCCTAAAGGTGCTCCAACTGCTGAAGTGCTTCCTGAATTGAATCTTGAAGAACTTGCTAAAGAAGATGCTAAAGATAGCATTGTGAAAACACTTCCTGACGGAACAATTGTCGCTGTCCTTAAAGATGCACCAGTTGCTGAAACACTCCCTACTGTCAATGTTGACGAATTGAAGAAAGCTCTTGATGCAGGTAAAGACGTTACTGTAGATGCTCAAGGAAATGTTGTTGTACGTGAAACAAAACCAGCTACTTATGAAAAACCAGTGAACGTTGATCGTCTGCAAGCTAATAATGATAAATCTAATAAAGCTTATGCAAGTGATAAAAACGTTACTATTGATAACAAAGGAAATGTTATCACAAAAGGTCAGACTTACACAAGTCAACAACAAGCATCAAGTAAATCAACTTATTCACGAGTAGAACGTGCAAAAACATTACCAAATACAGGAGAGTCATCAAGTGTTACAATGTTGGTACTCGGTGCAATTCTTGGAACATTTGGACTTGTAACAGTACGTAGAAAAAATTAGAATAATAAAAAAATCTTCTTATTACAAATAGGAAGATTTTTTTGATTCACAAAATTAGTTTAAAAGACTACGCTATTTAAACCAATTTTGAGAATGAATATTGGACTATACCGATTGCGCCGAACACGGTATCGAACTATGTATAAAAAATTGTGATTATTAAATTTAAAGACTATAAAATTAAAGCAAAAGTTTAAAATTTATTTGGTCAACCACTGGTCAATTTCCTCAATTTCAATACTAACTAGCGTGTGATAATATCTTGATTTAATCGTTTCTTGGTTATTTATTTTAACTTATTTTAACGCTAGTTTGTTGGCCGCCGGTATAGTTGAAAAGACAAGGTTTATAAGCCTTGTCTTTTTTCTTTATTTATAAAAATTTTAGTAAAAATAGGTCTATACCATTTACAAATTGTTTTGAAAGGTTTATAATGTAATTGACATAATAAATAGTAGATTATTTCTTAAGGGGGTTATCATTATGCCTAAGTATATTAAAGCTGATCAATTTTTCTATCCACATGGTATTCGTCGTGGAGGTTATTTAGAACTTATTGATGGCAAGTTTGGTAAGCATGTTGAAGAGATTTCGGATGATGCAGAAATTTTAGACTACTCTGGTTACAGCATTGCACCGGGTCTAGTTGATACACACATTCACGGTTTTGGTGGTGTCGACGTTATGGATAATAATATCGAGGGTACACTTCATACGATGAGTGAAGGCCTTCTTAGCACAGGTGTTACTAGTTTCCTACCAACTACACTAACTTCATCATACGAACAATTGCTGGCTGTTACTGAAAACATTGGTGCACGCTATCAAGAAGCATCTGGCGCTAAGATTCGTGGTATTTATTTTGAAGGACCATACTTCACCGAAGAATTTAAGGGAGCTCAAAATCCTGCCTATATGAAAGATCCGCGTATGGATGAGTTCCGTGCTTGGCAGAAGGCTGCTAATGGTCTTCTTAATAAAATTGCTCTTGCACCTGAACGTGATGGGGTTGAGGACTTTGTACGTACTATTACTGGTGAAGGTGTAACTGTTGCTCTTGGTCACTCTAATGCTACATTTGATGAAGCTAAAAAAGCTGTTGATGCCGGGGCTAGTGTTTGGGTTCATGCCTATAATGGAATGCGTGGTTTAACACACCGCGAACTTGGTATGGTTGGTGCGATGTATGAGTTACCACACACTTATGCAGAATTGATTTGTGATGGTCATCACGTGGATCCTAAGGCTTGCGAAATTCTTCTTAAACAAAAAGGAACTGAAAATATTGCCCTTATCACTGACTGTATGACAGCAGGCGGTTTGCAAGATGGCGATTATATGTTAGGTGAATTTCCAGTTGTAGTTGCAAATGGGACTGCTCGCCTTAAATCTACAGGTAACTTGGCAGGTTCCATTCTCAAACTTAAAGATGGTTTGAAAAATGTCGTCGAGTGGGGAATTGCAAATCCTCATGAAGCAGTCATGATGGCTAGTCTGAACCCAGCTAAATCAGTTCATATCGATGACGTCTGTGGACAAATTCGTGAAGGCTACGATGCAGACTTTATCGTGTTAGATAAAGATTTGGAATTAGTAGCAACTTATCTAGATGGTGAAAAACGTTATCAAGCATAATTTCTAAAGAAGAAACTAGTTTAGTTTCTTCTTTTTTTAAAATAAATTTGTTATTTCTTTCACAAATCACTTGATTTTTTCAATGAAAAGGCTTACAATTATGATATAAATAATACAAATAAAAAAGCGGAGGATTGCTTATGAAAGCTTATACTTACGTTAAACCAGGCCTTGCGTCATTTGTTGATGTTGACAAACCAGTTATTCGCAAGCCAACAGATGCTATTGTGCGTATCGTTAAGACTACTATTTGTGGTACAGACCTTCATATTATTAAAGGAGATGTTCCTGCTTGTAAGAGTGGAACTATCCTAGGGCATGAAGGAATTGGTATTGTAGAGGAAGTCGGAGCAGGAGTTTCAAACTTCAAAAAGGGTGATAAGGTTTTGATTTCTTGCGTATGTGCATGTGGTAAGTGTTACTATTGTAAAAAAGGAATCTATGCTCACTGTGAAGACGAAGGTGGATGGATTTTCGGTCACTTGATTGACGGTATGCAGGCTGAATATCTACGTGTCCCTCATGCAGATAATACTCTTTACCATACTCCAGAAGACTTGTCAGATGAAGCTTTGGTTATGTTATCTGATATCTTGCCAACTGGCTATGAAATTGGTGTCTTAAAAGGGAAAGTTGAGCCTGGCTGTAGTGTAGCTATCGTTGGTTCAGGGCCAGTTGGATTGGCAGCTCTTTTGACGGCACAATTCTATTCACCAGCTAAATTGATTATGGTGGACCTAGACGATAACCGCTTGGATACTGCAGTTTCTTTCGGTGCTACTCATAAGATTAATTCTGCAGATCCTGAAAAGGCAATTCAAGAAATTTATGATTTGACAGATGGTCGAGGTGTAGATGTCGCTATTGAGGCGGTAGGAATTCCGGCAACATTTGACTTCTGTCAAAAAATTATCGGTGTAGATGGAACAGTAGCCAACTGTGGTGTGCATGGTAAACCAGTTCAGTTTGATTTGGACACTCTTTGGATTCGGAACATTAACGTAACTACTGGATTGGTTTCTACCAATACAACTCCTCAGCTTTTGAAAGCCTTAGAAAGTCATAAAATTGAACCTGAAAAATTGGTAACTCATTATTTCAAACTTAGTGAAATTGAAAAGGCCTATGAAGTATTTAGTAAGGCCGCCGATCATCATGCGATTAAAGTAATCATTGAAAACGATATTTCAGAAGGTTAATCTTGTTTTTAAATCCAGTTATTCGTTTTAGAATAGCTGGATTTTTTGAAAATGTTATATAATTCGTGAAAATGAGCAAAATTCTTTCATTGTTCTCAAAATTTCGCTATAATATACGGTACAAAGGAAGTTAAACTATGTATCGAGTTATAAAAATGTACGGAGATTTTGAACCGTGGTGGTTTATAGAAGGCTGGGAAGACGACGTCATTGCGAGCAAAAAATTTGATAACTATTATGACGCTTTGAAATATTATAAGTCTTGTTGGTTTGAGTTAGAAAAGGAGATTCCCCTTTACAAAAGTAGAGGAGACTTGATGACTATTTTTTGGGATCCAGAAGATAAACGCTGGTGTGAAGAATGCGATGAATTCCTTCAGCAATATCATTCCTTGGCTTTGTTGGAAGATGGTCAAGTCATTCCTGATGAAAAATTTAGACCTGGTTACGAAAAGCAGACTGGTTTAGAGATCCACCGTACTTGTCGCATAAAAAAAGAAGAAACAACTTTTTAATGAAGTTGTTTCTTCTTTTTTATATTTTCTTCGAATAATAAGAATGAGGAGGAAGATATGGTACAAACACTTGCACAAGAATTGATTACACTAGCTAAAAAACAAGGAGCTCAGGACATCTATTTTGTTCCTAAAGAAAAGTCTTATGAGCTACATATGCGAGTTGGAGATGAGAGACATTTGATTATAGTTATTTAGTTTTAAAAAAGCACTCTAATGATTCAAAGATATTGGGGACTTCCCTTAATAAATCTGTCACTTTCTTTTTCAAGATAGCCCAAGCCTGCTCAATAGGATTCAAATCTGGTGAA
>NZ_JASHCG010000025.1:0-18053 GCF_047464215.1 Streptococcus infantis | reverse complement strand
CTAATCTTAGTATGTTTTAGTTTTACCTTAATTCGTTTGTTGTTGTAGTAATCAATATAGTCTACAATAGCTTGTTCCAAGTGCTCAAGTGACTGAAACGTATTCTCATAACCATAAAACATTTCAGACTTAAGAATGCCAAAGAAAGATTCCATCATACCGTTATCTGGGCTATTTCCCTTACGTGACATAGATGGTTGGATTCCCTTATTCTTTAAAAAATGATGATAGAAATCGTGTTGGTATTGCCATCCTTGGTCACTATGGAGAATTGTATTTTCGTAATGGTTCTCTGTAAAGGCTTGTTCTAGCATAGCTTTCATTTGTACTAAGTTCGGTGAAGTAGAAAGATTGTAGGAGATAATTTCGCTGTTAAAGCCATCTAAAACTGGTGATAAATAAAGCTTTTGACTGCTTGCTGGAATGGTAAATTCTGTCACATCTGTGTAGCACTTTTGCATTGGTTTGGTTGCTTCAAATTGACGTTGAATAAGATTGTCTGCTTTCTTGCCAATCTCTCCTTGGTATGAAGAATACTTCCGTTTACGACGAATTCGAGCACTTAAACCAAGAACCTTCATTAGACGTTGCACCTTCTTATGATTCACTACAAAACCACGATTCCTCAATTCAAGAGTCATTCGACGATAGCCGTAATTCCCTTTATGCTCAGTAAAAATAGCTTGAATTTCAACTTTAACATCAACATCCTTATCGTTTTGATCGAGCTGTTTTAAATGATAATAATAAGTTGAACGGGCAAGCTTAATAATCTTTAGAAGAATCTCTAAAGCAAACTCTGTTACCAATCCTCGGACAATTTCCGTTTTTCTTCTTGCTCTTTTTCGTCCCTCAATCGGAGTTCTCTCAACTTTTTTAGAACAGCATTCTCCGCTCTCAGGTATTCATTTTCTGCTTGAAGACGTTCTAACTCTGTCATCTCTTCAGGTTTCTTCTTTGACTTACGTCCCATTTTAGGTGGTCTCCCTCTTATTTTCTCAACAATAGTATACCCGTTTTTCTTGTATTGTGCCAGCCAATTCGAAAGTAATCCACTACTTGGAAGAGCATAATCCAGAGACACCCTAATTTGTGAACGACCTTCAAGAAGAACTTTATCAATGATCTCTTGTTTTAGTTCAGGAGAATAGTAACAATTCTTTCCCTTTTTGACGATTTCTATTCCATAACGATCAATCAATTTAATCATGTACTGAAGATTAGAAATGTTTATCCCAAATTGATCTGAAAGCTTTCTAAAGCTCTCTCCTTGCTTTTTAAGTTCATAGATCCGAACTTTATCTTCATAAGTTAATTTCATAATAAAAACACCCCAAAAGTTAGATTTTTTTGTCTAACTTTTGGGGTGCAGTTCATTTTTTGTATTATTGCTTTTTATAAAAGATCGTTTTTGTAAAGTAAATAAAAATAATAACTTCCACTGTTAACAATCCTTCTACGAGAAGTGGATTTGACAACCAACCAACTTGAGATAGACTCGGAGCCAAATCAAATAGGGCGTGTAAACCATAAGCCGCTACTAGGTAAATCCATTTCTTTTGGCGAACTGCTTGATAAACCCAGAAGGTCAAACCAACTTGAAGAAGCAAGGCTAGGATTCTCTCTAGTCCCAAAAGGTAAATCTGCCATGCTGCTAGATTGTTAATCGTAGCAAGCGTGCTCTCAGGCAAGAGTTGCATAATGTTTGAATTTTGAGATTCTACTGCTGAAAAGAGGATGAAGAGATTGAGTAAACTTGCAATCCCGATATAGATCAACTCTAAACCACCATGCCCCAATCCATAAGCAAGAGCATCTGAATCTTCCAAAGTTCTTTTCTTCTCCAACCATTTAAAGAAAATAAGTCGAGCTGTTTCTTCAAATAAAGCAGCCATAGAAATGCCATAAATCACATAGAGAAGAGGATTTTCCGTCATGAGTGGAACTGTCCCATCCTTTTGTGGGTGGAGAACCAAGAGATGAACGATTTTCTCCAATACTTGAGAAGAGGCAAAAAATGCAACTGCCCCAAGTCCCAAAACTGCAAAATTAATCTTATATTGCTTTCTTGCATACCAAACTGCTGCAATGAGGATGGCAAACAAGGCCAACATCGTTATTATTACATGAATTTTCATATATGACTCCTTTTATTCTGCCTGTTCGATATCTTTTTTCATCTCGTCAACATTAAACTTAGCAAATAGATACTGACGGTCCTGAACAGGAAAACGTTGATCCAACTGGTCAACAGCTCCCACCTCTACAATCCCTTCCTTGATGACAAAGTCCATAACGTGGCCACCAAAGGTGAGGTCATCAGAGATAAAGTGTAGATGGTAACCAGCAACACTAACTCCATGGAAAATTTCAGGTGTCCAGAAACCAACGATAGTTCCTGAGACATTGTCACAGCTATATTCAGGCTGATGCGTCGCAACCTCAGCAAACTTCGTTTCGCTTGTAGATTTTGGTATCATGCGAACATGCATGTGTTTAAAATCACCATGAATCTTAATTGAACGAAATAGATTTTCTCCATCATAATAGGACTCAATACGTTTTTCAAGTTCCTGATCAGTCATTTCAAAACGCTGACGGAAAATAACTTCTGCCTGGTGGGGTACAACTGCTGCATAGGGGATCAAGGCATCTGGTGAAACTTCAACGATTTCAGGTTTCGCACCTGAACCCTTAGCCTGATATGCTTTCCCATCTAAGACAATCAATTCCCCGTCAATGGAATCTAGGGTTCCTAGTCCTAAATCTCCATGTTGCAGCAATTCACCAACGGTCATGGTTCCACCGTAAAGTCCAGCCATCAAGGCTCCCAAAGTATTGTATTGGAATAATTTAACTGGTTCTTGCACCTTTATCATCTCACTCTTCTTTGAAAATTTTACTTACTAAGTATATCATATTTCTGATTAGAATTGAATGCTAGACTACCTTTTAATACTCAATGAAAATCAAAGAGCAAACTAGGAAACTAACCGCAGGTTGCTCAAAACACTGTTTTGAGGTTGTGGATGGAACTGAAGTAGTCAGCTCAAAGCACTGTTTTGAGGTTGTGGATAGAACTGACGTAGTCAGCTCAAAGCACTGTTTTGAGGTTGTGGATAGAACTGACGTAGTCAGCTCAAAGCACTGCTTTGAGGTTGTAGATAGAACTGACGTAGTCAGCTCAAAACACTGTTTTGAGGTTGTGGATAGAACTGACGAAGTCAGTAACATATATACGGCAAGGCGACGTTGACGTGGTTTGAAGAGATTTTCGAAGAGTATAACATTGCCAAACTTCTAAAAAAAAGGTACAATGTAACAAAATCGAGAGAGGTCTGGGATGAAGCAAGAAAGCAAGTATGAACAAGTCGTTCACTATCTAAAAAATGAGATAGAATCAGGTAGATTTCCCACTGGAAGTCGCCTACCATCTATCCGAAAACTCAGTCAAGATTTTCACTGTAGCAAAGACACCATACAGCGTGCACTCTTAGAACTCCGATACGAGAAATATATCTACTCAAAACCTCAAAGTGGTTATTATGTATTGGAGCAACAAACCAGTCATGAAGACTTAATTATCTCAGTTAACGATGAACACGCAGCGGCCTATGATGATTTTCGTCTGTGCGTCAATGAGAGCTTGATTGGGCGAGAAAATTATCTCTACAACTACTATGAACACCAAGAGGGTTTAGAAGAATTACGTCAGTCCGTTCAGAAACTACTGTTTGATCAAGCGATTTATAGTAAGGCAGACCAGTTGGTCATGACGTCTGGAACCCAGCAAGCACTGTTTATTCTTTCTCAGATTGATTTTCCAGGTCAAGCTCAGAAAATACTGGTTGAACAACCGACCTATCATCGGATGAACCAGCTGCTACTAGCTCAAAATATTCCCTATCAAACCATTGACCGTCGAGTAGACGGCATTGACCTAAACGAACTTGAGGAACACTTTAAAAGCGGAAAGATTAAGTTTTTCTATACTATTCCCCGTTTCCACTATCCTCTGGGGCATTCTTATTCTGAAGAGGAAAAACTTGCCATCCTTGACTTGGCTGCAAAATATCAGATTTATATCGTTGAGGATGACTATCTGGGGGACTTGGATCCTAAAATGGGACAAACCTTTCATTATTTAGACCAACATGATTTGGTCATCTATATCAAATCCTTTTCTACCAGTCTTTTTCCTGCCCTTCGAATCACTGCCCTTCTTCTTCCAAACACTATCAAGGAAGCTTTTGTCACCTATAAAAACATTCTCGACTACGATAACAACCTTATCATGCAAAAGGCTCTATCACTCTACATCGATAGTCAACTCTTTGAGAAAAACAGACTAGCACGACTGGCACTGCAAGAAAAAAGTCAGGAGCACATCCAACAGCTCTTACAAAGGTATCCCATTTCCCTACCGAACTATCCACTTCATGATGGGCTTTTGCTTGATCTCAGGAACTATCCTAGCATCGCTAGTCTTAAACACAGTCCTCTAGATCTTGACTTCTTCGAATCTTCCTATCTAACGAACTGCCCTTATCACTTTGCAAAAATTTCCTTAGAAAATATTGAAGAAACATTAAGCTATTTAAAAACAGAGCTGGACTGAAATCCAACTCTGTTATTTTTTATTGCTCTACTTCTGTTAGCTTAGCAGCTTTTTCAAGATAAGTTTGGTAAGTTCCGTCATCTTTCAGTTTTTGGATGACCTTATCAACTACTTCCTTCAAATCTGAGTTACCTTTTTTGATAGCTACAGCATTTGCTTCGCCTTCCTTCATAGTCAAGCTTACTGTAGCCACTGCCAAATCTGAGTTCTTAGCAGCATAGCTTAGTGCTACTGGCTCATCCATATGAACGGCATCAACTTTACCAGATTGGAGCTCATTGACTGCCTCACCCATGTTTGTCAAAGAAGTCAACTGTGCCTTTGGAAGTTGCTCTTTAACCATAGATTCAGGAACAGTTCCTTTCTGAGCTGCAATATTAGCACTTGCTAGAGAGTCCAAATCCTTGTATTTTTCAAGATCTGATTTTCTGATAAGGAAGCTAATTTTATTTTCATAGTAAGGAATTGAGAAATCAAAGACTTCTTGTCTTTCTTCAGTTGCACTGATTCCCGCAATTGCTAGGTCTGCTTTTCCTGTTTGAAGACTGGTCAAGACATTATCAAAACTCATACTTGAAATTTCCAATTTCACTCCAAGTTCATCAGCGATTGCTTGCGCCATGTCAATATCCGCACCTACGACTTGGTTTTTACCATCCACAAGTGCTTGAAACTCAAAGGGAGCATAGTCGGGACTAGTTGCGACCACTAATTTTCCTTTTTGCTTGATGGCCTCCACTGCAGACTGCGAGCTTGAGCTAGACGATTGGCAAGCTACCAATAAGAAGCTTGCAAGAAAACTACATAAGACAAATATCCATTTTTTAAAATTCATAAATAAACAACCTCTCTGTTAATTTTGTATAATTATAACTCTATCTACTTCGTTTGTCAAGCATATTCTAAATTTTTATGAAAAATTTTCAATTTTTGTTTCAAAAAAGGAGCTTTTACTTACTAACAAGCTCCTTTTTTTGCATAATTAATCAATCTTACAATTCAACAATCTTACCTGTTTCAAAGTAAACAACCCATTCACAGATATTTTTTGCATAGTCTCCGATACGCTCCAAGTATGAAATCACTTGGAAATAATCACGACCTGTGACGATAGCTTCTGGGTTCTTTCTAATTTCTTCAGTTGCAAGATCACGAATATTATCAAAGTAATGGTTGATATTTTCATCCATGGTTGCAACTTCATAGGCTTGATCCACAGAACCATTCAAATAAAGTTCTAAAGCGGCTTCAACAAAGTTTTTTACTTCACGACCCATTTTTTTAATTTCTTCTTCAACTGCAGGGATACGCTGCTCACCCTTCATACGAATCGTTGCTTTTGCGATGGATACTGCATGGTCCCCCATACGTTCTAAGTCTGACACAGCTTTTAGGACTGTTAAAACTGTACGTAAGTCTTGTGAAACTGGCTGTTGTAGGGCAATCATTTCAAATGATTTCTTTTCAAGTTTCACTTCGTATTCGTTTACTTCTGCATCTTCCTCAATGACTTCTTTAGCCATATCACGGTCATGCGTTACAAAAGCACGTACGGTACGATTGATTTGGGAAAGAACTTCTTGTCCCATAGCATAAAACTGATTATGCAATTTCTCTAAATCTTCTTCAAATTGAGATCGTAACATCTTCTCACTCCTTATCCAAATTTACCTGAAATGTAGTCCTCTGTCTCCTTATGTTGAGGATAGAGGAACATATCCTTGGTATCGTTAAATTCAATCAAATCTCCATTGAGGAAAAAGCCTGTCTTATCGGAGATTCGAGATGCTTGCTGCATAGAACGAGTAACCAAGAGCATGGTGTATTTGTCTTTTAGACCATACAAGGTTTCCTCAATCTTACCAGCAGAAATAGGGTCCAAAGCTGAAGTTGGTTCATCCAAGAGGATGATTTTAGGGCTAGTCGCCAATACACGTGCCACACAAACACGTTGTTGTTGCCCACCTGAAAGACCAATAGCAGAGTCATGCAAGCGGTCCTTGACTTCATCCCAGATTGAGGCACGTTGTAAAGCCTTCTCCACTGCTTCATCTAAGACCTGCTTGTCCTTTTCTCCATTTATACGGAGGCCATAAACGACATTTTCATAGATAGACATAGGAAAAGGATTGGGTTGTTGGAAGACCATACCAATTTCTTTACGTAATTCAACTGTATCCGTACGAGGACTATAGATATTGTGACCGTTATAAACCACTGATCCAGTTGTCGTCACTTCAGGATTAAGGTCACCCATTCGGTTAATAGCCTTTAGAAGTGTTGATTTCCCAGATCCAGACGGACCGATAAGGGCTGTAATTTCCTTGGGTTGGAACGATAAGGAAACACTATTCAAGGCCTTCTTTTTATTGTAATAGACTGACAGGTCTGAAACCTGTAAAATCGGTTCTGTCATACTGTTTCCTTTCTAACCAAAGTGTCCAGTTACATAGTCATTGGTAGACTGTAGCTTCGCATTTTGGAAAATATTTGCAGTTTTATCATACTCAATTAAATCACCCAAGTAGAAAAATCCAGTGTAGTCACTTGCACGCGCAGCCTGTTGCATACTGTGGGTAACGATGATGATGGTGAAGTCCTTCTTCAACTCCAACATAGTTTCCTCGAGCTGAGCTGTCGCAATCGGATCCAAGGCTGATGCCGGCTCATCCATTAAGAGGATATCTGGTTTTACAGAAATAGCACGAGCGATACAGAGACGTTGCTGCTGACCACCTGAAAGCGTTAAGGCAGACTTGTGAAGGTCATCTTTGACCTGGTCCCAGAGGGCAGCCTGGCGAAGTGAGGTTTCTACAATTTCATCAAGGACCTTCTTATCCTTAACACCTGCACGTTCATGTGCAAAGGTGATGTTGCGGTAGATTGATTTAGCAAATGGGTTTGGACGTTGGAAAACCATTCCGATGTGTTTACGCATTTCATAAACATTAATTTCTGGACGGTTAACGTCAATACCTCGATAGAGAATCTGTCCTGTAACCTTTGCAATATCAATGGTATCATTCATACGGTTGAGACTGCGTAGGTAGGTTGATTTCCCAGATCCAGACGGACCAATCAGGGCCGTGATTTTATTTTTTTCGAATTGCATATCGACGCCCTTAATGGATTCATTTTTACCGTAGTAAACATGTAAATCCTTAGTAGAGAGGGCCACTTTTTCTTCTGGAAAGGTAATGATATGCTTTTCATCCCAATTATATTTTGACATGGCTTCTCCTTTAGGCAGCGGTTAATTTCTTGTGTAGGTAGCTTCCGAGTTTGCGAGCTCCAAAGTTAAAGATTAAGATAAAGATTAGGAGCACCGCAGCAGAACCTGCTGAAACAAGTGTTCCATCAGGAATAGTTCCTTCACTGTTGACTTTCCAGATATGAACAGCCAAGGTTTCTGCTTGACGGAAGATTGAGATTGGACTGGTTACGCTGAGGACATTCCAGTTTGACCAGTCAAGAGCTGGTGCTGATTGTCCTGCAGTATAGATAAGAGCCGCAGCTTCACCAAAGATACGACCTGATGCAAGTACGATACCTGTTACAATACCAGGTAGGGCTTCTGGGATAACGACATGAAGAACTGTTTCCCAACGAGAAAGTCCAAGTGCTAAACCAGCTTCACGTTGCGTGTGGTGAACGTGTTTCAAGCTGTCTTCAACATTACGCGTCATCTGTGGAAGGTTAAAGACGGTCAAAGCCAAGGCACCAGAAATAATTGAAAATCCATACTCAAACTGAACGACAAAGATGAGGTAACCAAAGAGACCAACAACGACTGATGGTAAAGAAGACAAAATCTCAATACAGGTACGAACGAAGTTAGTAACACGACCTTTTTTGGCATATTCAGCCAAGTAAATCCCAGCTCCCATTGACAAAGGCACAGAGATGAACAAGGTGATGACCAAAAGGAAGAAGGAATTATAAAGCTGAATTCCAATACCTCCACCTGCTTGGTAAGAAGATGATTTTCCAGTCAAGAAGGACCAAGAAACATGAGGTAAGCCTCGAACCAAGATATAGAGAATCAAAGAAGCAAGAATGGTCACAATGATTCCTGCGATGGTATAGAGGACAGCTGTTGCAAGTTTATCTAATTTCTTAGCGTGCATAGTTTTTCTTTCCTCTTTCTTTCGTAATCAGTTTAATCACACTGTTAAAGGCCAAACTCATCAAGAGCAATACTAGGGCCAGTGACCAAAGAACATTATTATCAACAGTTCCCATAACGGTATTACCGATTCCCATGGTCAAAACAGATGTCAGAGTCGCTGCTGGTGTCGTCAATGAAGTTGGAACAACTGCTGAGTTACCGACAACCATCTGAATCGCAAGGGCTTCACCGAAAGCACGCGCCATACCAAAGACTACAGCAGTAAAAATACCTGAACGAGCAGCCTTCAAAGTAACACGCCAGATTGTTTGCCAACGAGTTGCTCCCATAGCTAAACTAGCTTCACGGTAGTGACGAGGAACTGCACGTAAGCTATCAGTTGTCATAAAGGTTACAGTCGGCAAGATCATAACAAAGAGAACGAAAATCCCCGATAAAATACCAAAACCTGTTCCACCAAAGACACTACGTACAAATGGTACAACGACCTGCAAACCGATAAATCCGTATACTACCGAAGGAATCCCAACTAGAAGTTCGATAGCTGGTTGCAAAATCTTAGCTCCTTTTGGCGATACTTCTGTCATAAAGACTGCAGCACCAATTGCAAATGGTGTTGCGATGAGAGCAGATAGGATGGTAACGATAAAGGAACCTAAAATCATTGGAAGAGCACCAAACTGCTTACCTGAAGGGTTCCAAGTTGCACCAAAGAGAAAATCAAAGATATTCACACCATTCACAAAGAAGGTAGATAACCCTTTTTGGGCTACAAAGATTAAAATCATAGCCACAATGATAACAATCAAAGAGAGGCAGGCAAAAGTCAGACTTTTCCCTAATTTCTCAAGACGAGAGTTCTTTGACGGAGAGAGCAATTTTTTAGATAATTCTTCTTGGTTCATTATTGACTCCCTTCTAGCGCTGTTACAGTCCCTGTAGCATCTTTTTCAACCTTCATTTCCTTAACAGAAATATAGCCCATTCCTTTAACGATTCCGTTCTGAGCTTCGTCTGAAAGAACAAAGTTTAAGAATTCGGCAACCAGTTCATTTGGCTCACCAAGTGTATACATATGTTCATAAGACCACAAAGGCCAATTATTCGTGGTTACATTCTCTGAAATTGGTTCATAACCATTGAGTTTGATTGTCCCAACAGAATCATCGACATAGGCAAACGCTAGATAGGAAATAGCTCCAGGGGTTTGAGAAACGATTGATTTGACCATCCCGTTTGAATCCTGTTCCTGACTTTGCATTGCTGATTGACCATTCATGATCACACTATCAAAGGTTGCACGAGAACCTGAACTAGCCGCACGGTTGATAATAGAGATGGCTAAATCTTTCCCACCGACTTCTTTCCAGTTGGTAATTTCTCCTGTGAAGATTTGTCGGAGTTGATCTGTCGTTAGATTATCAACATCTACTTCTTTATTGATAATAACAGCCAAACCTGCAACAGCTACCTTATGATCGACCAAGGCTGAAGCATCAATACCGTCTTTTTCCTCAGCAAATACATCCGAGTTTCCGACATCTACTGCTCCTGATTGAACCTGCGATAGTCCTGTACCAGAACCTCCACCTTGAACATTGACCGTTTTACCGATATGAGCTGATGCGAATTCATCTGCCGCCGCCTCGACTAAAGGTTGGAGGGCAGTTGAGCCAACAGCCGTCATTGACTCCCCACGATCAATCCAACTTGCACATCCTGCTAGTGAACCAGCAAGTAAAAAGGTTGCAAGAAAGAGGGTGAGTTTTTTAATTTTTTTCACTATTTGTCTCCTTGAAAATAATGATGAATAGCTTGGAATTTCGCCCTATTTTTCTATTGTTTTATGCAAAAAATCCATACTTCCACTATAACATAGAATACTGATTTTGACTAGTTTTTTACCTTAAACCTCAAGCCCTTAGGGAAATAATTCTTCAAGGTATTTCCGGTCACTTTTGCAAAACCTAGACCATTTCCACCAACCAAAACTTGATACCAGCCATTTGACAAAGTTTCAGACAGCTGAACTGTTTCACCGGCCACGTATTTGACAAAGTCCGCTTCATGAATTTCAATTCTTTGATTGACTTGGCTTGGTTTTAAGGCTAAACCAAGAGCAAAACTTGGTTCAAAACGTTTTTTCTTAAAGGTTCCAAGATGAAGTCCGTTTCGTGCAATCCTAAGTTTACCCAAATCTGGTAGAACTTCAGGTAAGAGATATAGTTGTTCTCCAAAAGTCTGTAAAATTCCTGGCAAATTTATCTTCAGGTGTTTTTTTTCAAAATCTTGCCATAAACTCAACTGTTCGCGACTGAGATTAGTCTTAAAAGACTTGAACTTCCCTGACTTGTTTTGTCCCTTAAACTGAAGATGGGCAACAAATTGACCTTCTCCCTTAAAACGATGTGGGTACATCCGAGCTGTCTCAGGAAAATCAATCCCAGGAGCCATTCCATTGATATGTGTAACTGGAATCAATTCAAAATCATAACTATCCAGCAACCATTTAATAATTTCTTCGTTTTCTTCTGGAGCCCATGTACAAGTCGAATAGACCAAACGACCACCATCAGCTAACATGGTGACCGCATCCTCTAGAATTTCACGCTGCAAGTCAGCACATTGGCTTGGATATTCTACACTCCAATAATCCATGGCATCTGGCTGTTTTCGGAACATTCCTTCTCCTGAACATGGAGCATCTAGAACAATTAGGTCAAAATATCCCTTAAACACTTTAGCCAAACGATCTGCAGATTCATTGGTTACAACAACATTTGATGCACCAAAACGCTCCATATTTTCAACCAAAATCTTAGCTCGCTTGCTAGAAATTTCATTGGAAACAAGTAGTCCTTCGCCTGCAAGATAAGCTGCCAGTTGAGTTGATTTCCCACCGGGAGCCGCTGCCAAATCCAAGACCTTCATGCCTGGTTTTGGTTGAGCTACTTGTGCAACCATTTGTGCAGCAGGCTCTTGTGAATAGACCAAGCCTGTTACATGCTCAGGTGATTTCCCTGAAACCTTGCCATAATAGCCCCAAGGTGTATGTGGAATAGCATCTGAAAAAGAAACTTGGCTTTCTTTTAAGGGATTGATGCGAAAGGCGGAAACTGCCTCATCATCAAAAGAGGCAAGAAAAGCTCTTGCCTCATCTCCCAATATTTCTTCATATTTTTTTACAAATCCTTCTGGAAATTGCATGTAAGTTTATTTCCTTTCGTAGATATAGGATTGAATTTCTGCCAACTTGTCTGTTGGAACCATCATAATTGGTTGTCGTGTCTGAAAATCCACCGGCTCTCCAGTTAAGGTTACAATCTGATAACCTAAACTTTTTCCAATGATACCAGCTGCAGCATAGTCCCAAGGTTGGAGATAGGTGATATAGGTCAATAGCTGACCAGATAATATTTTTGCAAAACTAATAGCCGCACTTCCATATATTCGTACACCAAGTGAAGCATTAGCTAATTCTGCCACACCCCAGGCGTTTGTTTCCAACATGCCAGCATTACTCGCAATTAGAAAATCTCGCAAGGGCTTATCCTTAAAATTAAGCAAGGGTTCTTCATTGAGACAGGCCTGAAAAGTACCTCCTCCATGATAACAATGACCTTTCATGACATCATAAATGATCCCAAACTGACCCACACCGTTTTCAAAATATGCTACCATAATGGCAAAATCATCACCTTGTGCGACAAAGTTGTTGGTACCATCAATGGGATCAATGACCCAAACAGATCCATGTCCAACTGAAGCACGTAAACATCCCTCTTCTGCACAAAATTGGTCATCCGGAAAATGCGAACGAATCTTATCAATCAAAAAATTCTGAACTTCCTTGTCCAAACGAGTCACCAAATCTGTAGGGGATGATTTTCTCTCAATATGCAATTCTTCTCGCATGTGAGCTAGAATATAGTCTCCTGCTTCCTTGACAATCTCTTTAGCAAACACAAATTTATTTTCCAAGCGAAATCTTCCCTTCCCCTTGTTCTTTAGCCAATTGGACAGCTCGATAGAAGGAATAACCACTCGCAGTTTCAAATTCACGGCCCAAGCGTTTTTCTTCACTCTTGCTTGGAACAACCGCTTTGAATCCCTTATAGGAATCTAGTAGTTTTTTTGCCTCTACCTTAGTCTCATAGGCTGCTTCAACATCATTAAAAAAAGAAAGCACTGAAGCAAGTTCTTCAGTGCTCCACGACAAATCTAGTGGGTAACTATACTGTTTATTCATCTAATTAATACCAGCTCTCAATGTAGCTTCTTTCAGTTCTTGTTTACGGTAACTACGAGGGAGAAAAGCACGAATCTCATCTTCATTAAAACCGATTTGCATCCGTTTTGCGTCAATAATAATCGGACGACGCAAAAGACTCGGATACTGCTCAATTAAATGAAGCAACTCCGATACTGAGATACTCTCTACATCAATATTCAATTTTTGAAAAATCTTTGAACGAGTCGAGATGATGTCATCAGTACCATTTTCGGTCAAGGAAAGAATGTGTTGCAGTTCTTTTCTCGTTAAAGGGCTGGTCATAATATTATGCTCTTGGAATGGCACTTTATGATTCTCGAGCCAGGCCTTTGCTTTACGACATGATGTACAACTCGGTGATAAAAATAGTGTAATCATGCTTTCCTCTTCTTTACATACTTTTCTATTCCTATTATACAAAAAAATAAAGCGCTTGACTAGTTATTTCCGTAAAAAAACCTACTTTTTCAAGAAAAATAGGTTTTTTGGAATCACATATGAATGTTTTGCTTAAATATAGAAATATTCATGTTACAAATGATAGTTTTTCCTACATTTTATTTGGAATCAGTAATACTTTTCTTCACTTATCTATTTGTTTTTCTACTCTGTAGGTACATAAATCCAAAAATCAATTCATACAAGCAGAAAAATAGGAGAAAGGCATGGAGGAAAAAGTTCTCTGGTAGGATGAGAATGACAGGATCCTTTGCTGGATCAAACAACCAGGTATCATCACCTACAAATAGAATCTGATGAAACAAGGTAAAGAACTGCTCAAATCCAATGAAAACTCCAACTAAACCAAGAGCCAAAGGTAGAGAAAGTATGATTAAGAGTGCTCTACGATAAAGTGGCAGAAAACCCTTCCGAATAACTTGCTTCCAAAAAAGATAAAAAATCGGTAGAGTTACTAGTGCTACTCCTTGAGCCAGATGAAATAGTCCCTTCACAACCGCAAAATGGTGTAAACCAGATACCGAAGAAGGTAGGTCTGGCATTTCTAATTGTTGACTAAAAGGATTGGTCAAATAAGCCATCAAAACATTAAAATTATGCTGGATGGTCTGAGGTTGCAGATGAACACGATTTGTCAAGTTTAACCAAGAAATTTCCTGAGGATATAGCAACCAAGCCAAGTAAATAGTCAATAAAATCGCAAGCGAGAGGAGAAAGAAAAGACTTCCTACAAAAGTAAATTTAGTTTTCATCGAAATTCCACTCCGCTAGGCTAGAAACAACATGAGTCGGTGCAATAGGTAAATCTGCTACTTCTTCTGGTTTGGTAAAACCAGTTGTTACTAATAGACTGGGAATTCCATTATCGATTCCTGCGCGAATATCTGTTAGATAGTTATCCCCTACCATGACAATTTCTTGGCGTTCAAGTCCTAGGTGTTCAACAGCCTTATCCATAATAATCGCATTAGGTTTTCCAATATAAACTGGTTTTACACGAGTTGCTGCTTCAAGAAGAGTAATCAGTGAACCAGCACCAGGTAAAAGTCCACGTTCTGTTGGAATATTTAAATCTGGATTGGTGCCGATAAAATGAGCACCTTTATGGATAGCTAGGGTCGCCGTAGCAAATTTTTCATAGTCTACTTGCCAGTCCAAGCCAACAACCACATAGGCTGGATTTTCTTTATCTTCGACATACCCTGCTGCTTGGATGGCCTCCTTTAGGCCTGCTTCTCCAATCACATAAACTGTCTTTTCAAGACCTGAATCATTCATGTAATCAATAGTCGCTAAGGTTGCAGTATAGATCGTCGATACAGGTGTGTCAATGTTAAACTGATTGGCTAACATCTCTTGAACACTTTCAGGTGTACGAGTGGTGTTGTTTGTTACAAAAAGATAAGGAATCTCTCTTTTTTGTAACTCGTGAACAAAAGCCTCTCCCTCAGGGATTCTATCCTTCCCCTTATAGATCGTTCCGTCTAAATCAATTAAATATCCTTTATAAGTCATATCTTTCTTTCTAATCCTTTTTTATTTCTTGCCATGTGATGATGGCTTGGGCATTAGTAGCGCTGTCGCTTGTAATCTCATGCTTGCTTTCCAATCCAGTCCGTTCAACAGCCGATGTAATCACTCCACCTGGTCGAACTTCCTTGACATACTTGAGATTGATTTTCTTGGGAATATACTGGGTCAAAAAATCCGCTCCCATGACCTCAAAAATCCAGTCCAAGTATTTACTGTTATTGACATGACCATTCATATCCAAGTCGTAAAAACGAACATGGTAATCCTTGCTGACTGGCTCTTCCAAGGAATTATACTTTGGTCCGCGGATAAGTTTTTTATCAAAATCAGACTGGTAAGGAGCCACAATCTCAGGTTCGACAGCATGGACTTTTCGACTGTCTCGGTCCATGAGAACAAAGGTCGCCATCATGTGGATGAGTTCCTGCCCAGCTTCATCATAAATAGTAAATCGGCGGTAGCAAAAAAGACGATTATAGGTCAAAGCTTCTGTTTCAATGGTGATTTCCTCAGCAAAACGAGGCAAACGAACCACGTCAATATCATAATCTGTGATAATCCAGACCAGATTATACTGTTCTAAAACATCCTTATCACTCACTCCCAGTTCAATTGACTGCATCCCTGAGACCTGGAGGGACAACAAGATCACATCTGGTATCTTGATATGACCATTCATGTCAGCCATATCAAAAGGAATTTTCATCTTCATTTGATAAGTTAAGCCCATAATTTTACTCCAATATAAATCGTTCTGCTACTGTATCACCTAAGAAGAGACCTCTCTTAGTCATACGAACACAATCACCCTCAACCTGCATAAGACCTTGTTGAATCAATTCTCTAACAACATCTCCATAAAGTTCCTGGAAAGACCGTCCAAATTTTTCTTCAAAGCGTGCCATGGAAACTCCTGACTTCTTGCGAAGGCCGAGAAACATCTCTTCTTCCATTTGCTCCCTTTGACTCAAGTGTTCTTCATTGATACGAGCACTTCCCTCTTCTACCGCCTTTAAATAATGGCGGATCGGCCCATGGTTTTTATAGCGAACACCGTCTACATAGCCAGACGCACCAGCACCGATTCCATAATACTCGGCATTGTCCCAGTACATAAGATTGTGACGACTTTCAAAGCCTGGCTTAGAAAAGTTAGAAATCTCATAATGCTCAAAGCCAGCTCTTTCTAGCTCTGCAATGATATACTCAAACATCTCTGCTTCTAATTCTTCCTTAGGAAGAGGTAATTTCCCTCGTCTCATACGATTCATAAAGACCGTATGATTTTCCAAAATCAAACTATAGAGACTCATGTGGGGAATGTCCAAAGCGATAGCCTTAGCGACATTGTCCTTAACTTGTTCCATAGTCTGACCAGGAAGTGCGTAAATCAAGTCAATGGAGATATTGTCAAAACCAGCCAATTTGAGGCGATCGATATTTTCATAAATATCCTTTTCCGTATGACTACGCCCTATCTTTTTCAACATTTTATCATCAAAAGTCTGAACACCTAGTGATACACGATTAACTGCAGAATTTTGCAAAACAGCAATCTTATCAGCATCCAGGTCACCAGGATTAGCCTCAATGGTCAATTCTTCCAAGGCAGACAAGTCCAAATTTTTAGTCAAGCCATCCAGTAACACCTCAAGTTGCGGAGCCGACAGGGCTGTCGGTGTACCACCACCTATATAGAGGGTTCGCAATTTTTGAATGTCATAAGAATGAAATTCTTGCAGTAGATGCTCTAGATAACTGTCTACTGGCTGATTTTTAATAAAGACTTTTGAAAAGTCACAATAATAACAAATCTGTGTGCAAAATGGTATGTGCACATAGGCTGATGTCGGTTTCTTCTGCATAGTATTTATTATACCACAAAAGCGAACAATACTTAGAATTCCGTTTAACAAAATCCTAGCATTGTTCGCTTTCTTTATCTAAACATTCTTTTTATTTTACGACTAACATGATTCCCAGAACCAATCTAGTTTGTCTTTATAACACAAAAGAATGAATGTTTATTTGACTAAATTTTTAGTCTTCTTTTTTCTTTCCCAAAGCAAGTCCGAGACCGCCTAGAATACCAAGAAGGCCTAGAGAGGCAAGAGTCGCATTTGATTCTGTTCCAGTATTTGGTAATACTTTTTGAGAATCATTTGACTTAGCTCCATTATTATTAGTAGCTGTAGTATCTCCGTGATCTACATTCGGATTAACTGCAACTGGTGTTACCTTAGCTGGAGTTTCTACTGGAACTTCAACTGTTGGTTGACCTGGTTCAGTAATCTTAGCTGTACCTGGTACTTTACCGTCTGGTAGGTCACTGTTTGGTACTTTACCTTTACCATCTTCACCGATTGTAACAGTGATTGGGTTACCATCTTTACCTGGGATTTCTACCTTAGTTCCTGGTGGGTATGTTGAGCCATCTGGTTTCTTAGGTGTTACTGTAACGTCACCTGTCTTAGGATCTTGTTCAACATCTACTGTTGGTGTCTTACGAGCTGGTGTTGTTACATCCACTGGTTGTGATGGTTTCTTGTTAGGTTCGGTTACTTTACCTGTACCTGGGACATCTTTCTTAGGAAGGTTGTCATTTGGTACTTCACCTGAACCATTGTCGCCAATTGTTACAGTGATTGGTGTTCCATTTTCACCTGGAATTTCTACCTTAGTTCCTGGTGGGTATGTTGAACCATCTGGTTTCTTAGGTGTTACTACTGCATCACCATTTGGTTTGCGTGTGATTTCAATCTCGCTTGGTGTTTCAGTTGTTGGTGTTGCTGGTGTTACCTTAGCTGGAGTTTCTACTGGAACTTCAACTGTTGGTTGACCTGGTTCAGTAATCTTAGCTGTACCTGGTACTTTACCGTCTGGTAGGTCACTGTTTGGTACTTTACCTTTACCATCTTCACCGATTGTAACAGTGATTGGGTTACCATCTTTACCCGGGATTTCTACCTTAGTTCCTGGTGGGTATGTTGAGCCATCTGGTTTCTTAGGTGTTACTGTAACGTCACCTGTCTTAGGATCTT
>NZ_JASHCG010000024.1:0-19301 GCF_047464215.1 Streptococcus infantis | reverse complement strand
CATAAGATTCTTTCTAATGATGGTTTGGTCGCTTTTCATTATAGGTCTTATGGGACTTTTTTTCTACAACAAAATAGGCTCCATAATTCCTATGGTGGTTTTACCCACTACAGAAATTATAGAGCCCCAAAACTCAAGATTAATGCTTGAGTTTTTTATATTTCTAGACATAAAAATAAAAATGGAACAATTACTAAAAATAGTTGAAAATTTCAGAAAATTTGGTAAAATTATATAAAAAGAATTATCTACGAATATTATGTTACCGAAATACAAAAACGTTCAGTTTTTAAGTGAGTTATTTTATATATAGATAATGAGAGTTATTATTGTAATAGTAGCTAATAGAAAATTCCATCGCTTATTATCATTTATGAAAATTTTAGAAATGTTAAGATAACTATATGAAGATTTTCGAAAAAAATTTTAGGAGAATTCGGAAATTAGTTGAAAGTTTTCTTAAAAGGTAGTATAATAAAAAACAAGAAAACGCTTTCAATAAAAAAGGGGGATTAAATGGATACATTAGAAGCTTTAAGAACTTTTACCAGTGGCGAAAATTTCCATCTTCAACACTATTTAGGAGCGCATCGTGAAGAAAAAGACGGTGAGTATGGCTATACATTCCGTGTCTGGGCTCCAAATGCGCAGGCTGTCCATCTAGTTGGTGATTTTACTAACTGGGTTGAAAATCAAATCCCCATGGTTCGTAATGAATCTGGAGTTTGGGAAGTTTTTACAACTTTAGCTCAAGAAGGACATATTTATAAATATCATATTACTCGTGCTAATGGACATCAGCTTATGAAGATTGATCCCTTGGCTGTTCGCTATGAAGCACGTCCGGGTACAGGAGCTGTTTTAACAGAAATACCTGAGAAAAAATGGAAGGACGGGCTCTGGTTAGCTCGCAGAAAACGTTGGGGATTTTTCGAAAGACCGGTCAATATCTATGAGGCACATGCAGGATCTTGGAAGAGAAATCCTGATGGAACACCTTATAGCTTTGTTCAACTCAAAGAAGAGCTCATTCCCTATCTCGTTGAGATGAACTATACTCACATCGAGTTTATGCCTCTGATGGCTCACCCTCTCGGTTTGAGTTGGGGTTATCAGCTCATGGGTTACTTCGCTTTAGAGCATGCCTATGGTCGTCCTGAAGAGTTTCAAGACTTCGTTGAGGAATGTCATATCAACAATATCGGAGTAATTGTGGACTGGGTACCTGGACACTTTACAATCAATGACGACGCTTTGGCATACTACGACGGTACACCAACTTTTGAATACCAAGATCATAACAAGGCTAACAACTACGGTTGGGGAGCACTCAACTTCGACCTTGGTAAAAATGAAGTCCAATCTTTCTTGATTTCTAGCATTAAGTTTTGGATTGATTTCTATCACCTAGATGGTATTCGTGTAGATGCAGTAAGTAATATTCTCTATCTAGATTATGACAATGCTCCATGGACACCAAATAAAGACGGAGGCAATCTCAACTATGAAGGCTATTATTTCCTTCAACGTTTGAACGATGTTATTAAGCTAGCTCATCCGGATGTTATGATGATTGCAGAGGAGTCTTCTTCAGGTACCAAGATTACTGGCATGAAGGAAATGGGTGGACTTGGATTTGACTACAAGTGGAACATGGGCTGGATGAACGATATCCTACGTTTCTACGAAGAAGATCCAATTTACCGCAAGTATGATTTTAACCTTGTAACCTTCAGCTTCATGTATGTCTTTAATGAAAATTATCTCCTACCATTCTCACATGATGAGGTTGTACATGGTAAGAAGAGTATGATGCATAAGATGTGGGGGGATCGTTATAATCAATTTGCAGGCCTTAGAAATCTTTATACTTATCAAATTTGTCACCCTGGTAAGAAATTGCTCTTTATGGGTAGCGAATTCGGTCAATTCTTAGAGTGGAAATCTGAAGAGCAATTAGAATGGTCAAACCTTGAAGATCCAATGAATGCCAAGATGAAATACTTCACATCTCAGTTGAATCAACTTTATAAGGACCACCGTTGTCTTTGGGAAATTGATACAAGCTATGATGGAATTGAAATTATCGATGCAGATAATAGAGATCAGAGTGTTCTTTCCTTTATTCGTAAAGGAAAGAAAGGCGAGATGCTAGTCTGTGTCTTTAATATGGCACCAGTCGAACGTCCTGATTTCACAATTGGACTGCCAGTTGCAGGTGTGTATGAAGAAATTTGGAATACAGAGTTGGAACAATGGGGAGGTGTTTGGAAAGAACACAATCAAACCGTTCAAACTCAAGAAGGATTATGGAAGGATTATGAGCAGACTTTGACCTTTACTTTGCCAGCTTTGGGGGCAAGTATCTGGAAAATCAAACGTCGCTTGAAACCCGCTAAAAAAAAATCAAATAAATCTCAAAAAGGAGTAGAAAATGAAGAATGAAATGCTAGCTTTAATCCTTGCCGGTGGGCAAGGAACTCGTCTCGGTAAACTCACTCAAAGCATTGCAAAACCTGCTGTGCAATTTGGTGGGCGCTATCGTATCATTGACTTTGCTCTTTCTAACTGTGCCAACTCTGGTATCCACAATGTTGGGGTTATCACACAGTATCAACCTCTTGCTCTTAACAATCACATCGGAAACGGTTCTAGTTGGGGTCTTGATGTAATTGATTCAGGTGTTTCTATCCTTCAACCTTACTCTGCAAGTGAAGGAAATCGTTGGTTTGAAGGTACAAGTCATGCGATTTACCAAAATATTGACTATATCGATAGCATTAATCCTGAGTATGTTTTGATTCTTTCAGGAGACCATATCTACAAGATGGACTATGATGATATGCTCCAATCACACAAGGATAACAATGCCAGCTTGACTGTAGCAGTCTTGGATGTGCCATTAAAAGAAGCAAGCCGATTTGGTATCATGAATACAGATGCTAATAATCGTATTGTTGAATTTGAAGAAAAACCAGCTCAACCAAAATCAACTAAGGCATCAATGGGTATCTATATCTTTGACTGGAAACGTCTGCGCAATATGCTAGTTGCTGCTGAAAAGGCTAACATTGACATGTCAGACTTTGGTAAGAATGTTATTCCAAACTATCTTGAGTCTGGAGAAAGTGTCTATGCCTATGAATTCAGTGGATACTGGAAAGATGTCGGTACTATTGAGTCCCTATGGGAAGCAAATATGGAATATATCTCTCCAGAAAATGCTCTAGATAGCCGTAATCGTCAATGGAAGATTTATTCTCGTAACCTTATCGCTCCACCAAACTTCCTTGGAGAATTCGCTCAAGTAGAAGACTCTCTTGTAGTGGACGGCTGTTACGTAAATGGTACAGTGAAACACTCTATTCTTTCTACAACTGCTCAAGTTCGTAAGGGAGCAGAAGTTGTTGATTCTGTCATCATGAGTGGAGCAGTTATCGGTAGAGGTGCTAAAATTACACGTGCAATCATCGGTGAAGGTGCAATTATTGCCGATGGTGTTGAAATTGATGGTACAGAAGAAGTACAAGTAGTCGGATATAACGAAGTAGTGGGGGTAGCAACAGATGAAGATTGATAAATATTCAGCGATTTTAGGAAATACCGTTGGTTTCCATGATATGTCAACCTTGACAAGTAACCGTCCAGTGGCAAGTTTGCCATTTGGAGGAAAGTATCGTTTGATTGACTTCCCACTTTCAAGTTTAGCAAATGCTGGGGTTCGTAGTATCTTTGGAATCTTTCAACAAGATAACATCAGCTCTGTATTTGACCATATTCGTTCAGGTCGTGAGTGGGGCTTAAACACCCTTCTTAGTCACTACTATCTTGGAATCTACAATACTCGTGTAGAAAGTAGCACTGTTGGTAAAGAGTACTATCAACAACTTTTGACATACCTAAAACGTTCAGGTTCAGACCAAACCGTTTCCTTGAACTGTGATGTTTTGGTGAATATTGATCTCAATCAAGTTTTCCATTTGCATAATACAACTAAATCACCAATCACAGTAGTTTATAAGAAATTACCTAAAAGGGACATTTCTGAAGTAAATGCAATCCTTGATATTGATGAAACTGACCATGTGCTTTCTCACAAACTCTTTGATAAAAAATCAGACCAAGAATACTACAACATGTCGACAGACATCTTTGTAGTAGACACTCAATGGTTGATTAAGCGTTTGGAAGAAGAAGCTCAAAAAGAGCATCCAGAAAAATTACGCTATGTTCTTCGTGATTTGGCAGCAAAAGAAGGTGCATTTGCATATGAATATACAGGTTACCTAGCAAATATTCATTCAGTAGAAACATACTACCAAGCTAATTTAGATATGCTGAATCAGCAAAAATTCTACTCTTTGTTCTCACCAAATCAAAAAATTCATACTAAAGTTAAAAACGAAGAACCTACCTACTATGCATCAGGTTCAAAAGTGAACACATCTCAATTTGCTTCTGGTAGTATCATTGAAGGTGAAGTGGATAAATCTATTATTTCGCGTAATGTTCGTATCAATAAAGATAGCTTGGTTAAAGAGTCTCTTATCTTCCCTCGCGTTGTCATTGCAAAAGGTGCACAAGTCGAGTATGCAATCGTTGATAAGGGTGCTGAAATAGCTGAGGGAGTTGTTATTCGAGGTACAGCAGAAAATCCTGTTATCATCAAAAAAGGAGAAAAAGTAACAGAGGATGTCCTTTCATGAAAATTTTATTTGTAGCAGCAGAGGGCGCTCCCTTTTCAAAAACAGGTGGATTGGGAGACGTTATCGGAGCACTTCCTAAATCATTAGTAAAAGCTGGGCATGAAGTTGCTGTTATCCTGCCATACTATGACATGGTAGAGGCCAAGTTTGGTGATCAGATCGAAGATGTTCTTCAATTCGAAGTATACGTTGGTTGGCGCAGACAATTTTGTGGAATTAAGAAAACTGTTTTAAACGGTGTAACTTTCTACTTTATTGACAATCAATATTATTTCTTCCGCGGACATGTGTATGGAGATTTTGATGATGGTGAACGCTTTGCCTTCTTCCAACTTGCAGCCCTAGAAGCTATGGAGCGTATCGGATTTATTCCTGATGTCCTCCACGCTCATGACTACCATACAGCAATGATACCTTTCTTATTGAAGGAAAAATACAGATGGATTCAAGCCTACCAAGGAATCAAGACTGTTTTGACCATTCATAACTTGGAATTTCAGGGTCAATTCTCTGAAAGCATGCTTTGGGACTTGTTCAGGGTTGGATTTGAGCGCTACGCTGATGGAACAGTTCGTTGGAATGACTGCCTCAACTGGATGAAGGCCGGTATTCTATACGCTGATCGTGTATCAACTGTGTCGCCAAGCTATGCTTATGAGATTATGACTACAGAGTTTGGTTGCGGTATTGATCAGATTCTTCGTATGGAATCTGGTAAGGTTTCTGGTATTGTTAATGGTATTGATACTGATTTATACAATCCAGAGACGGATGCTTTACTTGAGTATCATTTTAATAAAACTGATCTGTCAGGTAAGGCTCAAAATAAAGCGAAACTTCAAGAAAGAGTTGGTCTTCCAGTACGTCCTGATGTGCCAATGATTGGTATCGTGTCACGTTTGACTCGTCAGAAGGGCTTTGATGTGGTGGTTGAAAGCCTGCATCGTATGCTTCAAGAGGATATTCAAATTGTTCTCTTGGGAACTGGAGATCCAGGATTTGAACAAGCTTTCTCTTGGTTTAGTCAAGTATTCCCAGAAAAACTTTCTGCCAATATTACTTTCGATGTGAAATTAGCTCAAGAGATTTATGCAGCATGTGATATTTTCCTTATGCCAAGTCGTTTTGAACCCTGTGGACTTTCACAAATGATGGCCATGAGATATGGTACGCTTCCTTTAGTAAACGAGGTGGGTGGACTTAGAGATACTGTTCAAGCCTTTAATCCAATTGAAGGAACAGGTACAGGCTTTAGCTTTAACAACCTAACTCCATACTGGCTCAACTGGGCATTGCAAACAGCTTTGGATGTTTATCACAACCATCCTGATGTTTGGAAAAATATGCAAGTTCAAGCGATGGAATGTGATTTCTCTTGGGATACAGCCTGCAAGTCATATCTTGATTTGTACCACAGTTTAGCAAATTAAATAGTTAAAATCGTATGATATCTTCATACGATTTTTTGAGATGATAAAAGTAAGGGACTTAAATGAAAAAATTGAGAGGACTTTGTGTACTGGATGTTGATGGGACACTGATAGAAGAGGAAGTTATTGATTTATTGGGGAAAGAGGCAGAGTGTGAAGAAGAAGTAGCCCTACTGACTGCCCAAGCTATGAGGGGAGAACTAGATTTTGAAGAAAGCCTGAGAAAACGTGTTTCTTTATTACAAGGACTATCTGTAGATACTTTTGATAAGATTTATCATGAACTACACCTTAGTAAAAATGCTGCGCAATTTATTAACACTCTGCAAAAAAATCAGATAGAAGTGGGTCTAGTTTCAGGTGGATTTACACCTGTTGTTGAAAGATTAGCAAAAGATTTAGGGATTTCATTATTTGCTGCTAATCAACTGGAAATCAGAGATGGTCATTTAACTGGAAATCTTGTTGGTCCTATTATCAGCAGAGAAGTTAAAAAAGAAACCCTAGTAAGATGGGCTGATGAATTAGAGGTACCAATTGATAGAACAATTGCTATTGGAGATGGAGCTAATGATTTAGCAATGTTGAAGAGAGCTGGAATCGGCATTGGCTTCTGTGCCAAAGAAATCGTGAAAGAGGAAATTCCCCTTCAAATTGAAGATAGAAATTTAACAAAAGTATTGAATCTGATAGATTTCCTTTGATTAGAAAGATGAGTGTATGAAAATTGTTATAGCACCTGACTCTTTTAAGGAGAGTCTCCCTGCAAGTGAAGTAGCTAAAGCTATTAAACGAGGCCTTAAAAAGGTTCTACCTGAATCGAAATGTTTGCTCTTACCTGTTGGCGATGGAGGAGAAGGAACAGTAGATGCCATTAAAAATTCACTTGGTCTTGTAGAAAAAACTGCTTTAGTGACAGGTCCCTTTGGAGATGAAGTTCAAATGACTTATGTTCAAAAAGGAGAACTTGCTCTGTTCGAGGTGGCCGATTTAGTTGGGCTTGCTAAAATTCCTATAGAAAAACGAAATCCACTGAAGATTCAAACAAAGGGGATTGGTCAACTGATCCTTTATTTAATCGAACAAGGAATGAAAGAGATCTATATCGGAGTTGGTGGGACATCCAGTAACGATGGTGGAATTGGGATTGCTGCAGGACTCGGATATCAGTTTTATAATGAAAACGGAATGGAACTTGAGGCTTGTGGCCAGTCCTTATTTGAAGTAAGTAAGATTTTGGACAAAAGTGTCGTTACCATCCCTGCAGATGTGCATATCAAAATCTTAGCAGATGTGACCAATCCACTCTGTGGAATTCGCGGTGCCACCTATATATTTGGGAAGCAAAAAGGGTTGGAACCAGCTAAATTCCAAGACGTTGATATTGCTATTGAAAACTTCTATCGTAAAGTTGCCCATGAAATTCTAAGTCTTGAAGGAGCTGGAGCAGGTGGTGGTATTGCGGCTGGATTGTGTGCCTTTGCTGGAGCAGAGATTGTATCTGGTATCCAAACTTGTTTGGATTTGATAAACTTTGATGAACAGGTTTCAGATGCAGATCTAGTTATTGTTGGTGAAGGTAGGTTAGATTCTCAAAGTTTATCTGGTAAGGCTCCAATCGGAGTAGCAAAAAGAACACCAAATGGTGTTCCAGTTATTGCTATTTGTGGTAGTTTAGCTGAGGATTTACCGCCCTTGCCATATGAAAATCTCGTTGCTGCCTTTTCAATACTAGAAAAAAGCGAACCGCTTGAGAATAGTCTAAAAAATGCAGCTATCTATTTAGAAGATACAGCTGCAAACATTGGTCAAATTTTAGCTTTGAAGAAAAATTAACCAAACCACTTTTTCCAAAGAGAAGTAGGAGCTTTTTCCATCTCTTTTTCCTGCCACAAGTCTGAAAATGCCTTTCTGAGGTCTTTTTCACTTGCTTGAACAGGAGCATCGCTATGGATAATGAGCCCAAAAGGAGAAGAGTTATGATCTTCAGAAACGATGGTCGCTTGGCAGTCAGCATCTTTGGATTGTTTTAGATAAAAAACTTGTTTATCAAACTCTACCTGAGGAGAAATTTTGACAAATAGAGGTTGAGTCTCTTTTTTAAAGGTTTCTATAATTGTTAAAAATCCATTTTTAAATTTATCATCATCAGCTGTTTCAAGGTCCGCGTAGCCAAGGACACGTTCTTCAAATGTTCCGAGAAAACGTCTTTGTTCATCAGGATTTAGTTTAAGACCACCATTGACCTTTTCTAGGATTTGTTTAGATACATCAGTCATAAAAATAGTATAACATAAAATATAGGAGAAAACAGATAAAAGAAAGCGATTACTTTATAAACTTAAGGAAAATTTGCACAAAGATAACGTTTTTCCTTGAAAAAGGAGTCTTTTTAAGGTATCATAGAGGTGTAAAAAATTTAACTCAATAAGGAGAGTAAAAAATGTCAATTATTACTGATGTTTACGCTCGCGAAGTCCTAGACTCACGCGGTAACCCAACACTTGAAGTAGAAGTTTACACTGAATCAGGTGCTTTCGGACGTGGTATGGTTCCATCAGGAGCTTCTACTGGTGAACACGAAGCAGTTGAACTTCGTGATGGTGACAAATCTCGTTACGGTGGTCTTGGTACACAAAAAGCTGTTGACAACGTAAACAACATCATCGCTGAAGCAATCATCGGCTACGATGTACGTGACCAACAAGCTATCGACCGTGCTATGATCGCACTTGACGGAACTCCTAACAAAGGTAAATTGGGTGCTAACGCAATCCTTGGTGTGTCAATCGCTGTAGCTCGTGCTGCTGCTGACTACCTTGAAATCCCACTTTACAGCTACCTTGGTGGATTTAACACTAAAGTTCTTCCAACTCCAATGATGAACATCATCAACGGTGGTTCTCACTCAGACGCTCCAATCGCTTTCCAAGAATTCATGATCGTACCTGCTGGTGCACCAACATTCAAAGAAGCTCTTCGTTGGGGTGCTGAAATCTTCCACGCTCTTAAGAAAATCCTTAAATCTCGTGGTCTTGAAACAGCCGTAGGTGACGAAGGTGGATTCGCTCCTCGTTTCGAAGGAACTGAAGACGGTGTTGAAACTATCCTTGCTGCTATCGAAGCTGCTGGTTATGTTCCAGGTAAAGACGTATTTATCGGATTTGACTGTGCATCATCAGAATTCTACGATAAAGAACGTAAAGTTTACGACTACACTAAATTCGAAGGTGAAGGAGCAGCTGTTCGTACTTCTGCAGAACAAATCGACTACCTTGAAGAATTGGTAAACAAATACCCAATCATCACTATCGAAGATGGTATGGACGAAAACGACTGGGATGGATGGAAAGCTCTTACTGAACGTCTTGGTGGTAAAGTTCAATTGGTTGGTGACGACTTCTTCGTAACAAACACTGCTTACCTTGAAAGAGGTATCGCTGAAGGCGCTGCTAACTCAATCCTTATCAAAGTTAACCAAATCGGTACTCTTACTGAAACATTCGACGCTATCGAAATGGCTAAAGAAGCTGGTTACACTGCCGTTGTATCACACCGTTCAGGTGAAACTGAAGATTCAACAATCGCTGACATCGCAGTTGCAACTAACGCAGGACAAATCAAGACTGGTTCACTTTCACGTACAGACCGTATCGCTAAATACAACCAATTGCTTCGTATCGAAGACCAACTTGGTGAAGTAGCTGAATACCGTGGATTGAAATCATTCTACAACCTTAAAAAATAAAATAGTTCAGTGAACTATTTTATCCCGAACCTTGAAACTCAAAAGTTCGGCTCTTGATTAAACAAGATTTAAGCCCCTCGGATTTTATCCGAAGGGCTTTTGTATATTATAAGACAAGGTCAAAGAAATCCAGTCTTGTTTTCGTATTCTAGAGGTGAAAAAAGAGATTTTTAAACGTTTTTTTGGTATAATAATACCTAGGAAAAACTATAGAAAAGAAGGAGGTAGAGATGGAAAAGTATTTATCGGTTACAACTTTGACCAAGTATTTAAAAATGAAATTCGATAAAGACCCCTACTTGGAACGGGTCTATTTAACTGGTCAAGTCTCTAACTTCCGCAAGCGTCCAACGCATCAGTATTTTTCTCTTAAGGATGATCGTGCAGTTATTCAGGCAACTATTTGGTCAGGTATTTATCAGAAATTAGGTTTTGATTTGGAAGAAGGTATGAAGATCAATGTGGTTGGTCGTGTCCAAGTCTATGAGCCAAGTGGAAGTTATTCGATTATCATTGAAAAAGCTGAACCAGATGGTGTCGGTGCTTTAGCTATCCAATTTGAACAACTTAAGAAGAAACTGGCAGAAGAAGGTTTGTTTCAAGAGCGATTTAAACAATCTTTACCACAATTTTCAAAAAAAATAGGTGTGGTGACTAGTCGAAGTGGTGCTGTGATTCAAGATATCATCACTACAGTCAGTAGACGCTTCCCTGGTGTGGAAATTGTCTTATATCCTACTAAAGTTCAAGGTGAGGGTGCTGCAAAGGAGATTGCTCGTAATATAACTCGAGCCAATGAACGCGATGACTTAGATGTACTGATTATCGGCCGTGGGGGAGGTTCGATTGAAGATCTTTGGGCCTTTAACGAAGAAATTGTAGTTCGAGCAATTTTTGAATCTCGTTTACCGATTATTTCGAGTGTAGGTCACGAAACAGATGTCACCTTGGCTGATTTTGTTGCTGACAAGAGAGCAGCAACACCGACAGCTGCTGCTGAACTCGCGACACCAGTAACTATGTTAGATCTTTTGACCTATCTTCAGAATCAAGAAAAACGCATGACTACAGCGGTTAAGCATAGTTTGTCAAAGAAACAAGAAGCTTTGAGAATCCTCAGTCAATCGGTCATCTTCAGACAACCAGAGCGTTTATATGACGGTTATCTACAACGCTTAGATCAATTACAGCTGCGACTGAAGCAAGGATTGAATGCTGAATTGGTTCGTAATCAACAAAAGGTGCAAGAACAAGTCCACCGTTTGAAACAATTATCACCAATTATTAAAATCCAGCGTTATCAGGATCGTATCCAACAATTAAAGAAACTGCTGCGTAGCCAGATGGCTGTGACCTATGATGCAAAAGTAGCAGAAGTAAAACGCCTATCAGAAGCTCTCCTTATGCTAGATACTAGTCGAATTGTAGCCAGAGGTTATGCAATTGTCAAAAAAGGGGAAGTCGTAGTCGCTTCTGCGAAAGATTTGAAAGAAAATGACCAAGTATCACTGTTGATGCGGGACGGTCAAGTAGAATTAGAGGTAAGAGATGTCAAAACAAAAGAAATTTGAAGAAAATCTAGCAGAACTTGAAACGATTGTTCAAAGCTTAGAAAATGGTGAAATTGCTTTGGAAGATGCTATTTCTGCATTTCAAAAAGGAATGCTCTTATCCAAAGAATTGCAGGCAACACTTGATAAGGCTGAAAAGACCTTGGTCAAGGTGATGCAAGAAGATGGAACAGAAAGTGAACTGGTATGAACAAGCAGGAAAAACTAGCTTTGGTCGAGTCAGCTCTTGAAGACTTTTATGGCAACCAACAATTTGCGTCCAGTTTAAGAGAAGCTGTTCTTTATTCCATACATGCTGGAGGTAAACGGATTCGTCCATATTTACTTTTAGAAGTTTTGGACTCCTTGCAAGTGCCTATCACTCAGGAACATGCTCAAGTTGCAGCGGCACTAGAAATGATTCATACAGGAAGTTTGATCCATGATGATCTACCTGCTATGGATAATGATGATTATCGCCGAGGACGTTTGACCAATCATAAGGTGTATGGTGAAGCTCTAGCTATTTTAGCAGGGGATGCGCTTTTTTTGGATCCCTATGCTTTAATTGCTCAAACTGATTTGTCTAGTCAAACCAAGGTAGATTTAATCTCTAATTTATCCCTTGCTTCTGGAAGTATGGGAATGGTAGCTGGTCAAGTGTTAGATATGGAAGGCGAAGGAAAACACTTGAATTTAGAGGAACTTCAGACTATCCATGCTAATAAAACGGGTAAACTTTTAGCTTTTCCTTTCCAAGCGGCTGGTATCATTGCTGAATTGGATGAAAATCTTCAGAAGCAGCTTAAAACAGTTGGCGAGTTGATTGGCCTGGCTTTCCAAGTGAGAGATGATGTGCTTGATGTTACCGCTAGCTTTGAGGAAATTGGAAAAACACCCCAGAAAGATTTGCAAGCCGAGAAGTCAACCTATCCTGCATTGTTGGGATTAGATCAGGCGATAGCATTTTGCAATCAAACCTTGGATCAAGCTACTGCGAAACTAGAAGAGATTAGCCAAGTCGTGAGCTTTGATAAGGAACCAATTGTGAAAATAGTAGAAAGTTTGAGAATCAATGGCTAAGGAAAGAGTAGATGTACTAGCTTACAAACAAGGTTTATTTGAAACGAGAGAACAAGCCAAACGAGGTGTTATGGCAGGTTTGGTAGTCGCTGTTTTAAATGGCGAACGATTTGATAAACCAGGAGAAAAAATTCCTGACGATACAGAGTTGAAACTCAAGGGCGAGAAACTTAAGTATGTTAGTCGTGGTGGCTTGAAACTTGAGAAGGCGCTAGATATTTTTGATCTATCAGTTGAGGGACAAACGACCATTGATATCGGAGCTTCAACAGGTGGTTTTACTGACGTCATGTTGCAAAATGGTGCTAAACTAGTTTTTGCAGTTGATGTTGGTACTAATCAACTGGCATGGAAATTACGTCAAGATTCTCGCGTTGTTAGCATGGAACAGTTTAATTTCCGTTATGCGGAAAAAACTGATTTTGAACATGAACCAAGTTTTGCCAGTATCGATGTCAGTTTTATTTCCCTAGGTCTCATTTTACCAGCTTTGCACCGAGTTTTAGCTGATCAAGGGCAGGTTGTTGCTCTAGTTAAGCCTCAATTTGAGGCTGGTCGAGAACAGATTGGTAAAAATGGAATTATCAGAGATGCCAAAGTTCACCAAAATGTTTTAGAATCAGTTACTAAAATGGCAGTTGATGAAGGATTTTCAGTCTTAGGATTGGACTATTCTCCTATTCAAGGTGGTCATGGGAATATCGAGTTTTTAGCCTATTTGCGAAAAGAAGATCACGCAATCAATCAGGTTACTTCTGAAATAGAAAAAATAGTGGAGAAAGCACATAGAGAGTTTAAAGATGAATAAAAAAGAGAGACTTGAGAAGATTAGAAGATTTGTTACAGATTATCAAATCGGCACACAGGAAGAAATCGTTGAACACTTGAGAGAAGCAGGTATCTCTGCTACTCAAGCAACAGTCTCCCGAGATATTAAAGAATTGGGTATTGTAAAAATTCCATTGAAAGACAATACTTACATTTATGAATTACCAAAATCAATCGTTAGAAGCTTGCAATTGGCAGAAAATAATATTATTCATGCTGAACGCATGGGATATATGATCAATTTGCAAGTCATTCCAGGGAATACTATTTTCGTCAAGAGTCAGTTGACGACTGTTTTTTCTGACCAAATTTTTAGCTGTATTGCTGATGATAATTCCATCTTGATGGTATTGAGAAGTGAAGAAACAGCCAAGGATATTTTTGAGCAAGTTAAAAATTGGTAGGATTATATGTTACTGGAAATTTCGATTAAAAATTTTGCTATCATCGAATCAATTTCTTTGAACTTTGAACAAGGGATGACAGTTTTAACTGGTGAAACAGGTGCGGGTAAATCAATCATTATTGATGCTATGAATATGATGTTAGGAGCTCGAGCTACAACAGAAGTTATTCGTCATGGGGCTCCAAAAGCGGAAATTGAAGGTCTTTTTTCAATTGAAAGTAACTGCGTGCTAGAAGAAATTTTTGATGAACAAGGATTAGAATTGAGTGATGAAATCATTATTCGTCGCGAAATTTTACAAAACGGTCGGAGCATCAGTCGTGTCAATGGACAGATGGTTAATCTTTCAGTATTAAGGACGATTGGTCAACAGCTAGTTGATATCCATGGTCAACATGACCAAGAGGAGTTAATGCGCCCACATCGACATATCCAGATGTTGGATGAGTTTGGGGATGCCTCTTTCTTTGAATTAAAAGAAGCCTATCAGATGAGCTTTGACAACTATCGTCGTATGCGCAAGCAAGTGCTTGACATCAAAAAAAATCAGCAAGAACATAAGGCACGAATTGAGATGTTGGAATTTCAGATGGCTGAGATTGAAGCAGCTAATTTGAAAGCTGGTGAAGATGTTACTCTCAATCAAGAAAGAGACAGACTACTGAACCATAAACATATCGCTGATACTTTGACTAACGCATACAGTATGTTGGATAATGAAGAGTTTTCTAGTCTGGCAAATGTTCGTTCGGCTATGAATGATATGGAAAGTCTTGAAGAGTTTGATCAAGAGTATCGTGAGATTTCAAGTTCCCTTTCTGAATCCTATTATGTTCTAGAAGATATCACCAAGCGCTTGGAATCCATTATTGATGATTTAGATTTTGACGGTAATCGTCTGATGCAGGTTGAAAGCCGACTAGATTTGATTCACACCATTACCCGTAAGTATGGTGGTAGTGTAGATGATGTCCTAGAATACTTTGCCAAGATTACAGACGAATACAATCTTCTAACAGGAAATAATCTATCTTCTGAAGATATGGAAATCGAACTCAAGAAACTTGAAAAAAATCTTGTGGACCTAGCAGGTCAAGTTGCTCAAGCTCGCCATAAAATAGCGCAGGACTTAGAAGATGAAATCAAGCAAGAATTGCAAGACCTTTACATGGAGAAAGCACAATTTCAAGTTCGTTTTAGTCAAGGAAAATTCAGTCGTGAAGGTAATGAGAGTGTTGAATTTTACATCTCCACCAATCCTGGAGAAGATTTTAAACCTTTAGTAAAAGTAGCTTCTGGTGGAGAGTTATCTCGTCTCATGTTAGCTATCAAGTCCGCTTTTTCTCGTAAGGAAGGCAAGACCAGTATCGTCTTTGATGAGGTGGATACGGGAGTTTCAGGTCGTGTAGCTCAAGCCATCGCGCAAAAAATTCACAAAATTGGACAGCACGGTCAAGTATTAGCTATTTCTCACCTTCCGCAAGTTATTGCGATTGCAGATTATCAGTTCTTCATCGAAAAGATTAGCAATGAACATTCAACCGTTTCAACAGTTCGCTTGTTAACAGTTGAAGAAAGGATTGAAGAAGTCGCTAAGATGTTGGCTGGGGAGAATGTGACAGAAGCAGCATTGACTCAAGCGAGAGAATTATTACAAAGTAAGGAGAAATAAATGACAGACTATTATGTAATTGGTGATGTCCACGGAAAAGCTGGAATGTTAGAAGATTTACTTAAAACATGGGATGGCAAGACTCAATTACTTTTTCTTGGAGATTTGATTGATAGAGGAGAAGATAGTCGCCGAGTTCTAGAAATGGTCAAGGATTTGGTAGATAAGCAAGGAGCTATCTGCTTATCAGGAAATCATGAGTATATGTTTTTAACTTGGTTGGATAATCCTGAAGAAAGTTATGACCACTATCGTCGAAATGGCGGGGATACAACTATTAATTCTATTTTGGGGCGCCCACTGGATGCACCAGTAGATGGAGTAGCAGATGCAAAGCGTGTTGAGACAGAAGCAGCAGACTTAGTGGAGTTTATCCGTCAGATGCCTTTTGTCATTGAAACGGAAAAGTATATCTTTGTTCATGCCGGTATTGATTTGACTTTGGATGATTGGCACGATACTACTGACTATAAGAAGGTATGGCTCAGAAAACCATTTCACGAAGCAGCCAATCATACTGGAAAAAACATTGTCTTTGGACATACACCAGTCTATGGTTTGTTGGATCAAAAACCTGGTACATCTGAACTTTGGATTACAGAAGACGGTAAGATTGGAATGGATGGAGGAGCTGTTTACGGTGGTGTCCTTCACGGTATTGTCTTTACCGACCAAGGTATGACTGAGCACTATTTTATCGAAAATGACGGCTTTGTTGCTGAAGATTAGTACTCCTAACAGGGTATGGTCTTGTCAAAATGTTAAAAACAATTTATAATTAATAGATACCCTGAAAGGAAGAGAATGATGAACTTAGAAGAATTGAAAAAACGACAGGAGAAGATTCGTAACTTCTCCATTATCGCCCATATTGACCACGGGAAATCAACTCTAGCAGACCGCATTTTGGAAAAGACGGAGACGGTTTCAAGCCGTGAAATGCAGGCCCAACTTCTTGATAGTATGGATTTAGAGCGTGAGCGTGGAATTACTATCAAGCTTAATGCTATCGAGCTTAATTATACGGCTAAAGATGGTGAGACCTATATCTTCCACTTGATTGACACACCTGGACACGTGGACTTTACCTATGAGGTTTCACGTTCCCTAGCTGCCTGTGAAGGTGCTATTTTGGTCGTTGATGCCGCCCAAGGGATTGAGGCTCAAACACTGGCAAACGTCTATCTTGCCTTGGATAATGATTTGGAAATCCTTCCAGTTATTAACAAGATTGACCTGCCTGCTGCAGACCCTGAGCGCGTGCGTACAGAAATTGAAGATGTCATTGGTCTAGACGCTAGCGAAGCAGTATTGGCTTCAGCCAAGGCGGGTATCGGTATCGAAGAAATTCTCGAGCAAATTGTCGAAAAAGTTCCAGCCCCAACTGGTGACGTGTCAGCACCATTGAAAGCCTTGATTTTCGACTCAGTATACGATGCCTATCGTGGAGTTATCCTCCAAGTTCGTGTCATGGATGGAGTAGTCAAACCTGGTGATAAGATTCAGCTCATGAGCAATGGTAAAACCTTCGATGTAACTGAAGTCGGAATTTTCACACCTAAAGCAGTTGGGCGTGATTTCCTTGCGACGGGTGACGTTGGTTATATCGCGGCTTCTATCAAGACTGTTCAGGACACACGTGTCGGTGATACAGTAACCTTGGCGACAAATCCAGCGACCGAACCACTTTCAGGATACAAGCAGATGAATCCGATGGTTTTCGCAGGTCTCTATCCAATCGAGTCTAATAAATACAATGACCTTCGTGAAGCTCTTGAAAAATTGCAACTGAATGATGCCAGCTTGCAGTTTGAACCAGAAACATCTCAGGCACTTGGATTTGGTTTCCGTTGTGGTTTCCTTGGACTTCTTCATATGGATGTTATCCAAGAACGTTTGGAACGTGAGTTTAACATCGACCTTATTATGACTGCACCATCTGTTATCTACAAGGTTAATCAGACTGATGGTGAGTCTATGGATGTGTCTAACCCATCCGAGTTTCCTGATCCTACAAAGATTGCAACTATCGAAGAACCATATGTTAAGGCACAAATCATGGTACCGCAAGAATTCGTCGGAGCAGTAATGGAATTAGCTCAGCGCAAACGTGGGGATTTTGTAACTATGGACTATATTGATGATAACCGAGTCAATGTTATCTATCAAATTCCACTTGCTGAAATCGTCTTTGACTTCTTTGATAAGCTCAAATCTTCAACACGTGGTTATGCAAGTTTTGACTACGAGTTGTCAGAGTATCGTCCATCTAAGCTGGTGAAAATGGATATCCTTCTTAATGGTGATAAGGTGGATGCTCTTAGCTTTATTGTTCACAAAGACTTTGCTTATGAACGTGGGAAACTCATTGTTGATAAGCTCAAGAAAATCATCCCTCGTCAACAATTTGAAGTGCCGATTCAAGCAGCTATTGGGCACAAGATTGTGGCTCGTACTGATATCAAGGCTCTTCGTAAGAACGTACTTGCTAAGTGTTACGGTGGTGACGTTTCTCGTAAACGCAAACTCCTTGAAAAACAAAAAGCTGGTAAGAAACGCATGAAAGCCATCGGTTCTGTAGAAGTACCACAAGAAGCCTTCCTCAGCGTATTGAGTATGGATGAAGAATAGTTGAGATCTCAAGAAAAAATAAGATAAATATAAAATAATGATTTTTTAAGAGACTGGGTAAAAAGTCAATTTTCTCCGAAAATGGAAAAAATATAACGCATAGTATCAAGGTTTTCAACACCTGATATTATGCGTTTTTCTGATTTTAAAGATTTTTTGCCCAGCCTCTTTTCTTAATGTTTGACAAACGCGCCAACCTCAAGTATAGCAGATTGAACTTAGAATAGTATACTACAGATTCTAAAACATTTTTAGAAATTGATTTGACTTTCCTAATCTCTTTGTTCATATCTTATTTCAATCAACTATACAAGTTTGGGAATCGACATTTCTGGGCGGAAGGTTATTATGTGAGTACAGTAGGGCTTAATGAAGCCACAATTAAGAAATATATTCAAGAGTGAATAAATTATCCAGTGGATGATTTCTAAACGAGTATGAAAATTTGAAAATAAGTAAAGCATGATCTATCACTAGATAAATTGAGTGTAAAAGAATATGAGGATCCCTTTAGGGATAGTGGTAAGTAATACTTACGCCTTTTTAAGAGGTAAGTGACGAGTCAAGAGCGATGAGGCTTGAACAAGGTGAAAGCCAGCGTCTTTAGGCGCTGGCTGGTAATTTGGACTTATAGCCCTAGTGCAAACCACCCGTTAGATGGGTGGTTATGTTTTTTTGATTTTTTTCAATTTTTATTATACAATAAAACCAAATAAAAAGAAAGCGGTAACAATATGCTTAATGTGAAAATTTTTTATATATTTTTATGTTTGATCGTTGTCGAAACTACAGGCTTATTGTTGTTGAAAAACGGTCTTGAAAGAGGTTATTTAGATACAGGATCTATCATCCTTGCAGTTTTTTCATTTGCTTTCTACAACCTATGTTCATTCGGTTGGGTCTGCTCTACAATAAAAAACAATAAAAAATAAATAGACGTATTTTTAGTCAGAACTTCTGAACTGCACCCCAAAAGTTAGACATAAAAATCTAACTTTTGGGGTGTTTTTATTATGAAATTAACTTATGATGATAAAGTTCAGATCTATGAACTTAGAAAACAAGGATATAGCTTAGAGAAGCTTTCAAATAAATTTGGGATAAACAATTCTAATATTAGGTACATGATTAAATTGATTGATCGTTATGGAATAGAGTTCGTCAAAAAAGGAAAAAATCGTTACTATTCTCCTGATTTAAAACAAGAAATGATTAATAAAGTCTTACATGAAGGCTGGACTAAAGAT
>NZ_JASHCG010000023.1:0-21617 GCF_047464215.1 Streptococcus infantis | reverse complement strand
ATAATCAGGTTTTTCTTTGTGAAACATAGGGAACACCTCACAACTCTTCTTACCTCTATTATACGACTTTACACAAAGAAAAGCCCTTAGAAACTGGACTTCCAAGGACTTTGTCTTCAATCTGAAGTACCCATATAAGGTACTCTTATTTCTTAGATTTTTTAATGTTTTTAACAAGATAAAACAGATATCCTGAAACCATGTAGGCAACAAAGATAATGGCTGCCCATCTAAAGACAAAGCCCCAACCATGTTTATTGGCATTCAAAAAGAAATAAGGGAAGGGACTATCCTTAGCGTTAGGGACATCCATCTTTAGAACAAAACCGTTTAAGATGGCAAAAATCATATAAAACAAAGGAAGGCTGGTCCAAAGCATGGGATCAAACCACTTATATTGACGACTCTTATCAAAAATAATTGTATCTGCTAAAAACCAGAGAGGTACGATATAATGACAAAGGAAATTTTCCAAACGGTAAAAATCTGTCGTCAAGGGAGCTAGCATGAAATGATAGATGACACAAGTAATCATGATACTCATAGTGACACCACCCTTGAGTCGCAAAAGACTTGAACTTTGCCAATGGTCACCCTCACGTCGCATCTTCCATAAAAGATAACCTGTAAAAATCATCACCAAGAGGTTGGAAAGCACTGTATAGTAGAGCAACATCCCGAAACCACCGTGCTTGGTAATTTCCAGATAAACACCTGTAAATGCTGCTAAAAACATGAAAGCCCGACTGAAAAAAATTATTTTATTCCAAGCAGTCATGATTAGATCTTTTTAACAAATTCTGATTTTAATTTCATAGCACCAAAACCATCAATCTTACAATCGATGTTGTGGTCTCCTTCAACAATACGGATGTTTTTCACACGTGTCCCTTGCTTAAGGTCTTTTGGAGCACCTTTTACCTTAAGGTCTTTGATCAAGGTTACTGTATCACCGTCAGCCAATTTATTTCCATTAGCGTCGATAGCAACAAGGCCTTCTTCAACCTCAGCTTGCTCAGCAGGATTCCATTCATAAGCACACTCTGGGCAGACTAGCACGGCTCCATCTTCATAGACATATTCTGAATTACATTTTGGGCAATTTGGTAGATTGTTCATCTTATCTCCTTCTATTTTCATGATGGTTTGATTGTCAAATTTTCGTTAACAAAGACTATTATACCTTAAAATTAAAAATTTGACAAATTGCTAAAAAACCGACTCACCACTATCGTGGTCAATCGGTTAAAATTTCAATTAAAAATGTTTGACTGCTTCTGATTTAATTTTTTCAACAACTTCTAAAATACTTAGCCCTGTTGTGTCCAAATAGATTGCATCATCAGCCTGTTTAAGAGGAGAAGTTTCACGATGACTATCCTTATAATCACGCGCAGCAATCTCTTCTTTCAAAGTTTCCAAACCTGTTTCGATCCCTTTTGAAAGATTTTCCTTATAACGTCTTTCCGCACGTTCATCCACTGAAGCAACAAGAAAAATCTTCAATTCAGCTTGAGGTAATACAACTGTACCAATATCTCGACCATCCATGACGATTCCGCCTTGTTGGGCAATTTCTTGTTGAAGGGCTACCAATTTTTCACGAATAGCTGGAATGGCTGCAAAAGCAGATACAGCATTGGTTACTTCATTTTCACGAATTGGATTGGTAACATCAACGTCTCCAACAAAAACAAGCTGTTCCCCTGTTTCAGCACGACCAAAGCTAATCGGATATTGTTCCAATAACTCAAGAAGTCGAGAAGACTCTTCTGGACTTACTTGGTTGTTCAAAGCGATGTAAGTCGCAGCACGATACATGGCACCTGTATCCAAGTAGGTATATCCAAAGTCCTTAGCGATAATCTTAGCTACTGTACTTTTACCACTGGATGCTGGTCCATCAATAGCAATCTGAATTGTTTTCATCGTCACTCCTATCTTGTCTTAAGGACATCACCAGGATTTGCAAACCAAGCTCCTGAAGACATATGACCAGGGTTCAAGGCTTCAAGCTGAGCAATAGAAATGCCTGCTCTAGCTGCAATAGCTGCCTCACCTTCACCTGCAAGGACAGTAATGGTTCCCTCAGCATTTGTATGTTCCTCTGAACTACTTGAAGAAGTTGATCCTACTTCAGAACTTGATGCTTCAACTGAACTACTTGATGACGTTGAAGAAACTTCCTCTACCTTAGGTGCAGAAGAATCATGGAAATCTTTCAAGGCTGCTGTACGATCACTTCCACCAGATGACAGGTAGATTAAAACAGCAATCATACCGACAACGATAACAAAGAAAATACAAGCCAAAATGGTTAGAATACGGTTGGCTACCACTCCTGTTCCCTTATTTCCTCTACTTCTTCGTTCCGAACGACTTTCCTCGATGTCGTAAATATCTTCTTGCCACGGTTCCTTTTCCATATCTTACTCCTTGTTTTTTTTCTAATTTCTTATTACAATATAAATATGAAAATCACACTTATACCTGAACGATGCATTGCCTGTGGGCTATGCCAAACTTATTCTGAATTATTTGATTACCATGATAATGGTATTGTACGTTTTTACGATGATCCTGATCAACTAGAAAAAGAAATTTCTCCTAGTCAAGACGTCTTAGAGGCTGTTAAAAATTGCCCAACTCGCGCGCTCATCAAAGATTAATTTGTCATCAGTGGTGATTCAATTTCCAAATCCCACTTCCTCTAGTTTAGCATATTTTTCCAGAAAATTATAGTCTTTTGAAGGACTTATTTTTAGTAAATCTTATCATGACTCACTCTGTTCTTTTATCAGATAGAGGGGTCTTTTTTTCGTTTCCATATAAATTTTACTGATATATTTTCCGAGAATCCCAATCGTCAATAATTGGACACCACCAAGAAATAGAATGACAGCCATCAGAGAAGTCCAACCAGAAGTTGGATTGCCCAGTACGAGAGTACGGACAACTACAAACAATGTCATCACTAAAGCCAGAAAACACGACGAAAGACCAGCAACAAAAGCTAATATCAAAGGAAAATCTGAAAAATTCACAATCCCTTCAATAGAGTAGAAAAAGAGTTGTCTAAAACTCCAACTTGTCTTACCTGCCTGCCTTTCAACATTAGGGTACTCTAGATAGTGAGTACGGAAACCAACCCAGGCAAAGAGTCCTTTGGAAAAGCGATTGTATTCTGTCAATTCTAACACTGCATCCACAACTGATCTTCTCATCATCCGAAAATCACGAACACCCGATGGAAGAGCTACTGGGCTAATTTTTTGCATAAAACGATAAAAAAGATCGGCGCAGAAACTACGTAAAAAGGGTTCTCCTTCTCGACTGGTTCTGCGTGTTCCAACGCAGTCCAAATCCGGATTCTGATCTAGTAGTTCTTTCATCTCAAGCAAGAAGCTTGGGGGATCCTGAAGGTCTGCATCCATAACCACCACCAAATCTCCTGTTGCTTGTTGTAAACCTGCATATATGGCCGCTTCCTTCCCAAAATTTCGCGAGAAAGAGATATAATGTACTGCAGGATTTTTCTCTCGATAAACCTTTAAAAGGTCCAAAGTCTTATCGGTCGAACCATCATCTACAAAAATGTATTCGATTTCTGTTTCCAAATCTGGGATCAGTGCTTCAAGAGTTTGATAAAAAAGAGGAAGTACTTCCTCTTCGTTTAAACATGGGACTATGATTGAAATCATCATCTTAGTCTTCAAATCCGTTTGGATGTTGACTTTGCCAACGCCATGCGTCTTCACACATTTCTGTAATACCAAGTCCTGCTTCCCATCCAAGTTCTTCCTTAGCTTTGGCTGGGTCTGAGTAACATTCTGCAATATCACCAGGACGGCGCTCCACAATACGATAAGGAATCGGGCGTCCGACTGCTTTTTCCATATTTTGGATAATTTCAAGGACAGAATAGCCTTTCCCTGTACCAAGGTTGTATATGTTTAGACCTGAACCCTTTTGAAGTTTCTTAAGTGCTGCAACGTGCCCTTTGGCTAAGTCAACGACGTGGATATAGTCACGAACACCTGTTCCATCTTCTGTATCGTAGTCATCTCCAAAGACCTGAACTTGTTCCAACTTACCAACTGCGACTTGTGTCACATATGGAAGAAGGTTATTTGGAATACCGTTTGGATTTTCACCCAAATCACCACTCTTATGTGCACCAATTGGGTTGAAGTAACGAAGTAAAACAACGTTCCATTCTGAATCAGCTTTATAGATATCTGTCAAGATTTCTTCAAGCATTAGCTTGGTACGACCATAAGGGTTAGTAGCTGAAAGTGGAAAATCTTCTAGGATTGGAACAGTATGTGGATCTCCATAAACAGTTGCTGAAGAACTGAAGATAATATTTTTGCAGTTATTTTCTTCCATTGCTTTCAAGAGACTGACAGTTCCAGCGATATTGTTATCATAGTAGGCAAGTGGGATGCGAGTTGACTCTCCAACTGCCTTCAAACCAGCAAAATGGATGACGCCTGTTGGTTCTTCATGTTTGAAAATATCACGAAGTGTATCTGTGTCACGAATATCTGCTTCGTAGAAAGGAATTTCTACCCCAGTGATTCTTTCGACTACTTCAAGACTTTTACGACTACTGTTTACCAAATTATCGACAACAACAACTTGGTGTCCTGCTTGGACTAGTTCAATGACAGTGTGAGTTCCGATAAAACCTGCTCCACCTGTTACCAAAATCTTTTCTTGCATCTTTTTTCCTCGATTCTTGGATTATTTTTTTCATTTTACCATTTTTGATAGGGAAAGTCATTTACTTTCCTAAGACTATCGTAAAAACTAGGTAAAAGTTTTACTATTGTTTCTTTTTAATATATCTTTCAGTCGGATAATCTGCTGGATCTAATACACCACTTCTCCCCTGAAGCATTTGAGCAAGATGATAACCAATAATAGGACCGGTTGTCAATCCTGACGATCCTAGTCCGCTCGAAGCAAAGACTCCTGACAAGCTTGGCACTTGTCCGAAAAATGGAGAGGAATCACTTGTATAAGCACGAATCCCCACACGTTCACCAGATAAAATTGCATCCTTTAAACTCGGATAAAACGGACTCGCTGCCTCAGCCATTTGTTGGAGCAAATTTTCATCAACTGTTAGGTCAAATCCCATATCATTTTCATGGGTAGCTCCTAGAGATAACTTACCTCCGGGAAATGGAATCAAATCCCACTCCCCTTCAGGCATAACTACAGGATAAGCTCCCATGTCTTGTTCCACTTTATAATCTCGGAGTTGCCCCTTTTGAGGACGAACATCAACCTCATAGCCTAAAGGCTCCAAAATGTGTCCAAGCCAAGCTCCCGTAGATAAAATTACTTGGTCAAACATTTGATTTTCTATCTGATAGCCTGATGATAGAGGTTTCAGACTAACCTCTTTCTTTATAACTTTCACTTGACTGGCTTCCAATAACCGACTCACTAGGAGTTGCCCATCTACTCGAGCTCCACCAGAAGCATAGAGTAATCTTTCAAATCCCACTAATCCTGGAAATCGGTTACTTGCTGCCGTTTGGTCTAGAATGGCTAATTCCCCTATTAAGAGAGATTCATCTCTACGTTGCAAGGCTAAGTCATAGAGTTCCTCGAGCTTGGAATCATCTTTTTTGAGAAGGAAGACTCCTGAGCGCTGGTAGAAATCAACCTTTTGACCAGTTTTTTCTAAATCAGCTAATAAATCTACATAAAAGTCTGCTCCTAGGCGAGCCATCTTGTACCAAGCTTTATTACGTCGTTTAGAGAACCAAGGACTGATGATTCCTGCCGCTGCCTTGGTAGCTTGTCCGTACCCATGATCAAAGACAGTTACTTCGACATCTGCTTCCTTAGAGAGATAGTAGGCAACTGTTGCCCCTACAATTCCTGCTCCTACAATGGCAACTTTTTTCATTGTCTTTACCTTCTAACTAGATATGATGGAATGGATTGGTAGAAGCCTGACTTGCGACAACTTCGAGAGACCAAGCATTTTCTTCCTTCCATTCGTTCAAGAGTTCTGCAATTTTTTCAACAAAAAGCACTTCGATATAGTGTCCCGGATCTAGAGCTAACAAACCATCTGACAACATATCTTGGGCAGTATGGTAGTAAATATCACCAGTGATATAGACATCTGCCCCCTTTGCCAAAGCATCCTTATAGAATGACTGCCCACTGCCACCACAGATGGCCACTCTTGAGATGGTTTTTTGCAAATCAGTCTCTTGATAATACACCATACGAAGGCTATCTAGACCAAAGACTTCCTTAACATGGTCAGCAAATTCCTTAAAGGTTTGAGGTCTAATAGTTCCAATACGCCCAATCCCACGTTCAGGACCTGTTTCCTGTATATAGGTTGTATCTTTAATATCTAACAGTTGGCAGAACCAGTCATTTAATCCATTCTCAACAATGTCGATATTAGTATGGCTAACATAGACTGCAATATCGTGCTTGATGAGATTGATGTAAATCTGATTTTGAGGACGACTAGCTACCAAGTCCTTGATTGGACGAAAGATAGGGGCGTGCTTAACGATAATCAGATCAACACCCTTGTCAATAGCTTCAGCGACTGTCTCTTCACGAATATCAAGGGCAACCATGACTTTTTTAATTTCCTTGTCTAGGGTGCCAATTTGCAGACCACGACTATCACCTTCCATAGAAAATTCTTGTGGGCAATAGGCTTCATAACGCTTAATCACTTCACTTGCTTTCATGGAGCACCTCCTTAATGGCTTGAATTTTATCTGCTAGAACCTGACGTTCTTCTTGATTTTTTTCTGGAATTTGACTAAGGGCAAACTCAAGCTTAGCAGCTTCTTTTTGCCATTTTTGGATGAAGACTGGACTGACTTCTTTGGACAAGAATGGGCCAAAGCGGACATCAGTTGCTGATAGATTCATTTCGCCAACTTCTGCAACTATGATCTCGTAGAATTTCCCTGCTTCTTCTAGGATACTTTCTGCTATGATTTGAAAACCATGCTCTTGTAACCAAGAACGCAACTCATCTTCTCGGTTATTTGGTTGAAGAATCAAACGATCAACATTGGCAAGTTTGTCTAATCCTTCTTCTAAGATCGTAGCAATCAAACAGCCACCCATTCCAGCAATAGTGATAACAGAGACCTGGTCAGCCTCTTCAAAAGCAGCCAAACCATTTGCTAGGCGAACCTGAATTTTCTCAGTCAAACCATGACTTTCAACATTTTTTACTGCAGATTGGTAGGGACCTTCTACAACCTCTCCCGCAATGGCACGCTCAATGTGACCTTTTTCAACTAGTTCAATCGGTAAATAAGCATGGTCGCTTCCTACATCTAGCAAAACGGATCCTTGGGGAACAAAAGAAGCCACCGTTTCTAATCTCTTCGAAATCATTTTTTCTCACTTTCAAAAACTCTATTTCCCTTTATTATACCATATTTTATCTGGCAATCCTGCTCCTAAAAAGACCGCAATCATGGATTGCAGCCTTTCTTTATTTTCTAGTTTGATAACGACTTGTCAGGATGAAAATGATAGCAAAGATGACCATCATAATGCCATAGACAGGTAATGTTTGTTCTGTCAGTGTTGAAATTTCAAGTAATTTTTGAATTCTTGGAAATAGAGCTGTTCCAAGGAAGCCACCAACTGACCAAATAATCAAGAGAACACGCCACAGACTAAATGGCAAACAAGCTCTAACTACAGACATGAAACCAATCGATGCCAATAGATAATACAAAAGTGTCGAAATTTCAATTGCTGACCAACCTTGACTGGTTCCAAAAATTTTAATAAATAGAACGCTAAAGACTACCATCAAGGCACTTGGTAGTGCACGGAGCATGGATTTTCTGAGAAAGTTTTGTTCGACTGGTTTGATATTTCGTTCAAAGGTCAATACGAACGGTGGGAATCCTTCCACAAACTGGTCAATCATGGTAATCTGAATCGGAATGAATGGGAAAATCAAAATCCATTCAGTACGACCCAACAATGCACTTGCAATACAGATGATTGCCAATAAGAAGGAATAGATGGTCTTAATCAAGAAAATTGGAGCAATGTGGGCAATGTTATTGACCACACGACGACCTTCAAAGAGAATCTCAGGAACATCATTAAAGTCTGAGTTCAAGAGGACCAGATTTGCAATCTGACGAGTCGCTGGATCTCCTTCAGCCATCACGATGGAACAGTCTGCCTCGCGGAGAGCAAGGATATCATTGACACCATCTCCTGTCATTGCAGTCGTATGACCTGCTTTTTTCAACGTTTGGATGATCAGTTTCTTTTGATGAGGAGAGACACGTCCGAAAATCGCTGTCTCCTCAGCCATAGCAATCAATTCCTCGTCCGTGATTTTCGAACAATCTACATAGCTGTGGTAATCTGCAAAACCAGCTTTTTGAGCAATACTTGAAACCGTAACTGGATTATCACCAGAGATAATTTTCAGGCCCACTTCCTGAGAACGAAGATAGTCTAGAGTTTCAGCTGCCCCTTCTCGGATTGGATCTAGAATTTCAAGCAAAGCCAAGGCTTGAATATCAGATGGCTTTTGTGGCTTGTGGTGATCAAGTTTTTCTTGACTGAGGGCCAGAACTAAGACACGAGATCCTCGTTCGAGAGCTTCTCTAGCCTCAGGAACTTCAGCATCCAACAACATCTCTGGTGCGCCTAGAAAAACAGTTCCAAGACCTTCCAACTCCATTGCTCCCCATTTACGATCGCTTGAAAATGGAAGATTAGAAATCATCGGATAAGTTACTTGACCTTGAAAACGTTGACGAATAGCTTGTGCTGTTGGGTTCTTATCTTCACTGTTTGCCATATAGCTAGTTAATATTTTGGCAATAGCATCCTTGTCATAAGCCTGGGTCAGAGGAAGAACAGTCTCAACCTGCATCTTCCCTTGGGTGATGGTACCTGTCTTATCCAAGCAGAGCATATCCACGCGCGCTAGGGTTTCAACAGAGTACATCTCCTGCACCAAGACCTTTTTCAAACCAAGCTTGATAACAGCGGTTAAAAGAGAGGTAATGGTCAAGAGGGCAATCCCCTTAGGCAACATTCCCAAAAGAGCTGTAGAGGAATTCACTACAGAAGACTTCAGTGGTAAACCTTTCAAGACCAAAGCTTCAAGCAAGAGGGCAATTCCAAATGGAATGATGATTTTCCCAGTAAAGCCTGCAAGTTGATCAAGTGATTTCATGATACGTGAGTTGATCGGTTTAACTGTCTTAGCTTCAAGCATGAGTTTGGCTGCATAGTTATCTGCTCCTACATGATGAACTCGAGCAAAGACAGAACCACTGGCAAGAAAACTACCGGATAGCATTAAGTCTTCTACTTCTTTTTGCACCAAGTCGCTCTCGCCCGTTAACATGGCTTCATTGACTTCTGCAAAGCCTTCTAATACAATCGCATCACTTGGAATTTGATCCCCTGCAGACAAGCGAATCACATCATCCAAAACAAGCTCTTCAGGGTCTAAAGCAATTTCTTGTCCATCACGGATAGTGGTAATCTTTTCTTTATTCAGGAGATTGAGTTTATCAACCATATGCTTGGCACGTAGCTCGGTTACAATTCCTGAAAAAGCATTAAAACAGATAACCGCAAAGAAAACCAGGTTGCTCCAGGCTTGAACAAAAGCGAGCGCTAATGCAATAGCAAAGTTTAAAGCATTGAAGAGAGTAAAGACATTTCGTTTTACAATCTGCCAAGTACTGGTACTAGCTGATGCTTTGAAATCATTGACCTGTCCCTGTTTCTGACGTTCTTTAACTTCTGATTGGCTTAAGCCTATAATTTTATTTTTATCCATAAGTTCTATCATATCATTTTTTTAAAAATAATTCTAATTTCATATGAAGAGCAATTCCGCCTAAACAAAAAACATTTGCTTGTCCTAGTATGATAAGGTATAATAAAAGAAAGAAAATTGAAGGAGATACCATGTTTTATACTTATCTTCGTGGGCTGGTTATGTTGATTCTTTGGTCTATCAACGGTAATGCTCATTATCATAATACGGATAAAATTCCGAGTCAAGATGAAAACTATATTCTAGTTGCGCCCCATCGTACCTGGTGGGATCCAGTTTATATGGCCTTTGCGACCAAACCGAAGCAATTTGTATTTATGGCTAAAAAGGAACTCTTTACCAACCGTATCTTTGGCTGGTGGATTCGCATGTGCGGTGCCTTTCCAATCGATCGTGAAAATCCTAGCGCTTCGGCTATCAAATACCCTATCAATGTTCTTAAAAAGAGCGACCGCTCTCTCATCATGTTCCCAAGTGGCAGTCGTCATTCCAACGATGTTAAAGGTGGTGTTGCTCTCATCGCTAAAATGGCAAAAGTACGTATCATGCCAGTTACCTACACTGGTCCAATGACCTTAAAAGGGCTCATTAGTCGTGAACGTGTCGACATGAACTTTGGAAATCCTATTGATATTTCTGACATCAAAAAAATGAATGATGAAGGTATTGAGATGGTTGCAGACCGCATCCAATCTGAATTCCAACGTTTAGATGAGGAAACGAAACAATGGCACAATGATAAGAAACCAAATCCACTTTGGTGGTTTATCCGTATCCCTGCCCTTATTCTAGCTATTATCGTAGCTGTTATCACCATCATTTTTAGCTTTATCGCAAGCTTTATCTGGAATCCAGACAAAATAAAAGAAAAATTAGGCTAAAGGAAACAGTGGCTTAGGAGCTATCTCCTTAAGCCTTTTTTTGAGCGGAAATCCGATTATTTTTTAAAGAAAATAACGTATTGACAAAGATTTGAAACTATAGTATACTTTTTAAGTAAGCTGATTTAGCTCAGTAGGCAGAGCGCATCCATGGTAAGGATGAGGTCGCCGGTTCGATCCCGGCAATTAGCATTGTTGATCAGTTCCTTGGTATAGGAACTTTTTTTATTGACATTTTATTGACCTTATAGTAAAATAAAACTTGCGATGAGTCGATATGTAGCGAGAGCTACTATTGAGCAAAGGAGGTCATAACGCAGGAGCGGACCTTGAGAAATTGTGTGAACCAATTTCTCACATGGAGATGCCTCTCAAGCTTTCTGGTTTTTCCAGAGAGCTTTTTTTTATTTTCCTAAACACTATTAAATACTATCTTTTAGCAATTCTTTCTGTTCAAATAGCAATAAGCTCAAGCAACAATCAAACACTGATAGACTTATTATCCAAAAAATCCTAGCTAGATTTAGACAAAAAGATACTAAGATGACCAATGAAATCTCTAATTACAGCAAAAGTTACAGGGCAAACTGTAGTTTATACCTTAGCATTGAAAGGAAAATGATATATTTTGCCCCTCGTCACAAAAAAAGACCTATCACACAAGCTAGAAAGCTTGATATGATAGGCTTTTTAATATTAGATTAACGTACAGTGCGGATACGCATTGTGTTAGTACGAACTGCTTCACCAAGTGGCACACCTGCAACGATAACGATATCGTCACCAGATTGTACAAGACCTGCTTCAACTGCTTTACGTTCTGCAATTTCAAACATGTCATCAGTTGATGATGGAGCTTCTGTCAACATTGGGATAACACCCCAGTTCAACATCAATCCACGTTCTGTCAATTCGTCAAATGTCAATGCCAAGATATCAGCATTTGGACGATATTTAGAGATCAAACGTGCTGTGTGACCAGTCTTAGTAAGAGTTACAACCAATTTGATGTCCATTGAGTTTGTAGCGTCTTTAACTGCTGAAGCCATAACTTCTGTCTTAGAGTTACGTTCAAATGAATCTGAGTTCAAACGTCCGTATTCGTTAAGAAGAGTTTGAGCGTTCTTATCGATAGTTGCCATTGTACGAACAGACTCAAGTGGGTATTTACCATTTGCAGACTCACCTGAAAGCATTGTAGCATCAGTTCCGTCGATAACAGCGTTAAATACGTCTGATACTTCTGAACGTGTTGCACGTGGTTTTTCAGTCATTGTTTCAAGCATGTTTGTTGCAGTGATAACAACTTTACCAGCAGCGTTCACTTTAGTGATGATCATTTTTTGGTAAACTGGAACCATTTCAAATGGTACTTCGATACCCATGTCACCACGAGCGATCATGATACCGTCAGCAGCTTCAATGATTTCGTCCAAGTTATCGATACCTTGTTGGTTTTCAATTTTAGCGAACAATTGAACGTGACCGTTACCAGTTTCTTCACAGATTGCACGAACTTCGTTCACGTCTTTTGCAGTACGTACGAATGAGATCGCGATAAAGTTGATACCTTGTTCAAGACCGAAGCGGATATCAGCGTTATCACGTTCAGCAAGAGCTGGGAAAGGAATTTTAGTGTTAGGGATGTTTACACCTTTTTGTTTAGCGATAACACCGTCGTTTTCAACTTCAACGACAAATTCACGAGTTGCATCGTCTTTTTCTACAACACGAAGACCAAGTTTACCATCGTCAACCAATACTTGGCGACCAACTTCAACGTCATCATAGATGTCAAGAGCTCCAGCAACGTTCAAAGCAATCACTTCACGAGTTGATTTGATACCTTGTTTAGTTGCAACACGGATTTTTTCACCAGTTTTGTATGAGTACTCTTTAGCTTCACCTTCGAACAATTCAGTACGGATTTCTGGTCCTTTAGTATCAAGAAGGAAACCAACTTTTTTACCTGCAAGTTTTTCTGCAAGTTTAACAGTTGCCATACGGTCACCTTGTTCTTGGTGGTCACCGTGTGAGAAATTGAAACGGAAAGTGTTAGCTCCTGCTTCAATCAATTGAGCAATGTTTTTAGCTGAAGCTTCAACGTCAAGTTTTTCACCCCAATATCCGTCTTCACCGAATTTTTTACCACCACGGATTTCTACCGCAGGACCCAAAGTTGCAACGATTTTTACACGTTTGTTCATGATTTTTGTGACTCCTTTATATAATTTGACCTTTTATGGTCATTTTACCAGTTTAGTTAAAGTTGATTATGACAAGCTCTTGTTCAAATCAGAAAGTTCAAGGTCAGCTTTATGAGGGTTATTAACAACGATATTACCATCAGCTGTTAGGCTAAACAAAGCTCCTTCTTCTGCAGTTCCAAGAATTGGATTTTCAACCATTTTCTCGTTACGGATACCAACAGCGACACCACCGATTCCTTGTTTAAGGAGTTTAACAGCGTGTGCACCCATGCGTGACGCCAATACACGGTCACGAGCAGTTGGTGATCCTCCACGTTGGATATGACCAAGTTCAGTTACACGAAGGTCGCTTGTATCTCCAGCTTCTTTTAGCTTTTGACCAAATTCAGCCGCTGACATAACACCTTCTGCCAAAACGATAATGTTGTGTTTCTTACCGTGTTCATATCCAGCTTTGATACTTGCTACGATGTCTTCCATCTTGAATCCTTCTTCAGGGATGATAATTTCATCAGCACCAGTGGCAATACCAGCCCAAAGAGCGATATCTCCAGCATTACGTCCCATTACTTCAACTACGAAAGTACGACGGTGACTTGATGAGGTATCACGAATCTTATCAATGGCATCCATTGCAGTTGTAACTGCAGTATCAAATCCGATTGTAAAATCAGTACCTACGATATCGTTATCGATTGTTCCTGGAAGTCCGATAGCAGGGAATCCATGCTCAGTCAAGCGCATAGCTCCGTGATAAGAACCATCACCACCGATAACTACGACACCTTCGATACCGTGTTTTTTCAACTGCCCAATCCCTTTAAGTTGACCTTCGAGTTTTGCAAACTCAGGATAACGAGCAGAGTGAAGGAAAGTACCACCACGTGAAATGATGTCTCCTACTGAAGCAGCATCAAGTGGATAAATCTCACCAGCAACCATACCAGCGTATCCATCATAGATACCAAAAACTTCCATTCCTTCTGAGATTGCTTGACGAACAACTGCACGGATGGCAGCATTCATACCAGGGGCGTCTCCACCACTAGTCAAAACAGCAATACGTTTCATTTGGTTTTGCTCCTTTTTCTTTTAACATTCTAACTGATTATACCATAATTAAAGTTAAAATTCTTTTATTTTCATTGATTTTTAACGATAAATCGTTTTCATAGTTATTTGACTCAAAGATTCCTGCAAACTAACATCTTTTGCAACAAAATAGCCCGGCAAAAGAACATTTTTTTGTTCATTTTCGTAGCGAATGATGACAGGAATTTGTCCCTTGTATTGTTCTAAAATATGATAAATTTCAGAATCATGTTCATGATCAGCAGCCTGAATCCAAAATCGTTCACTCACTGCTTCTTTTAGATTATTTAACACTAACTGAAGGCGACCGTCTCTTGCCTGCACTTTTCCATTTAGGTAGTAAAATCTTCCTTCATGTAGGAGATTTTTAAATTGGCGATACTGATCAGAAAAAACAGTAACTTCCAAATTTGATTTGCTATCACTAACTTTCAAAAAGGCCATATTTTCACCTTTTTTAGTTCTGATTACTCGGATAGACTGTAGCTCAACGAGTACTGTAGCTGTCTGTCCTTCAGATAGTTCAGACAAACTCACAATTGGATAGAGGGGATTCTTTGCTAAAATCAGTAAGGGATGCGGACTGATACCGACTCCAAGCCACTCCTGTTCCTTACGAAACTTTTCGACTTGCGTAAAATCCTCACTCTCAAGCCAATTGTAGCTATTATCTGCAAATAAACTACCCAATTCTTCCACAAAAATAAACAAAGTAGGTAAATTGGATAAGATTTTTTGGCGATTTTTTTCAAAACTATCGAATAAACCAATCTCGACTAGGGGAGTTAAAAGACTCAACTTCTGATAATTTTTAGGCAAGCGAGTGACAAAATCTTCGACACTACTAAAAGGACGATTCTCTAAAATCCAATAGGCAAAATCTCGAGGCATCCCCTTGATACTCTTAAGTCCCAAGTAGATAGTCTTGTCTGTCAATTTATCCAGATACGGAATTGTATTGATAGAGAGTGGTGTCAGTTCAAAGTCCATTTCAAGGGCATCGAGAATATAATCTCCACTGGCATAGTTGAGCATGACTTGATAAAAGATTTCTGGGTAATGTGTTTTAAAGTAAGCAAGTTGAAAAGCTAAAGCCGCATAAGCATAAGCATGTGATCGGTTGAAACCATAACCAGCAAATTTTTCCATGACAGCAAAAACCTGCTGAGCCTGTTCCTTTCCATGACCTTTTTCGAGTGCACCTTGGATAAAACTCTCCTCCATTCGGTGCATCTCGGTCGCATTCTTTTTCCCCATAGCACGACGTAAAATGTCGGCCTTCCCAAGGCTAAAACCAGCGTAACGCTGTGCCACTTGCATCACCTGTTCTTGGTAAAGCATAATTCCATAAGTTGGAGCTAAAATATCTTCCAAAACTGGGTCCAGAACTGTTACCTTTTCTTTACCATGTTTTCGAGCCACAAAGTTGTCGATATAGTCACTCGCTCCCGGTCTGTTGAGGGAAGTCGTTGCCACTACTTCTTCAAAGCTTTCTGGTTTCACGCGCTTTAATAGGCGAATAGCTCCAGGTTGTTCAAACTGAAAGATCCCCTTAGTCTTCCCAGCTGCAAAGAGGGCTAAAGTTTCCCTATCCTCAAGGTCAATTTCCTCAATCCTTAACTGAATTCCTTGAGTTTCAAATAAGAGCTCCTGCATTTTTTGAGCGAAAGTTAGGTTTCTTAAGCCCAAGAAATCCATCTTGAGCAAGCCATTTCCTTCAACTCCATGAGCATCATACTGGGTAATGAGCATATCCTCACCATACTTAAGAGGAATATAGTCCGTTAGATTTTTATCACTAATCACGACACCAGCAGCATGGATAGAGGTCTGTCGAGGATAGCCTTCTATCTTTTTGGCAATTTCAAAAGCCTTTTGGTACTCAATCTTACTTTGAATCAGTTGTCTAAATCCTAGATTGCCTTCATAGGCGCTTGTCAAGGTATCTTTGAAACCAATTTTCTTGGTTATGGATGTCAACTCGTACTCGGGAACACCATACCGTTTAAAAACATCTCGGATAGCCTGTTTGGCACCAAAAGTCGAGTAGGTGACTATCTGAGCAGCGTGAATACTACCATAACGGTCACGAACATATCGGATAAATTCAGGACGATAGATATCAGGAATATCAATATCGATATCAGGCATGGTATAGCGTTCACGATTTAAAAAGCGCTCAAAGATAAGATTCTTAGCTACAGGATCAATACCAGTAATATCTAAGGCATAGGCCACTAGACTTCCAACCGCAGATCCACGTCCCATACCCATATAATAACCTTGAGACCGACCAAAACGTAAGAGATCCCAGACAACCAAGAAATAGTCGTCAAATCCCATATCATGAATCACAGATAGCTCTTCTTCCAAACGAGCCTGATAAACTGAATCGAGTAAGCCTTTCTGTTCCAAGCCCTTAATAGCTCTTTCCCTCAATTCCTCAACGGCTGGTCTCTCTGGATTGAAACGTGGAAGCTTGAGGCTACTATCAATCTCATAAGTAGTTGCTCCAATCAGTTCAGAAAGATTTTCTAAGGCTTGCGGAAACTTTTCTTGAAATACTTGCTCTAAGCGATCAGCAGGTAAAAACAAGCCTTGTTGCGATTGAACATCTACCTCTCGCAAGGTCACATTTTCCTTAATCGCCTTGAGCATTTGAAGCGTTTCTAAATCCTCAGGTTCGAAAGAATTAACACGATAAAGAGGGAGAATTGGTCGAGAAAAATTCGACTGAACTGTATCTGGATAAACTCCGATATAATAGTCATGCCCTAAGTCCAAGGAATCAATTGAAGAATAATAGGGAACAATAACACAAACATATTCTAGATAGGGAGAAAAATCAGTCCATTCCTTTTTACCTGTCATTTTTAGAGTCGAAAGCTTCATGAGATTTCGATAGCCATGATTTGACAAGGCTAAAAATCGAAGGTTGACGAGTTCCTCCTTATGATGAACGGTCACCTCAAGACCTAATAAAGGCTGAATCTCCTGTTTTTGGCACTCTTTGATAAAATAATAAGCCCCATAGAGATTATCAATATCCATGATTCCAAGTGCTGAGTAGCCGTATGCTTTCCCTTGGTCAACATACTTCTGAATGGAAATCATACTCTCCATGAAACTATAAACCGTTTTAGTATCAAGTTGTGCAATCACTCGCTATCACCTCCCTTTTTCTTCTTATATTATACCATTTTAGAAAATAGAAAAACAATTTCTTTCTTCCCTTGTAGAAAAAAGAACCACAGTTGAATTAACCGTGATTCCCATTCATTATCCTACCTCTAGGATAGGATTTGTGGTTGTCAAATGACTGATCTTACCACTAATACTCTTCGAAAATCAAATTCAAACCACGTCAGCGTCGCCTTGCGGTACTCAAGTACAGCCTGCAGCTAGCTTCCTAGTTTGCTCTTTGATTTTCATTGAGTATAACACCAAAATATTTCTCAATTTTAGTATGTAATTCTAGCATTGATTCTAGAGCTCGTGATGCCTGCTCTTCATTGATAGCTTCAATGACTAAAATAGCATCTTTGTTTTGGTTCTTTGGGCTTCACGCCAGTTTAAACAGCGACAAACCGCACCGTGGTCATCAAAATAAATCATTTCATCAGCTAATGCAGAAGCATCACTTTCAGACCCTAGTGGAAGAAGGATTCATTCCTTCGTGCTCTTCCAAGAAGTCACCAACAATCTTAGCTAAATCCTCTTCCCCACAAGGAACAGCGTAAGAAAGTAAGACGCTATTATAGATATCTACCAAAGGATTTATTGGATTAAATTCTCTTCCTTGACTCACACGCTTTAATAAAGCTTCAAGAAAGAACGAGCACATTTTTGAATTTTGAATTAAGTGAATGCCTGACGCCATTCTTGAATCACTTCATTCTGAGTAAAATTCTCATCTGCTATAAAAGTCCGGGCTTTTTTTGTTCCTTCATCTAATAAAGCTTTAAAATATGGATCGTCACTCTCATCAATAGTATTGTTGAGACCTTTTACCACCAATACAGAGATTTGAGCATCTGGAAATAGTTGCCAAAAATCATCTTTTACATGAACTTTCATGACCTTGCCTCCATTCTTTTTCTTTCATTCTACTACAAATTAAAAAAACGAGTAGCATACAAGCTACTCGATAGGAACTATAATGAATTTTCACGAATCACTTCTACCTTGTATCCATCTGGATCTTTGATAAAGTAATAGTTTGGTTGAGTCCCTGGAAGTCCATTAGGTGCTGTCACTTCATAGCCTTTGTCGCTATGTTCTTTGTGAAGAGCCTCAAGATCAGGTGTGCTTAGGGCGATGTGAGCAAAACCGTCACCGACAACATAAGGTCCGTGATCATAATTGTAAGTCAACTCTAACTCATAATCATCACCTTCAAGTCCAAGATAAACAATAGTGAATGCATAGTCTGGAAAGTCTCTACGACGTAATTCCTTAAAACCAAAAGCATCTTGATAAAAAGCGATTGATTTTTCAAGATTTTCTACTCGCAAGCATGTGTGTAGCATTTTTGAAGCCATTTTTTTCTCCTTTGTTAAAAAAGACTGGGACAAACTTGTACCAGTCTTATGAATAATTATTTACCAAGTTTTGCTTTAGCTGCATCTGCAAGAGCTGTGAAAGCTGCTGCATCGTTAACAGCCAAGTCAGCAAGCATTTTACGGTTAACTTCGATCTCAGCCAATTTCAAACCATGCATCAATTGTGAGTATGAAAGTCCGTTCAAACGAGCTGCCGCATTGATACGTGTGATCCACAATTTACGGAAGTCACGTTTCTTTTGACGACGGTCACGGTATGCATAGTAGTAAGAGTTCATTACTTGTTCTTTTGCAGTACGGAACAAGATGTGTTTAGCTCCATAGTAACCTTTTGCTAATTTAAGAATACGTTTACGACGTTTGCGTGATACAACGCCACCTTTAACACGTGCCATGTTTTATTTCCTCCAAATATTTCCTAGAATTGTTTACTTACAAATACGCGATTATTTCAAGCGAGTAAGCATTGCTTTGATACGTTTGAAATCTCCTGAATGCACCATAGATGCTTTACGAAGATGACGACGTTGTTTTTTAGTTTTTCCGTGGAAACGGTGAGATGTGTAAGCACGGAAACGCTTAAGTCCACCAGAACCTGTACGTTTGAAACGTTTAGCTGATGCGCGGTGTGTTTTTTGTTTTGGCATGATTTTTTCTCCTTTATTTAACTTTATGACAATTATTTTTTGTCAGTTGCTGGCGCCAATTGCATAAACATTTGGCGTCCATCCATTTTAGCACGTTGTTCAATGATAGCAATATCTTGAGTTGCTTCAGCGAACTCGGCTAAAACTTTTGCACCAATCTCTTTATGGGTGATCATACGCCCCTTAAAGCGAATGGATACCTTCACTTTGTTTCCTTTTTCAAGGAACTTGCGAGCATTGCGAAGTTTAGTTTCGAAATCACCCTTGTCGATAACTGGGCTCAAGCGAACTTCTTTCACGGTCACAACGCTTTGTTTTTTGCGCTGCTCTTTTTGTTTCTTCTGGTACTCAAATTTGAACTTACCGTAGTCCATAATTTTTGCAACAGGAGGTTTAGCTTGAGGTTGAATGAGAACCAAGTCCACATTAGCTTCGTCCGCAAGTGCCTGCGCTTCGCTTAGTGGTTTGATACCCAATTGCTCACCTTCAAGACCGATTAAGCGAACTTCGCGTACACGAATTTCATCATTGATGAATAAGTCTTGCTTTGCTATGGTTTTCACCTCTTTTTTTAATTTAGAGAAAAACAAGAGCGGACTTGCTAACGCAAACCCGCACTACATGATTGTATTCCATTTCTGAAATTTGATCCGTAGGGGCCAGACAACGTTAGTCGCAAGGCGAGAAGTTCTCACTTCTGCTTTTCTCAACTTTTATATGATATCAAGTTTTCCCCTACTTGTCAAGATTAAAACTATCTTTTTTTAATTTTTTCTATTTTTCCGACTTGCAATCTATTGATTACGAGAATAGTAAATCTCATGTGGCTTCAAACGAGCATTCAGTAGCTCTGATACAGTCACAAAACTATAACCTTGTTCCTGTAGATACTCAATTACTTTTGGTAATGAATTAACAGATGTTTGATGGATATCATGCATCAAAATGATAGATCCATTGCTTGCCTGACGCTGAATTTCTGTCAAAATCGCTGCTTCATTTTTACTCTTCCAATCCAAACTATCCACATCCCACATGATAAAGCTTAAATCAAGGCTATTGCGAATATCATCTGAGATTGCTCCGTATGGTGGACGCATCAATTTAGAGCTTTTGCCAAGAACTTTTGTAATAGCATCTTCGGTATCTGTAAGCTGTTTCTTGGCATCTTCCAATGACAGTTTTGTTAAAACCGGGTGATTCCAACTATGGTTTCCAACTTCATGACCTTCAGACTGCATGCGTTTAAGAATCGACTCATTACCTGCAATATTCTTTCCTTGTACAAAGAAGGTTGCTTTGATCTTATACTTGGCTAGAATATCTAAAGCTTGTGGAGTTGTATTTCCATCTGGTCCATCATCAAAGGTAAGAGCTACTACTTTTTTATTTTTCTCAGCCTGAGCCTTCTTATAAAGTTCTGCATCCTTTTCAGTTAGATAGGACGATTGGATAACATCAAAGAAGTCTGAAATAGGCAAAGCTATTTCTTCTACATTATTGGTTGCTTTGATTGGATAAAGAACAAATTGACTATCTTTGTATGCAAACTTCCAAGATGATAAATCGCTAGCTGTAAAATCGGCTATTACTTGATCAACAAGTGTTTGCTCAATCTTTTTATCAAGAAGTGTTGACTTGATATCCTCAAGAAACTTTTCCTTAGCTTTGCTAGCATCTGTAAAGAGCTGATCTAATGTAAACAGGGTCCCATCTTCCTTAAGATAAAGCTGATCTAATGAGGTATTTTCTAATTCAACAACAGTAGAATCACTCAGGTCATAGGCCTGTTTTTTTACAAGATGGCTCTCCACACCTTTGATGGAAGAAGAATCTTTTTCAGAGTAGTAAAAAATCAAATGTTCTTTATCTTCTACTTTATCCGTGATATCTTTTACAATGATATCCTGAACAGAGGTAATGACCTTGTCCCCCGTCATAGGATAGTAGGTGATGATTTCTGCCTGCCCCTTACGAAAATGCTCTTTCTGACTTCCTTGTGAATAGGCATCATCTTTTTCTTTTTTCAGTGCTTCAATTTTTTGCTCAAAAGCTTGCTTGGTCAAGACTTTATAAGCAATACCTGCACCTAATGTTAGAATTATGAAGAATAGAAGCCCCACAATAATCCATAAATTTCTTTTCTTCTTGTCATTTATTTTACAATTTGTTCTTTTTTTAGTCATAGTCTTATCATATCAAATCAGGCCTATAATTTCAATGATAAATAGGAAAATGTCCATTTTTTAAGAAAAGAGGCTCTATAATATTTGTAGTGGGTAAATCCCCTATGGATATTATGGAGCCTATTTTTGTGTAGAAAAAAAGTCCCATATGACCTATAATGAAAAGCGATCAAACAACTCATTAGAAAGAATCATATG
>NZ_JASHCG010000022.1:0-27480 GCF_047464215.1 Streptococcus infantis | reverse complement strand
CTGTACCTGGAACTTTATCGTCTGGTAATTCGCTGTTTGGTACTTTACCTTTACCGTCTTCACCGATTGTGACTGGGATTGGCTTACCATCTTTACCTGGGATTTCTACCTTAGTTCCTGGTTTGTACGTTGAGCCATCTGGTTTCTTAGGCGTTACTGTAACGTCACCTGTCTTAGGATCTTGTTCAACATCTAGTGTTGGTGTAAGTTTTTCTGGTGGTGTTACTGTTACATTTACCGGTACTTCGTCTTTCGAACCATCTGGGTAAGTTACTATAACTGTGCGTGTTAATTTACCATTTGTAACAGTTGGAGTTTCTCCATCTTTCCATGCATATGTCGTTCTTGTACCTGGTGTTGTTCCTGTAGCTGGCAAGTCAGACTTATTGGAAATATAAGTCTCTGGTGATCCCAAATCTGGAACAGCTCCATTTGAAGTCACCTTCACTGTAGGATTTGTAGCTGTTGGTGTATATTTATCAGCTTGCTTACGGAACTCAATCTGAATATTGGCGTTATTAGCAGTGTTATTGTTTGTGTTGTTATTTGTCAGACCTTCTTGGTCATATCCACTAATATAACGATTCCAGATATTTCGACTAGCTGGAGTATTGACAACCTGATCTTTACCAACATGACCTGAAATAGTAACTTTATATGGGTTAGTATCTGTCGCATTGCCAGCTTGACCTAAATTACTTGTCTTATCCGTGAAGTTAATACTTGTACCATTAGCAGGAAAATCAAGACGACCACTATTTGTAACCTCGAAATTACCTGATGGTGCTACTGCTTGAGCATTGTCGTGAACCTTAATCTTATCCAAGCGACCACTGTTATCAGTTAAGTTCACATCAACGCTAAACTCTTCTTCACGATAAACGATAATCTTATGTGGGTTAGTACTATCAATTTCTGCATTCTTAATAGGAGTTAAGCTAGTAATCGTTGGTGCTACTGTGTCACGAACTGTGAAGGTTACAGGTACTTCATCTGTTGAACCATCTGGATAAGTTACTACAACTGTACGTGTGACTTGACCATTGTTAACAGTTGGAGTTTCTCCAGCTTTCCATGCATATGTCGTTTTTGTACCTGGTGTTGTTCCTTTAAGTGGCAAGTCAGACTTGTTGGCAATATAAGTCTCTGGTGATCCCAAATCTGGAACAGTTCCATTTGAAGTCAGATTCACTGTAGGAGTTGTAGCTGTTGGTGTATATTTATCAGCTTGCTTACGGAACTCAATCTGAATATTGGCGTTATTAGCAGAGCCATTGTTTGTGTTGTTATTTGTCAGACCTTCCTGGTCATATCCACTAATATAACGATTCCAGATATTTCGACTGGCTGGAGTATTGACAACCTGATTTTTACCAACATGACCTGAAATATTAACTTTATATGGGTTAGTATCTGTCGCATTGCCAGCTTGACCTAAATTACTTGTCTTATCCGTGAAGTTAATACTTGTACCATTAGCAGGAATTTCAAGACGACCACCATTTGTAACTTCGAAATTACCTGATGGTGCTACTGCTTGAGCATTGTCGTGAACCTTAATCTTATCCAAGCGACCACTGTTATCAGTTAAGTTCACATCAACGCTAAACTCTTCTTCACGATAAACGATAATCTTATGTGGGTTAGTACTATCAATTTCTGCATTACTATTAGGAGTTAAGCTAGTAATTGTTGGTGCTATCTTGTCAGCCGGTGTTATCTTAGCTGGAGTTGTTACATCAGGAACTTCAACAGTTGGTTGACCTGGTTCTGTAATCTTACCTATACCTGGGACATTACCTTCAGGTAAATCACTATTAGGTACTTTACCTTTACCGTCTTTACCGATTGTGACTGGGATTGGCTTGTCACCTTTACCTGGGATTTCTACCGTAGTTCCTGGTGGGTATGTTGAGCCATCTGGTTTCTTCGGTGTTACTGTAACGTCACCTGTATTAGGATCTTGGTTCAACTCTAATGTTGGTGTAATAGATTGTGTAACCCTGACAGTTGATGTAAACTCCGCACTTTGTCCAACGTTATTGACAGACTTGACCTTGACCTTATAGTCGCCAGGATCTGAAGTAACACGACCTGTGATAATAAGCTTGTGCTCATAATCACTCACTTTTTGAACTTCAACTTTTTGATCTTTAAGTTCCAGCTTACTATCCACTAACTTGATAGAATCAGCTGGATTATAACCTAGTTTTGGATCACCAAGTGAAAATCCTGCTAGCTTATCTGTAGTTGTAAATTCAAGTCGAATTTCCTTACCTTTTTCGATAGTTTGATCAGCCCCCGTCACCTTAGGAGATGGCAAACCATACCATTGCATATCATTTCGGTGGGTGCTGAACTCATAGGAGCGCATCCCTGCTGCATACATGAGTGGAGTCCCCTCAGCAGCCTTGGTTTTGAAACGAAAGATATAGTTTGATGCACTATCCTTAGTTCTACCACGATAATCAATATCAAAATGATAGACTTTTTGCGTATTTCGTATCAACCAATCCTTCAAATAATCTGATACCAGAACATCCTTCTCCGTTGTCGTACGGGCACCACCTGTACGATTAAAATAGAGTGTATCAGGTTTTGAAATGATTTCTTCAAATGTTTTAATCTCTCCATCAGCACCTTTCCAGAAAGCATCGGTAGTGGCGGCTTTGCCCCAAGCCTGCTCGATAGCTCCACCAGGGGTACCAAAGTTAACATCCTTAGACGTAGAGCTAACCTGATCTTTAAAGATGTCGTATAAGTTTCGTGGTAATCTTCCTTGAGTTTCAATACGTCGTTTTCCACCAGAACCACCCCAGTAACTACCAAATGATGCCGAACCGTCGTCTACCAAGGTATGACCAGTTGGAATGGTAAACCAAGCATGAGCATTTTGGTGGTTTTCAGGATTAGCTTCAAACTCAATTTCCCAATTGTAGGTATCTCCGTTTTTAGTGACATCAACCTTAACGACATCCTTGACATCCTTAACTCTTTGTTTATCCGCAGTATTTTGGTTACGGTCTCTAAAGAGCATGGTACCAGCTGGATAACCTGAGCCATCTCCTTCCTTTGTGAAGTAGAGCCCAACAGCATTGTCATAGGTTGCCCCCGCATCAGCGCGAAGCGTTGTTCCAACTGGGATAGCTGCGCCATTACGGACGTCATTATGCCCAGAAGTCAAACGATTACGTGCAATCATAACAGAGCTTTCGTTACGTTTGATGACACGATTCATATCCTCAACATCACGAAGGCTAACTTCTACACCACCAAATGCAGACTTGGCTACGGCAACTTGGGCGATAGCTTTTTCCAAGATTTCACGTGTCAAGTCATTCTCAGGTGTTTGGGCGATAGCCTGCTCCAAACGATCAATAGATACTTTGAGACTAGCTTTAGCTTTTTCTAGTTGCTCAGCATTAGTATTTTCTGAAGTTTCCTCAGACTTAGCTGAAATTTCTGGAGTTGGCTTCGCTACTTCTGGCTTGTTTTCCGGAGTTGCTTCCTGTGTACTTTCACCATTTTTATCTTCTTTGACTTGAGGAGTTTCCACTGCTCGTAGCTGGTCCAAAACATTGGTCAAGCGAGCTACTAAAGCGTCCACTTCTTCTTGACTCACTTTTGAATCAGCGAGAGTCTGTTCAGCCTTAACAAGTTCTTCCTTGGCAGCAACCAAAAGATCTGTATTAGCAGCTTCCTTGACGTGGAGCTGGTCTTTGAGCTGTGTCACAAGCTGACTTGCAACAGCTGTATCCACTTTTACAGAACTAGTAGGCTCTTCCTTATCTTGCGATTCAAGCGAACTCGTTCCTTGAATTGAAGCCCCTACATGAGGTTGTTCGACAGGTGTTACGCTATCCGCACTAACGACGCGCGCACCCAAAAACATCAGTGCTGCAACAGCAACTGAAGCCGCACCAAAGCTATATTTACGAATAGAGAAGCGTAAAACTTTTTCCTGTTGTCGACGCTTTACTCTACTTAGTGAATTTGATTTTTTTTCCATCGTTCCTCCTTATATTAAAGACAAAATCAAATTGAGAAGCAGTATTCCCTCTGGGGAATAATACAATAAAAATCACTCTTTTGAGCAATTTTTACACATTACAGCTATTACAGCTATTACAGCTATTACAGCTATTACAGCTATTACAGCTATTACAGCTATTACAGCTATTACAGCTCGATTATATCATTTTCAATTCATTTAAGCAATCATAAAGCCATTCAACCTCTCGAATAAAGCGCAAACATATGCGAATATTTATAACACATTAATATACAGTTTGTTTAAATAAAACAGAAAGATTCTCCTTTCTGATGACATTCTCTATATATTAGATTAGAAAGTGTACTAATCGCTCACCGATTGAGAACTTTTGGGAACATTTCAAAACTGAGCACTAGGATTGAAGTCATACAATATTTTGAGAGGGGTTTGGTACCAATACTGATGTCTCCCTTTTTCAGAAATAAAACAACGACCTTGTACTTCTTCAAATGAGGAACAAGGTCGTTTCTTAATCTTTTATTTCATCGTTCACTTAACAGTGAGTAGTTCAAACTTTAACGAAATGCTTATTTTAGTCTTCTTTTTTCTTTCCAAACGCAAGTCCAAGGCTACTTAGCATACCAAGGAGTCCTAAAGATGCAAGAATCATATCAGATTCTGTTCCAAGTATTGGCAATACATTTTGAGAATCATTTGACTTAGATTCCTTATCAATAGTAGCTGTAGTAGATCTGTGATTTGCATTCGGAGTAACTGCATTTGGATTTGGAGTTGTTGGCGCAGGTGTATCATGACCAGAATTTCCATTAGTATCTGGTGTGACTGGAGTTGCTGGAATTGTATTTGGATTTCCACTTGCTTTTCTGAAAATGTGAGTAATTACTGGTTCATTTTCATCAATCACAGTTCGTACAAATTCATATCCTGGAATTGATCCATGTTCAGTATCCTTTTCATTACCTGTCTTAACAGATGGTTTCAATACATTTCCTTCTTCATCAATCCATCGAACCTCAATCATTAGCTCTGGTAATGCAATTGAACCCCCTAATACATCGTTTTCAAAAGTTGTTACCTTAGGAACTTCCACAGATGATTTACCTGGTTCAGTAATCTTACCTGTACCTGTTTTTTCTACGTTTGGTAGATCACTGTTTGGTACTTTACCTTTACCATCTTCATCGATTGTAACGACGATTGGATTACCATCTTTACCTGAGATTTCTACCTTAGTTCCTGGTGGATATGTTGACCCATCTGGCTTCTTCGGTGTCACTGTAACATCACCTGTCTTAGGATCCTGTTCTAACTCTACTTTTGGTTCTTTCGTTTTCCCATAAGTTCGAACGGTTGTTGGAGTTACCTTACCTGTTTTTGGATCAACTTCATAGGTAGTGATATCAATCACATCGCGACCTTCAGAATCTTTAGATTGTTCAACCTTAGTTTTCGCACCAACTTTAACGATTGTCTTACCTGCTGGGCTGACTACTGGGGTGCCAACGTGTTCTGTGATATGACCGTCATTTGAATCTACATCGTAAGTGGTTGTAGTAACTGTTTTACCTTTTTTACCCTCAGTACGCTGAGCTGGTGTACCGAAGTCTTTTTCACCATCTCTAACATACTCAACTTCAGGTTCAATCGGTGTTTCTACTACTTTGTCCTTCGCTGAAACCTTGACAATAGTTTCTGTTGGATTTACTACTACTGGTTCTCCTACTCTTTCTGTAATTGTTCCATCTGATGGATTTACTTCGTAAGTAGTTGTTACTGTTCTTGAACCTGCTTGTCCTGCTTCTTCTACATTGTCTTGGCCTTTTTCGCGCGTATCATCTTTTACATATTTCTTAGGTGATGGGATTGCTGTTGTTTCTACTTTATCCTTCGCTGGAACCTTGACAATAGTTTCTGTTGGATTTACTACTACTGGTTTCCCTACTCTTTCTGTAATAACGCCTGTAGTAGGATCAACACTATATGTTGTTGTGGTAGTGCTTGAACCTGCTTGGCCTGCTTCTTCTACATTGTCTTGGCCTTTTTCGCGCGTATCATCTTTTACATATTTCTTAGGTGATGGGATTGCTGTTGTTTCTACTTTATCCTTCGCTGGAACCTTGACAATAGTTTCTGTTGGATTTACTACTACTGGTTCTCCTACTCTTTCTGTAATAGCACCTGTAGTAGGATCAACACTATATGTTGTTGTGATAGTGCTTGAACCTGCTTGGCCTGCTTCTTCTACATTGTCTTGGCCTTTATCGCGTGTATCATCTTTCACATATTTCTTAGGTGATGGGATTTCGGTTGTTTCTACTTTATCCTTCGCTGCAACTTTAACAATAGTATTAGTTGGTTCTTTCGTACGAACTGGTTGACCTTCATTTGCTGTAATCTTTCCAGTATTAGGATCCACAGTGTAAATGGTTGTGATAGTGTCTTCACCATCTTCACCTTTAACAGTAGTTGGGGCTGTACCTTTTTCTTTCGTATCATCTTTTTCATAGACAACAGGTGATGGTACTACTCTCTTCTCAACTGTTGGTGCTTTCGTTTTCCCATAAGTTCGAACGGTTGTTGGAGTTACCTTACCTGTTTTTGAATCAACTTCATAGGTAGTGGTATCAATCACATCATGACCTTCAGAATCTTTAGATTGTTCAACCTTAGTTTTTGCACCAACTTTAACAATTGTCTTACCTGCTGGGGTGACGACTAGGTTACCAACGTGTTCTGTGATATGACCGTCCTTTGAATCTACATCGTAAGTGGTTGTAGTAACTGTTTTACCTTTAGCTCCTTCAACGCGTTCATTAGGTGTGTCAACTTCTCGTTCACCATCTCTAACATACTCAACTTCTGGTTCAATCGGGGTTTCTACTACTTTGTCCTTGGCTGCGACTTTGACAATTGTTACTGTTGGATTTACTACTACTGGTTCTCCTACTCTTTCTGTAATTGTTCCATCTGATGGATTTACTTCGTAAGTAGTTGTTACTGTGCTTGAACCTGCTTGTCCTGCTTCTTCTACATTGTCTTGGCCTTTATCGCGCGTATCATCTTTTACGTATTTCTTAGGTGATGGGATTTCGGTTGTTTCTACTTTATCCTTCGCTGGAACCTTGACAATAGTTTCTGTTGGATTTACTACTACTGGTTTTCCTACTGTTTCTGTAATAGCACCTGTAGTAGGATCAACACTATATGTTGTTGTGATAGTGCTTGAACCTGCTTGGCCTGCTTCTTCTACATTGTCTTGGCCTTTATCGCGTGTATCATCTTTCACATATTTCTTAGGTGATGGGATTTCGGTTGTTTCTACTTTATCCTTCGCTGCAACTTTAACAATAGTATTAGTTGGTGCTTTCGTACGAACTGGTTGACCTTCATTTGCTGTAATCTTTCCAGTATTAGGATCCACAGTGTAAATGGTTGTGATAGTGTCTTCACCATCTTCACCTTTAACAGTAGTTGGGGCTGTACCTTTTTCTTTCGTATCATCTTTTTCATAGACAACAGGTGATGGTACTACTCTCTTCTCAACCGTTGGTGCTTTCGTTTTCCCATAAGTTCGAACGGTTGTTGGAGTTACCTTACCTGTTTTTGAATCAACTTCATAGGTAGTGGTATCAATCACATCGCGACCTTGGTTATCCTTATTACGTTCAACCTTAGTTTTCGCACCAACTTTAATGACTGTCTTACCTGCTGGGGTGACGACTGGGTTGCCAACGTGTTCTGTGATATGACCATCGTTTGAATCTACATCGTAAGTGGTTGTAGTAACTGTTTTACCTTTAGCTCCTTCAATACGTTCATTAGGTGTGTCAACTTCTCGTTCACCATCTCTAACATATTCAACTTCAGGTTCAATTGGGGTTTCTACTACTTTGTCCTTGGCTGCGACTTTGACAATAGTATTCGTTGGTTCTTTCGTACGAACTGGTTTTCCTTCACTTACTATAATCTTTCCAGTATTAGTGTCCACAGTGTAAGTTGTTGTGATAGTGTCTTCACCACCTTCACCTTTAACAGTAGTTGGGGCTGTGCCTTTTTCTTTCGTACCATCTTTTTCATAAACTACTGGGGATGGTACTACTTTCTTCTCGACTGTTGGTTCTTTCGTTTTCCCATAAGTTCGAACGGTTGTTGGAGTTACCTTACCTGTTTTTGGATCAACTTCATAGGTAGTGGTATCAATCACATCGCGACCTTCAGAATCTTTAGATTGTTCAACCTTAGTTTTCGCACCAACTTTAACGATTGTCTTACCTGCTGGGGTGACGACTGGGGTACCAACGTGTTCTGTGATATGACCGTCCTTTGAATCTACATCATAAGTGGTTGTAACAACTGTTTTACCTTTTTTACCCTCAGTACGCTGAGATGTTGTACCGAAGTCTTTTTCAACATCTTTAACGTATTCTACTTCAGGTTCAATCGGTGTTTCTACTACTTTGTCCTTAGCTCCCACTTTTACAACTCTAGCTATTGGTATAGTTACGACTTCTGGTTTGCCTTTTGATGGAGTTAGGGTTCCATTTACTGGGTTTACGCTATATGTTGTGGTGACTTTAGTTTGTCCTGCTTTCCCTGGAAATTGAACGGTAACAGTACCTTTTGGACTGTTCTCATCTTTTAAATAAACTGGTTTGGGTTCAACTGAATTATACTCAACTATATCCCTCGCGCCACCTCTATTGACTACTTCTTCCTTCTCAGCCGAAGTAAGACTGCCAATTTTGGGGTCTACTGTGTAGCTTGTTGTCTTCTTAACAACGTCGTCTCCTTTTTTAATGTATTCTACTTCATCCTTGGCTGCGACTTTGACAACTGTTTCTGTTGCCGGTTGCTTAACTACTGGTTGTCCTACATGTTCAATAAGAACTCCAGTTTTAGGATTTACACTATAAGTTGTTGTTACCGTCTGTTTCCCGATTTTTCCAGGTACTTCAACATTAGCTTGTCCTTTTTCGCGTGTATCATCTTTCACGTATTTCTTAGGTGATGGGATTTCTGTTGTTTCTACTTTGTCCTTCGCACCATTTTCCTTGAACACTTGATCAAGTGCATTTTTAGTAATCTGTCCTGTATCAGGATCCTTGATACTAACAGTTGTTGACTTAATGATGTCATTTCCGAGTTTGCTATATACAACAGTTTCTCCAACTTTTTCTAGAGACTTGGCTGTAGTAATCTTAGGATTTTGAAAACCTATCCCATCTAAAGAAACACGTTTTCCTGATATGAATTTCGGTTCCCTATTAATCATATCATTTTCAAAATAAGAACGGGAACTATGCCCTCCTTTTGTATCCCCAACATTTATAACAACATCACTATCATTACTGACACTTTTTCCTATAGTAGAATCGTTATTAACTATATAATGGGTCAGTTTACCTGACTTAGCTATTTTTTTACTATCTAAACCTTTTTGCCAAAACGCAGATGATGAGAGAAGACCTGTCCTCACTTTTGGAGCATTAAATGTTGTTCCTTTTTTTAATACATTATTATAAAAGTTTCTATAAGCCAGCTGTTCTTTAGTAGACATGACTCTGCTGTCAGAATATGCCAACTGATAGGCTTCAACCATTGCCCGTTGTACTAAATATCCTCCCAGAGAATGTCCTGTTAGATAAAGGTTGGTGATACTCTTATCCTTAGCTAATTCACGCATAATTTCTTCTGCTTCTATCGCCTGTTTAGGATTACTCCCTGTTCCAAGTGTTATATCAGCACCTATATCTTTAGAATCACTAGTCCCACGAAATGCTAGTACCTGGGCAGTTCCATTTGGTAAATATAAGAAATCGCTCTTAGTCTCAAATAATACAGCATCAAGTCCACTGGATGTATGATAACTTTTCTTTCTTTTCCAATAAGGTCCCAATTCCCTATTCATCATCATATATTCATAGCGTGGTTTACTTTCACCTTTCTTTTTGTATAACTCTGCTTCTGTTAAAGGTGTCTTATGATCCAGTACTCTGTCAATGTACTTATCGTCACGGTAGGACAATTCCATGAACATAATCATATCACGTTCACTTACATTCCATTTTAATTTTTCATCTGACTTTTCGTCACTGTCAATAATACCATCACCATCAGTATCCTCTAGTAGCGGATGGCTATTATAACCTACATACTTTTTCCCATTTTTTTCATAAATATAAAGCTCTTCTTTATCCTTCAAGTAATCATCATCTGTATAACCTTCTGGATTTAACTTGGGACCATTAACTAATAAACTATCAAGTTGATCACCTTCTGAACCGATTATTCCTGCTTTGATTTTTTTAGCATCTTCCTCAGTCAATTCATATTTTTTAATCTCAGTAGGATTTGATGCTGCTCTAACCTCTGGAGCACTTGATCTGTCTTCACCAGCCACCAAAGTAGTTGCCGTCGAATTGATATTTTCCTTACCACCGGAAGTATCTAGAACTGTCTCTTTTGTAGCTACTGTTGAAATCTCTTTAGCATCTATCTCAGAAGAAGCATTGTTTCGATGTTCTGAGATACTTTGAACTTCTTCTTTGATCTCCACAGTCGGCAGTGAATTGTCAATCTCAGAATTAACTTCTATCCCTGATTTATCATTATTTTCCGTAGAAGCCAAAACTCCTTGAGTTGGAGCAAACAAGGCAACCCCTATTAGTACAGATGCCGCTCCAACAGAAAACTTCCGAATCGAAAAACGTTGGCGTTTATTAAAGATATCTTTCATGTTACCCAATTCCTTTTTAACTATCATTTCTATATATAATATAGAAGGTGTCAACATTTTCTGTTAACAAAATCATACTTTTTTATTTTCCTAAAATTTAGGAACTTTACTCTACTTTAATACATCACATTTTAAATCCTTTCAATCTTTAAATAACTATTTGTTGTAATAGCTAAACCCAGTCCCCCTGTTAATCAGGCGGGTTATTTAGGTTACGGACAGAACCGCTAATTTTAGACTTCCAAACAACTCTGTAAAAAATAACAAGGTTATCTTTTTCTCTTTTATCATCTAGGTACATTTCCCCATCCATATGAAGATCAATAACTTGCTGTTAAAATTTCAGTAAATTAAGAAAGAAATCTAAATATTACACTTTCTATACTGCCATTATATCACAAAGAGTTCATTAAAGGAAAAAAATCACCATTCTTGATTCTCTAGAAAACCAAGAAATGGTGATTCTATGTTAATTTTCTTGAAGCTCGATGACAATTTCTTGACCATTTTCTTTTTCTTCCACAACTACTTTCTCTTCCAGTTGTGATTTAAAATGATTCAAGGTTTCTTTTGAAGCTTCAGTCGCTTGTTGAGCATGATATTTTGCTTTATCAAGAACAGTGTCAAGAGTAATTTCCCCAGATTCAATCTGCTCTTTTGTTTTAAGAACAAATTCTTTGGTTTGTTCTTTGACATCCGTTAATTTTTCACAAACCTGCTCTTTAGCATACTCAGGATCTTCTTTTAGATCTTCTAAAAATTCTTGTGCTTGGCTTCTAACTTGTTTTCCTTTGTCACTTGTTAGAAACAAGGCTGCAGCAACACCTGAAACAGTTCCTAGAAAGATAGATGATAGTTTACCCATTAGCTTACTCCTTTTTTATTTTTTGAAAAATTTACTTGCAAGACGAAGAGCTGACAGACTTGCACCAGTCTTGAGTGTTTTTGAACCAGCAGATGATGCCTTTTTACTCAAAACACGCGCTTGATCATTTAGGTCAGAAACAGAAACAGAAAGGTCTGCAACTGCTGTAAAGAGGGGATCAATTGTAGCAACTTTGACATTGATATCATCAACAAGAACGTTGACTTTTGTAAGCAATTCATTTGTTTGATGAAGAGTTACATCTACATCTGATGTTAAAGTTTTAACAGTTTTTTCAGTTTCATCAATTACACGACCAACTTTTTGAAGGGTAATAGTCAGATAAACTAAAAATACAACCAAGGCAATTGCCACAATAATATAAGCCACTTCTAACATTTTAATTCTCCTTTTTTACATTATAAAATGGTGCTTTTTTCCGATTTTGATAAAAGATGATATAAATACCAAGGCCAATCAATAGGGCAGACAACCACTGAGATACTCGGAGTCCAAAGAACATGAGACTATCCGTACGCATGCCCTCAATAATCATACGTCCAAATCCGTACCAAATTAGATAAAAGGCAGTGATATGACCACGACGGATACTCTTTAATCGGCGTCTAAAAATGACAATCAAGGCAAAACCGATCAGATTCCAGATAGACTCGTATAAGAAGGTTGGTTGGCGGTATGAGCCATCAATATACATCTGATTCTTAATAAAACCAGGTAAATAGTCTAGATTTTCAACGACTGCTCCATAAGCTTCTTGGTTAAAGAAGTTTCCCCAACGCCCTAGACTCTGAGCAATCATGACGCTAGGAGCTGCAATATCTAAGAAATCCCAAGTATTGATTAATTTGCGATCAGCAAAGATATAGAGTACAATCGCGCCAGTAATTAAACCACCGTATATGGCAAGACCACCATTCCAAATAGCAAAAATCTCTCCCAGATGTTGGCTATAATAATCAAATCTAAAAATAACATAGTAGAGTCTAGCTCCAATGATTGACAAAGGAAAGGCAATTAAGATGAAGTCCAAAATATCATCAGATAAAATCTTCTTTTTAGGCGCTTCTTTACTGGCAAGGTATACCGCTAAAACAAGACCTGAAACGATGCAGAGTGCATACCATCTAACAGCTAAAGGACCAATTTGAAAAGCGATTGGATCAATCATTTTTCACCTCGTTCTTTGCAATCAGATTTGTCAATCTTTCTTCAAATAGTCGAGTAGCATCAAAGCCCATTTCCTTAGCACGATAATTCATCGCTGCTGCTTCGATAACGACAGAAATATTACGTCCTGTTTTTACAGGAATGCGGATACGTGGAATAGCTACTCCAGAAATCTCCAATTCCTCAGCATTATTGCCTAGACGATCAAAAGTCTTTTGCGTGTCATAATTTTCTAGATAGACAGCTAACTGAACTTGTGAAGAATCTTTAACTGCACTGGCACCATAAAGACTCATCACATCTATAATACCAACACCACGAATCTCAAGTAAATGCTTCAAGATTTCAGCTGGTTCACCCCAGAGAGTCATTTCATCCTTAGCAAAGATATCTACACGGTCATCAGCCACCAAACGGTGTCCTCGTTTCACGAGTTCTAGACCTGTCTCACTCTTACCAATACCACTGTCGCCCTGGATTAACACACCCATACCATAGATGTCCATCAAGACACCATGTACACTTTCACGCTCAGCCAAACGAGAATCTAGGTAACTTGACAATTCTCCAGACAGACGACTTGTTGCTGTACGACTCGTTAAAATAGCAATTTTACATTCTCGAGCGGCCTTTAGCATTTCCTCTGGAACTACTAAACCACGCGCAACAATAACTGCAGGTGTTTCTGGTTGAAACATCTTTTTCAAAACCTGGTAGCGGTTATGAGAAGACATACTAATCAGATAAGACCACTCTTTCATTCCCAATAACTGAATCCGCTCTGGAGTATAGTAGTCAAAATACCCCGTCATTTCAAGCCCTGGTCGCGTAATATCCGCAGTATTGATTTTCTTTTCAAGTAATTCAGGCTCACCATAGACAATGTCTAGTCTGAGCTTATCAATCACCTCTTTGACTAAAACCGACATAATTTTCTCCTTCAATCAAGTTCTTCCCTCTATTATATCAAATTGTAGTAGGAAGTTTCAGAATTTTGCAGGATTTATAGGATTTATTTAAAAACAAAAAAGACTAGACAAGTCTAGCCTTTCTTATTAATTAGAATTTTTTACGTTTACGAGCTGCTTCTGACTTACGTTTACGTTTTACAGAAGGTTTTTCATAGAATTCACGTTTGCGTGTTTCTTGAAGAGTACCAGCTTTAGTAACTGCACGTTTGAAACGACGAAGAGCATCGTCAAGAGATTCATTCTTACGTACTACTGTTTTAGACATTTTTTTCACTCCCTTCAAGTTCAAGATCTATTCTATTTTACACGGAATAAAGAAAATTGTCAAGAAAAAAATGAAATTCTCCCAAATCATTCCATTTAAAATTTACAAGATTTTACCATTATGTCTAGCCTAGTTCTTCACTTCTAAAGTTTGTTCTAAACGAACACTTAATTTTTTAATTTCTAACCCCATGTGGTCTAGGTACTCCCAATAATCTGACGGTAGATCAAAAATGGTATATAAGTCCTTGCTGCCAACGTGATCAACAAGATGTTTCAGTATTTGCTCTCGAATAAAATATAAATCCTTTACTTGACCTAAACTAATAGTTTCTAACTTTGCTAAATACTGACATAAAGCAGAAAGTGATGAACAGTCAAATTTGTCTTCTTCATGTAAAAAATACAAAAAATTTTGATTTTCAACCCTTATCATATTTGAAATATATCCAGACCAAAAAACCACCCAATCCATAGGATCGAATGGTTTTTAATGATTAAAATCTTATTTCTTTAACAAGCTGAGTGCTGCTGCATCTGCGATAATGGTCACATCTGGATGGTTTTGTAGGCTACTTGCCGGTAGACTTTCTGTCACAGGACCTTCAACAGTTCCAGCGATAGCTTCTGCTTTTGATTCACCATAAGCAAATAGAAGGATAGACTTAGCATCCAAAATGTTTTTAATCCCCATTGAAATAGCTTGGGTTGGAACATCTTCAATCTTCTCAAAGAAGCGTGCGTTAGCTTCGATTGTAGACTGATCAAGCTCTACAAGGTGAGTTTGGCTATCAAATGGTGTGCCTGGTTCATTAAAGCCAATATGACCATTGCGGCCAATTCCTAAGATTTGTAGGTCAACTGGATGGTCAGCAAGAATTTGGTTGTAGCGTTCTACTTCTGCTTCTGCATTATCCTTGACACCACGTGGCAAGAAACTTTCTTTAAATGGCTTCTTGTTGAATAGATTTTCTTGCATAAAGTAACGGTATGATTGAGGATTGTCCCCATCAAGACCTACGTACTCATCCAAGTTCACACTTGTAAGATTTGAAAAATCAAGATCGCTCTCAACGATTCGTTGGTAAAATTCCAGAGGGCTACTTCCTGTTGCAAGTCCCAATGTTTGTGCACCGTTTTCCAATTTTTCTTTTAAGATATCAAAAGCAACTTTTCCACCTTCAATTGGATTTTCCACTTGAATAACTTTCATAATTTTGTCCTCCATATTCTTTATTTTATTATATGGTATAGACCAATTTTTGTCAAGTGAAAACGATTTATTTTTGTTGAAAATATGACAGTAGCCTCAAAACAGCTACTGTCTTGTCTCATTTGATTCTTAAAACCTTGATAGACTTGACAAATAGTAGGAAAGAGCCAAAAAAGCTCGATAATATTTGTAATAGGCAAATTCCTATAGATATTATGGAGCTTTTTATTGTATCGAATTGTCAAATGAAGAGCAGATAGTAGATTGCATACAGAATAGTGCACTGTGACTTCTAAAACATTGCGAGAAATTGATTTGACTTCCTTAATCAATTTATCCAGATTTTATTTCACTTCACTATACTTTCAAGGTCTATTATTTAGTATATCCTCCGACAAGTGAATAGTATCATCAACTAACATGAGATTGCTAGCATTGAAAGAATTTTTTTAATAATATTAGCAACATATTTATTTTACAAAAAATATTAATCATAAAAAATCTTGTTCATCTATACTGAATCTATAAAATATATTTTTTTAAAGTATTTGATAAAGCCTGGTAACCAGAGACGCTGAGGTGAAGGCCATCTGTTGTGAAGTCTGACTTGAGTTGCCCTTCATGATCGAGTAAGTTCTCAAAAACAGGCACAAATTCAACCTGCATATAGGCAGAGGCAAGGTCTTGATAGGCTTGGTTCCAAGCCTTGATTTTCTCATTGGTACGAATATAAACAGTCTGCTTGAAGTCCGTACTCTCATTGACCGGCAAAATGGAAACTAGCTTAATCTGTGACAGCGGATAGTCACGAGAAATACTTTGAATCACACTTTCAAGATTTGTTAATGCTTGACTCATTGGAATATCTTTCCCAATGTCATTGGTCCCAATCAAAAGCACAATTTGATCCACTGCATCGCCATAGAGATGAGCATCAAGATTTTCTCGTAAAAGTCCCGTCTGATAGCCTCGAATCCCTCGATTCACAATGGTTTTTGACGTTCCCAATAATTCTTGCAAGGGATAATACTCAATAATAGAATCTCCAATAAAAATGATATCTGGTTCAATTACCGATATTTGATTAAGTTCACGATACTTGGTTTGAATTTTCTCTTGCTCTTTTAAGAGCCAGTTCTCTAATAGTTGTACTGCCAAGTTATTCTCCTTTTTCTAGCCAGTTTTCTAAAACTTGGTAAACACCTGCCTGACTGTTGTCTAGCGCCACTTTTGTCGCAACTTCCTTAACAGACTCCTCAGCATTTTTCATGGCGTAAGAAATTCCTGCCAGTTCCAACATTTCAATATCATTTTCACTGTCTCCAAAAGCCATGATTTGTTCTGGTTTTAAGTTCCAGCGTTTGAGCAATTCTTCTAAGCCCCAAGCCTTATGAATCCCATCCTGTAAGATATCGATACAGCCATAGCCACTAGAAACAGCTCGAACCTGACAATCAAACAAGTCATTGATTTCCTGTAAAACCGAATCGGATCGTTCTTCACCAACAACCATACTCATCTTGAGAACACCACCGAAGAGTTTAGAGTCAAATTCATCGACGAAGTGCATCCGTTGATAGAATTTCTCAATCATCTCCGGAGTCATAAATTTATCAAGTTCTGTAAAGACAGTGCCTTTCTTTACAAAACCCCCATTCATAGCAGTTACGACAAACTGATTCTGACACTCTCTGCCTTTAAAATGACCCAAAGCCCTATCAACCATAGCATCTTCCCAAGTCTGAGCTTGAATCAATTTATCATTTTCAAATATACGAGCACCATTAGCAACCACGAGAACTACTCTATCTGCTAGATGTTTCAGTAATTGTCGCATTCGATGAACTTCATTTCCCGTTGCAATGACAAAACGAACGCCACGTTGATCGAGTCGGTCCAAGATTTTTTCGAGGCGTGTTAGATCCAATTGTCCTTTAGGATCTAACAAGGTACCATCCATATCTGTCGCTATTATCTTAATTTCCATTGTGTCTCCTTGTGATCCAGTCACTACCACTTCAACCCTACATGTTCATTCATTTCCTTATAGGCTGTATCAATCCGTTCCTTGGTCGCCTCGTCTAACTGACTACGGTACTTCCCACCCTCTATAAAATCTTCTAAAATGTAGGTCTGGTACAGATAGAGCGGATAGCCTTCAGGAGAATAAGTTCCTTTTGGTGTTCTATTAACCCAGCTGGGATGTGCTTTAGCCGTCTCAATCGTAGTCTTACCTGCTTTTTTCTTAATGGTCACATCCATGAGAACACCACGTTCTGTCCATTTTGCATTTTCCTCATCTTGCATAGTCTCAATTCGCTGATTTGAGATGAAATTCCCCATAGAATAGATAATGAGTTTCTTGTCCCCATCTTTCTCAACCGTTTCAGCAGGCTCAACTACGTGAGGATGACCACCAAAGATAATATCAGCTCCCCAATCAATCATCTTGTGATAGAGAATCTTTTGTTCTTCAGTTGGTTCCAATTGGTACTCAATTCCCATCTGAGGCATGATAATTGTAATATCCGCTTCCCTCTCTGCTCGTTCAATTTCAGCCTTCATCTTGTCTTCATTTAAGTCAGAAAGATGATTATCATAGTCTTCTTTAGAAATGTATTCTTCAATGCCGTTAAATCCATAAGAATAGGCTAAAAGGGCAACTTTAATCCCGTTAACTTCCTTGATGACTATCGGTGCTTTCTCTCGTGGTTCATGGGTATAAACACCAATTGGTGTCATTCCAGCTTTTTCGATAGCATCTGCAGTTGAAAAAACTCCCTCAATCTGAGAATCCAAAATATGATTGTGAGCCAAGTCTAAGACCTGATAACCAGCATCCTTTATAGCATCCATGACTTCACCAGGTGCATTAAACAAGGGGTAACCTGCGAGATAATGGTCTTTATTTACAGTTCCTTCAAAATCACCGATGACTAAGTCAGCTTGCTTGAGCCATGATTTTACATACTCAAAATTTTCATGGAAATCATAAGTCCCATCTTCTTTTAGAGCAGTTCTATAAATCGGAATATGATAGAGCAAATCCCCATTTGCCATTATACGCGCACTTGTTTCTTGCTCCGTATCTGCATTCTTTTCCTGAGAATTTAACTTTTTCTGCACAGCACTTGGATAACTACTGCTTAAAGAAATCCCTCGAGCTCCTTCCGCTAATAAAGTAAAAATCATCGAGACAGCTACCGAAGCTAACAAGACCACAATAAAAGTACGATTATCCCACTGCTTATAATTCCTGAAAAATCGAACAGAATGTCTAATAGCATGTAAAACAGGACCATTTTTTCTTCTACTATTACGTTGTTCCATATTTTTTCTCCTTGCTTTTTGATGCAAGTCTCCTTACCTTATTATACCACAGACAAATTAGTATTTCCTTTTATTATATTATTTTTTAGCAACTTCTGTGACTTTCTTTCTCATCTGTTTTGTGTTATCATGTAATTGTAATAGAAGGAAAGGAAAGAATATGTCTGCTATAGAACGAATTACCAAAGCTGCTCATTTAATTGATATGAAAGATATTATCCGCGAAGGGAACCCTACTCTTCGTGCCGTTGCCGAGGAAGTCAGCTTCCCCTTGAGTGATCAAGATATCATTCTCGGAGAAAAAATGATGCAATTTTTGAAACACTCTCAAGATCCTGTTATGGCTGAAAAATTAGGTCTACGTGGAGGTGTTGGGCTTGCTGCACCACAACTCGATATCTCAAAACGCATCATTGCTGTTTTAGTTCCTAATATCACCGAGGAAGGTGAAACACCTCAAGAAGCCTATGACTTACAGGCTGTCATGTACAATCCGAAAATCGTATCCCACTCAGTCCAAGATGCTGCTCTAGGCGAGGGAGAAGGTTGCTTGTCTGTCGACCGTGCCGTTCCAGGCTATGTTATCCGCCATGCTCGAGTAACTGTCGACTATTTTGATAAGGATGGAGAAAAGCACCGCATCAAACTTAAGGGCTATAACTCTATTGTAGTTCAACACGAAATTGACCACTTAAATGGCATTATGTTCTACGATCGTATCAATGAAAAAGACCCATTTGAAGTTAAAGATGGTTTGCTCATTCTTGAATAAAGAAAATCCCGTTGCAAGACGGGATTTTGTGTTATAATGAAGGTATGAAAACAAACGATATTGTCTATGGCGTTCATGCCGTCACAGAAGCTCTTTTAGCAAATACTGGAAACAAACTCTACCTTCAGGAAGATTTACGAGGAAAGAATGTGGACAAAGTTAAGGAATTGGCTACTGAAAAGAAAGTATCCATTTCTTGGACTTCTAAAAAATCACTTTCTGAGATGACTGAAGGAGCTGTTCACCAAGGTTTTGTCTTGCGCGTTTCTGAATTTGCCTATACTGAACTTGAGCAAATTCTTGCTAAGACACGCCAGGAAGAAAACCCACTACTACTAATCCTTGATGGTTTAACGGACCCACATAATCTCGGTTCTATCTTGAGAACAGCGGATGCAACCAATGTTTCAGGTGTCATCATTCCCAAACATCGAGCTGTCGGTGTTACTCCCGTCGTAGCAAAAACAGCAACAGGTGCAATTGAGCACGTTCCTATAGCTCGCGTGACCAATCTCAGCCAAACCTTGGACAAACTCAAGGATGAAGGCTTCTGGACATTCGGTACTGATATGAATGGAACTCCTTGCAACAAATGGAATACCAAAGGAAAGATTGCTCTCATCATCGGAAATGAAGGCAAAGGTATTTCAAGCAACATCAAGAAACAAGTAGACGAGATGATCACCATTCCTATGAATGGTCACGTACAGAGCCTCAATGCCAGTGTTGCTGCTGCTATTCTCATGTACGAAGTCTTTCGAAATCGATTATAAAAAAGTTTCCAATCGTTTGATTGGAAACTTTTTTAATTATGTTCAATGATATATTTATAGGCTTCTTGGCCTGCAATCGCGCCATCACCAACCGCTGTTGTAACCTGACGAAGATCTTTCTGACGAACATCCCCAACTGCAAAGACACCAGCAACATTTGTCTTCATGTGGTCATCTGTCACAATCCAACCTGACTCATCTTGGATTTGTAAATCTTTTGTAAAATCGCTAACTGGATCTAAACCAACATAGATAAAGACTCCACCAAAGGCATGTTCACTCACTTGATTTGTTTTAACATTTTCAATGACAACTGACTCCACACGGTTTTCACCCTTGATTTCTTTGACAACCGAATCCCAAATGAAGTTGATTTTTTCATTGGCAAAAGCTCTATCTTGCAAGACTTTTTGAGCACGAAGTTCATCACGACGGTGAATGATGGTTACAGACTTAGCAAATCGTGTTAAGAAGATTGCTTCTTCAACTGCTGAGTCACCTCCACCCACAACCAACAAATCTTGGTCACGGAAAAAGGCTCCATCACAAACCGCACAGTAAGAAACACCACGGCTATTGAGTTCTTCTTCACCTGGAACTCCCAAGAGACGGTGTTTGGAACCAGTCGCTACGGTAACTGTGCGAGTTTCATAAACTTGGTCGTCTGTTACGACTTTTTTAAATTCCCCATGATCCTCAACATTTTCAACGAAGCCATAGAGATGTTCAACACCTAGATTTTCAAGAGGTTCAAACATCTTTTCTGCTAATTCTGGGCCACTGATATTAGCATAGCCTGGGTAGTTTTCTATATCAGAAGTGTTATTCATCTGACCGCCTGGAAGACCACCTTCAATCAAAGCAACTTTGAGATTGCTGCGAGCTGCATATAAGGCTGCAGTCATGCCTGCAGGCCCTGCACCGATAATAATCGTATCGTACATTCTCTTTCCTTCTTTCTTGTTGTAACTATTTTTATTCTAACGGATTAAATCCCATTTTACAACTATTAAGCCTTGAGAACCAACAAGATGCTCATGGTTGCAAATGATAATACTGGAATTGTTAAAACTCCAATCATAATCATATCGTAGAGATGGGCTTGACGTGCTTTAGCAGTTTTGTCAACCCCCGACAGAGCTCTAAGTCCAATCCAGAGTCCCAAAATAATCAAGACCAGTAGAATTGTCAACACTAAACTCTCTAAATACAAAGCAAATAGCTGAACTAGCATGCTCTCTCTCGTTTCTATTAATTTTAAAGAGCAAACCCAGTTAGCCTAGCTAACTGAGTCTTTCTTATCTTCTATTATATCAAATATAGGTCCGTTTGTAACTAGCAAAGAATTCTTTTGTTCGTTCTTCTTTAGGATGATTGATAATCTCATCTGGTGTTCCAGACTCAATAATCTTTCCTTTATCCAAGAACAAAACCTTATCAGCTACCTGAGAAACAAAGGACATATCGTGACTGACTAAAATCATGGTTTGACCTGATTTAGCGGCATTGGCAATAGATCTTTCTACCTCACCAACCAATTCTGGGTCAAGTGCGGAAGTTGGTTCATCCAAGAGTAAGATTGCTGGCTTCATGGCCAAAGCACGCGCCAAAGCTACCCGTTGTTTTTGTCCACCTGATAAGTGGCGAGGATAGTGCTGTTGACGATCTGAAAGACCAACCTTAGCTAACTCTTCTTTGGCAATCTTAGTTGCTTCTTCGTCGGAAAGTTTTTTAACAACTACCAAACCTTCCTTGACATTGTCTAGGGCTGTTCTACGTTCAAATAAGTTGAACTGTTGGAACACCATGGACAACTTGCGACGAAGAGTCAGGATTTCTTCTTGAGTAATTTGAGAAAAATCCACTTTGAAATCATCAATCTGAATACTTCCGCTATCAGGTGTTTCCAGATAATTTAGGCTACGAAGAAAGGTTGATTTCCCTGCTCCTGATGAACCAATCAAAGCCACTACTTCCCCTTTTTGAATATCTAAATTCAGATGATCCAAGACGGTTTGACCTGAAAAGGATTTGCTTAAATTTGAAATCTTAATCATTAGCGAAGGTCTCCTTTCACATCTGTTTTCGCATTATCTGGTGCTTCGATGGCCATTTTTCTCTCAATAAAGCGACCAAGATTTTCAATAGCGATATTTACCACCCAGTATACAAGAGCAACTGAGATGAAACGTTCGAAGTAACGGTAGTCGGCACCACCCAAAATCTGAGCTTGGGCAAAGACTTCTACAACACCAGCACTAAAGGCTAGGGAAGTACCCTTAGTCAAACCGATTAGGGAGTTAATCAAGGTTGGAGTCGCTACTACCGCTGCATTTGGAATAATCACACGACGGTAAACTTGTGCACGTGTCATTCCAAGACTACGAGCGGCTTCAATCTCTCCAGGATTGACAGAAAGAATAGCGGCACGGATAGTTTCACTAGCGTAAGCTGCTTCGTTAAAAGCAAAAGCTACAATTGCAAAAGCTGCAGCCGGAATCGCATTGATATTAAAAGCAGTCCCCCATTGTTGATTCAACGCTTTTAATGCCAGAGGAATTCCATAGTAAGTCAACATCAACTGCACTAGGATTGGTGTCCCTTTTAAGAAACTAACAAAAAATGCTTGTAATGGATAAAGAATTCTAACGCGATTAATTTTTACAATAGCAAAAACCAAGGCCAAGATGATGCCAAAAAAAGCACCAAATACTGTCAACATCAATGTTGTTGGCAATTGTTGTACAATTCTTGGAATCCCATCAAAGACAGAACGAAAACTAAACAGTTTGCCGTCTGGAATATACTGCATCAAGTTTTGGTACCAATCTGATGCTAAAAGTGTTGTAACATTCATAGAAACATCCTCTCCTGATAATGAATCATTCTATCATACTTCTGCCTAGATTTAAAATATTTGCTACGTGCAGAAGAGACTTTGTCTACCTACTAGTTTATCATACTTTAAAAGTGTGAGGTTATATATTTTACCTATCAAGGAGATAGAAAAAAACTATTTCAAATCCAAGTTGTCGTAGGTTTTACGATAGCCAATTTGTTTAACAACACCATTCTCCACTAATATTGGACGTTTTAATAACATACCATCACTGGCCAAGAGTTTGGCTGCTTCTTTATTGGATAAAGTCCCAACCTTATCTTTTAAACCCAGTTCACGGTATTTAATCCCACTGGTATTGAAAAATTGCTTCAACTCAAATCCAGAAGTTTCAAGCCAGTTCAGAATGATCATTTCACTTGGAGTTTCTTCTACAATATGAACATCTTTATATTCTAGTCCAAGTTGATCTAACTCTTTTTTGGCTTTTTTACAAGTTGTACATTTTGGATATTCGATAAATTCTAACATTTTCTTTCCTTTCTATTTCTTATTTTCTTGAAATGCTGCACCTTCATGCTTTAAGAGCCAAGCCTTCTTGTCAAGTCCTGAAGCATAGCCTGTTAGACGATTACCAGCACCTAATACGCGGTGACAAGGTACTAGGATAGACCAGGGGTTGCGCCCCACAGCACCTCCGATTGCCTGAGCCGAAGCTATCTGCAAGTCCTTAGCTATTTGTCCATAAGTAACAGTCTGACCAAAAGGAATTTCCCGCAAGTAGTTCCAGACTCTTTTTTCAAAGTCACTACCAACAGGAGCCAAAGGTAATTGAGACAAATCTTGATTTTGTCCTTTAAAATAAGCATCTAAATAGCTAGCAATCTGATTTAATATGGGATGACTTTTCACCTCAACTAGATTACACACCGACAAACCTCGCTCAAAATGGCTCTGTGCTTCAACCCATATCCCAAACAGATAGTGATCATCTGCTACCAAAGATAAGATTCCAATCGGAGACTTGTACAGCATCTTTGCATACTGCTTAGGCATTTGATTTTAATTTTTGATAGGCCAAACGTTCCCCATCTACTGGAACTTTACCGACCTGTTTAAAACCAAGCTTTTCAAAGATATGTTGCATGGCCTTATTTTTATCATGTGTATCTGAACGAAAATCCAGGTAATCAAAACCTTCAATCAAGCCTTCCAAGAAGGTCTGGGCAACACCTTGGCCTTGGACATCTCTAGAAACCGCAATCCGATGAAATACAAGGTATTCTGGTTCTCTTCCTTCCCAACTTCCATTATAAATGGCTTCATAAGCTTTTTCTGGACTTTTAGTCACTGCTGCATAGGCTAAAAGTTCTCCTTCGTCCAAGGCTACATAAGCCTGACCAGAGATGATATCTTCAATAATCGTGTCGGCATTTGGGTAATCATTTTGCCACTGGGTGCTACCAGCTTCCGCCAAGCATTTTTTAGATTCCTCAATCACCTGCATAATTGCATCTACTTCGTTTGGAAAGGCTAAACGAATTTCCATCTTATCTCCTCTTTTCTGACTAGTTTCTCTCATCATAGCATAATTTAAGGCTTTCTACAAGCAGTTAAAACTTGACTTTTTGTTTCTATTATTTTATAATCTAGTTATCAAAACTAGATAAACAGGAGTTGAAAATGAAAACTACTTTTTCCTACCCAGAATGGGACGAAATTCCAAACATTGATCTCTATTTGGATCAGGTCCTACTTTATGTGAATAAAGTTTGTTCCCCTATTTCTCTTGCTAAAGAGAAAGGTTTAACTGCATCAATGGTGAACAACTATGTGAAGCACGGCTATATCAGTAAACCTGAAAAGAAAAAATACCAACGCAAGCAAATTGCTCGTTTGATAGCTATAACTACGCTCAAGTCTGTTTTTTCTATTCAAGAGATTGCTCAAACACTCAATACTCTACAAACAGAAACTAACTCAGAGCAACTCTATAACGATTTTGTGGACTATATGAACGAAGGAATTGACCCAGAAAATCCAATCATTCAAGCAAGCTGTCAAACGGTCAAACTTTATCATCAAACACTAGCACTAGTCTATACAGAAAATGAAGAGGAAGAAACAAATGAATACTAGTTTCAAACTTAGCAAGCGCCTTAGTTTTGGAGAAGAAATAGCAAACAGTGTCACCCATGCTGTAGGGGCACTTATCATGCTGATTTTGCTCCCTATCTCATCGACTTATAGTTATGAAGCTCATGGATTTTTATCGTCTGTCGGTGTGTCCATCTTCGTCATCAGCCTCTTTCTTATGTTTCTTTCATCGACTATTTATCATTCTATGGCTTATGGTTCCACTCATAAATATGTGTTGCGAATTATTGACCATTCTATGATTTATGTTGCGATTGCAGGTTCTTATACTCCTGTCGTTTTAACCTTGATGAATAACTGGTTTGGTTATCTGATTATCGCCATTCAGTGGGGAACAACTATTTTTGGTATTCTTTATAAAATCTTTGCCAAAAAAGTCAATGAAAAATTTAGTCTGATACTCTACCTCATCATGGGTTGGCTAGTTGTGACTATCCTACCAGCAATCATCAGTCAAACAAATCCAATCTTTTGGACTCTTATGGTATCAGGTGGGCTTTGCTATACAGTTGGTGCTGGTTTTTATGCTAAGAAGAAACCATACTTCCACATGATCTGGCACCTCTTCATTCTGGCAGCTTCCGCTCTCCAATACATTGCCATTGTTTATTACATGTAAAAATAGGTCGGGAAAATCCCGACCTATTTTTATTTGCACATATTGATAAAGTATTGATGCAAGCGAAGATCATTTGTCAATTCAGGATGAAAGGAAGTCACTAGCATATTCTTTTCTTGAGCAGCAACGATTTGATTGTTCACTACCGCCAGAACATCAACACCCTTACCAACTTCACTAATAATAGGTCCACGGATAAAGGTCATGGGAATTTTGCCAACACCCTTGCAGTCAGCTTCTGTATAAAAGCTTCCTAGCTGACGTCCATAGGCATTGCGCTCTACTACTATGTCCATGGTCGCTAAATGGCTTTCCTCTTGAGAAGTGATTTGTTTTGCTAGCAAAATTAAACCCGCACAAGTTCCAAAGACCGGTAAACCATTGAGAATAGCCTCTCTTATAGGAATCAACATTTGCTGATCTCGCAATAGTTTTCCCATAGTTGTAGACTCACCTCCTGGCAAAATCAAACCTGATAGCTCACTTCGATGTTGCTGAAAATCTTCTAGGTTTCGCAGTTCAATACTTTCAACTCCTAGTTCAGCAAGCACTTTTTCATGTTCTACAAAGGCTCCCTGCAAGGCCAATATTCCAATTTTCATCTATTTTCCTCGCTCAGCCATGAGAATTTGGATTTCATTCTCATTGATACCAACCATGGCTTCTCCCAAATCTTCAGAGATTTGAGCTAGAATTTGAGGATTTTGATAGTTTGTGACTGCCTTGACAATTGCTGTCGCACGTTTAACAGGATCACCTGACTTGAAAATCCCTGAACCAACAAAGACACCTTCTGCACCTAGCTGCATCATGAGAGCAGCATCTGCTGGTGTTGCAACTCCTCCAGCTGCAAAGTTGACAACTGGTAATTTCCCATGTTCGTGGACGTATTGAACTAATTCTACCGGAACTTGGAGTTCTTTTGCTGCGACATAGAGTTCATCTTCACGGAGATTTTGAATGCGACGAATTTCTTGATTCATCATACGCATATGGCGGACTGCCTGAACGATGTCTCCTGTTCCAGGTTCCCCTTTTGTACGGATCATCGATGCTCCTTCAGCAATACGACGCAAGGCTTCTCCTAGATCTTTAGCACCGCAAACAAAAGGAACTTGGAATTCTTTCTTATCCACATGGAAACGATCGTCAGCTGGAGATAGCACCTCACTCTCATCGATATAGTCAATCTCGATGGCTTCTAAAATCTGTGCTTCAACAAAATGCCCAATTCGAACCTTGGCCATAACTGGAATGCTGACTGCGTCTTGGATTTCCTTGATCATCTTTGGATCGCTCATACGAGAGACACCACCAGCTGCACGAATATCAGCTGGGATTCGCTCCAAGGCCATAACAGCTGCCGCACCTGCAGCCTCTGCAATTCTTGCTTGCTCAGGATTTTGAACATCCATGATGACGCCACCTTTAAGCATCTGTGCCAAATTTTTATTTAATTCATAACGATTTTCAGTCATTTTTTTCATCCTCAATAGTTGTATTGGTAGCTACAGTTTTATTGTAAGGTAGAAATGACTCAAGAACAAGATAAAAAAAATTGATTTGTCCGGGTACAATTATTCAAACATAAAAAAGTACCCACAGAGGGTACTTCAGAACGAAGACAAACGTCATTGTTGGCGTTTGTCTTTTTGTATTTTCCAAAATAGTTTGTCTCATCATCTACTAATCTATCCAAAAATTTGAATTTGAGAAAAATAAAAAGGGATATTCTCTA
>NZ_JASHCG010000021.1:0-27694 GCF_047464215.1 Streptococcus infantis | reverse complement strand
CCATAAGATTCTTTCTAATGATGGTTTGGTCGCTTTTCATTATAGGTCTTATGGGACTTTTTTTCTACAACAAAATAGGCTCCATAATTCCTATGGTGGTTTTACCCACTACAGAAATTATAGAGCCGGTTTTAAAATCCAGTCACAGTGACACCCAATAAGCGAACGTCTTTATCTTTATCTGCCAGAGATTCGTAAAGTTGGATAGCCATTTGTGAAATAGTTTCAGCATCTTGGATCTTTTGAGATAAGCTTTTCCGCTTAGTCATTGTAGAAAAGTCAGCATAGCGGATTTTTAAAATAACAATCTTTCCAGATTTTTCATGTTTTTGAAGACTAAGGGCAACTCTTTCCGAAAGGAGGGTTAGCTCTTTTTTGATATCCTCTTCTAGATTGAGAATTTTACTATAAGTTTTTTCTTTTCCGATAGACTTACGAATGCGATTGGATTTGACGGGAGAATTATCAATGCCACGAGCCTTGCGATACAGGTCAAAACCGAGTCTACCAAAACGGTCAATGAGACTAATTTCAGAAATTTTTAAAAGGTTAGCTCCTGTGAATACGCCCATTTGATGCAATTTCTCAACTGTTTTCTTACCTACACCGTGGAATTTAGCGATATCCATTTGTTTGAGAAAATCTTCAGCTTCATTAGGGAGAATAACTGTCAGACCTCGAGGTTTTTGGTAATCGCTGGCTATTTTAGCTAAGAATTTATTGTAAGACACACCAGCAGAAGAGGTCAAATGAAGTTCATTCCAAATATCTTGTTGAATTAGTCGAGCGATTTTAACAGCGGACTTGATGCCGAGTTTGTTTTCAGTCACGTCTAGATAAGCTTCATCGATACTCATAGGCTCGATATTATCCGTATAACGTTTGAAAATAGCTCGAATCTGTTGACCGACAGCAGTATATTTTTCGTAGTTTCCAGAAATGAAAACTGCTTGAGGGCAACGTTCATAGGCTTCTTTAGAACTCATGGCTGAGTGGATGCCAAATGCTCGTGCTTCATAGCTACAGGTAGAAACAACACCGCGACCACCAGTTTTTCTAGGGTCACTACCAATCACAACTGGCTTCCCTTTAAGTTTGGGATTGTCTCGAATTTCAACAGCAGCAAAAAAGGCATCCATGTCAATATGGATGATTTTACGAGATAAATCATTCATTAGTGGAAAAATCAACATGGAGAAACCTCTCAGTGCCAGTTTGTTTAATTTTATTATACTCTTTTTCTGAAAAAATGAAAATCAAAATAACCTCTTTCAAAAATATAATACAGTTTGTGGCATATTTCGGACTGTATTAGAAAAGAAAGTGTTAAAAAAGTGAGTTTTTAGTTGTTGAAATCGTTTACTGTGTGTTATACTGAATACATGAATGTAACAGATGACTGTTACTAGAAAGAAAAAAGAGGAATTAACATGGTTGTTAAGACAGTTGTTGAAGCACAGGACATTTTTGACAAAGCCTGGGAAGGCTTTAAAGGTGTTGACTGGAAAGAAAAAGCAAGTGTATCACGCTTTGTACAAGCAAACTACACTCCTTATGATGGAGATGAAAGCTTCCTTGCAGGACCAACAGAACGTTCACTCCACATCAAAAAAATCGTAGAAGAAACTAAAGCACACTACGAAGAAACTCGTTTCCCAATGGACACTCGTCCAACTTCTATTGCTGATATTCCTGCTGGATTTATCGACAAAGAAAACGAATTGATTTATGGTATCCAAAACGATGAACTCTTCAAATTGAACTTCATGCCAAAAGGTGGTATCCGTATGGCTGAAACTACTTTGAAAGAAAATGGATACGAACCAGATCCAGCTGTTCACGAAATTTTCACTAAATACGTAACAACTGTTAACGATGGTATCTTCCGTGCTTACACTTCAAACATCCGTCGTGCTCGTCACGCTCACACTGTAACTGGTCTTCCAGATGCATACTCACGTGGACGTATCATCGGTGTTTATGCACGTCTTGCTCTTTACGGTGCAGACTACTTGATGCAAGAAAAAGTTAACGATTGGAACTCAATCGAAGAAATTGATGAAGAAACAATCCGTCTTCGTGAAGAAATCAACCTTCAATATCAAGCATTGCAACAAGTTGTACGCTTGGGTGATCTTTACGGAGTTGATGTTCGTAAACCAGCGATGAACGTTAAAGAAGCTATCCAATGGGTAAACATTGCCTTTATGGCTGTCTGCCGTGTTATCAACGGTGCGGCTACATCTCTTGGACGTGTGCCAATCGTATTGGACATCTTTGCAGAACGTGACCTTGCTCGTGGTACATTTACTGAATCAGAAATCCAAGAATTTGTTGATGATTTCGTTATGAAACTTCGTACAGTTAAATTTGCTCGTACAAAAGCTTACGACCAATTGTACTCAGGTGACCCAACCTTCATCACAACTTCAATGGCTGGTATGGGTAACGACGGTCGTCACCGTGTTACTAAGATGGACTACCGTTTCTTGAACACTCTTGACAACATCGGTAACTCTCCAGAACCAAACTTGACAGTTCTTTGGACTGATAAATTGCCATACAACTTCCGTCGCTACTGTATGCACATGAGCCACAAACACTCTTCTATCCAATACGAAGGTGTAACAACAATGGCTAAAGACGGATATGGTGAAATGAGCTGTATCTCATGCTGTGTGTCTCCACTTGACCCAGAAAATGAAGAACAACGTCACAACATCCAGTACTTCGGTGCTCGCGTTAACGTTCTTAAAGCTCTTCTTACTGGTTTGAACGGTGGTTACGATGATGTTCATAAAGACTACAAAGTATTTGACATCGAACCAATCCGTGATGAAGTTCTTGAATTCGAATCAGTTAAAGCTAACTTTGAAAAATCTCTTGACTGGTTGACTGACACTTACGTAGATGCTTTGAACATCATCCACTACATGACTGACAAGTACAACTACGAAGCTGTTCAAATGGCCTTCTTGCCAACTAAACAACGTGCTAACATGGGATTTGGTATCTGTGGATTCGCTAATACTGTTGACACATTGTCAGCTATCAAGTACGCTACAGTTAAACCAATCCGTGACGAAAATGGCTACATCTACGATTACGAAACAATCGGTGAATACCCACGTTGGGGTGAAGATGACCCACGTTCAAACGAATTGGCAGAATGGTTGATCGAAGCTTACACAACTCGTCTACGTAGCCACAAACTTTACAAAGACGCAGAAGCTACAGTATCACTTTTGACAATCACATCTAACGTTGCTTACTCTAAACAAACTGGTAACTCTCCAGTCCACAAAGGTGTATACCTCAACGAAGATGGTTCAGTGAACTTGTCTAAACTTGAATTCTTCTCACCAGGTGCTAACCCATCTAACAAAGCTAAAGGTGGATGGTTGCAAAACTTGAACTCACTTGCTAGCCTTGACTTTGGTTACGCAGCTGATGGTATCTCATTGACAACTCAAGTATCACCACGTGCTCTTGGTAAAACTCGTGACGAACAAGTTGATAACTTGGTAACAATCCTTGATGGTTACTTCGAAAACGGTGGACAACACGTTAACTTGAACGTTATGGACTTGAACGATGTTTACGAAAAGATCATGTCAGGTGAAGACGTAATCGTACGTATCTCAGGATACTGTGTAAATACTAAGTACCTCACTCCAGAACAAAAAACTGAATTGACACAACGTGTCTTCCACGAAGTTCTTTCAATGGATGATGCATTGAGCTAAGATTCATAAATAGTAAATCAAAAACCAGTCATTTTGACTGGTTTTTTGGTATAAAAAAATTTTTAAAAAAAGTTGGTCAAAGTTGGTCAAATCTCTTGACTATTACTGACCAAAGTGATATACTAAGAACATAAGGATAAGAAAATCCTTAGAAAACCTTGATTTTAAGGTGATTGTCTATGTTATCTTGAGATCAAAGTATGGGTAAAACCTAGAAAAGAGGTGCAACCTATGTTTAACATTAGTATTTTTAGAATTCCAATTACAAAATCTACATTGGATAAAGAAAAACCAGAAATTATACGTAGAGTAGCAAGTAGCTAGTCTAAATTTTTTAAAATAAAGGTCAGAGAAAGTCAAATTATTTTGACTAAGTAAATATAAAAACAAACGAGGTATGAAATATGAATAACAACTTTAATAACTTTAACAACATGGATGATTTATTTAACCAATTGATGGGTGGTATGCGTGGATACAGTTCAGAAAACCGTCGTTACTTGATTAACGGTCGCGAAGTAACACCTGAAGAATTCGCTATTTACCGTCAAACTGGTCAACTTCCAAGCGAAGGAAGTGACCAAGTTCAGTATGTTCAAGGTAAAGCTATGAAACAAGATGGTATTCTTGCAAAACTTGGACGTAACTTAACAGCTGAAGCTCGTGAAGGTAAGTTAGATCCGGTTATTGGACGTAATAAGGAGATTCAAGAAACATCTGAAATCCTTTCTCGTCGTACAAAGAATAACCCAGTTCTAGTCGGTGATGCTGGTGTTGGTAAAACGGCAGTAGTAGAAGGTCTTGCCCAAGCTATCGTGAATGGTGATGTTCCAGCAGCAATCAAGAATAAAGAAATCATTTCCATTGATATTTCTGGACTTGAAGCTGGTACTCAATACCGTGGTAGCTTTGAAGAAAACATTCAAAACTTGGTAAAAGAAGTTAAAGAAGCTGGAAACATTATCCTCTTCTTCGATGAAATTCATCAAATCCTTGGCGCAGGTAGCACAGGGGATGGTCAAGGATCTAAAGGTCTTGCTGATATCTTGAAACCAGCTCTTTCACGTGGTGAATTAACAGTGATTGGTGCAACAACTCAAGATGAATATCGCAACACTATTTTGAAAAATGCTGCTCTTGCTCGTCGTTTCAACGAAGTGAAAGTTAATGCTCCATCTGCTGAAGATACTTTCAAGATTCTCCAAGGTATTCGTGATCTTTATCAACAACACCACAACGTTATCTTGCCAGATGAAGTATTGAAAGCGGCTGTTGATTACTCTGTTCAATACATTCCACAACGTAGCTTGCCAGATAAGGCTATCGACTTGGTCGATGTGACAGCTGCTCACTTGGCAGCACAACACCCAGTGACAGATGTGCATGCTGTGGAACATGAAATTGAAGAAGAAAAAGCTAAACAAGAAGCTGCAGCTGCTAAAGAGGATTATGAAGCGGCATTAAATGCAAAAATTCGTATCGAAGAACTTGAAAAGAAAATTGCCAACCATACAGAAGATCATAAGGTTACTGCAACTGTTAATGATGTTGCTGAGTCTGTAGAACGTATGACAGGTATCCCTGTTTCACAAATGGATGCAACTGATATCGAACGTTTGAAAGATATGGGTCACCGTTTGCAAACTAAGGTTATTGGTCAAGATAAGGCTGTTGAAGCAGTAGCACGTGCCATCCGTCGGAACCGTGCAGGCTTTGACGAAGGAAACCGTCCAATCGGTAGCTTCCTATTTGTAGGTCCTACCGGAGTCGGTAAAACTGAATTAGCTAAACAATTAGCTCTTGATATGTTCGGAACTAAAGATGCTATCATCCGTTTGGATATGTCAGAATACAGCGATCGTACAGCCGTTTCTAAATTGATTGGTACCACTGCAGGTTATGTTGGTTACGATGATAATAACAATACCTTGACTGAACGTGTCCGTCGTAATCCATACTCAATTGTCCTTCTTGATGAGATTGAAAAGGCAGACCCTCAAGTGATTACTCTTCTTCTCCAAGTATTGGATGATGGTCGTTTGACAGACGGTCAAGGTAACACGGTAAACTTCAAGAATACGGTGATTATCGCAACTTCAAATGCAGGCTTTGGTTATGAAGCTAACTTGACAGAAGATGCGGACAAACCAGAGCTCATGGATCGTTTGAAACCATACTTCCGTCCAGAGTTCCTCAACCGTTTCAATGCTGTTATCGAATTCTCACATTTGAGCAAGGAAGACCTTTCTAAGATTGTTGATTTGATGTTGGTTGATGTCAATAAGACACTTGCCAAGAAAGAGATCGATTTGGCAGTGAGCGATGCAGCCAAAGAATACATGACTGAAGAAGGTTATGATGAAGTCATGGGTGTTCGTCCTCTCCGTCGTGTAGTTGAACAACAGATCCGTGATAAAGTGACAGATTTCCATTTGGATAATCTTGATGCTAAACACCTAGAAGCTGATATGGAAGATGGTGTCTTGGTCATTCGTGAAAAAGCCTAAATTAAAATTTTGAGTGTAAAAAAGGAACCAGTTGAAAAATTGGTTCCTTTTTGTTAAATGACATGACGCTCAAAGGCATCATCTGAGATTCCTTGTTCAAGAATCAATTTTGCCCATTCCTTAGCAGAGAAAAGGCTATGATCCTTGTAGTTGCCACAAGATTCAATGGTAGTCCCTGGGACATCTTCCCAAGTTGTAGTCTCAGCGATTTCCTTTAGTGAATCCTTGATGACAGCAGCGATTTCTGAGCTAGTATGACGTCCCCACATAATCATATGGAAACCTGTACGACACCCAAATGGTGAACAATCAATCATCCCGTCAATGCGAGTACGAATCAGCTTAGCCAAGAGGTGCTCGATAGTATGGAGCCCCGCAGTAGGGATAGAATCTTCATTTGGTTGAACCAAGCGAATATCAAAGTTAGAAATGATATCTCCCTTAGGACCTGTTTCTTCCCCAATTAAACGGACATAAGGTGCTTTGACAATGGTGTGATCAAGTTCAAAACTTTCAACAATAACTTCTTTTGACATGGTATTTCCTTTCGTTTTTCTTCTTTCATTATATCATAAAGATTTGTTTGAGAACTGTCAATAAAAGAACTTTTTCTCAGCTGGTTTTTAGAAAAATTTCTCATAACAATATTTTTAAATCAATTTAAAAAATTCTGAAAATTGTATTGACACTTGGCTGAAAAGGGATTATAATGTATAAAAAGTCATAAAGGAGTTTATTATGAAATTTTCAAAAGTAATGGCCCTAGCAGGGGTGACTCTGTTAGCGTCTGGTGTTTTGGCAGCTTGTTCAGGTTCAGGCTCTAGTGCAAAGGGTGAGAAAACTTTTTCTTATGTTTATGAAACAGATCCAGATAGTCTCAACTATCTGACAACTGGTAAGGCTGCGGTTGCTAATATCACAAGTAATGTCGTTGACGGTTTGATGGAGAATGACCGCTACGGCAACTTCGTGCCATCTTTGGCAGAAGATTGGTCAGTGTCTAAAGACGGGTTGACTTACACTTACACGATTCGTAAAGATGCTAAGTGGTACACTTCTGAAGGCGAAGAGTATGCACCAGTTAAAGCGCAAGACTTTGTAACAGGTCTTAAGTATGCGGCTGACAATAAGTCAGAAGCCCTTTATCTTGTTCAAGAATCTATTAAAGGTTTGGATGCTTATGTAAAAGGTGAAGTTAAAGACTTCTCAGAAGTTGGAATTAAGGCTGTAGATGATCAAACAGTTCAATACACTTTGAACAAACCAGAAAGCTTCTGGAACTCTAAGACAACCATGGGAATTCTTGCACCAGTCAATGAAGAATTCCTTACTTCTAAAGGAAGTGACTTTGCTAAAGCAACAGATCCAAGCAGTATCCTTTATAATGGTCCTTTCTTGTTGAAATCATTGGTAGCAAAATCTTCAGTAGAATTTGAAAAGAATCCAAACTACTGGGATAAGGACAATGTTCATATTGATAAAGTAAAACTTTCATTCTGGGATGGTCAAGACAATAACAAACTTGCAGAAACCTTTAAGGATGGCGGCTTCTCAATGGCCCTTCTCTTCCCAACAAGTGGAAGCTACTCTGAACTTGAAAAAGAGTTTAAGGATAACATCGTTTATACAACACAAGATTCTACAACTTTCTTAGTCGGTACGAATATTGACCGTCAGTCTTACAAATATACTTCTAAGACTACAGACGAGCAAAAGACTTCAACTAAGAAAGCTCTTCTTAACAAAGACTTCCGTCAAGCCATCGCCTTTGGTTTTGATAGAACAGCTTATGCTTCTCAAGTTAATGGAGCAAGTGGAGCAAGCAAACTCCTTCGTAACTTGTTCGTACCACCAACATTTGTTCAAGCAGATGGTAAAAACTTTGGTGACTTAGTTAAGGAAAAATTAGTGACCTATGGTGATGAGTGGAAAGATGTTAATCTAGAAGACGCTCAAGACGGTCTTTACAATCCTGAAAAAGCAAAAGCAGAGTTTGCTAAGGCTAAGACAGCTCTCCAAGCGGAGGGTGTTCAATTCCCAATTCATTTGGATATGCCAGTTGACCAAACCAATACTACAAAAGTTCAACGTGTTCAATCATTGAAACAATCGCTTGAAGCAACATTAGGAACTGACAATGTCGTTATTGATATCCAACAACTTCAAAAAGATGAAGTCCTCAATGTTACTTACTTTGCTGAAACGGCTGCTGGAGAAGATTGGGACCTTTCAGATAACGTTGGTTGGTCTCCGGACTACATCGACCCATCTACTTACCTTGATATCATCAAACCATCAGTAGGTGAAAATACTAAGACTTACCTAGGATTTGATGCTGGTACAAACAATGCTGCTGCCAAACAAGTTGGTTTGGAAGATTACGAAAAGATGGTTGTTGAAGCTGGAAATGAAGACACTGACGTTTCAAAACGTTATGATAAATATGCTGCTGCCCAAGCTTGGTTGACAGATAGTGCTTTGATCATCCCAACAACTTCTAAAACTGGTCGTCCAATGTTGTCTAAGATGGTGCCATTCACACTTCCATTTGCTTACTCAGGTAATAAGGGAACAAGTGAAGCTCTCTTGTACAAATACCTTGAACTTCAAGATAAACCAGTAACTGCTGATGAATATCAAAAAGCTCAAGATAAATGGAAGAAAGAAAAAGAAGAATCTAATAAAAAAGCGCAAGAAGATCTTGCAAAACATGTAAAATAAGAAAAAGAGGTCGGACAAAAAGTCTGGCCTTTTTGATATCATTCCTGAGACATCAGTTTGACATTTTGGTTATTAGTTCAAGCACTGCATTGAAGTAGTAGAACAGACATTCTAAGTCACGCTCCAGTATTACATAAAAGTAAGATATCTTTTATCTATAATTTTAAACAGTTTTCCCGACTATTTGATTTGTGTTGGGGATAAGGTTGCGATTGAGATATTTAACCTGTTCAGTTGTTTCTCTACATATTTTTAAACAGTTTGACCTGGTAGAAATTAAGATTCCACCATAAAAAACTGCATACAAAAAACTGAGAATAAATCCTCAGTTTTTTATATTTTATTGCTGCCCTTGTGTATTTTGTGGGGCTGGATTTTGTTGTTGACTGTTTGTAGTTGTGTTTGGTACTGAGGCATTTGGATTGGTAGTGCCATTCGTATTATCATTCGAAGAGATTGGACTTTCAGTTGTTGAAGTTGTACTTGAACTTGAGCTCTCTGTTGTCGAACTTGCTTGAGTTGACTGTGGAATCCAGCTGTTACGAGCACCGTTCTTAAAGACGTATTCTCCGTTACGATACAAACCTTCAGGCATTGTCCAATCACCAGGATGATCATCCTCTGACAGATATCCCATCATTGAGCGGTAGATATTTGCAGCGACTCTAAATCCATCTCCTACGATTGGAGTAAGACGGTTTGAGTAACCAGTCCAAACGGCCATTGAATACTTACGGGTATATCCTACGAACATTTCATCTGGAGCAACATACCCAGTGTTCTTAATGTAGTTCTCAATTTCATCGTCTGTATAGTTTGAAGTACCAGTTTTACCAGCTTGTGGAAGCCATGACATGTAGGCTCCACGACCAGTTCCGTATGTTAATACGGTTTTCATCATTTCTGTCATCATGTAGGCGGTTGTTTCCTTCATGGCGCGAGTACCTTGATCTGAAAACTCTTTTGAACTGCCATCGCTAAAGACAACTTTATTGATATACATTGGTTTGTGATAAATACCGCCGTTAGCAAAGGCGGCATAGGCAGCAGCCATTTTTTCACTACTTGCTCCGTACTGTTTATGAGATTCAACTGTATTACTTGAGATAGCATTTGCGTATACCATTGATGGGTAATCAATTCCTAAACCATTCAAGAAGGTCTTAGCATGGTCTAATCCAACTTTTTCAAGTGTTTTAACGGCTGGTACGTTACGAGATTGTTGAATTGCGTACTGGAGAGTGATATTTCCAAAGTAGGTCTTATCCCAGTTATAGACAGGAATGTCTGTTCCAGGATAGTTATAAGGGGCATCATTAATCGTTGCTGCAGTAGAGTCGAAGATTCCGTACTCAAGTGCAGGAGCGTAGTCTGTGATAGGTTTCATAGTAGAACCCCAGTCACGGTTTGTTTCGACGGCTTGGTTGATACCGAATGAAACATTACTTGATTGGTGTCTAGAACCAAGTTGAGCGATGACTTTACCATTTGTAACATCAACGATAGTAGAAGCAGCTTGAAGGTCATCATCTGGATAGTCAACGTATTCGTCTGTATTGTAAACATCCCAAAGGCGTTTTTGTACCTCTTGGTCGACGTTTGTATAGACTTCCATACCTGTTGTTAATAGATTATAACCTGTCTCTTGCTCCACTTGGTCAATAACTTCTTTAAGATAGTTATCCATGTACTGTGGATAGCTATTAACAGATTTTAGACTTTGAAGTCCATCTGTGATCGGGGTATTGATTGCTGTTTCATATTGCTCGGCTGTAAGGTAGCCTAGTTTTTGCATTTCTGACAAAACGAGGTTTCGTCTTTCAAGGGCTGCTTCAGGATGAGAATAGGGATCGTATTGGTTGGGAGCCTGTGGCATACCTGCTAAGAGTGCAAGTTGTGGGATGGACAAGTCTTTGAGGTCCTTACCATAATAGTTTTCCGCAGCTGTCTGCATACCATAGTTACCATTTGACATGTAGACCTTATTGACGTAATAGGTCAATATTTCTTGCTTAGTTGCAGTTCGCTCTAGCTGGATAGCCAACCAAGCCTCTTGAACTTTACGGGATAGAGTTTGATCAGCTGTTGATGTTGAGAAATAAGTCAGCTTAATCAACTGCTGGGTCAAGGTTGATCCCCCTTGAAGACCACCATTACTACTGAGGTTACGTAGGAAAGCTCCTGCTATTCGAATGCTATCAATTCCTCTGTGGTTAAAGAAGCGATGATCCTCGATAGAGACAATCGCATTGACAAGATCAGTAGGAATGTCACTACTTTGAGCATTGACACGACGTTCAGCACCTAAATCTGCGATGAGTTCATTTTTGCTATCATAAATTTTACTTGATGTAGTTGCAACAAGTTTGCTTTCAGAGAGTTCAGGAGCCTTGTTTGCATAGTGAAGAAATACACCACCGCCAAGTAGGAAAGCTACGATAAATAAGCTAATCGTAACAATGCTGAGGTATTTAACGATGCGCAAGATAGTTTGTTTGTTCATATTGTTTTACCACCTAGTAAATGTTGTTTGACTGTATCAAGGTAAGGAATTTGTGGAAAAGCAGACTGCTCAATCACATAACCGAATTCTTTGATATAGTCAAGCGGCATTGACTTTTTCCCCATATCCTGATGATAAAAACGGATGAGGTCAAGTGCCGGCAATAAATACGTTTCTTGATAAGAAGAAAAATGAAGAAGGACAAAGCAAATCCCTTTGTGTTCAAGGACTTGTTCCATATGCCGAATCTGATGAGGATGGAAGTTCTTCATCGGAATGGCATGTTTTTGCTTAGTTTCCTTAGCTTCGAAATCGATGTAAAACCCTTCGTAAACTCCAGAATAATCGGTAGTCGATGCCTGTCTAAAATAAGCTTCAACAATCTTAGCCCGACTACGCTGCGGATAGTCTACGCGGACAATCTGAACAGGAGTTGGTTTCTTATGGATAACAGCTAAACCGTGTGTCAGATAATAATCGTTTGTAGCATTGATCATCTTTTCAAAGGTCATCCCACGATTTGCGAAATTTTTAGTTTGTGAGGTGACTTCTTGTTTTTTTTTCGATGAAAGTTTATGAGGATAGTTGACCATAATTCTCCTTATTGGTACAATAACATCACTCTATTATACCATAAAAGTGAACAGAAAGGGTGAAAAAATGCATACAGCCTTGGTTTTAGGCTATTCTAGCTTTGATTTAGGATTGTTTAATGACAAAGATATTCGTTTAAAAATTATTAAAAAAGCCATTCGTAGAGATTTGGAAAAAATGGCAGACGAAGGGTTGAAATGGTTGGTATTTACGGGAACTCTGGGATTTGAACACTGGGTTTTAGAGATAGCCAGAGATATGAAAGGTGACTTTGGTTTCCAACTTGCGACTATCTTTGATTTCGAAACTCATGGGGAAAACTGGAATGAGGGAAATCAGGTCAAACTGAGTGAATTTAAACAAGTTGATTTTGTTAAGTACGCCTATCCAAATTACGAGCACAAGGGTCAATTACGAGATTATCAACTTTTCTTACTTGAAAATACAGATGGAGCCTATCTTTTTTATGATGAAGAAAATGAAACAAAACTGAAGTATGTTTACGAACTGATGAAAAAGAAAGACAACTATATTACAAAAATATTAACATTTGAGGAATTAAACGAAGTAGCTGAAAATTTTTCCGAAAATTGAGCCTTTGACCTTGCTTTTTGTTTGCCTTTTTTTATATAATAATACTAGCAACTGAGAATGGAGAGAGACATGGCAAGTATTATTTTTACAGCAAAAGATATTTTTGAACAGGACTTTGGAAGAGAAGTACGTGGATATAGTAAAGCAGAGGTTGATGGATTTTTGGATGATGTCATCAAGGATTATGAAACTTATGCAGCATTAGTGAAGTCACTCCGTTCAGAAATCGCGGAGCTTAAAGAGGAATTGGCTAAAAAACCTCAAGTGACATCAGCAACTTCTGAACCAGCAGATCATGGAAGTACGACTTCTATGACAAACTTTGATATTTTGAAACGTTTGAATCGTCTTGAAAAAGAAGTATTTGGCAAACAAATCTTGGATAATTCTGATTTCTAAGAATACTTCTGTTGTGCAATTTTTGGATAATCGCGTGAAGAGAATTTCTTTTCATGAGGAAAGTCCATGCTAGCACAGGCTGTGATGCCTGTAGTGTTTGTGCTAGGCGAAACCATAAGCCTAGGGACGAGAAATCGTTACGGCAGTTGAAATGGCTAAGTCTTAGGATATGTCAGAGTAGACTTGAAAGTGCCACAGTGACGGAGTCTCTCTGGAAACAGAGAGAGTGGAACGCGGTAAACCCCTCAAGCTAGCAACCCAAATTTTGGTCGGGGCATGGAGTGCGCGGAAACGAACGTAGTACTCTGACTGCTATCAGCTAGAGCTGCTAGTGGTAGACAGATGATTATCGAAGGAAGTGGTCCTAGTCACTTCTGGAACAAAACATGGCTTATAGAAAATTGCATATAGGTTGGGGCTGAGATATATTCTCAACCTCATTTTTTAAAGTGAATAAAGAAAGGTCTATAAAAGACTGAAATGAAAACAACATTTAATTTAATTGCGACTGCTGCGGCGGGTTTGGAAGCTGTAGTTGGGCGTGAAGTAAGAGATTTGGGCTACGATTGTCAGGTTGAAAACGGTCGTGTCCGTTTTCAAGGTGATGTGAAAGCAATCATCCAAACAAACTTGTGGCTAAGAGCTGCGGATAGAATCAAAATCGTCGTGGGAACTTTTCCTGCAAAAACATTTGAAGAACTCTTTCAAGGTGTTTTTGCCTTAGATTGGGAGAACTATCTCCCGCTTGGAGCACGTTTCCCAATTGCCAAGGCTAAGTGTGTCAAGTCAAAATTACACAATGAGCCAAGTGTGCAGGCGATTTCTAAGAAGGCAGTTGTTAAGAAATTACAAAAACATTATGCACGACCAGAGGGCGTTCCTCTCATGGAAAATGGTCCAGAGTTCAAGATTGAAGTTTCCATTTTGAAAGATGTAGCGACTCTTATGATTGATACAAGTGGGTCAAGTCTTTTTAAACGTGGTTACCGTACTGAAAAAGGTGGAGCTCCGATCAAAGAAAATATGGCAGCTGCGATTTTGCAACTTTCTAACTGGTACCCTGATAAGCCTTTGATTGATCCAACCTGTGGTTCGGGAACTTTTTGTATTGAGGCGGCTATGATTGCGCGCAAGATGGCGCCTGGTTTGCGTCGTTCTTTTGCCTTTGAAGAATGGAACTGGGTTAGTGATCGCTTGATTCAAGAAGTCAGAACTGAAGCTAGTAAGCAGATAGATCGAGAGATTGAACTGGATATTATGGGATGTGATATTGATGGTCGTATGGTAGAAATTGCCAAGGCCAATGCCCAGGCAGCAGGAGTATCTGGAGATATTCTCTTTAAACAGATGCGTGTGCAGGATTTGCGTACGGATAAGATTAACGGAGTTATTATCTCTAACCCACCATATGGAGAACGTCTGTCAGATGATGCAGGAGTAACTAAACTTTATGCTGAAATGGGTGAGGTTTTTGAACCACTCAAAACTTGGAGTAAGTTTATTCTGACAAGTGATGAAGCCTTTGAAAGTAAATATGGTAGTCAGGCAGATAAAAAACGAAAACTCTATAATGGTACTTTGAAAGTTGATTTGTATCAATATTTTGGTCAACGTGTCAAAAGAAATTTGACAGATTAGAAAGGAGCTGCCATGGATCCAAAGGATAAAAAAGAAGAATTGTTAGAACCGGAGAAAATCTCCCAAGAACCTCAGTTTGACTTTGAGGAAGCTAAGGATCTAACAGTTGGACAAGTTATTCGAAAAAATGAAGAAATCGAAGCAGGAGTAACTCCTGATGATACGATTTTGGATAAATACATTAAACAACACCGTGAAGAAATTGAAGCTGATAAATTTACAAACATTCAGACGAAGAAAGATGAACTTCAAAGTCTAGATGATTTGATCCAAGAAGCTAAAGAAACGATTGATGAAGAGACAGAACCAGTAGAAGAAGTTTCTGAATCAGAGAAGTTTGATGAAGAAGAGGGAATAGAAGGTCAAGAATTCATCCTTCCGCCACTAGAGGAAATCTTACTTATGGATAAAAACCTAGTGGAACCTGTAACTGAGCCCCTTGTGGTCGAGGATGATGATGCTTTGCAAGAGGAATATCAATCCTTATCTCGCTCTGCTCAAGCAGAAGATGAGCCACAAAATAAAAAGCTGTGGGTCATCTTGTCAGCTCTTTTAGCGATTATTGTCTTGATTATTGGGGGTAGCTACTACGTTTATCGTCAAATTACGCGTTCTTCCCAAGAAATTCAGTCTCAGTCATCTGATGCAGGTTTGGTAAGTAATCAAGCAATTATCAATCAATTTAACAGTCTCTATGATACTTTTTATACTGATGAGAATAAAACTGCCCTAAAAAATAGTCAGTTTAGTCAACTGAATCAGCTCAAAGAACTTTTAGATAAACTTGAGGGAGCTAGTGAGCATACTCTTGCCAAATCAAAATACGATAGTCTTGAAACACAAATCAAAGCGGTACAAGATGTTAATGCTCAATTTGAAACACCAGCTATCACAGATGGTGTTCTAAATACAAATGCTAAAGTAAAGGCAGATGCCAAATTTACCGAAGTTAAGACTGGGAATACTGAGATTGATAAACTGCTAGATAAGGCTATTAGTCTCGGTAAGAGTCAACTTTCAAGTTCTACAAGCTCAAGTAGTAGTCAAGCAAGCTCATCAAGCCAAACAGAGTCAAACTCAGCAACTGAAAGCAATGCTAGCAGCTCTGCTAATGCATCAACTTCAGCGGGTGAAACAGCCTCAGCAAATAATATCCTAAATAGTGGACTAGCAAGCAATGGTGTGAACCTACAAAGAAGTGTCAGTCGAGTACCGTATAATCAAGCTGCTGTAAGTGATAGTAGTAATCCTGCTTGGACTTTTGCAGATGGTGTCCTTGAACGCATTCTTGAGACTTCGCGTGCGCGTGGCTACATCACGGGTAACCAATACATTTTGGAACCTGTGAATATTGTTAATGGTAATGGCTACTATAATCTTTATAAACCAGATGGTACCTATCTCTTTACCCTTAATTGTAAGACAGGTTACTTTGTAGGGAATGGTTCTGGACATGCGGATGATTTAGACTACTAGTCAAATTGTTACAAAATTCTTTCTTTTCACAGATAAACATGATAAAATAAAACATATTAAACAAGAGGAGTGTCACATGACAAAAGCTAACTTTGGTGTTGTTGGTATGGCCGTAATGGGTCGTAACCTTGCCCTTAATATTGAATCTCGTGGTTATACAGTTGCTATTTATAACCGTAGTAAAGAAAAAACTGAAGATGTAATTGCTTGCCACCCTGATAAAAACTTCGTGCCAAGCTATGATATCGAAAGCTTCGTAAACTCAATTGAAAAACCACGTCGTATCATGCTTATGGTTCAAGCAGGACCTGGTACAGATGCGACCATCCAAGCCCTTCTTCCACACTTGGATAAAGGTGATATCTTGATCGATGGAGGGAATACTTTCTATAAAGATACTATTCGTCGTAATGAAGAATTGGCTAACTCAGGTATCAACTTTATCGGTACAGGTGTTTCTGGTGGTGAAAAAGGTGCCCTTGAAGGTCCTTCAATCATGCCTGGTGGACAAAAAGAAGCTTATGACTTGGTAGCAGATGTTCTTGAAGAAATCTCTGCTAAAGCACCAGAAGATGGAAAACCATGTGTAACTTACATCGGTCCTGATGGAGCTGGTCACTATGTAAAAATGGTCCACAATGGTATCGAGTACGGTGATATGCAATTGATCGCAGAAAGCTACGACTTGATGCAACACTTGTTAGGTCTTTCAGCTCAAGATATGGCTGAAATCTTTACTGAGTGGAACAAGGGTGAATTGGACAGCTACTTGATTGAAATTACAGCTGATATCCTTGGACGCAAAGACGATGAAGGTCAAGATGGACCAATCGTAGACTACATTCTTGATGCTGCAGGTAACAAGGGAACTGGTAAATGGACTAGCCAATCAGCGCTTGACCTTGGTGTGCCATTGTCACTCATTACTGAGTCAGTATTTGCGCGTTACATCTCTACTTACAAAGAAGAGCGTGTACATGCTAGCAAGGTGCTTCCAAAACCAGCTGCTTTCAAATTTGAAGGAGATAAGGCTGAGTTGATTGAAAAAATCCGTCAAGCCCTTTACTTTTCAAAAATCATCTCATATGCACAAGGTTTTGCTCAATTGCGTGTAGCTTCTAAAGAAAACAACTGGAACTTGCCATTTGCGGACATCGCATCTATCTGGCGCGATGGCTGTATCATCCGTTCACGTTTCTTGCAAAAGATCACAGATGCATACAACCGTGATGCAGATCTTACTAACCTTCTTTTGGATGAGTACTTCTTGGACGTAACTGCTAAGTACCAACAATCTGTTCGTGATATTGTAGCTCTTGCTGTTCAAGCTGGAGTACCAGTACCAACATTCTCAGCAGCTATTACTTACTTTGATAGCTACCGTTCAGCTGATCTTCCAGCTAATTTGATCCAAGCACAACGTGACTACTTTGGTGCCCACACTTACCAACGTAAAGACAAAGAAGGAACCTTCCACTACTCTTGGTATGACGAAAAATAAGTAGGTCAGCCATGGGGAAACGGATTTTATTACTTGAGAAAGAAAGAAATCTAGCTCATTTTTTAAGTCTGGAACTCCAAAAAGAGCAATACCGAGTTGATCAGGTAGAAGAGGGACAAAAAGCCCTCTCCATGGCTCTTCAGACAGACTATGACTTGATTTTACTGAATGCTCATCTAGGGGATATGACAGCCCAGGATTTTGCAGATAAGTTGAGTCGAACCAAGCCAGCTTCGGTTATCATGGTCTTGGACCATCGAGAAGAATTGCAAGACCAACTTGAAACAATCCAGCGTTTCGCTGTTTCATACATCTATAAACCAATCATTATCGATGATTTGGTCAGTCGTATTTCAGCTATCTTCCGAGGTCGAGATTTCATCGACCAACACTGTAGTCAGATGAAAGTTCCGACAGCTTATCGCAATCTGCGTATGGATGTTGAACAACATACAGTCTATCGTGGCGAGGAGATGATTGCTCTGACCCGTCGTGAGTATGACCTTTTGGCTACTCTTATGGGAAGCAAGAAAGTTCTGACTCGTGAGCAGTTGTTGGAAAGTGTCTGGAAGTATGAAAGTGCGACAGAAACAAATATTGTGGATGTCTATATCCGTTATCTACGTAGTAAGCTTGATGTAAAAGGTCAAAAAAGCTACATTAAAACCGTGCGTGGTGTTGGTTACACCATGCAAGAATAGAGAGCAGTTGCAGTTATGTAACTGCTTTTTTTGATCTTTAAATAAACGAACATCTTTATCGAAAATTTCATGAGGCTTGGCTGTACTGTCTATCAGTTTATTTTTTAAACAAATTGGTCAGTCTTAACTTCAAGTTTAAAGCAAACTTTGCGTAGATTATTGTTGGTTTAAATTTAATATATTGACAAAAATAAAAACATTTGCTATAATCATTTTGGAGGATAAAAGAATGAAATTTTTGAAAAAAATGATGCAAGTCAGTCTAGCAGTCTTCTTCGTTGGTCTGTTAGCAACTAGTACAGTATTTGCGGATGATGCTGATTCAGAAGGCTGGAAATTTGTTCAAGAAAATGGTAGAACCTACTACAAGAAGGGGGATCTCAAAGAAACCTACTGGCGAGTGATTGATGGCAAGTACTATTATTTTGACTATAATGGTGAAATGGTTATTGGATGGCAGTATATTCCCATGCCAGATAAAGGTAGTACCATTGGTCCTTACCCAAATGGTATCAGATTAGAATATATGCCAATGTCAAAATGGTACTACTTTAATCAAGATGGCGTACTACAAGAGTTTGTTGGCTGGCAACAATTAGATGTTAAGGATTCGTTAACTGTTGGCAAAAAGCATGGTGAAGGATTTGAGGGTCCTGAAGTTCTTAAATTAGCATACTATTACTTTGATCAAGACCATTCTTTAAAAACAGGTTGGCTTTACGATCAGTCTAACTGGTATTACCTAGCAAAAACAGGTTCTTCAGGGAAAGACTACCTTGGTGGTGAGAAACGTTCTGGTTGGATTAACGACAATTCAACTTGGTACTATCTCGATCCAACAACTGCTGCAATGCAAACAGGTTGGCAATATCTTGGTAACAAATGGTACTACCTTCGTTCATCAGGTGCTATGGCGACAGGTTGGTATCAAGAAGGTTCAACTTGGTATTACCTAGATGCTCAAAACGGTGATATGAAAACAGATTGGATTTATGTCGGTAATAAATGGTATTATCTCCGTTCATCAGGTGCTATGGCTACAGGTTGGTATCAAGAAGGTTCAACTTGGTATTATTTAGATGCTCAAAACGGTGATATGAAAACTGGCTGGATTTATGTCGATAATGCTTGGTATTATCTTCGTTCGTCAGGATCTATGGTGACAGGCTGGTTCCAAGTTAATGGTAAATGGTACTATGCCTATAGTTCAGGTGCCTTGGCTGTGAATACTACTGTAGGTGGCTACTACGTCAACTATAATGGCGAGTGGGTTCAGTAATGAAAACAAGCGATTGTGAAGGAAACAATCGCTTTTTTTGTGAAAATATAATAAAATAGAAAGGAATAAAGTTCTAAAATTTTATCTAGAAACAGATGATTTTCATCTGATAGTAGGATTAAATGACAAAAGAAGTTGGTGTCGGTCAGGCACATAGTAAAATTATTTTAATAGGAGAGCATGCAGTGGTTTATGGCTATCCAGCCATCTCTTTGCCTCTTCTAGAGGTAGAGGTGACTTGTCGGGTAGTCCCAGCAGCAACACCATGGCGTCTTTTTGAAGAGGACACCTTGTCTATGGCTGTGTATGCTTCTCTCGAGTATCTAAATATCAAAGATGCTTGCATCCGTTGTCAAATTGCCTCGGCTATTCCGGAAAAGCGGGGAATGGGGTCTTCAGCAGCCATTAGCATTGCAGCCATTCGAGCGATATTTGATTATTACCAAGCGGAACTTCCGCATGATGTATTAGAAATTTTGGTCAATCGGGCGGAGATGATTGCCCATATGAATCCTAGCGGATTGGATGCTAAGACCTGTCTTAGTGACCAACCTATCCGTTTTATCAAGAATGTTGGTTTTGAAGAATTAGTCATGGATTTGTCAGCTTATCTGGTCATTGCAGATACTGGAGTTTATGGACATACTCGTGAAGCTATCCAGGTCGTGCAGAGTAAGGGCAAGGATGCCTTACCTTTCTTGCATGCGCTAGGAGAGTTGACCCAAGAAGCAGAAGAAGCAATAAAAACAAAAGATGCCGTGAAGTTGGGAGAAATTCTAACCAAAGCTCATGGAAATCTAAAAGAAATCGGAGTTAGTAGCCCTGAGGCAGATGCCTTGGTTGAAACTGCCCTTGAACATGGTGCTCTAGGTGCCAAGATGAGTGGTGGTGGTCTAGGAGGCTGCATTATCGCCTTGGTTGCTAATGTCAGCCAAGCGCAAGAACTAGCAGAAAGATTAGAAGAGAAAGGAGCTGTTCAGACATGGATCGAAAGCCTGTAACAGTACGTTCCTATGCCAATATTGCTATTATCAAATATTGGGGTAAGAAAGCAGAAAAAGAGATGGTTCCTGCGACTAGCAGTATCTCTCTAACCTTAGAAAATATGTATACGGAGACGACACTTTCACCTTTACCAGCAGATGCAAGCTCGGATGCTTTCTACATCAATGGTCAGTTGCAAAACGAAGCTGAGCATGTCAAGATGGGTAAAATCATTGACCGCTACCGTCCTGAAGGAGCAGGTTTTGTTCGTATCGATACCAAGAACAATATGCCAACAGCAGCAGGCCTTTCTTCAAGTTCCAGTGGTTTATCTGCCCTGGTCAAAGCCTGCAACGCCTATTTCCAATTAGGATTAGATCGTAAAGAGTTGGCCTTAGAAGCTAAGTTTGCATCAGGATCTTCATCTCGTAGTTTTTATGGCCCCTTGGCAGCCTGGGACAAGGATAGTGGAGAGATTTATCCTGTCGAAACTGACTTGAAACTAGCTATGATTATGTTGGTCTTGGAAGACCAGAAAAAACCAATTTCCAGTCGAGATGGGATGAAGCTCTGTGTCGAAACTTCTACGACTTTTGATGAGTGGATTCGTCAATCTGAACAAGATTACAAGGATATGTTAGTCTACCTCAAGGAAAATGACTTTAAAAAAGTTGGGGAATTAACAGAGAAGAATGCTCTAGCTATGCATGCGACGACAAAGACAGCAACTCCATCCTTCTCATATCTGACAGATGCGAGTTATGAGGCTATGGATTTCGTTCGTCAGCTTAGAGAACAAGGTGAATCTTGCTACTTTACTATGGATGCGGGGCCTAATGTAAAGGTTCTTTGTTTAGAAAAAGACTTGGAACATCTATCAGAACTATTAGGTCAACGCTATCGCTTAATCGTTTCGAAAACAAAGGATTTGAGCCAAGATGACGATTGTTAAAACTTGTGGGAAGCTCTATTGGGCTGGTGAATATGCCATTTTAGTGTCAGGTCAATTAGCCTTAATCAAGGCAATTCCTATCTATATGACGGCTGAGATTAAAGCGTCTGATGTTTATCGACTCTACTCAGATATGTTTTCCTATAGTGTAGATTTGCGACCGGATTCTTCTTATGCCTTGATTCAAGAAACAGTTGCCATAGTAGAGGAATACCTGACTGCTCAAGGAGTTGAACTACAGCCTTTCTCCCTAGACATTCGTGGGAAAATGGAGCGTGAGGGCAAGAAGTTCGGCCTGGGTTCTAGTGGCAGTGTAGTTGTCTTGGTCATCAAGGCCATGCTTACCTTCTATGAAAGATTAGCTGACAGAGAACTCTTGTTTAAATTGGCGAGTGCTGTACTTCTTAAACGTGGGGACAATGGCTCCATGGGGGATATTGCCTGTATCGTATCAGAAGACCTCGTCCTCTATCAGTCATTTGACCGTGAGAAAGTGGCACAATGGCTAGAAAAAGAAGAACTGCAAGCTGTATTAGCACGTGACTGGGGCTTTTCTATTAGGAGTGTTGAACCAGCTTTGAAATTTGATTTTCTGGTTGGTTGGACCAAGGAAGTGGCTGTATCAAGTCATATGGTCAAGCAAATCAAGGATAATATGAACGCTAGCTTTTTACAGGCTTCAAAAGAAACAGTAGCTAATTTGGTAAAGGCTTTGGAGGTAGGTCAAGAAGAAACCATTATTGACTTGCTGGGACAAGCCAGCCGACTTTTAGAAGGCTTGAGTTCAGATATTTACACACCTTCGCTCAGACAATTAAAAGATGCCAGTAGAGACTTAAAAGCTGTTGCTAAGAGTAGTGGTGCTGGTGGAGGAGACTGTGGGATTGCACTTAGCTTTGGCCAAGATTCGACCACATTACTGAAAAAACGCTGGGCTGATTTAGGAATTGAGCTCTTGTATCAAGAAAGGATGGGACATGACGATAAATCGGAAGGATGAACACATCCGCTATGCCCTTGAACAAAACAGTACTTATAATAGTTTTGATGAAGTGGAATTGATTCACTCCTCGCTACCCTTATATGACTTAGATGAAATTGATCTTTCGACAGAATTTGCAGGGCGAAAATGGGACTTTCCTTTTTATATCAATGCCATGACAGGTGGGAGTGAAAAGGGGAAAGAAATCAATCAAAAATTAGCCCAGGTGGCTGAGGCTTGTGGGATTTTATTTGTAACAGGTTCTTACAGTGCTGCTCTTAAGGATCCTTCAGATGACTCTTTTTTAGTCAAAACTAGTTACCCTGACCTCCTTCTTGGAACCAACATTGGCTTGGACAAGCCAGTTGAATTGGGTCTACAAACAGTGAAAGAGATGAATCCCCTTCTCTTACAAGTTCATGTTAATGTCATGCAGGAATTGCTCATGCCAGAGGGTGAACGTCAATTTAGATTGTGGCAACATAATCTGAAAGATTATGCTGAACAAATCTCTGTGCCACTTGTTTTAAAAGAAGTCGGCTTTGGCATGGATGTGAAGACCATTGCTAAGGCATACGAGATAGGCATACGTACGGTTGATTTGTCTGGTCGTGGGGGAACCAGCTTTGCCTATATCGAAAACCGTCGTAGCGGGCAACGGGACTACCTCAATTATTGGGGGCAATCAACTATGCAGGCTCTTATCAATGCCCAAGACTGGAAAGATAAAATAGAGCTTCTGGTAAGCGGAGGGGTTCGCAATCCACTAGATATTATCAAATGCTTGGTCTTTGGAGCAAGGGCAGTTGGGCTATCACGCACCATGTTAGAGTTGGTCGAAAACTACCCAGTAGATGTCGTTATCTCTATTGTTGAAAGCTGGAAGGAAGACCTACGCTTGATTATGTGTGCCCTTAATTGTGCAAGGATTGAGGATTTGCAGCAGGTCGACTATCTCCTTTATGGGAAATTAAAAGAAGCAAAAGATCAACTATAAGGAGGTCGGGATTTTAGTCCCGGTCTTTTTATCATTCCTCAGACTGATGTGACTTTTTGGTTTTGTGATACAATAACATAGAGAGGACGGTTACATGCGAAAATTTCAAATTTTTCTATTTATTGAAGCTTGTTTATTGACAGGAGCTCTGATTATGATGGTATCAGAGCATTTTTCCCGTTTTCTACTGATTTTGCTCTTGTTTTTACTGCTGATTCGATACTATACTGGAAAACAGGGGAATAACTTTATTTTAGTGGCGGTGAGCATCCTATTTTTCTTTATCATCATGCTCAATCCCTTTGTCATTTTAGCTATCTTTGTGGCCTTGATATACAGCCTGTTCCTGCTTTATCCTATGATGAACCAGGAAAGAGAAGAAACCAATCTGTTCTTTGAAGAAGTAGTGACAGTAAAGAGGGAGAAAAATCGCTGGTTTGGAAGTCTTCATCACTTCTCAAGCTATCAGACCTGTCGTTTTGATGATATCAATCTCTTTCGCCTTATGGGGAAGGATACCATTCATCTAGAGCATGTGATTTTGAGCAATCATGATAATGTCATCATTTTGAGAAAACTGGTGGGTACGACAAGAATTATCGTACCAGTGGATGTTGAAGTCAGCCTTAGTGTCAATTCTCTGTATGGAGACTTAACCTTTTTTGACCAGCCTAAACGTGCTTTGCGTAATGAGCAATTTCATCAAGAAACGAGAGACTATCTCAAGAGTCCTAAGAGTGTTAAGATTCTTTTGACAACTATGGTTGGAGATGTTGAGGTGGTGAGAGGATGAAAAAGCAACCCTATATTTTAATTGGACTCACCTCATTTCTCTTTGTTGCTTTTCTATTTCGAAGCATTTTTAAAGTTCTGGATTTGGAGTGGACTTCTCTCTTCCAAGATTTAGAAAAGACAGAAAAAGTCTTATTTCTGGCTTTAATGTTTAGTGCTGCTCTGGCCTTTTTATTAGTCTTATTCTGGACAATTGTTGATGAAATTTCAAGGAGAAGAATCCAAGCAAATCTTAAACGTCTGCTAGCTGGCAAAGATATTGAAAGTCTGGGAGATGCTGACTTAGATGCAAGTTTTAGAAACTTATCAGGTAAGCTCGGTTTGTTGACAGAAGCTATTCAAAAAGCAGACAATCAGGCCTTGGTCAAAGAAGAAGTGATTATTGAAAAGGAGCGCAAGCGAATCGCACGTGACTTGCATGATACAGTCAGTCAAGAAATTTTTGCTGCCCATATGATTTTATCAGGACTCAGTCAACAAGCTTCCAGATTAGACAAAGAGAAGATGCAGACACAACTCCAGAGTGTGACAGCTATTTTGGAGACAGCCCAGAGAGATTTGCGTATCCTACTCTTACATTTGCGACCGATAGAACTGGAACAAAAAAGCTTGGTGGAGGGGATTCAGCTACTCCTCAAAGAGCTAGAAGAAAAAAGTGAGCTGAAGGTAAGCTTTAAATATCAGGTAGACGAATTGCCTAAAAAGATTGAGGAACATGTCTTCCGTATTGTCCAAGAATTGATTAGTAATACACTTCGTCATGCACAAGCTTCCTGTCTAGATGTTTACCTTTATCAAACGGAAACGGAATTACAGTTGAAGGTCGCAGATAATGGGCGTGGGTTTCAGCTGGATGATGTTGATGAACTGAGCTATGGTCTGCGAAATATCAAAGAACGAGTGGAAGATATGGCTGGGACTATACAATTATTAACAGCTCCCAAGCAAGGTTTGGCAGTGGATATTCGCATTCCCTTGTTTGATTTGGATAGATAAGAGGAAGTAAGATGAAACTATTATTAGTAGATGACCACCAAATGGTACGTCTTGGTTTAAAAAGTTATTTTGAACTACAAGATGATGTAGAAGTTGTCGGAGAAGCAACCAATGGCGCGGAGGGGATTTCCATGGCCTTGGAGCTTAGGCCAGATGTGATTGTCATGGATATTGTCATGCCTGAAGTCAATGGGATTGACGCAACTCTAGCTATTCTCAAAGAATGGCCAGAGGCTAAAATCTTGATTGTGACCTCTTACCTAGACAATGAAAAAATCATGCCGGTTTTGAATGCTGGAGCTAGGGGTTATATGCTCAAGACGTCCAGTGCAGATGAATTGTTACACGCTGTTCGTAAGGTGGCGGCTGGAGAGCTAGCTATTGAACAAGAGGTGAGCAAGAAGGTAGAATACAACCGCAATCATATTGAATTACATGAAGAGCTGACTGCGCGTGAACGCGATGTCCTTCAACTGATTGCCAAGGGCTATGAAAATCAACGTATTGCTGATGAACTTTTCATCTCCCTTAAGACAGTTAAAACCCACGTCTCCAACATTCTTGCTAAACTTCAGGTTAGCGACCGCACCCAGGCAGCAGTCTATGCCTTTCAGCATCACTTGGTAGGGCATGAGGACTTCTAGATGAGTTTAGCAGATTTATTTGTGGAGCTAGAAGCGGCAAAAGATCTGATAAAGGCAGAGCCTATGGAAGCCTATATGCGCCAGCAATTTTCCTTCCTAGGTATTGCGGCACTTGAAAGAAATGCGCTCTATAGAAAATACTTTCCAAGCGAGAAAAAAACAAAGATCATCGATTGGGATTTTGTGGACACTTGCTGGGAAAAGAAGCCAAGAGAATACCAGTATGTGGGCGCCAACTATTTGAAAGCTATGCAATCTTATCTAACAGAGAGCGATTTGTCTAAGCTTGAGCGTCTGGTCGTGACCAAATCCTGGTGGGATACGATAGATATTCTAGATCGAGTAGTAGGGAGTTTGGTGTATGACAAGCCGGAATTGGGAGAAAATAATCCTCCAATGGAGCCTATCAGACAATATCTGGCTGAGACGAGTCGCTATTGACCACCAGTTGTTAAGAAAAGAAAAAACGAATGTCCGACTGATGGAAAAAATCCTACTAAACAATCTGGACCAGACAGAATTTTTTATCAATAAAGCCATCGGCTGGGCTCTAAGAGACTACTCTAAGACCAATCCAGAATGGGTAGCAAGTTTCATCGAAAAAAACAAGGAAAGAATGGCTGAACTTAGTATCAAAGAAGCAAGCAAGTACCTCAAGAAGTCCTAAAAACTCGGTTCTAACCAGAAAAAACCATAATAGGCGGTAGCTAGTAGAACTTGTTAACAACAAGAATAGTAGAGAGTATCATCTCGAGAAGGATGTCTGTCAAATGAGCCTAGCGCTGTTGTTCAGACTGCAAAAAGAGACAAATGATTTAGACCAAGGATTTAGTTCAGTATGCTAGAAGACTAATACTCAATGAAAATCAAAGAGCAAACTAGGAAGCTAGCCGCAGGTTGCTCAAAGCACTGCTTTGAGGTTGCAGATAGAACTGACGAAGTCAGCTCAAAACACTGTTTTGAGGTTGTGGATAGAACTGACGAAGTCAGTAACCATACCTACGGCAAGGTGAAGCTGACGTGGTTTGAAGAGATTTTCGAAGAGTATAAGTCCTTTTATAGTGGATTGAATCTGGAATAGTACACTATGACTGCTAAAAATATTTCTAGAAATTACTTTGACTTTTCTAATCTCTTTGTTCATATCTTATTTCAATCTACTATATTTGACTCTCACAGGTGTAATCGATGGCATCCCTCGGTGCTATCTCATAATTTTTAAAAGAAAACACCATTTTAAGCCTATAAAATCAAAAAAAGCAAAAATTTTTAGTGTGCGATCACCTATAGTATGGGATTCATTAAAAACTCTTTCCTTACCCTCCTAGAACATAAGAAGGTCTATCGATTGTCTTGTTAAAAATATATACTTGGACTAGCATCTTTCTTAAGTGGTTTGTCAATAAAAAGTGTAGGTTGATTTTTCTTGAGTAGTAAAAGATTCAAGAATATTTAGGGTTACTCATGTTCTTTGATAAAAACTCCATTCATATATTTTTTCTTTCATTCTGAAAACTTAATGTAAATTTTCTGTTTTTTTGAAATTTTGTGTCTTAAAAGGTGGCTCTTTGTCAACTGTAGTGGGTTGAATAAAAGCTAACATCTGGAGAGGACAATCGTTGTCCTCTCCATTTTTATATTCAGAGCGATGAAAATTCGTTTCTTAAAGTTGTCAAAGTTCCTAAAAC
>NZ_JASHCG010000020.1:0-31080 GCF_047464215.1 Streptococcus infantis | reverse complement strand
CATATGATTCTTTCTAATGAGTTGTTTGATCGCTTTTCATTATAGGTCATATGGGACTTTTTTTCTACACAAAAATAGGCTCCATAATATCCATAGGGGATTTACCCACTACAAATATTATAGAGCCCAAAAAAGGAGCTGAGCTCCTTTTTTTGATTCTCTCAAGTTGAAAATAAATTTACGTAGCAGATATCTTACAAACGTTTTCTTTTATAGTAAAATAAAAGATGACTATATGAAAGAAGGTTCTTAATTGGAAAGTATTTTATTTTTTATTTCTGTCTTTATAGCTGGGGTCTTGTCATTCTTTTCTCCCTGTATCTTTCCCTTGTTACCAGTCTACGCAGGTGTTCTGCTAGATGATCAAGAGGAGTCAAAGACATTTCGTTTTTTGGGTAAAGATGTTGCCTGGTCAGGATTGATTCGTACCCTCTGTTTTATTGCGGGTATCTCTCTCATTTTCTTTATTCTTGGATTTGGAGCAGGATTCCTTGGGAATTTACTTTATGCTGACTGGTTCCGTTATGTCATGGGAATCATGATTATTATACTGGGATTGCATCAGATGGAAATTCTTCATCTACAAAAATTAGAGGTACAAAAAACAGTAACATTTAATCAAAAACAGTCTAGCAAATATTTGTCGGCCTTTTTACTGGGTATCAGCTTCAGCTTTGGCTGGACTCCATGTATAGGTCCAGTTTTAAGTTCTGTTTTAGCACTGGCTGCCTCAGGAGGAAATGGAGCTCTTCAGGGGGCCTTATTAACCCTCATTTACACTCTCGGAATGGCACTTCCATTTTTAGTTCTGGCCTTGGCGTCAGGTCTTGTCATGCCTTATTTTAGTAGAATCAAATCCCACATACTTTTATTGAAGAAAATTGGTGGTTTATTGATCGTTCTCATGGGAATTTTATTAATGTTGGGACAGTTAAATGTTTTATCTGGAATATTAGGATAAAAGGAGTTATCTATGAAAAAAATTATCTATTTTGGACTTAGTTTCTTGTCTCTCTTTCTTCTGATTGCTTGTGGCAAGGAAGAGAAAAAATCAAGTCAAGAAAATCCAACGACTAAGACACAGCAGCAAACAACTGTGAAGCAAGTAGCAATTGGAGCAGAAGCACCTGATTTCACCCTTCAATCTATGGATGGAAAAGAAGTGAAATTATCTGATTTTAAAGGTAAAAAAGTTTATCTTAAATTTTGGGCATCTTGGTGTGGACCATGCAAGAAGAGTATGCCAGAATTGATGGAGCTTGCTGCTAAGGAAGATCGTGGTTTCGAAATTTTATCTGTCATTGCGCCAGGGCTTCAAGGTGAAAAAACTGTAGATCAATTTCCAAAGTGGTTTGAAGAACAAGGTTATAAAGATATCCCCGTTTTATATGATACAAAAGGAGCTGTTTTTCAAGCCTATCAAATTCGAAGTATCCCTACAGAGTATCTAATTGATTCACAGGGTAAAATTGCTAAGATTCAATTAGGTGCGATTAGTAACGCAGATGCAGAAGCAGCTTTTGCTCAAATGAAATAAAGTAATGAAATATAAAAATGTCTAGACAAATCGTCTAGACATTTTTTCTAACTTAAATTAGTTTTTTGAAGCTGCTTGGAATTCAGGGTTTTTCCAAGCTTCATCAATAATAGCTTGTAATTCTTTAGCTGAAGCTTGCATTTTTTGAGTTTCAGCATCGTTCAATGGGATGTTAACTGGACGAACGATACCGTGTGCACCAACGATAGCTGGTTGACCGATAAAGACGTTTTCAACTCCGTATTGACCTTCTTGGAATACTGAAAGTGGAAGAACAGCATTTTCATCATCAAGGATAGCTTTTGTAATACGAGCAAGGGCTACTGCGATACCATAGTATGTTGCACCTTTTTTGTTGATGATTGAGTAAGCAGCATCACGAACTGAGATGAAGAGTTCTACAAGGTCAGCTTCATCCAAGTCACGGTTAGCTTGCAACCATTGTTCCAATTTTACACCGGCAACGTTAGCGTGTGACCAAACAGCAAACTCAGAGTCACCGTGTTCACCCATGATGTAGGCGTGAACTGAACGAGCATCAACGCCGATTTTTTCAGCAAGTGCTTGACGGAAACGAGCTGAGTCAAGTGAAGTACCTGAACCGATAACACGTTCTTTAGGGAAACCTGAGAATTTCCAAGTTGAGTAAGTCAAAACGTCAACTGGGTTAGCTGCAACAAGGAAGATACCGTCGAAACCAGAAGCAACAACTTGTTCAACGATTGATTTGTTGATAGCAAGGTTTTTACCAACAAGGTCAAGACGAGTTTCACCTGGTTTTTGTGGAGCACCAGCAGTGATAACTACAAGGTCAGCGTCCGCACAGTCTTCATACTTAGCTGCATAAATTTTCTTAGGTGAAGTAAAAGCAAGCGCGTGGCTAAGGTCTTCAGCATCACCAACAGCTTTTTCAAACAATTGAGGAATTTCAATGATACCAAGTTCTTGTGCAATTCCTTGGTTAACAAGAGCAAAAGCGTATGATGATCCTACGGCACCGTCACCGACAAGGATAACTTTTTTGTGTTGTTTAGTTAATGTCATTTGTCTAAACATCTCCTTCATTTTTTAAGGGCTTCCCCCGTTTAGTTTCATTCTATCACTTTTAAATAGCTTTGTCACGGATATAACATCCACTTGGCCATGTAAACGTTTTAGTCGGATTGGAAGACTGAAATCTAGGTCAAACTATGGTATAATATATCTAGTTACTAATAGTGAAATGAGGCATTTGTTAATGCAAGATAAAAATTTAGTGAATGTCAATCTGACAAAGGAGATGAAGACCAGCTTTATCGACTACGCCATGAGTGTTATCGTATCGCGGGCCCTTCCTGATGTTCGAGATGGGTTGAAACCAGTTCATCGTCGTATTCTATACGGTATGAACGAATTGGGTGTGACACCAGATAAACCTCATAAGAAATCTGCCCGTATTACAGGGGATGTCATGGGTAAATACCACCCGCACGGTGACTCATCTATCTACGAAGCTATGGTTCGTATGGCGCAATGGTGGAGTTACCGTTACATGCTTGTAGATGGGCATGGGAACTTTGGTTCCATGGATGGTGATGGTGCCGCAGCTCAGCGTTATACCGAAGCACGTATGAGTAAGATTGCTCTTGAAATGCTTCGTGACATCAATAAAAATACCGTTGATTTTGTTGATAACTATGATGCCAATGAACGTGAACCTGTTGTTTTACCAGCTCGTTTTCCAAATCTTTTGGTCAATGGAGCTACAGGTATCGCTGTTGGTATGGCGACTAATATTCCGCCACATAACTTGGGTGAAACCATTGATGCTGTTAAGTTAGTGATGGATAATCCAGAAGTCACAACCAAGGAATTAATGGAAGTTCTTCCTGGTCCAGATTTCCCAACTGGTGCCCTTGTTATGGGGAAATCAGGTATTCATAAGGCCTACGAAACTGGTAAAGGATCGATTGTGCTTCGTTCTCGTACTGAAATCGAAGAAACTAAGACTGGTCGCGAACGTATCGTTGTAACAGAATTTCCATACATGGTCAACAAGACTAAAGTCCATGAACATATTGTGCGTTTAGTTCAAGAAAAACGTATCGAAGGAATTACAGCTGTTCGTGATGAATCAAACCGTGAGGGAGTTCGCTTTGTTATCGAAGTGAAGCGTGATGCGTCAGCCAATGTTATCTTGAACAACTTGTTCAAGATGACTCAAATGCAAACTAGCTTTGGATTTAACATGCTGGCTATCCAGAATGGTGTACCAAAGATTCTTTCTCTTCGTCAAATCTTGGATGCCTATATTGAGCACCAAAAAGAAGTGGTGACTCGTCGTACTCAATTTGACAAAGAGAAAGCTGAAGCGCGTGCACACATCTTGGAAGGTTTGTTGATTGCTCTGGACCACATTGACGAAGTAATCCGTATCATCCGTGCCAGTGAAACGGATGCAGAAGCCCAAGTTGAATTGATGAGCAAGTTCAAGTTATCTGAACGTCAAAGTCAAGCAATTCTCGATATGCGTCTTCGTCGTTTGACTGGTTTGGAACGTGATAAGATTCAGTCAGAGTATGATGAGCTTATTGCTTTGATTGCTGACTTGGCAGACATTCTTGCAAAACCAGAACGCGTAGCGCAAATCATCAAGGAAGAATTGGATGAGGTCAAACGTAAGTTTGGCGATCCACGTCGTACTGAGTTGATGGTTGGTGAAGTCTTGACTCTTGAAGATGAAGACTTGATTGAAGAGTCTGATGTTCTCATCACTCTATCAAATAAAGGTTACATCAAACGTTTGGACCAAGACGAATTTACAGCTCAAAAACGTGGTGGACGTGGCGTTCAAGGAACTGGAGTTAAGGACGATGACTTTGTGCGTGAATTGGTTTCAACCAGCACTCACGATCATTTGCTATTCTTCACCAATAAAGGACGTGTTTATCGTCTTAAGGGATATGAAATTCCAGAATACGGTCGTACAGCCAAAGGTTTGCCAGTTGTCAATCTTTTGAAACTGGATGAAGGTGAAAGCATTCAAACCATTATCAATGTTGAATCAGAACGTAGTGATGATGCTTATCTCTTCTTTACAACTCGCGCAGGTATTGTCAAAAGAACCAGTGTCAAAGAATTTGCCAACATTCGTCAAAATGGTCTCAAAGCCTTAAATCTGAAAGATGAGGATGAGTTGATTAATGTCTTACTAACTGAAAAAGACACAGATATCATCATCGGAACCAGATTAGGCTATGCAGTTCGTTTCAGTCAGTCTTCGGTTCGTAGTATGAGTCGTATCGCCACTGGTGTTAAAGGGGTAAACCTTCGTGAAGGTGATGCTGTAGTTGGAGCAAGGGTGATTACTGACCAAGATGAAGTCCTTATCATTACTGAGAAAGGATACGGTAAGCGCACAGTTGCGACTGAATATCCAACAAAAGGGCGTGCCGGTAAGGGAATGAAAACAGCCAATGTTACTGAAAAAAATGGTCCTCTGGCTGGTCTCTTAACAGTAAAAGGGGATGAAGATCTGATGATTATCACTGACACAGGTGTCATGATTCGAACCAATGTTGCCAATATTTCACAAACGGGACGTTCAACTATGGGAGTAAAAGTGATGCGTCTAGATCAAGATGCTAAGATTGTGACTTTTACAAGTGTTGCAGCAGCAGAAAAAGAAGAAGTTGGGGCAGAACAGGAAACAGAAAGTGAAGCATAATGTCTAAAAAAATCAATAAAAAGAAAAATAAACGAAAAAATCTGTTGATCAATATATTGGCAGGATTTCTGATACTGCTATCAATCGCTTTGATTTTTAACGCTAAAATCCGTGATATTTTTATGGTTTGGAATACTAATAAGTACCAAGTAAGTCAGGTATCAAAAGAAAAATTAGAAGAAAATCAGGATACAGAAGGAAATTTTGATTTCGATTCAGTGAAGGCTATCTCATCTGAAGCGGTTTTATCTTCGCAGTGGGATGCCCAACAACTTCCTGTTATTGGTGGAATTGCCATTCCTGAAGTAGAGATTAACCTACCTATCTTTAAAGGTTTAGATAATGTGAACTTGTTCTATGGGGCAGGAACCATGAAACCAAATCAAAAAATGGGAGAGGGAAATTATTCTCTCGCTAGTCACCATATTTTTACAGCTGAAAATGCCAGTCAGATGCTCTTTTCACCTTTGGTCAATGCCAAAGAAGGGATGAAAATTTATTTGACTGATAAGGAAAAGGTTTATACCTATGTTATTCGTGAAGTCAAACACGTTACACCTGACCGCGTTGATGAAATAGAAGACCGTGAGGGAATCAAAGAAATTACCTTGGTAACCTGTGTAGACTACAATGCCACAGAACGGATTATCGTGAAGGGAGATTTCAAAGAAGTGAAACCTTATGCAGAAACTCCATCAGATATCTTAGAAGCCTTTAATAAGCCTTATAAGCAAAGATATTAAGAGATAAGATTAATAAAAAAGGTTTGCTAGTAATAGCGAACCTTTTTCTTGTCGATTTCAGAAAATAGATAGGAAAAAGACTTTTCAATTTTGGTAAAAAGTAGTATAATGTTTCTATTATAGAAATTTTTAGAAAATTCCGAAAGAGGTTTGTTATGGGATACACAGTTGCTGTTGTCGGTGCTACAGGTGCCGTTGGTGCTCAAATGATCAAAATGTTGGAAGAATCAACTCTTCCAATCGATAAGATTCGTTACCTTGCGTCTGCACGTTCTGCAGGAAAGGTCTTGCAATTCAAAGGTCAAGATGTGACCATCGAAGAAACAACAGAAGACGCTTTTGAAGGGGTTGATATTGCTCTTTTCTCAGCTGGTGGATCAACTTCTGCAAAATACGCACCTTATGCTGTTAAGGCAGGTGCAGTCGTCGTAGATAACACATCTTATTTCCGTCAAAATCCAGATGTACCATTGGTTGTTCCTGAAGTGAATGCCCACGCCCTTGATGCTCACAACGGAATCATCTCTTGTCCTAACTGTTCAACAATTCAAATGATGGTGGCTCTAGAGCCAGTCCGTCAAAAATGGGGCTTGGACCGTATCATCGTATCAACTTATCAAGCAGTTTCAGGTGCTGGTATGGGAGCAATTCTTGAAACCCAACGTGAGTTGCGTGAAGTACTGAATGATGGCGTGAATCCACGTGAAGTCAAAGCTGAAATCTTGCCTTCAGGTGGCGACAAGAAACACTATCCAATTGCCTTCAACGCTCTTCCGCAAATTGACGTTTTCACTAATAATGATTACACTTACGAAGAGATGAAGATGACCAATGAAACCAAGAAGATCATGGAAGACGATGGCATTGCCGTATCAGCAACATGTGTACGTATTCCAGTTTTGTCAGCTCACTCTGAGTCAGTCTATATTGAAACAAAAGAAGTAGCACCAATCGAAGAAGTGAAAGCAGCTATTGCTGCCTTCCCAGGTGCAGTTCTTGAAGATGATGTTGCTCACCAAATCTATCCTCAAGCAGTAAATGCTGTTGGTTCACGTGATACATTCGTTGGACGTATCCGTAAAGACTTGGATGCAGAAAAAGGTATTCATATGTGGGTAGTATCTGATAATCTTCTTAAAGGTGCAGCTTGGAACTCTGTTCAAATCGCAGAAACACTTCACGAACGTGGTCTAGTACGCCCAACAGCTGAATTAAAATTTGAATTGAAATAATGTGAAGGAGTTCATTTGAACTCCTTCTTTGAAATAGAGAGGTGTTTTGTATGTCTTATCAAGATTTAAAAGATTGTAAAATTATCACGGCCTTTATTACTCCTTTTCATGAAGATGGGTCAATCAATTTCGATGCCATTCCAAAGTTGATTGAACATTTATTAGCACATCATACAGACGGAATTCTCCTAGCAGGAACAACTGCTGAGAGTCCGACTCTAACTCACGATGAGGAGTTGCAGTTGTTTGCGGCTGTTCAAAAGGTTGTCAATGGTCGTGTTCCTTTGATTGCTGGTATTGGTACAAACGACACCCGTGACTCGATTGAGTTCGTCAAAGAGGTAGCAGAGTTTGGTGGCTTTGCAGCAGGACTTGCCATTGTTCCTTACTACAATAAACCGTCTCAAGAAGGGATGTACCAGCACTTTAAAGCTATTGCCGATGCATCTGATCTGCCAATTATCCTCTATAATATCCCAGGTCGTGTAGTGGTAGAATTAACTCCTGAGACCATGCTTCGTTTGGCGGAACATCCAAATATCATTGGTGTTAAGGAATGTACCAGCCTTGCCAATATGGCTTACTTGATTGAGCATAAGCCAGAAGAATTCTTGGTATACACCGGTGAGGATGGAGATGCCTTCCATGCTATGAACCTTGGTGCAGACGGAGTTATATCTGTTGCTTCCCACACAAATGGGGATGAGATGCATGAAATGTTCACTGCAATCGAAGAAAGTGATATGAAGAAAGCGGCAGCTATTCAACGTAAATTTATTCCTAAAGTTAATGCTCTCTTCTCTTACCCAAGTCCGGCACCTGTTAAGGCGGTACTCAACTATATGGGATTTGAAGCTGGGCCAACTCGTCTACCTTTGGTTCCTACGCCTGAAGAGGATGCTAAACGCATTATCAAGGTTGTTATTGATGGGGATTACGAAGCAACTAAGGCGACTGTCACTGGAGTCCTTCGTCCTGATTACTAAGATAACTAATCTAAAAAAACTTTCTAAACAAGTAAAATTGTTGGAAAGTTTTTTTCTTTTTCTACGAATAAATAGATAGAGAGAAAAACAAGGAGTCTATCATGAAAATTAAGATTGATAATTTTGAGATTTATAAGTTGAAACAAGCAGGTTTAAGTAATCAACAGGTTTTAAAGGTACTTCAATATGGAGAAATCTATGATCAAGAATTAACCCTAGAAACGATAGCAGAAGCATCTGAGTGTAGAAATCCCGTTCTTTTTATGGAACGTTACCATAAACTCACCTTTGAAAGTATGGAGCGATTACGAAGTGATTTTGAAAAATTTCCTTCTTTTTCCATCCTAGACGATGTCTATCCCTTTGCTCTCAGTGAAATCTATGATGCTCCAGTATTGTTATTTTATAAGGGCGATTTAAATCTCTTAAAATTGCCTAAGATTGCGGTTGTAGGCAGTCGCTCTTGTAGTCAAACAGGGACAAAATCAGTTCGTAAGGTTATTGAAGAACTGGAGAATGAACTGGTGATTGTGAGCGGGCTTGCTAGAGGGATTGATACTGCAGCGCATATGTCTATTCTTCAAGGTGGTGGAAAAACCATTGCAGTCATTGGGACTGGCTTGGATGTCTATTATCCACGATCCAATAAACGACTGCAGGACTACATCGGTAATTATCATTTGCTACTGAGTGAATATGGACCGGGTGAAGAACCCTTGAAATATCACTTTCCAGCACGAAATCGGATTATTGCTGGCCTATGTATGGGTGTCATCGTTGCTGAGGCAAAGATGAGATCTGGTAGTTTGATTACTTGTGAGCGAGCTATGGAAGAAGGAAGAGATGTTTTTGCTATTCCAGGTAACATTTTAGATGGTCGTTCAGATGGTTGTCATCACTTGGTTCAAGAAGGTGCAAAACTTGTTTCAAGTGGTCAGGATGTGTTAGCAGAATTTGAATTTTAAGAACTAGTAAGGCTTTATCGGTTAAACTTTTCTTCTATATATAGGAGTTAAGTCTTGACAGGTTTTTAAAAATGGTTTACACTTTATAAAGTTTATTACTTTGAAAAGGTGTGATACTGTGGCTACGGCAACAAAGAAGAAAAAATCAACAGTTAAAAAAAATCTAGTAATCGTGGAGTCGCCTGCAAAGGCTAAAACGATTGAAAAATACCTGGGTAGAAATTATAAGGTTTTAGCCAGTGTTGGTCATATTCGTGATTTGAAAAAATCCAGTATGTCAGTCGATGTAGAAAATAATTATGAACCCCAATATATCAATATTCGTGGGAAAGGTCCTCTGATCAATGACTTGAAAAAAGAAGCTAAAAAAGCCAATAAAGTCTTTCTCGCAAGTGACCCGGACCGCGAAGGGGAAGCAATTTCTTGGCATTTGGCTCATATTCTCAATCTAGATGAAAATGATGCTAACCGTGTAGTTTTCAACGAGATTACAAAAGATGCGGTAAAAAATGCCTTTAAAGAACCTCGTAAGATTAACATGGATTTGGTGGATGCCCAACAAGCCCGTCGTGTCTTGGACCGCTTGGTAGGTTATTCTATTTCACCAATTTTATGGAAAAAGGTTAAGAAGGGCTTATCAGCAGGGCGCGTGCAATCTGTTGCCCTTAAGCTAATCATTGACCGTGAAAATGAAATCAATGCTTTTCAACCAGAAGAATATTGGACGATTGATGGAGTCTTCAAAAAGGGGACTAAGCAATTCCAAGCATCCTTCTATGGAATGAATGGCAAGAAGATGAAATTGACTAGTAATGAAGAGGTCAAAGAAGTCTTGTCTCACCTATCTAGCAAAGACTTTACAGTTGATCAGGTAGATAAAAAAGAACGCAAGCGTAACGCTCCACTACCTTATACGACCTCAACTATGCAGATGGATGCAGCTAACAAGATCAATTTCCGTACTCGAAAGACCATGATGGTTGCCCAGCAACTCTATGAAGGGATTAATATTGGTACGGGCGTCCAAGGTTTGATCACCTATATGCGTACAGACTCGACTCGTATCAGTCCAGTGGCGCAAAACGAAGCAGCTAGCTACATCAATGAATGTTTTGGTAGTAAGTATTCTAAGCATGGTAGCAAGGTCAAAAATGCTACTGGTGCTCAAGATGCCCATGAGGCTATTCGCCCATCAAGTGTCTTTAACACGCCAGAAAAAATTGCTAAATACTTAGACAAAGACCAACTAAAACTCTATACCCTTATCTGGAACCGTTTTGTAGCGAGTCAGATGACTGGCGCCATCTTTGATACCATGACTGTTAAGCTCTCTCAAAATGGAGTTCAATTTGCAGCAAATGGTAGTCAAGTTAAGTTTGATGGTTACTTGGCCATTTACAATGACTCAGATAAGAATAAGATGTTGCCGGACATGGCAGTTGGTGATGTGGTCAAACAGATCAATAGTAAGCCTGAGCAACATTTCACCCAACCGCCTGCTCGTTATTCTGAAGCGACCCTGATCAAGACTTTGGAGGAAAATGGGGTTGGACGTCCATCAACTTATGCACCCACTATTGAAACCATTCAAAAGCGCTATTATGTGCGTTTGGCAGCCAAGCGTTTTGAACCGACAGAGTTGGGAGAAATTGTCAACAAGCTCATCGTTGAATATTTCCCAGATATCGTAAACGTGACCTTCACAGCTGAAATGGAAGGTAAACTGGATGATGTCGAAGTTGGAAAAGAGCAGTGGCAACGTGTTATTGATGCCTTTTACAAACCCTTCTCTAAAGAGGTTGCCAAAGCCGAAGAGGAGATGGAAAAAATCCAAATCAAGGATGAGCCAGCAGGATTTGATTGTGAAGAGTGTGGCAGTCCGATGGTCATTAAACTTGGTCGTTTTGGTAAGTTCTATGCTTGTAGCAATTTCCCAGATTGCCGTCATACACAGGCTATCGTGAAAGAGATTGGTGTTGAGTGTCCAAGCTGTCATCAAGGTCAAATTATTGAACGAAAAACCAAGCGTAATCGTATCTTCTATGGTTGCAATCGCTATCCAGAGTGTGAATTCACTTCTTGGGACAAGCCTGTTGGCCGAGATTGTCCAAAATGTGGCAACTTCCTCATGGAGAAAAAAGTCCGTGGTGGCGGTAAGCAGATCGTTTGTAGCAATGGTGATTACGAAGAAGAAAAAATCAAATAAAAAAATGAGTCCTGAAAGTAAATTTCAGGCTCTTTTTAGTAAAGGCTTGACAAAATTCATCATTGTATGCGAAACTAGAAGAAGATTATTTTATACTCAATGAAAATCAAAGAGCAAACTAGGAAGCTAGCCGCAGGCTGCTCAAAGCACTGCTTTGAGGTTGTAGATAGAACTGACGAAGTCAGTAACATATATACGGTAAGGCGACGCTGACGTGGTTTGAAGAGATTTTTGAAGAGTATTAACTAGGAGAAGTTATGCGTATTGTTTATCTGATTATTGGATTTCTGTCATTAGCTTTGGCTATTGTTGGAGTTGTCTTGCCCTTGTTGCCTACGACTCCTTTTCTTTTGTTGTCTATTGCTTGTTTTTCCAGAAGTTCCAAGCGTTTTGAAGATTGGCTTTATCATACCAAACTTTATCAGACTTACGTAGCGGACTTTCGTGAGACCAAGTCTATTGCGCGTGAACGTAAGAAAAAAATTATTGTATCGATTTATATCCTGATGGGAATTTCCATTTATTTTGCGCCTCTTTTACCAGTCAAAATCGGTTTGGGATGTTTAACCATCTTTATTACCTACTATCTTTTTAAGGTGATTCCTGATAAAGAATAGCTTTAATAAGTAACGATTTTCCTTGATAAAAACAAAAACATATTCGAAATAATATGATATAATAAATTTAAACTAATCTTCAAGGAGAATCAAATGATTTACGAATTTTGTGCTGAAAATGCAACCTTGCTTGAAAAGGCTATGCAGGCTGGAGCTCGTCGTATCGAGCTCTGTGATAATCTAGCAGTTGGGGGTACAACCCCAAGTTACGGAGTTACCAAGGCAGCGGTGGAACTGGCAGCTAACTACGAAACCACTATTATGACTATGATTCGTCCACGTGGTGGTGACTTTGTTTACAATGATCTAGAAATTGCCATTATGCTTGAGGACATTGCTCTAACTGCTCAGGCAGGTAGCCAAGGTGTTGTCTTTGGTGCCTTAACAGCTGATCAGAAGTTGGACAAGGCCAATCTTGAAAAATTAATTGCTGCATCTAAAGGTATGGAAATTGTTTTCCATATGGCATTTGATGAATTGAGCGATCAGGATCAGTTGGAAGCTATTGATTGGCTCAGCCAGGCTGGTGTAACACGTATTTTGACTCGAGCAGGTGTATCTGGCGACTCGTTAGAGAAACGTTTTGCTCACTACCGCAGAATTCTAGAACACGCTGCCGGAAAAATTGAAATTTTACCTGGTGGAGGGATTGACATGGACAACCGTCAAACCTTTATTGACCAACTGGGTGTGACACAATTACATGGAACAAAGGTTGTCTTTTAAAAAATAGAAAGGAACTGCTAGCTTTTGGTAGCAGTTTTCGCTTATGTTTGAAATTTTTAAAGCCTATCAGTTTAATAGTCAAAAGGCTAAAGAGTATGGATTTGTAGAAAATCAAGGTGTATGGACCTATAGTTCGACCATTTTACAGGGTGACTTTTTCATGATAGTTACTGTTGAGGATGGAGTCTTAGGTTTTCAAGTTTATGACCAAGAAACTGGTGATCTATATCCTCAAGTTCACATGGAAAGTATGAGAGGTACTTTTGTTGGAACTGTTCGAGAGGCTTGTTTAGAAGTTCTTTATGGCATTCGAAAGGCCTGTTTTGAAGTGCAGGATTATATTTGTCCACAAACAAAGAGAATCATGACTCGTGTTCAAGAAAAGTATGAAAACCAATTAGAATACTTATGGGAAAAATCACCTGATACGGCAGTTTTACGTCATGAAGATAATCAGAAGTGGTATGCGGTTCTTATGAAGATTTCTTGGGATAAGCTTGAAAAGGGCAGAGAAGGATTAGTTGAAGCAGTTAATCTCAAACAGGATCAAGTATCTGATTTGTTGGTAAAAAAAGGGATTTATCCAGCCTTTCATATGAACAAGCGCTACTGGATTAGTCTTCCACTCGATGACACTCTAACTGACGAAAAGGTGCTTGAATTATTTGAGAGAAGTTGGTTTTTGACTTCAAAAAAATGAAATTGTATGTTTTATTTTTCAAATACCTTCAATTAGCAAAATATTCTTTATTGAAGAAATTTTCAGAAAATATTGGATTTTTTCTTGACATGTGTTTTTTCCTATGCTAAAATACTAAACAAGATATCAAACGAAGGAGAAAGTCAAACATGAAAACAGCTAAGTTTAATCAATTTGCTTTGTTGTTGAGATACTCGGGCTAGTGCAAAAGCATTAGTCCTGTTTGGCTTACCAAGCGGGAGTAAATCAACATCTCGCTTGGAACTCCGAGCGAGATGTTTTTTTAAAACCGAATTTAGAAAAGGGGAAATCTTATGAGAACAGTTGAATTTCTAGATACTAGCCTTCGAGATGGTGAGCAGACACCAGGTGTTAATTTTTCGATCAAGGAAAAGATTGCCATTGCAAGACAACTGGAAAAATGGGGAATTTCGGCAATTGAAGCTGGTTTTCCAGCAGCTAGTCCAGACTCATTTACTGCAGTTCAGGAAATCGCAAAAGTCTTGAAGAAAACAGCAGTGACTGGTTTAGCTCGCTCTGTTAAATCAGATATTGACGCTTGTTATGAAGCACTTAAGGATGCTAAGTATCCACAAATCCATGTTTTTATCGCTACTAGTCCTATTCATCGTGAATTTAAGTTGAATAAAAGCAAAGAGGAAATATTGGAAGCTATTAAAGATCATGTTTCCTATGCACGGAGTAAATTTGAAGTGGTAGAATTCTCTCCTGAAGATGCGACTAGAACTGAGCTGGATTTCCTCTTACAAGTCGTTCAAACAGCGGTAGACGCAGGTGCAACCTATATCAATATTCCTGACACGGTTGGTTTTACCACACCAGAGGAATATGGGAATATCTTTAAGTATCTGATTGACAATGTTAAAACCGACCGTCAGATTATCTATTCGCCTCACTGTCACGATGACCTTGGAATGGCAGTTGCCAATAGCCTTGCTGCTGTTAAGAATGGTGCAGGACGTGTTGAAGGGACTATCAACGGTATTGGAGAACGAGCTGGGAATGCTGCTTTAGAAGAAATAGCGGTAGCCCTCAATATTCGCCAAGATTATTACCAAGCAGAGACAAGTATCGTCCTAAACGAAACGATTAATATGTCTGAAATGGTTTCTCGTTTCTCAGGAATTCCAGTTCCAAAAAACAAGGCGGTTGTTGGAGGAAATGCCTTCTCTCACGAATCAGGTATTCACCAAGATGGTGTTCTTAAAAATCCTCTCACTTATGAAATCATTACACCTGAATTGGTTGGTGTCAAGAGTAATAGTCTTCCGCTCGGTAAATTGTCTGGTCACCATGCTTTTGTTGAGAAACTAAGAGATTTGGCTCTAGACTTTACAGATGAAGATATCAAGCCACTCTTTGCTAAGTTCAAGACCTTGGCAGACAAGAAGCAAGAAATCACAGATGCTGATATTCGAGCTCTGGTCGCCGGAACCATGGTTGAAAATCCAGAAGGTTTCCACTTTGATGACTTGCAACTTCAAACCCATTCTGAAAATGACATTGAAGCGACAGTTAGATTAGCTAATTTTGATGGTGAGAAAGTTGAATTTAATGCGACAGGGCAAGGTTCCGTTGAAGCAATCTTTAACGCTATCGACAAGTTCTTTAACCAATCTGTTCGCTTGGTATCCTATACGATTGATGCGGTAACTGATGGGATTGATGCCCAGGCACGTGTATTGGTAACTGTTGAAAACAGAGATACTGAAACTATCTTTAACGCAGCAGGTCTTGATTTCGATGTGTTGAAGGCTTCGGCTATTGCCTACATTAATGCTAATACCTTTGTTCAAAAAGAGAATGCTGGTGAGATGGGAACAACAGTTTCCTATCGCGATATGCCTAGCGTGTAAAGGAGAAAGCTATGACAAGAAAAATAGTTGCCCTAGCAGGTGATGGTATCGGCCCTGAAATCTTGGAAGCTGGTTTAGAAGTTCTGGAGGCTCTAGCTGAAAAAACAGGTTTTGACTATGAGATTGACAGACGACCTTTTGGAGGGGCAGGTATTGATGCTGCAGGACATCCCTTGCCTGATGAAACCCTCAAGGCTACTAGAGAAGCGGATGCTATTCTGCTCGCTGCAATCGGTAGTCCTCAGTATGATGATGCTCCAGTTCGACCTGAACAAGGGCTTCTGGCCCTTCGAAAGGAACTAAATCTCTATGCCAATATTCGTCCAGTTAAAATTTTTGAGAGTCTCAAGCACTTATCACCTCTGAAGCCAGAACGAATAACTGGTGTTGACTTTGTAGTAGTACGTGAGTTGACAGGAGGAATTTACTTTGGTGATCATATCCTTGAAGAAAAAAAAGCGCGTGATATCAACGATTATAGCTATGAGGAAGTAGAACGAATTATTCGCAAGGCTTTTGAAATTGCAAGAAGTCGGAGAAAAATCCTTACCAGTATCGATAAGCAAAATGTTTTGGCAACATCAAAACTTTGGCGAAGAGTAGCTGAGGAAGTCGCAAAAGATTATCCCGACGTAACCTTGGAGCACCAGCTAGTCGACTCAGCTGCTATGCTCATGATTACCAATCCAGCTAAGTTTGATGTTATCGTGACAGAGAATCTTTTCGGAGATATCTTATCTGATGAATCAAGTGTTCTATCAGGCACACTTGGTGTCATGCCATCAGCCAGTCATTCTGAAAATGGCCCAAGTCTTTATGAACCCATTCACGGTTCAGCGCCTGATATTGCAGGTCAAGGAATTGCCAATCCTATCTCCATGATATTATCTGTTGCTATGATGTTGAGAGACAGCTTTGGACGTTATGAGGATGCGCAGCGTATCGAACGTGCTGTAGAAGAAACTTTAGCTGCTGGCATTTTAACAAGAGATATAGGAGGACAGGCTTCGACTAGAGAAATGACAGAAGCCATTATCGCAAGACTATGAAATTAAACGAAGGAATTACTTTTGCCCTCCTGATTTGGAATCTCATCATTTTCTTGATATATGGCATTGACAAATTCAAGGCAAGAAGAGGTGCTTGGCGAATACCTGAAAAATATTTACTATCATTTGCATTTTTTTGTGGTGGTTTTGGTGCCTGGTTGGCAGGACTCACTTTTCATCACAAGACTAGAAAATGGTACTTTAAAACAGTTTGGTTCCTAGGAATAGTAACTACACTAGTAGCTTTGTATTTTGTATGGAGGTAATGAATGGCAGGAAAATCAATTTTTGATAAATTATGGGACCTCCATGTGATCACAGGAGAAGAGGGACAACCACAACTCATGTATGTGGATCAACACTATATCCACGAAGTGACCAGTCCTCAGGCATTTCAAGGATTACGAGACGCAGGACGCAGATTGAGACGACCAGACTTGACATTTGGTACCTTTGACCACAATGTACCGACAGTTAATATCTACGATATTCGAGATGTAATTTCCAAGGCTCAAATTGATAAGTTGGCGGAGAATGTTGAGGAATTCGGGATTGAACATGCGGCCCATGGTTCTGAAAAACAGGGCATCGTTCATATGGTTGGTCCCGAAACAGGACGAACACAACCAGGAAAATTCATCGTCTGTGGTGATAGCCATACAGCAACCCATGGAGCTTTTGGAGCGATTGCCTTTGGAATTGGGACCAGTGAGGTCGAGCACGTATTTGCTACTCAAACCATTTGGCAGGTTAAGCCAAAGAAAATGTTGGTGGAATTCACAGGAGTTCCTCAAAAAGGAGTCTATTCCAAGGATTTCATTCTAGCCTTGATTGCCAAATACGGTGTTGCTTGTGGTGTTGGCTACGTAGTAGAATATCGTGGCCAAGCGGTTGATGCACTTAGTATGGAAGAGCGAATGACCATCTGCAATATGTCTATCGAGTTTGGCTCTAAGATGGGAATCATGAATCCAGATCAGAAGACCTATGATTATCTCAAGGGACGCGAGTGTGTTCCCAAAGATTTTGACGCAGCAGTTGCTGACTGGAAAAGGCTGGTCAGTGATGACGATGCCGTCTATGACAAGGTTATCCGAATGGATGTCTCTGAATTGGCTCCTATGGTGACTTGGGGAACCAATCCAGCTATGGGTGTTGACTTTGATTCTAGCTTCCCAGAAATAAAGGATATGAATGATGAACGTGCTTATCATTACATGGATTTACAACCAGGTCAGAAACCAGCAGATATCCAACTAGGCTATGTCTTTATCGGTTCTTGTACCAATGCTAGACTAAGTGATTTACAGCTGGCAGCTCGATTTGTTGAAGGGAAGAAGATTGCCCCTAACTTAACAGCTATTGTGGTACCTGGTTCTCGACCAGTCAAGCGAGCTGCTGAGAAGTTGGGCTTGGATAAGGTTTTCTTAGATGCTGGCTTTGAGTGGAGAGACCCAGGTTGCTCCATGTGCCTAGGAATGAATCCTGACAAGGTACCAGATGGTGTTCACTGCGCCTCAACTAGCAATCGTAACTTTGAAGATCGTCAGGGATTTGGAGCGAAGACTCATCTTTGTAGTCCAGCAATGGCAGCTGCGGCAGCTATCGCAGGACGTTTCGTAGACGTTCGGCAAATGCCAGAGGCCCAGTAAGGAGAGGATATGGAAAAATTTACAGTTTATACAGGAACAACGGTTCCTCTTATGAATGATAATATTGATACCGACCAAATCCTACCCAAGCAGTTTCTCAAGTTAATTGATAAGAAAGGATTTGGTAAGTACCTCATGTATGCTTGGCGTTATCTGGATGATCGGTATACTGAGGACCCAGACTTTGTCTTTAACCGACCTGAATATCGCAAAGCTAGTATTCTCATCACAGGAGATAATTTTGGGGCTGGTTCTTCGAGGGAACACGCAGCTTGGGCATTAGCAGACTACGGCTTTAAGGTCGTGATTGCCGGATCTTTTGGAGATATTCATTACAATAATGAACTCAATAATGGCATGTTACCCATTGTTCAACCTAGGGAAGTTAGAGAAAAACTCGCCCAGCTCCAACCAACTGACCAAGTGACGGTTGACTTGGAACAACAAATAATCATCTCACCAGTTGGAGAATTCTCCTTTGAAATTGATAGCGAGTGGAAACACAAGCTCTTAAATGGTTTGGATGATATCGGTATTACCTTGCAGTACGAAGATTTGATTGCTGCTTACGAAAAACAACGCCCAGCTTATTGGCAGGATTAGAGTAAATATAGAAAAGGAAACAGAACTATGACAAAACACATTCAATGGGACGGAACACTTTCACAAGAAGGCTATGACATTTTAAAAGGTGAGGGCGGATGTATTGTTTGCCCTACAAAAGTTGGTTACATCATCATGACTAGCGATAAGGCAGGTCTTGAACGTAAGTTTGAAGCCAAAGAACGTAGTCGTAACAAACCAGGCGTAGTCCTCTGTGGAAGCATGGATGAGCTTCGCGCTTTAGCTCAACTCAACCCTGAAATCGAAGCCTTCTATCAAAAACATTGGGATGAAGATATTCTTCTTGGTTGTATTCTTCCTTGGAAACCAGAAGCCTTTGAGAAATTGAAAGTATACGGTGATGGCCGTGAAGAACTCATGACTGACGTTCGTGGAACGAGCTGCTTTGTTATCAAATTTGGGAAAGCTGGTGAACAGTTAGCTGCCAAACTTTGGGAAGAAGGGAAAATGGTCTACGCTTCATCTGCAAACCCATCTGGAAAAGGAAATCGTGGTAAGGTTGAAGGTATCGGTCAACGTATCGAAGGAGCAGTGGACCTTGTTATAGAAGCTGACGACTATGTTGCTTCAATCCAGCCAGACAAAACAGTTGAAACTCGCTACGAGCAAGGTGTGATGGTGTCTATGGTTGATAAAGACGGCAAACTCATCCCAGAACAAGGAGGAGCACGCTCAACTTCACCAGCTCCAGTTGTTATCCGTAAAGGGCTTGACATTGATAAAATCATGATGCACCTGTCAGATACCTTTAACTCATGGGACTACCGTCAAGGGGAGTATTATTAGGATGTAGAAGAAGTGAGGTTTATACTCTTCGAAAATCTCTTCAAACCACGTCAGCGTCGCCTTACCGTAGATATATGTAACTGACTTCGTCAGTCTTATCTACAACCTCAAAGCAGTGCTTTGAGCAGCCTGCGGCTAGCTTCCTAGTTTGCTCTTTGATTTTAAATGAGTATTAAATTGTGATAAGTTGAGTTAATTGGATTAAGAACCTCAAAAAAACAAAAAGGAAAGCATCTCATGAAAAGATGTTTTCCTTTTATTGTATAAGTTATCGAATAGAGTTATCTTAAATTCAGAAAGGTTCAAAATGATATTTGATGAATAATGATACTCTACATTTTAACGATTTTATTAGTTATTTTCAACTTGTTCACTATATTTTGGTCTTAGTGTGGTTCCTGAATTGATAATAGTGCGTTTTTGAACTAAAGGCAATTCTGTACGATTATAAACTGTTCTCCAAGGTTCCCAAGCAAGACCTGTTTTTTCTTGAATTTTTACGCGAAGATTGCGAACATTTCCTCTAAATTGTAGTTCAGTTTGGAAACCAGCAGTTCTATTTTTTCCATTATCTTCCCATTCACGAGAGCGGATGCTTTCAATTCCATTTTCGTCATATGTGACTTCGTCCCAGTAAACGTAGTAACGAGCGACATATCCACCCTTATGTTGCAAATTGAGATAGCCATTCTTGTAAGAGGTAATTTTAGTTTCAATATAATCAGTACTGTTTTGGATTGTTGCAACTTGATTATCTCTTAAAAAGGCAGTTTTATAAGAAATAGGGACTGCAGGATTTTGTGTACTAAAATTAGCTCCTTCTTGAATTAATTTCTTGAGATCTTCAGGTGTTCCAGTAACTACTCGAGCAGCGCCATCAGCGTTACCGCCAACAATAACAGCTGTTACAGAAGTATTTTTCAAAACACGAGCCCATTCAGATTCAGGGTTAATAGGCACACCTTTAATGACAGCATTTATAGCTGCTTTAAGTTCTGTACTTGTACTTGTTGTTTCAAATTTAACATACATTTGACGGCCATAAGACATACTAGAAACATAAACAGGAGGTGTTTGTTCATCCAAGCCACGATCTTGTAAATCGTTGACTGTTACATTATCACCAAAGACATCTCCAGGATTTTTTGGTGCATCAAAGTTAGCGGTAAAGTAAATTTGTTTAAAGTCGACAACTTCAATTTGTTTTTCACCTTTTTGTGCAGCTTCAAAGTCAATTTTTAAATCAACCCCAATTTTTTCAAAGTTGCTACCAAATTTTGCTTTTAGTTGATTCATACTATATGCTGAAGTAGAATCGTATTGCATACGAGCAGGTGCAGGATTACTTGATGCATAATTTGCATTCCATCTATTTACCAAAGTGTTAATTCCTTCCTGCATACCACTGACTGTTGTGTTTGCATCAGTATAGCTATCTGCTCCAGCCATTCCTGGAAGGTCCACGCTGATTCTACCCTGTTTTCTATCAATACTAACAAGTTGAGGTTTATTTTCTAATAATCCTTGATCTGCTCGGAATAAAGCGCCTAAGAAGATGTCGCTATTACCGTTAATTGAAACATCAGCTGAATTATTAGAAATACTCTTTTTCACTTTTTCAATTACAACAAACTCATTCCCTTGTTGTTTTGAAGATGTATTTGAATAATTTTCGATTGCTTCACCTCTACGAGTTAAAATATCAATTTTATTGTAGTTTAATCCGAAAAGATATTTATTCAAGTCCTTATCTGCCTGATTAGTAGATCTCATGAGGTTTTCCATAACATCTGCTTTTGGTGCTTCAGTTACAGTAGTGGCGTCTTTTTCTTCAGGTTTTGAATTGAGGTTTGGAGTATTTTCTTGTTCGTTTACTGTAGGTTCTGTTTTTGGATTAGAACTACTTGAAATTGGGGTTTCAGTAGCTTTTACAGTATTATTTTGAATAATCGAAGCTGTACTTAATAAAAAAGTTGCAATAACTACACCACAGACACCAATGCTACGTTTTCGGATAGAATAACGAAAACCTTTGTCAAGATTATTTTGAATCATATAAAGCTCCTAGTTTATTATTTCATTTTATCATCTCTTGAATGCGCTTTCTCGGGATAAAAATATTCTAGCAGAAATAAAAATCTTGTGCAATCGTTTTCTGTGAAAATTAGACATATCTTTATATATGTCTAATTTGATTTCGAAGATTTTAGCTTTTTAGTGTAATTTTTCTTTACTTGAGAGTTCACTTATGATAATCCCTTCATGCAGCTGATCCGTCATACAATTGAATACATGAAGAATCAGAAAAGTCTTGAGAGAGGAGTTCTTGATAATCTCTCAACTAGTCGTGAGAATGAGGCAGAAATCGTGCGAGTAACGCCCTCTTATAAATTAGCTGATCGTGCTAAGATTATCCGACTAAATCAAACCAAACCTCTTCGTCATGCCTACTTTCGAGAGTACAGAAAATTGCAAGAGCTTTGTCTGATGATATTAAACAGAGAAAAGCACGGTTTAGGATACCAAGAGCAAAAAATCCATGGTATTCTTTTTGATGTTGCCTGGCTTTGGGAAGAGTATGTTTATACCTTGTTGCCAAAAGATTTTATTCATCCACGCAATAAAGAAAAGAAAGGTGGTATCTCTGTATTTTCTAGTGGGAAACGTAAGGTATATCCAGATTTTTATAATAGAGAACTAAGAACAGTTTTAGATGCTAAATATAAAAAACTAGAATTTACTGAAAAAGGAATTAACCGTGAGGACTTGTTCCAGCTGATTTCTTATTCTTATATTTTAGAAGCTGAGCAGGCTGGTCTTGTTTTTCCAAGCAAGGAAAAGGTAGTTGATAATGAGATAGGTAAGCTAGCAGGTTATGGAGCCCTGTTGAAGAAATGGTCTATCCAAATACCTGGACAAGCCGAAAGTTATCAAGATTTTGTCAAGAGGATTGAATTCTTTGAAAAAGTCTTTATCGAAAATCTTGGTAAAGATTTGAAAGGTAAGACAAATACAGAGTGAATGTCTAGTTATCTCCTTGATTGGAAACAAAAAACACGAACATTATTTGTTTCCAGTCATTACAATTGACAAAAAACGGACATTATTGTAAACTTGTTAGAGTAATTGTCTGGAAAAGACGAGGCTATTCCTAACTTTAGGAAAGTCTAAACAAGAGAAATGAGAGAAATATGTTAAACGAATTTCCGATCTTTGACTATGAAGATATTCAGCTAATCCCTAACAAGTGTGTTCTTAAAAGTCGTGCAGAGGCTGACACGCAGGTAACTTTAGGGAAGCATACCTTTAAATTACCAGTTGTTCCTTCCAATATGCAAACAATCCTAGATGAAAATGTTGCTGAACAACTCGCTAAGGGTGGATATTTCTATATTATGCATCGTTTTGATGAAGAAGGACGCATTCCTTTTGTGAAACGCATGCATGAAAAAGGTTTGATTGCTTCTATCTCTGTTGGTGTTAAAGATTACGAATATGATTTTGTTAGTCAATTAAAGGAAGATGCTCCAGAGTACATCACCATTGATATTGCTCATGGTCATGCAGACAGCGTGATTTCAATGATTCAGCACATCAAGAAAGAATTGCCAGAGACTTTTGTCATCGCTGGAAACGTTGGTACTCCAGAAGCCGTGCGTGAACTTGAAAATGCTGGTGCAGACGCTACTAAGGTCGGAATTGGTCCAGGTAAGGTATGTATTACTAAGGTTAAAACAGGCTTTGGTACTGGTGGTTGGCAGTTGGCAGCCCTTCGCTGGTGTGCTAAGGCTGCGCGTAAACCGATTATTGCAGATGGTGGTATCCGTACACATGGAGACATTGCCAAGTCAATTCGCTTCGGTGCAAGTATGGTCATGATTGGTTCTTTATTTGCAGGCCATATCGAAAGCCCTGGTAAAACAGTTGAAGTGGACGGTAAACAATTCAAAGAATACTACGGATCAGCTTCAGAATACCAAAAAGGTGCCTATAAGAATGTCGAAGGTAAGAAAATTCTTCTTCCTGCCAAAGGACATTTACAAGATACCCTAACTGAAATGGAACAAGATTTGCAAAGTTCGATTTCTTATGCTGGAGGTCGAAAGGTAGCTGATCTTAGACATGTAGATTATGTGATTGTGAAGAACTCTATCTGGAATGGAGATGCTCACTAAAAATATGATTACTTATTTATGCCGCGAATTGGCGTGGCGTTTCTACAAGGTACCGTAAATACCTAACAATGAGTAAGTCGAAGAGAGATAAAAAAAGCAGGGATATCTGTTTCAATCTTTCTAAGGGGCTTACTTGGTAAGTCTCTTTTTATTTCGGAGGTTATTGTGAAATTATTAGAAGAACGAATTTTAAAGGACGGAAACGTTCTTGGTGAGAATATTCTTAAGGTGGATTCTTTCTTGACCCACCAAGTTGATTATTCCTTGATGCGCGAGATTGGTCGCACCTTTGCAGAACATTTTAAAAATGCTGGTATTACCAAAGTCGTGACGATTGAAGCGTCAGGGATTGCCCCAGCCTTATATGTGGCTGAACAGTTAGATGTTCCCATGATTTTTGCTAAAAAAGCAAAAAATATCACGATGAATGAAGGAATTTTGACTGCTGAGGTTTATTCTTTCACTAAACAAGTAACAAGTACCGTATCTATTGCAGGTAAGTTCTTATCTCCTCAAGATAAAGTATTGATTATTGATGATTTCTTGGCTAATGGTCAAGCAGCTAAAGGTTTGATTCAGATCATTGAACAGGCTGGTGCTAGAGTTGAAGCTATCGGAATTGTGATTGAAAAATCTTTCCAAGATGGTCGTGAACTGCTAGAAAAATCAGGTCATCAAGTAGTATCACTCGCGCGATTAGAGCGTTTTGAAAATGGAAAAGTTATCTTCAAGGAGGCAGATATCTAATGAAGCAACAGGAAAACCACTCACAGGCAGCCGTTCTTGGTTTGCAACATTTGTTAGCCATGTACTCAGGTTCAATCCTGGTACCAATCATGATTGCAAGTGCTTTAGGGTATTCAGCTCAACAGTTGACCTACCTTATTTCAACAGATATCTTTATGTGTGGGGTTGCAACTCTCTTACAATTGCAACTAAATAAACATTTTGGTGTCGGTTTGCCTATTGTTCTTGGGGTAGCCTTCCAGTCTGTTGCTCCTCTTATCATGATCGGTCAGAGTCATGGTAGCGGTGCTATGTTCGGAGCTTTGATTGCTTCAGGGATTTATGTTATCCTGATTTCAGGTATCTTCTCTAAGGTTGCCAATCTTTTCCCTGCAATTGTAACTGGTTCTGTTATCACAACAATCGGATTGACCTTGATTCCAGTTGCCATCGGAAATATGGGTAATAATGTTGAAAAACCTACTGGACAAAGTTTGGCATTAGCAACAATCACTATTCTTATCATTCTCTTGGTTAATATCTTTACAAAAGGATTCATTAAATCTATTTCAATTTTGATTGGTTTAATTGCAGGTACCATCATCGCTGCGACTATGGGCTTGGTTGATTTCTCTCCAGTAGCAGAAGCTCCACTTGTTCATATCCCAACTCCATTCTACTTTGGTGCTCCACAATTTGAGATTTCTTCTATTGTCATGATGTGTATTATCGCTACTGTATCTATGGTAGAATCAACTGGTGTGTATCTTGCCCTTTCTGATATTACTAAAGATCCAATCGATAGCACTCGTCTTCGTAATGGTTATCGCGCTGAAGGTCTTGCTGTCTTACTTGGTGGACTTTTCAATACCTTCCCTTATACAGGATTTTCACAAAACGTAGGTTTGGTGAAACTTTCAGGTATTCGTACTCGTTTACCAATCTACTACGCAGCTGGTTTCCTTATCTTGCTCGGTCTTTTGCCTAAGTTCGGTGCCTTGGCACAGATTATTCCTAGCCCGGTTCTAGGTGGAGCTATGCTCGTCATGTTCGGTTTCGTGTCTCTCCAAGGGATGCAAATCTTGGCGCGTGTAGACTTCGAACACAATGAACACAACTTCCTCATTGCAGCAGTTTCTATTTCTGCTGGGGTGGGATTAAACGGAAGCAATCTCTTCAATACTTTACCGACTGAATTACAAATGTTCTTCTCAAATGGTATTGTCATTGCAAGTACAGTAGCCATCGTCTTGAATGCTATTTTGAATCGTAAAAAATAAAAATAAATGAGAAGCGATAGAAAAATCCTTCTCATTTTCTTTTTTAGAGCTTGAGTATTGTTTCTATGGTCCTTTTTATGGTAAAATGGTTCTATGAATGAAAGAATGAAAGAGCTCGTTGAACTGCTCAATCGCTATGCGACAGAGTATTATACAAGTGATAATCCATCTGTATCTGATAGTGAGTATGACCGCCTTTATCGTGAATTGGTAGAGTTAGAAAAAGCTCATCCTGACCAAGTTTTACCAGAAAGTCCGACACATCGTGTTGGAGGTAAGATTCTTGATGGGTTTGAAAAATATAGTCATCAGTATCCTCTCTATAGTTTGCAGGATGCTTTTTCACGTGAAGAACTGGATGCCTTTGATGCGCGTGTTCGTAAAGAATTGGATGATGTCACTTATATTTGTGAGTTGAAGATTGATGGTTTATCGATTTCCTTGACTTATGAGCAGGGAATTTTTGTTACTGGGGCAACTCGCGGTGATGGCTCCATCGGTGAAAACATCACTGAAAATCTTAAACGAGTGAAAGACATTCCTTTATCATTACCAGAAAAATTAGATATTACTGTTCGTGGTGAATGTTATATGCCGAGAGCTTCTTTTGACCAGGTCAATCAATCTCGTCAAGAAAATGGGGAGCCAGAATTTGCTAACCCAAGAAATGCGGCTGCAGGAACACTTCGTCAGTTAGATACAGCAGTAGTAGCCAAACGTAATCTTGCAACCTTCCTTTATCAGGAAGCTAGTCCTTCAACTCGGGATAGTCAAGAGAAGGTTTTGAAACATTTAGAACAATTAGGCTTTGTGGTTAATCAAAGACGTCTATTAGCTCATAGTATGGATGAGGTTTGGGTGTTTATTCAAGAAATTGGTCGAGAAAGAGATCAATTGCCTTATGATATCGATGGAGTTGTGATTAAGGTCAATGATCTAGCTGGTCAGGAGCAACTAGGATTTACAGTCAAAGCACCTAAATGGGCAGTCGCTTATAAATTCCCAGCAGAAGAAAAAGAAGCGAAAATTCTTTCTGTTGACTGGACTGTTGGCCGTACAGGAGTTGTGACTCCGACTGCTAATCTTACTCCAGTGCAACTTGCAGGTACAACTGTAAGTCGTGCAACCCTTCATAATGTTGACTATATCGCTGAAAAGGATATCCGTAAGGATGACACAGTCATTGTCTATAAGGCAGGGGACATCATTCCAGCTGTTCTACGAGTGGTAGAATCCAAGCGAGTGTCAGAGGAAAGACTAGATATTCCAACAAACTGTCCAAGTTGTGACAGTAAGCTTTTACATTTTGAAGATGAGGTTGCCCTTCGTTGTATCAATCCGCGATGCCCTGCTCAAATCAAGGAAGGCTTGACGCACTTCGCATCGCGTGATGCTATGAATATTTCTGGCCTTGGTCCATCAATCGTTGAGAAACTATTTGCAGCCGATTTGGTTAAGGATGTTGCAGATATTTATCGTTTGACTGTGGAAGATTTGCTCTTGCTAGATGGTATCAAGGAAAAATCTGCTCAAAAGCTCTACCAGGCTATTCAAGCATCCAAAGAAAATTCTGCGGAAAAACTCTTGTTTGGTTTGGGGATTCGTCATGTAGGAAGTAAGGCAAGTCAGTTGCTTTTACAAAACTTCCACTCAATCGAATTACTAGCACAAGCTAATCCTGAAGAAATTGCAAGTATCGAAAGTTTGGGAAGTGTCATTGCCCAAAGCCTACAGACCTATTTTGCTACAGAGGGTTCTGAAATCCTTTTAAGGGAATTGAAAGAATCAGGTGTTAATCTAGACTACAAAGGACAGACAGTTGCAGCAAATGCAGCCTTGTCTGGTCTAACTGTCGTATTGACAGGAAAGCTAGAGCGTCTTAATCGCTCAGAAGCTAAAAATAAATTAGAAAGTCTAGGAGCCAAGGTTACTGGTAGTGTGTCGAAAAAAACAGACCTTGTTGTAGCAGGAGCAGATGCAGGAAGCAAGCTCCAAAAAGCACAAGAACTGGGAATAGAGATTCGTGACGAAGCTTGGCTTGAGAGTTTATAAGCTATGAAAGAAGAAAAAAAACGCGCACGTCTCATTTATAATCCGACCTCAGGCCAGGAAATGATCAAACAAAATATCGCAGAAGTCCTAGAAGTGTTAGAGAGCATAGGCTATGAAACCAGTGCTTTTCAGACCAAACCTGAACACCTGTCAGCCCAGAAAGAAGCAGAAAGAGCTGCAAAAGCTGGCTTTGATTTGGTTTTAGTAGCTGGTGGTGATGGCACCATCAATGAAGTGGTTAATGGAATTGCACCTCTGGAACATCGTCCAAAGATAGCCATCATTCCTACTGGAACTACCAATGATTATGCAAGAGCATTGAAAATCCCTATGGGGGATCCAGTTGCTGCAGCGAAGATCATTGCTAAAAATGAAACCAAGCAAATTGATATTGGTCGTGCCTTTGGTGATAAGTATTTCATCAATATTGCTGCGGCAGGAGCTCTTACGGAGTTAACTTTTAGTGTTCCGAGTGAACTAAAGACGCGTTTGGGTTATCTGGCCTATGTTGCTAAAGGCATCGAGATGTTCCCAAAATCCAAAGCACGTCCTGTTCGTATTTACCATGATTGGGGAATTTTTACAGGAGAAGTTTCTCTTGTCTTTGTTGCCTTGACCAATTCTATTGGTGGATTTGAGCAATTCGCACCTGATAGCAAGCTGGATGATGGCAATTTTACGCTTATTCTAGTAAAGACAGATAAAATCCTAGATATGTTGAGTCTACTAGTTCAGGCCATAAACGGAGGCCAACACGTATCAGATGTCAATGTTGAATATCTGAAAACTAGTAAACTCCGAATTGAAACTTTGGATCAGGAAGAGCCGTTTATGCTTAATCTTGATGGAGAATACGGTGGTGACATACCAGTAGATTTGGAAGTATGTCATAATCACATTGAGTTTTTTGTGAATTGTGAGGCGATTGATCAAGAAATTATTAGTAACATATAAAATCAAATTTAATTTAGAAATTAGGGAGAACTATGTACAATTATCCTGTACTTATTCATTACCATCGTAAGGATGAAGCCTACGAGGCTTGTAGTTTCAGTAAAAAAACAGTAGATTCAGTAGAGCTTATCAAAGAAGAAGAATATTTTGGTGCCAAATTTTCACTGACTCAATCGAGTGAAGTAGCACTTGAAACCATGACTTTTAGCGTTGAAAAAGACGGTGTCAGCAAAGAATATCCTATTCGATTCAATTACTATCCACTTTTGACAGAGGTTTGGATTTTGGATGGAGACGATACAGTTTATTATTCTGAAAATCCTGCCATTGCAAGTCCACACTATAAGGACCAAAATCCTTTTGCCTTTGACAAGGCAATCAATAGTGCGAGTTTCGACCACCACTGGGGTTATCAAGGAGAGTTGGGATGTCAAGTTTCTGAAAATGAAACAAGTTTTAGCTTATGGGCACCAACAGCTACTTCTGTCCAAGTAGTAGTCTATGAATCAACGAGCAATGACGCTCCTATCCTTAAAACCTTTGAAATGGAACGAGGAAATAGTTATTCCTATAGCCACAAGTACAATACCATTGGTGTTTGGAGTTTAACAGTTCCAGAAAACCTAGCAGGTCGTGCTTACCACTACCAAATTGACTTTCCTCATCACCAGTCATTAACTCGTGATCCATATACAATAGCGACAAGTCCTGATGGAAAACGTTCAGCTATTGTCTCAAATCAAGATCGTCAGGTCGAAGGTTTTGAGGTTAAGCATGGTACAGAAGCAACTTGGCGTTTGGAAAATCCTTGCCAAGCAGTCATTTATGAAATGCACATCCGTGATTTGACTAAGTCTGAAACATCTGGTGTTGCGCCAGAATTAAGAGGAACCTTCTTAGGTGCAGCGCAAACTGGAACAGTTAATCAGTATGGTCAGTCGACTGCGTTCGACTATATCAAAGAACTTGGTGTCAACTATGTCCAGCTGCAACCAATTGCTGACCGTCATAAAGAATACGACGCAGATGGAAATGTAACTTATAACTGGGGATATGATCCACAAAACTACAATGCTCCAGAAACTAGCATGTCTACAAATCCAAATGATCCAGGTCAAGCTATCCGTGATTTGAAGGCTATGGTCCAAGCTTATCACGATGCTGGTATCGGTGTTATTATGGATGTTGTTTACAATCATACCTTCTCAACGGTGGATGCGCCATTCCAAACAACGGTTCCCGATTATTATTATCGAATGAACCATGACGGAACCTACCAAAATGGAACAGGAGTCGGGAACGAAACTGCCAGTGAGCATGAAATGTTCCGTAAATATATGATTGATTCTCTTCTCTACTGGGTAAAAGAATTCAATATTGACGGTTTCCGCTTTGACTTGATGGGAATCCATGATGTCAAAACTATGCAGATGATTCGTTGGGCTATGGACGAAGTCGATCCTAAAATCATCCTTTATGGAGAAGGATGGGATATGGGAACTGGTCTTGCTCCTTATGATAAGGCTAAGAAAGATAATGCCTACCAGTTGCCAAACATTGGATTCTTTAATGATAATCAACGTGATGCGGTTAAAGGTTGTGAAGTCTATGGTTCTATCAAATCTGGTTTTGTCAGTGGTGCAGGTACTGAGCCGATCGTCGCAAAGGCTATCCTTGGAAGCCGAGAGCTGGGTTCTTATCTCAGTCCCAATCAGGTTCTTAACTATGTAGAAGCCCACGATAACTACAATTTGCATGATTTGCTTAAAACCCTTCATCCAGCGGAGAGTGAAAAACGTATCATGAAGAAAGTAGAAACAGCGACAGCCATGAACCTTCTCATGCAAGGGATGGCCTTCATGGAGTTGGGGCAAGAGTTTGGCCGTACCAAGCTTGTAGCTACAGGAGAAAATGGCGAGTTGACTCACGCAGATCGTGAGCGAGCAATGAATAGTTACAATGCTCCTGATAGCGTCAACCAAGTCAACTGGGATTTGATCAATGAGCGTCAAGATAGCATCGAGTTTGTCCGTCAGATCATCCGTCTTAAAACCCAGACTAGTGCCTTTTCATACCCTACTTATGAAGAAGTTTACCGTCATGTCTTTGTTCATACAGCAATTGAAAATAGTGGTTGGATTGTCTACGAGATTCACGGTGGCGAAGAGCACTTCTTGGTTGTGTTCAATGCCAAAGGGGCTTCATATTACTATGAAAATGCAGGGAACCTAGAAATGTTGGTAACTAATAGTCGTTCTAACCAAGAAAATGCTATTGATGATGTCAGTGTGGCAGTTATGAATGTTTTATCCTAAAAAATGAACCAAAACTGGCTCTTTGTCAACTGTAGTGGGTTGATAAAAAGTTATAACCTGGAGAGGACCAACATGGTTCTCTCCTTTTTGATGTTCAAAGCAATGAGGATTCTAGTTTTAAAGTTTTCAAAGTTCCGGAAGCCAAAAGCATTGCGCTTGATGACCTTAATGA
>NZ_JASHCG010000019.1:0-34025 GCF_047464215.1 Streptococcus infantis | reverse complement strand
GTTCAAAAAAAGACAATTTCCTTAGTTTGACTATGGAATTCAAACTACTTTTCATCAAATACCTTGATATACTTGACAAATGGTAGAAAAGGACTTAGTCCTGTACAATACAGAACTAAATCCTTTGGGTAAATTAATTGTCTAACTTTTTGGGGTCAGTACAAAAGAGGTTCATCCTCTTTTTAGTTTGAGCTTTTGAAAAAGCTAACCAAATCATCGAAAAATAGAGCTAAAAATGGTATAATGGAATGAATTTTATAAAAGGAATAGAAAAATGACCGTATTAGATAAACTAAAAGAAACCTTAGAAGGAATCGATATTCGATTCGATGAATCGCTAAAAACTTATACCTATACCAAAGTTGGAGGGAAGGCAGATTATTTAGTATTTCCTCGTAATCGCTACGAGATGGCTCGTGTGGTAAAATTTGCCAATCAGGAAAACATTCCTTGGATGGTTCTTGGAAATGCAAGTAACATTATCGTCCGTGAAGGTGGAGTACGTGGTTTTGTAATCATGTGTGACAAGCTCAATAATGTTTCTGTTGATGGCTATACCATCGAGGCAGAAGCTGGAGCTAACTTGATTGAAACCACTCGTATTGCCCTCCGTCATAGCTTGACTGGTTTTGAGTTTGCTTGTGGAATTCCAGGAAGCGTCGGTGGTGCAGTCTTTATGAATGCTGGCGCTTATGGTGGTGAGATTGCTCATGTTCTCCAGTCTTGTCAAATCTTGACTAAGGAAGGTGAAATCGAAACCCTATCTGCTAAAGATTTGGCCTTTGGTTATCGTCATTCAGCCATTCAAGCATCTGGAGCAGTTGTCCTATCTGCTAAGTTTGCCTTAGCTCCAGGTAATCACCAAGTCATCAAGCAAGAGATGGACCGCTTGACCCACCTTCGTGAACTCAAACAACCTTTAGAGTATCCTTCTTGTGGGTCAGTCTTTAAACGTCCAGTGGGTCATTTTGCTGGACAATTGATTGCAGAAGCTGGTTTGAAGGGTTATCGTATCGGTGGCGTCGAAGTTTCAGAAAAGCATGCAGGCTTTATGGTCAATATTGCTGATGGAACTGCCAGAGATTATGAAGACTTGATTGAGTCTGTGATTGAAAAAGTCAAGGAGCACTCAGGCGTTACCCTCGAGAGAGAAGTTCGAATCCTAGGAGAGCATGAATAAAATAAAAATAGCCTAGCTGCTGCTAACTAGAATGTAGAGGGGGTGATAGCCTATCGGTAGCGAAGATATATGCAGGTGGTCTAACTCCCTGCAAGAGGTAGTAGCGGCCTGACAGAGCCCTGATCTGTTAATCTATGAAAAAGAAGGAATTTATGCCAATTGAAAAAACCAATTATCGAATTCAAAAACGTTTCTAAAGTTTTTGAAGATAGCAACACAAAGGTTCTCAAAGATATTAATTTTGAGTTGGAAGAAGGGAAATTTTATACACTGCTAGGAGCATCTGGTTCAGGAAAATCAACCATCCTAAATATCATTGCAGGTTTGCTAGACGCAACGACTGGAGATATTTTACTGGATGGCGTGCGAATCAACGATATCCCAACTAATAAGCGCGATGTTCATACAGTCTTCCAATCTTATGCCTTGTTTCCGCATATGAATGTCTTTGAAAATGTTGCCTTTCCATTGCGTTTGCGTAAGGTCGATAAAAAAGATATTGAACAACGTGTATTAGAAGTTCTCAAGATGGTACAGCTTGAAGGCTATGAAAAGCGTTCTATCCGTAGGCTATCTGGAGGACAACGCCAGCGTGTAGCTATTGCGCGAGCGATTATCAACCAGCCTCGTGTGGTCTTATTGGATGAACCTTTGTCAGCCTTGGACTTGAAATTGCGAACAGACATGCAGTATGAACTGCGTGAACTGCAACAACGCTTGGGTATTACCTTTGTCTTTGTTACCCACGATCAGGAAGAAGCTCTCGCCATGAGTGACTGGATCTTCGTTATGAATGACGGTGAAATTGTTCAGTCAGGAACACCAGTTGACATCTATGACGAGCCCATCAACCACTTTGTTGCAACCTTTATTGGTGAATCAAATATCCTGCCTGGAACTATGATTGAGGATTACTTGGTCGAGTTTAACGGCAAACGATTTGAAGCGGTCGACGGTGGGATGAAGCCAAATGAACCAGTCGAAGTCGTGATTCGCCCAGAGGACTTGCGCATTACCCTTCCAGAAGAAGGAAAACTTCAAGTTAAGGTTGATACTCAGCTTTTCCGTGGGGTTCACTATGAGATTATCGCCTATGATGAACTCGGCAATGAATGGATGATTCACTCGACTCGTAAGGCCATCGTTGGTGAGGAAATCGGTCTGGACTTTGAACCAGAAGATATCCACATCATGCGTCTCAATGAAACAGAAGAAGAGTTCGATGCTCGTATCGAAGAATACGTAGAAATCGAAGAGCATGAAGCAGGTTTGATCAACGCTATCGAGGAGGAAAGAGATGAAGAAAACAACCTCTAAACTCTTTGTAGTTCCCTACATGCTTTGGATTGCACTCTTTGTATTGGCACCCTTGGTCTTGATATTCGGGCAATCCTTTTTCAACATCGAAGGCCAGTTCAGTTTAGAAAACTATAAATCCTATTTTGCGTCACAAAATTTGACCTATCTCAAAATGAGTTTTAACTCAGTTCTCTATGCTGGGATTGTAACTCTAGTGACACTTCTTATCAGTTATCCAACAGCCCTCTTTTTGACCCGTCTGAAACACCGTCAACTTTGGCTCATGCTCATCATTTTGCCAACCTGGATAAATCTCCTTCTTAAGGCTTATGCCTTTATTGGGATTTTTGGGCAAAATGGCTCTATTAACCAATTCCTCGAATTTATCGGAATCGGTTCGCAGCAGTTGCTCTTTACGGATTTCTCATTTATCTTTGTTGCAAGCTACATCGAGCTTCCATTTATGATTTTGCCAATCTTCAATGTCTTGGATGATATGGATAATAACCTCATTAATGCTAGCTATGACCTTGGTGCAACCAAGTGGGAAACCTTCCGTCATGTCATCTTCCCTCTGTCAATGAACGGAGTACGAAGCGGAGTTCAATCTGTCTTTATCCCGAGTTTAAGTCTCTTTATGTTGACCCGTTTGATTGGGGGGAACCGAGTGATTACCTTGGGGACTGCCATCGAGCAGAACTTCTTGACCAACGACAACTACGGTATGGGTTCAACTATCGGTGTTGTTCTTATCCTGACTATGTTTATCACTATGTGGGTGACTAAGGAAAGGAGAGAACGATGAAAAAATTATCAAATCTTTACCTAGCCTTTGTCTTTATCGTCCTTTATTTGCCAATCTTTTACCTGATCGGATATGCCTTCAATGCCGGGGATGATATGAATAGCTTTACAGGCTTTAGTTTGTCTCACTTTGAAACCATGTTTGGCGATGGGAGACTCATGCTAATCTTGGTTCAGACCTTTTTACTAGCCTTCCTATCAGCCTTGATTGCGACTGTTATTGGGACTTTCGGTGCTATCTACATCTACCAATCACGCAAAAAATATCAAGAAGCCTTCCTATCACTCAATAACATTTTGATGGTTGCCCCAGACGTTATGATTGGTGCCAGCTTCTTGATTCTCTTTACACAACTCAAGTTTTCACTTGGATTTTTGACAGTTCTGTCTAGTCATGTGGCCTTCTCCATTCCAATCGTAGTGCTTATGGTTTTGCCTCGATTGAAAGAGATGAATGGGGATATGATCCATGCGGCCTATGACCTTGGAGCTAGCCAGTTCCAGATGTTTAAGGAAATTATGCTTCCTTACCTAACACCGTCTATCATTGCAGGTTACTTCATGGCTTTCACCTATTCATTAGATGACTTTGCTGTGACCTTCTTTGTAACGGGAAATGGTTTTTCAACCTTGTCAGTTGAGATCTACTCTCGAGCTCGTAAGGGAATTTCTCTAGAAATCAATGCTCTTTCAGCCTTGGTCTTTCTCTTTAGTATTATCTTGGTTGTCGGATATTACTTCATTTCACGTGAGAAGGAGGAACAAGCATGAAACGACTCTATTCATTTTTAGCAGGAATTCTAGCGATTATCCTTGTCTTGTGGGGAATTTCCTATCATCTTGATAGTAAAATCAATAGCCGTGATAGTCAAAAATTGGTTATCTACAACTGGGGAGACTATATCGCCCCTGAACTTCTGGAGAAATTTACAGAAGAAACGGGAATCCAAGTCCAATATGAAACCTTTGACTCCAACGAAGCTATGTACACGAAAATCAAGCAGGGTGGGACAACCTATGATATTGCCATCCCAAGTGAGTACATGATTAACAAGATGAAGGATGAAGACCTTCTAGTTCCACTGGATTATAGTAAGATTGAGGGCATTGAGAATATCGGTTCTGAATTTCTCAACCAATCCTTTGATCCCAACAACCAGTACTCTATCCCATATTTCTGGGGGACCTTGGGAATCGTCTACAATGAGACTATGGTGGAAGAAGCGCCTGGACATTGGGACGACCTTTGGAAGCCAGAGTATAAGAACTCCATTATGCTTTTTGATGGGGCGCGTGAAGTACTTGGTTTAGGTCTTAACTCACTAGGCTATAGCCTCAACTCTAAAGATCCACAGCAGTTGGAGGAAACGGTAGATAAGCTCTATAAGCTAACACCGAATATCAAGGCTATTGTTGCGGATGAGATGAAGGGGTACATGATTCAGAATAACGCTGCCATCGGTGTGACCTTCTCAGGAGAAGCCAGTCAGATGCTAGAGAAAAATGAAAATCTTCGCTATGTCGTACCGACAGAAGCAAGTAACCTCTGGTTTGACAATATGGTCATTCCCAAAACAGTCAAAAACCAAGACGCAGCCTATGCATTTATCAACTTTATGCTGAAGCCTGAAAATGCTCTGAAAAATGCAGAGTATGTCGGCTATTCAACACCAAACAATCCTGCTAAGGAAATGCTCCCTGAGGAGACAAAAGAGGATAAGTCCTTCTATCCTGATGCAGATACTATGAAACACCTAGAAGTTTATGAGAAGTTTGACCATAAATGGACAGGAAAATATAGTGACCTCTTCCTCCAGTTTAAAATGTATCGGAAGTAGGATTAGAAGACAAAGAAGAGGCTGGGAAAAAGTCTTTAAAATCAGAAAACGCATAATATCGGGTGTTGAAAAAAATCTCCAGATTAGGAACTATCAGTTAGTTCTCTAGTCTGGAGATTTTTCAATATAATTCGTTATTGGGCAGTTAGGCTCCATATTTGAAATTTGCTAAAAAAATTGATAGAATGATTGGAGTAATAAATGTTACTTGCCATCAAAAGTTTGATGATAAAATGGAGATAAATAGGTTAATGACTTATGAACTTATATGAACTATTTAAAGATTATAGAGAGGGTGTTCCGTATGCCTTCGAGACAGAATTTGAAACCTTGCATTTTGATGATGATAACCGTTATGAAAAAGACGTAAAAGATTTGACAAGAGTTGTTAGGAAAAGCTTTTATGAATCTATTAGCCAATTAACGGGAAATACTAGTTATAACCAAAGCTATTTTTTTCTCCCCTCTCATGTTTGCGAACAAATTGATGAATTATTATTTGATTGTTCCCATAATGATAATCCTAACGAGTCGTCTATTGAAAAAATTAATGAATTAATTTGTAACTTTAAAAATGGAGGCAATTTTAACAATGATAACTCTTCCACTTCTTTTTTTCTTGTACAGAATGGTGTAGATAACTATAACTCGAACCAAGTTTTACTTGGCTTAAAAAAGAAAGTCACTCGAAATATTGAAGAGATTAGAATTTTAAAAGGGGATATTGATAACGGAGTTGGTTTGCTTCATAGAAGTAAAAAATATACAAAACCTGATCCAAAATTCAAACATGTATCCTTTTGGAAAAATAAAACGGGAACGCCGTTAGAAGGGTTCGGAAATATATCTAAGGAATTCCAATTGTTGGAGGAAGATGATGAAATTACTGAATAAAATATTAAAAAAATTTAATGAAAATTTTGATAATTACTTTGAAATAATCAATTTTAGCTTTCCAGTTTTATTTTGTGTGGAGCTAGCAGGAAGAGTACAAATTGGTTTTGTTAATAGCTACAAACCGAATAAAGGTGAAGTTTCCTTTATTTTAGCTAACTCAGAATATAACCGAATTATAACTTGTATTGAATGTGATACTAATGTTAGAGATTTATTTCAGGGCGATATTTATAAGTACACATATGACAAAGGTGAAAAAAATCGAAGTATGATTAATATAAGTGACCTTGATCAATATTTACCTAGTGAAGAGCTAACTGTTCAGGGAGCTTTTAATTATATTGATATTAATGAATTGCTTGAAGAACTACGAAATGAACAACAAAGGGGTTGTCTTTATAAAGAGATTAGACTGGATGAATCCTATACTACAGCATTTGGAAGATTAATGGAAAGTTATAATAAAACTTTTATAGCAATGCCTCAATATTTTGATAGTTCATCTTCTGTTCCTTTGCCAAAAATCGATTATATCAATTATTGTAAGCCATCTAAAAGTTTTAACATTGATTGTTTAGTTGATATATTTAAACACGTCGATACCGGTGAATTACGTCAGAATATTAATGAACTTCAATTAACTGGATATCATAATACCTTATCTCTAATAAAAGATGCCACATATAGTAAAGATGAGTACCAGCAAGAAGAAATTCCTGATTATAAATTTATACCTAAACTTAATAGAATAGATAGAGAAAAAAGTAATATTAATATGGTGGTCTAAAAGGAGGACGACATGAATAAACCTGTGATAAATCTAAAAAGATACGAAGTTGATAGCTTATTAGTTTCTAGAAACCTTACTAGCGATGACCATGAATCAGAAACATTCAATCTTGAAGCAAAGGTTGGCCATACAGATGATTATTCTCATGGAGCCGTAAAACTTAGTGTTTCTTTAGTTGACAAAGATGCCATGAAAAAAATATCTGTAACTATAATAGGATATTTTGAAATAAACACAGACGAAGATATCATCGATATTCTATACGTAAATGGTACTGCTATTCTTTATCCTTATTTACGTTCTATTGTTTCAATAGTTTCGGCAATTGATAGCAGTGAAGCAATGTTGCTACCTACCATTAATGTTTTAGAATTATTAGATAAATCTCAACATTTTGAAGAAGAATAATTTATTAGCTCTCTAAATAACAACTATATGTTGTCTATCTCTTGCACTCTTAATAGATTTTATACTCCTGTATAATGTAATCATAGTGGCTTACCAAAGATTCGGTTCGAGGATAACATTTAGAAAAATTTTTCATAATCAAACGTATATTATAATGGTCTCTTAATATTTGATAATATGCGCTTTTCTCATTTTAAAGCTTATTACTAACTCTCCAAAGTTGCGAATGATACTGGCACGATTTGCTATTGACAATTTTTATCGGAAGCGGTGATGATTTACAGTTTATATATCCCTGTCTTTTTCTATGATAGTTGTTTATTTGCTTGCCTAGTAGTGTAATAATTCTGTCTTAATAGAAAACGGTAACAAATAATGAAAATGTCTACTTTTTTCAAAAAAAGTTTCTGGCCAACCTTTATGATTGTTAACCAAACATTTATACTATTTCATTTAAAGGATGGCTTGGATCTACAATACCTAACAACTAAGTCTATATATTGGGTAGTAGGAACCTTTCTATTTGTAAATATTTTCGTAGCTATCTTTAGCAATTTGAAAATTTGGGATAAAAAGATAAATGGCAGTAAGAAAAAATATATCCTGAAAAAGTAATCAGGGATATAGGGAGTTGCTTATTTAAATGAGGATTATTTTCAGTTGACGCAAGCTTAAAAAAACGATATAATAAGAAAGTTGAGAATTGATTTTCTCTCCATCTTAGTTCAGAGAATTGGCGGTGCTGCGAGCCATCTAAGATAGAAAATCATGCTACTCAATTTAACAATTGCATAAGAACGAAAGAATGACAAGTTCATTGAATGAAGGTGGTACCGCGGTTTTTCGCCCTTCGTGATATGGATTTGTCTTTTATTTTTGGAGGTGTTTATGAGAACATTTCTTGTCAAACAAAAATTTCGCCTAGGTGGTGAACGTTTTGATATCAAGGATGAGTTAGGTAATGTCGCCTATCAGGTTGAAGGTTCGTTTTTTAAGATTCCTAAAACCTTTACCATCTATGATGTTGCTGGTGAACAGGTCAGTGAGATTAGTAAGGAAGTCTTAACTTTTCTACCTCGTTTTGAAATTCAACTGAGTAACGGCGATAGTTTTTATATCCGGAAGAAGTTGACGTTCTTTAGAGATAAGTATGAGTTCGACAATCTCGGTCTTCGCATCGAAGGAAACGTTTGGGATTTAAATTTTAAATTACTAGATGACCGCGATCAAGTGATTGCCGAGATAAAGAAAGAACTTTTCCATTTAACCTCAACTTATACTGTAACCGTCTATGAAGACTCTTATGCAGACCTAGTTGTTTCTCTCTGTGTCGCTATCGACTATGTAGAGATGCTAGAAAGTCAATCAGATTAAAAAAGGAGACACTTATGAAACAATTATCTAGTGCACAAGTCCGCCAGATGTGGCTTGATTTCTGGGCCAGCAAAGGCCACTCTGTAGAACCATCAGTTAGCTTGGTTCCTGTCAATGACCCAACACTTTTGTGGATCAACTCAGGGGTTGCCACTCTTAAAAAATACTTTGACGGCACCATCATTCCTGAAAACCCACGGATTACCAATGCGCAAAAGGCTATCCGTACCAATGATATCGAAAACGTAGGGAAGACTGCTCGTCACCATACTATGTTTGAAATGTTGGGGAACTTCTCAATCGGAGATTACTTCCGTGACGAAGCAATTACATGGGCATATGAGCTTTTGACAAGTCCTGAGTGGTTTGACTTCCCTAAAGACAAACTTTACATGACTTATTATCCAGATGACAAGGATTCATACAACCGCTGGATTGAAGTGGGAGTAGATCCAAGTCATTTGATCCCAATCGAAGACAACTTCTGGGAAATCGGTGCGGGACCTTCTGGACCTGACACAGAAATCTTCTTTGACCGTGGAGAAGCCTTTGACCCAGAAAATATCGGTCTTCGTCTTCTTGCAGAAGATATCGAAAACGACCGTTACATCGAAATCTGGAATATCGTATTGTCACAATTTAACGCAGACCCTGCTGTTCCTCGTAGCGAGTACAAAGAATTGCCACACAAAAACATTGATACGGGCGCTGGTTTGGAGCGTTTGGTGGCGGTTATCCAAGGGGCTAAGACAAACTTTGAAACAGACCTCTTCATGCCGATCATTCGTGAAGTTGAGAAATTATCCGGTAAGGTGTACGACCAAGATGGCGACAACATGAGCTTCAAGGTTATTGCAGACCACATCCGTTCTCTTTCATTTGCGATTGGTGATGGTGCCCTTCCTGGAAATGAAGGTCGTGGTTATGTCCTCCGTCGTCTTCTCCGCCGTGCCTCTATGCATGGTCAAAAATTAGGCATCAACGAGCCTTTCCTTTATAAACTCGTTCCAACTGTTGGAAAAATCATGGAAAGCTACTACCCAGAAGTTCTTGAAAAACGTGACTTTATCGAAAAAATCGTTAAGAGCGAGGAAGAGTCATTTGCTCGTACTCTTCACTCAGGTCAACACTTTGCCCAAGGCATCGTAGCAGACCTGAAAGAAAAAGGACAATCTGTCATTGCTGGTCAAGATGTCTTTAAACTCTATGATACATACGGATTCCCAGTAGAGTTGACAGAAGAAATTGCTGAAGAAGCAGGGATGACTGTAGACCGTGAAGGTTTCGAAGCAGCCATGAAGGAACAACAAGAACGTGCGCGTGCCTCTGCTGTCAAAGGCGGATCTATGGGTATGCAAAATGAAACCCTTCAAAACATCACTGTAGAAAGTGTCTTCAACTATAATGCTAGCCAATTGTCTTCTAAGTTGGTTGCTATCGTAGCTGACAATGCTGAAGTAGAAGGTGTAGCTGAAGGAACTGCGTCACTTATCTTTGCGGAAACTCCATTCTACGCTGAAATGGGTGGACAGGTGGCTGACCACGGACAAATCTTGGACGAGTCAGGTAAGGTCGTGGCTACTGTGACAAATGTTCAAAAAGCACCAAACGGACAAGCTCTTCACACTGTTGAAGTCCTTGCACCGCTTGCCTTGAACCAAGAATATACCTTGGCAATCGATACTAATCGTCGCCACCGTGTTATGAAAAACCACACTGCGACTCACTTGCTTCACGCTGCCCTTCACAATATCCTTGGAAATCACGCAACGCAGGCAGGATCTCTTAACGAAGTCGAATTCCTTCGCTTTGACTTTACTCATTTCCAAGCAGTAACTGCAGAAGAATTGCGTGCGATTGAACAGCAAGTCAACGAGAAAATTTGGGAAGCTCTTGAAGTTAAGACAGTTGAAACGGATATTGACACTGCCAAGGAAATGGGAGCTATGGCCCTCTTTGGTGAGAAATACGGCAAGGAAGTCCGTGTTGTTACAATCGGTGACTACTCTATCGAGCTTTGTGGTGGTACCCACGTTGGCAATACTTCTGAAATCGGTCTCTTCAAGATTGTCAAAGAAGAAGGTATTGGATCAGGAACTCGCCGTATCTTGGCAGTGACTGGTAAGGAAGCCTTTGAAGCCTACCGTGAACAAGAAGATGCACTGAAAGCAGTCGCAGCAACCTTGAAAGCTCCTCAACTCAAAGAAGTACCTCATAAAGTTGAAGGACTTCAAGAACAACTCCGTCAATTACAAAAAGAAAATGCAGAATTGAAGGAAAAAGCGGCAGCAGCGGCAGCTGGCGATGTCTTCAAGAATGTTCAAGAAGCAAACGGGCACCGTTACATTGCGAGTCAAGTTTCTGTATCAGATGCAGGTGCCCTTCGTACCTTTGCGGATAACTGGAAACAAAAAGATTACTCTGATGTGCTTGTTCTTGTCGCAGCAATCGGTGACAAGGTGAATGTCCTTGTAGCCAGCAAGACAAAAGAGGTACATGCAGGTAATGTGATCAAAGAATTAGCTCCAATCGTTGATGGACGTGGTGGTGGTAAACCAGACATGGCCATGGCAGGAGGAAGCAACCAAGCCAAGATCCAAGACTTGTTGGATGCAGTAGCAGGTAAATTGTAAGAAAATAAAGATCTATCCAGTAGGGTAGGTCTTTTTGTTTAAAATCATAGAGCTGTTGATTTCTTTGAAGAATAAGCGTATAATATATAAAAAATGATTGAGTAATCACTCAATTTGTTAGGGATTAGGAGAATTAGATAATGGTTATTAAAGCAATACAGTATAATCGTTTTGGTGATGAGAAAGTTCTAGATTTAGTAAATATTACATCTGAACCATTAAAAATGAACCAAGTTAGGGTAGCAGTATTTGCTGTTGGTTTAAATCCTATTGATTATAAAACTTTCGAGGGGGCAAAGCCACTTCGTTTTTTGACTTTCTTAACAAAATTAAAACAACCAAGTCGTTGGTTTGAATCAAAATCATCTTTATTTCCAAGAGGAGTAGCTAGGGATTTTGCTGGTGTTATAACGGAGATTGGTGAAGGAGTGAGCCGTTTTTCAGTAGGTGACAAGGTTTTTGGAACAATAATAAGTGATCCTGGACTTGGTACTAAGAGGGGTGCGTTAGCAACAGAAATTTGTGTTTATGAATCGGAAATCGCATTGAAACCAGATAAGATTGACATGAATCATGCTGCTACTATGGGTGTAGCCTCTTTAACGGTCGGAGGTGCTTTTAGAAGAATTCATTTAAATTCAAAAGATGTTGTAGTTATTTCAGCAGCTTCAGGTGGCATTGGTAGCATTGCAGTACAGTATGCGGTTGCTAAGGGCGCAACTGTTATTGGTATTGCGAGCAAGAATAATGCAAAATATTTAGAGTCTTTAGGAGCTATACCAGTAACTTATGAAGAGGATGTCCAAAAGTCTCTTTTATCAGTAGCTCCAAAACCTATTACAAAATTCTTGGATTGCTATGGTGGTGATTACGTTAAATTAGCTTTCCATCTTGGATTGAACGGAACTGATATTGGAACTTTAGTACCTTCACCATTTGTTATGATAAAAGGGGCTCAGTTCACTGGGCCAAGACATTCTACATATGATGATTTAAGAATTCTAGAGGAGATGGTTTCAGATGGAAAAGTTCAGCTAAATATTGAGAAAGAGTATAGTTTTTCTCTGGAGTCTGTTAGAGAGGCATATCGTAGTCTGAAATTGGGACATACTCGTGGTAAAAGAATTATTAAAATAAGAGAGTAGATAGAGGGGGTAGCAATGGAAAGTATAGAATATAAATTTGCTGAGACATTAAAAAGCAGTGAATTAAGTTTAAAACAACGTCAAGTATTAATGTCAAGTTTAAAATTATTTTCAGAGATTGGATTTGAAAACACAACATCTAATCTTATTGCTGAACATGCTGGCGTCTCAGAAGGAACCGTTTTTAGTTATTTTAAAACCAAGGAAGGTATACTAGATGCTATTTTATCTAGATTTCTAGAACAAGTTATTCCAGAGGTAATTGCTGATTTTTCAGATAAAAGATTTACAATAGAGCAAAAATCTTTTTCACTTTTTCTAAGAAGCATCGTTCGGGATAGGTTAGTTTTTATTAGGAACAATAAAATGCAAGTTAAAATACTTTTGAATCGTTCACTTATTGATAAAGCTATTTCTGAAGAGTTAGGAAATATTATTGTACACTCTATCATTAATCCGATTAGTCCTGTTTTGAATCAATTTAAAGAAAATGGTGTTATCCGAGATTGGTCAAATGAAAGGATCGTTCGCTATATTTTAGCTTTAAGTCTTTCTTATATTGTTCCTATGATTATAAATGACAAAGAAGATATAAACATTGATAAAGTAACAAATGAAATTGTCGAATGTCTTTCTTTTGCCTTAGTTACCGTAAAATAACTATTAATTTTAAGCTCACAAAAAAATTTAGTGAGCTCTTTTTAAAACCAAAATAAAAATCCTCAATCGAAGTGATTGAGGATTTTTGTGTTGATTTATCTTACACAATCCCTTGTGCAATCATAGCGTTTGCTACGTTTTCAAAGGCTGCAATGTTTGCACCTGCAAGGTAGTCAGTTCCAAGACCGTAAGTTTCTGCTGTTGTTTTAGCTGTGTTGAAGATGTTAGTCATGATATCTTTGAGACGACCATCAACTTCTTCACGTGTCCATGAAAGGCGAAGGCTGTTTTGGCTCATTTCAAGAGCTGATACAGCTACCCCACCAGCATTGGCAGCTTTGGCAGGTCCATAAAGGATTCCATTTTCCTTGTAGACTTTGATAGCTTTAAGGTCGCTAGGCATGTTAGCACCTTCAGATACACAGATAACTCCTTGAGCAACCAAGCGTTTCGCAGCTTCACCGTTGATCTCGTTTTGAGTCGCACATGGAAGAGCGATATCGTAGTTTCCAGTGTAAGTCCATACAGAACCTTCGTAGTAAGTAGCAGTTGGTTTTTCTGCAGCGTACTCAGTCAAACGAGCACGACGTTTTTCCTTAACATCTGTAAGAAGGTCAAAGTCGATACCATTTTCATCAATGACATAACCATTTGAGTCAGATACAGAGATAACAGTTGCACCAAGTTCAGTTGCTTTTTGAAGAGCGTATTGAGCTACGTTACCAGAACCTGAAATCACAACTTTCTTACCAGCAAAGCTGTTATCGTTAGCTTTAAGCATTTCTTCAGTGTAGTAAACCAAACCGTAACCAGTTGCTTCTGGACGGATCAAGCTACCACCAAAACCAAGAGGTTTACCAGTCAAGACACCAGCATCAAATTGGTTGAGGCGTTTGTATTGTCCGTAAAGGTAACCAATCTCACGTCCACCAACACCGATATCACCAGCAGGTACGTCAAGAGATGGTCCGATGTATTTTTGCAATTCAGTCATGAAGCTTTGGCAGAAGCGCATCACTTCAGCATCAGTTTTGCCTTTAGGATCGAAGTCTGATCCACCTTTACCACCACCGATTGGAAGTCCAGTCAAAACGTTTTTAAAGATTTGTTCGAATCCGAGGAATTTCAAGATCCCTTGGTTTACAGTTGGGTGGAAACGAAGTCCGCCTTTATATGGTCCAACAGCTGAGTTGAATTGAACACGGTAACCACGGTTAACTTGAACTTTTCCATCACGGTCAACCCAAGGAACACGGAAGCTAATTATGCGCTCAGGCTCAGTGATACGTGCCAAGATATTTTCTTCAATATACTCAGGGTGTTTTTCAAAGACAGGCTCCAAAGTGCTGAAGAATTCTTCAACCGCCTGGAGAAATTCAGCCTCATGCCCGTTACGAGCTTTTACAGTTTCAAACACGCTTTGGATATATTCTTTAGCAGATGTCATATCGTTCTCCTTTTTGTTGTCATATTTTATTACATGAGACATTATAGCAGAAAATTTTTTCAGTGTAAAGAAAAAAACATAAATTTTCTAAAAATTCGTTCAATTTAAAATGACTGATTCAAAACATGCTAAAAAACGAACCTTTTCTATGGAAATGGTTTTATTGAAAAGCAAAAGTCAAAGTATGGTATAATAATAGACATAAAAAGGAATCTGGAGGAACAGAATCATGGTATCAACTAAAACACAGATTGCTGGTTTTAAGTTTGACAATTGCTTGATGAATGCAGCTGGTGTAGCTTGCATGACCATAGAGGAGTTGGAAGGAGTTAAAAACTCAGCAGCAGGAACCTTTGTCACCAAGACAGCAACCTTGGAGTTTCGTCAGGGGAATCCTGAACCACGCTATCAAGATGTTCCACTCGGTTCTATCAACTCAATGGGGCTCCCAAATAATGGTTTAGATTATTACCTTGATTATCTTCTGGAATTACAAGAAAAGGAACCAAATCGTACCTTCTTTCTATCATTAGTTGGAATGTCTCCAGAGGAAACTCACACCATCTTGAAAAAGGTTCAAGAGAGTGATTTTCGTGGGTTGACTGAGCTCAATCTCTCATGTCCAAATGTTCCAGGTAAACCTCAGATTGCCTATGACTTTGAAACTACAGATCGTATCTTATCAGAAGTCTTTGAGTATTTTACAAAACCTTTAGGAATTAAGCTTCCACCTTATTTTGATATTGTTCATTTTGATCAAGCGGCAGCGATCTTTAACAAATATCCGCTCAAGTTTGTCAACTGTGTTAACTCTATCGGAAATGGTCTTTATATTGAAGATGAGTCAGTCGTGATTCGTCCTAAGAATGGCTTTGGTGGGATTGGTGGAGAATACATCAAACCTACTGCCCTTGCAAATGTTCATGCTTTCTATCAACGCTTAAATCCAGAAATCCAAATCATCGGAACAGGTGGAGTATTAACAGGACGTGATGCCTTTGAACATATCCTATGTGGTGCCAGCATGGTGCAGGTAGGAACTACTCTTCATAAAGAAGGAGTAGGTTCTTTTGAACGTATTACAAAGGAATTCAAAGAAATTATGACGGAAAAAGGTTATGAAAACCTTGAAGATTTCCGTGGGAAATTGAATTATATTGATTAAAGAAAAGCGAAACTAAAAAGAAAGGAGAATAGATGCTAGTCATAGAAGAAAGCCGAAAGCTGTCCTTAGCGAACCTTCCGAGTTTGACCCTGTTTACAGGGGGCGATCAAGGCCAGTATGACGTCATGAAAACACAGGTTCTCAAACAAATCGGCTACGATCCTGCTGATTTGAACTTTGCTTATTTTGATATGAAAGAAGTAGACTACAAAAGCTTGGAACTAGAGCTGGTCAGTCTTCCTTTCTTTGCGGATGAAAAAATTGTTATTTTAGATCATTTTCTCGATATAACAACAGCTAAAAAGCGCTATCTATCTGATGACGAGCTTAAGGCTTTTGAAGAATATTTGGAAAACCCATCTCCGACGAGTAAATTAGTTATTTTTGCTGAAGGGAAGCTGGATAGTAAGAGACGTTTAGTCAAATTACTCAAGAGGGATGCCAAGATTTTTGAAGCCATCGAGCCAAAAGAACAAGAAATACGAGCATATTTTCAAAAGTGGGCTCAGGAACAAGGACTTACCTTTGATGGAAAATCCTTTGAACAGTTACTTATCAAGTCAGGTTTTCAATTCAGTGAAATTCAGAAAAACCTGCTCTTCTTACTGTCTTATAAGGATGGTGGTCTGATAACAGAAGAAGATATTGTTGAAGCCATTCCAAAGACTTTGCAGGATAATATCTTTGACTTAACCCAGCTCATCCTAGCGAAGAAGATAGATCAAGCAAGGGACTTAGTGAAAGATTTGACTTTGCAGGGAGAAGATGAGATTAAACTGATTGCCATTATGTTGGGACAGTTCAGACTCTATACACAAGTGAAAATTTTGCAAGAATCTGGTCAGACAGAGTCCCAGATGGTCAGCAGTTTGGGTCACTATCTTGGTCGCAATCCTAATCCCTATCAAATCAAATTTGCCCTTCGTGATTCTCGAAGACTATCCCTTGATTTTCTCCAGAATTCTATTCGTTATCTCATCCAAGCTGATTATCAAATTAAGACAGGAGTTTATCAGAAAGGCTACCTGTTTGAGAAGGCTCTATTACAGATTGCTAGCCAGTCAAATTGAGCAAATAACTTGAAAAAATAGGATGATTGCGTTATCATCATTATATAGAAAGAAAAAGAGGTATTACAGATGGCTATTATCTTACCAGATCTTCCATACGCTTACGATGCATTAGAACCATACATCGATGCTGAAACAATGCACTTGCACCATGACAAACACCACCAAACTTACGTTAACAATGCAAATGCAGCTCTTGAAAAACACCCTGAAATCGGTGAAGACCTTGAAGCTTTGCTTGCTGACGTAGAATCTATCCCAGCTGATATTCGTCAAGCGCTTATCAACAATGGTGGTGGACACTTGAACCATGCTCTTTTCTGGGAATTGATGACTCCTGAGAAAACAGCTCCATCAGCAGAACTTGCAGCAGCAATCGATGAAACTTTCGGTTCATTCGAAGAATTCCAAGCAGCCTTTACTGCAGCAGCAACAACTCGTTTCGGTTCTGGATGGGCTTGGTTGGTTGTTAACAAAGAAGGTAAACTTGAAGTGACTTCAACAGCAAACCAAGACACACCAATCTCAGAAGGTAAAAAACCAATCTTGGGCTTGGACGTTTGGGAACATGCCTACTACGTGAAATACCGCAACGTTCGTCCTGACTACATCAAAGCTTTCTTCTCAGTTATCAACTGGAATAAAGTAGACGAACTCTACGCAGCAGCTAAATAATCGCATTTGATAACACCCCTTTTTAGTTGGATTTTGGGTCTAGCTTTAAAGGTGTTTTTTGTTTACTTTGCTAAGAAGTCTAGGACACATAATTTTCCTTTGTTGGATAGGCTTGATTTATGGTATAATGATAAGATAGAAATCGAAGGAGAAATCATGAATATTCAACAATTACGCTACGTTGTAGCTATTGCTAATAGTGGTACTTTTCGTGAAGCGGCTGAGAAGATGTACGTTAGCCAACCCAGTCTATCTATTTCTGTAAGAGACTTGGAAAAAGAGCTTGGCTTTAAGATTTTCCGCAGAACCAGTTCAGGAACTTTTCTTACACGTCGTGGGATGGAATTTTATGAAAAGGCACAAGAGTTGGTTAAAGGATTTGATGTTTTCCAAAATCAGTATGCCAATCCTGAAGAGGAGAAAGATGAGTTTTCAATAGCCAGCCAGCACTATGATTTCTTGCCACCAACCATTACAGCTTTTTCGCAACAGTATCCTGACTATAAGAATTTTCGTATTTTTGAATCTACAACTGTTCAGATTTTGGATGAAGTAGCCCAAGGACATAGTGAGATTGGAATTATCTACCTTAATAATCAAAACCAAAAAGGAATCATGCAACGGGTTGAAAAGCTAGGTCTTGAAGTGATTGAGTTGATTTCTTTCCAGACGCATATCTATCTGCGTGAAGGACATCCTTTAGCCAAGAAAAAAGAGTTGGTTATGGAGGATTTGGCAGATTTACCAACAGTTCGATTCACGCAAGAAAAGGATGAGTATCTTTATTACTCAGAGAACTTTGTAGATACAAGTGCTAGCTCTCAAATGTTTAACGTAACTGACCGCGCTACCTTAAATGGGATTCTTGAAAGAACAAATGCTTATGCGACTGGATCTGGATTCTTAGATAGCAATAGTGTGAACGGGATCACCGTTATTCCGCTAAATGATAATCTCAATAATCGCATGGTTTATGTCAAGCGTGAGGAAGTAGACTTGAGCCAAGCAGGGACTTTATTTGTAGAGGTTATGCAAGAGTATTTTGATCAGAAGAGGAAAGCATGAAAAAAAGAGGAATAGTAGCAGGAGTCATAGCAATCTTAATAGTGTTAGATCAATTGGTAAAATCTTACGTCGTTCAGAATATTTCTCTTGGTGAAATTAAATCATGGATCCCAAATCTGGTCAGTTTGACCTATCTGCAAAATAGGGGGGCAGCCTTTTCTATCTTACAAGATCAGCAGTTGTTATTCGCTGTCATTACCCTGGTCGTCGTGGTAGGTGCCATTTGGTATCTCCATAAACACATGGAGGACTCATTCTGGATGGTCTTGGGCTTGACATTAATCATTGCAGGTGGTCTTGGAAACTTTATTGACAGGGTCAGTCAAGGCTTTGTTGTGGATATGTTCCACCTTGACTTTATTAATTTTGCAATTTTCAATGTTGCAGATAGCTATCTGACTGTTGGAGTGATTGTATTATTGATTGCAATGCTAAAAGAGGAAATGAATGGAAATTAAAATTGAAAGAGGCGGACTACGCTTAGACAAGGCTTTGTCAGATTTGACAGAATTGTCCCGTAGTCTCGCCAATGAACAAATTAAATCAGGCCAAGTCTTGGTCAATGGTCAGATCAAAAAAGCAAAGTATACGGTCCAAGAGGGCGATGTTGTTACTTATCAGGTGCCAGAACCAGAAGTTTTGGAGTATGTAGCTGAAGATATTCCTCTAGAAATCATTTATCAAGATGAGGATGTCGCGGTAGTCAATAAACCTCAAGGGATGGTTGTTCATCCAAGTGCTGGACATACCAGTGGTACCTTGGTTAACGCCCTTATGTACTACATCAAGGACCTATCAGGCATCAATGGTGTCTTGCGTCCAGGGATTGTTCATCGTATTGATAAAGATACATCTGGACTCTTGATGATTGCTAAAAATGATGAAGCACACTTAGCATTGGCTCAAGAATTGAAGGACAAGAAGTCTCTTCGTAAATATTGGGCTATTGTTCATGGTAATCTTCCAAATGACCGTGGAGTCATTGAAGCACCAATTGGACGTAGCGAAAAAGACCGTAAGAAACAAGCTGTGACTGCTAAAGGCAAACCAGCAGTGACACGTTTCCAAGTCTTGGAACGCTTTGGTGATTATACTTTGCTGGAATTGCAACTGGAAACAGGGCGGACTCATCAAATCCGTGTGCACATGGCTTATATCGGTCATCCAGTCGCTGGTGATGAGGTTTATGGCCCTCGTAAAACCTTGAAAGGACATGGGCAATTTCTCCATGCCAAGACTCTTGGATTTACCCATCCAAGAACAGGGGAAACTATGGAATTTACTGCTGATATCCCAGATATCTTTAAAGAGACTTTGGAAAAACTTCGAAATAACTAAAAAAGAGGCTGGGACAAATGTCCTAGCCTCTCAATTATCTTTGGATTGTCGATCAAGACGCAGTGGTTGAGTGAGCTCTACTACGCTGATTTCATCAGCTTTTACAGCCCTACTCAACTGTGCGGAGGTGGGACGACGAAATCGAATTCTAACGAATTACCGATTTCTGTCCCACTCTCCTTTTTATTTGCGTTTTTTCTTAGCTTTTTTCATTTTATTGGCCATGCGTTTCATGGATTGCTTCATAGCAAATTCACCGATTTTACCCTTGAGACCTCCACCAAACATCTGGCTCATATCAGGCATTCCTGCTCCACCAAGAGCTGAAAGGTCAGGCATACCACCTTGTCCCATCATACCTTCAAGGGCTGACATATCCATGCCACCAGGCATATTTTTAGGAAGATTGTTAGGGTTGATGCCCATTTGCTTCATCATCTTGTTCATGTCACCAGACATGACACCTTGCATGAGTTGTTTGGCTTGGTTAAAGTCCTTGATGAACTTATTGACTTCGATAAAGGTATTCCCAGAACCAGCAGCGATACGACGACGGCGGCTTGGAGTGAGCAAATCTGGATTTTCACGTTCTTCAGGAGTCATAGATGAAACAATGGCACGTTTGCGAGCGATTTGTTTTTCATCCACCTTCATATTTTGAAGGGCAGGATTGTTGGCCATGCCAGGAATCATCTTGAGCAAATCTTCCATTGGACCCATATTTTGCACCTGATCCAACTGATCGATGAAATCGTTGAAATCAAAGGTGTTTTCACGCATCTTTTCAGCCATTTCAAGTGCTTTTTGCTCATCGTATTCTTGGGAAGCTTTCTCGATCAGAGTTAGCATATCTCCCATACCGAGAATACGGCTGGCCATACGGTCAGGGTGGAAGGTTTCAATGTCAGTAATCTTTTCACCTGTACCAGTGAATTTGATTGGTTTTCCAGTGATGTGGCGAACAGAAAGGGCAGCACCACCACGAGTATCACCATCAATCTTGGTAAGGATGACACCAGTAACTTCTAATTGAGCGTTAAATTCACGCGCAACATTTGCCGCTTCCTGACCAATCATGGCATCAACGACGAGCAGAATTTCATTTGGTTGAGCCAATGCTTTCACGTCACGAAGCTCATTCATGAGAAGCTCATCAATTTGCAAACGACCTGCCGTATCGATCAAAACATAGTCGTTATGGTTAGCTTTAGCTTGCTCCAAACCTTGGCGAACAATCTCAACTGCAGGAACTTCAGTACCAAGAGCAAATACAGGCACATCAATTTGTTGTCCCAGTGTTTTCAATTGGTCGATAGCAGCAGGACGATAGATATCGGCCGCAATCATCAAAGGACGAGCATCCTCTTCCTTTTTAAGTTTGTTAGCAAGTTTACCTGCAAAAGTTGTTTTACCAGCCCCCTGCAAACCAACCATCATGATAATGGTCGGGATTTTTGGGGACTTGATAATCTCAGCTGTGTCTGAACCAAGGACTGCTGTCAATTCTTCATTGACAATCTTGATGATTTGTTGGGCTGGATTAAGGGTATCAATGACTTCATGCCCAATGGCACGTTCACGAACCTTCTTGATAAAATCCTTGACAACTGGTAAAGCAACGTCGGCTTCTAAAAGAGCCAGACGAATTTCTTTGGTTGCTTCTTGGATATCACTCTCTGTGATTTTTCCTTTTTTACGTAGGTTTTTAAAGACGTTCTGCAAACGTTCTGTTAAATTTTCAAATGCCATTATTTTCTCCTATTTTTTCAATTCAGTGGAAATCGTCCGAAATGTTGCAAACACTCTAGTTCTTCGGGTGTGACTTCTTTCATGATTTCATTTGGATATCCCCAACAGCTAAATCCTTCTTTAAGGGCTTGAGGAATAGAATCAGGTGAGAGAATTTGTAGTCTTGTAGGAAATGGTTTCTCTGCAGCTAATAGTTTGCAAGGGATTCCTTTATAGACAACAAGATTTTCCATGATTACTCCCTATTATCAATACTGGTCAAAATCTCAATTTGCTCTTGCAGAAAAGCATCCTCTGGATAACGCTCCAAAATCTGGTCAAAAATCTGACTGCGGACAATGTAGTCAGAGTACATATGGAGCTTCATCTCATAGTCTTCCAGAATCTTTTCAGTTCGTTTGATATTATCATAAACGGCCTGGCGACTGACACCGAATTCTTCAGCGATTTCAGCTAAACTATAGTCGTCTGCATAGTAGAGTTCGATATAGTTCATCTGCTTATCGGTCAAAAGGGCTGCATAAAATTCAAACAGAGCATTCATTCGATTGGTTTTTTCAATTTCCATAAGATTTATTATACCAAAAAAAAGCCTAATTCGCTAGCTGGGGGCTGATTTTAGCTAGAAGTTAGAAAATGAGCTTTTCACTGTTCTTTTCTGACTATGAAGCCTTTTTTTGATATAATGGATAGGATTATAATGATTTAGAAAGAGGTAGTCATGAAAGAATTAGAATCAGTGTTACAAGACCGTTTTGAGCTTGTTTTTACAGATAAAAGCTTACTTGAAACAGCTTTTACCCATACCAGTTATGCCAATGAGCACCGCCTCTTAAAAATTTCACACAACGAACGCTTGGAATTTTTAGGAGACGCTGTTCTGCAATTATTGATTTCAGAATATCTGTTTAAAAAATACCCTAAAAAACCAGAAGGGGACTTGTCTAAACTCCGTGCTATGATTGTACGAGAAGAAAGTTTGGCTGGTTTTGCCCGTGATTGTCAGTTTGACCAGTTTATCAAGCTTGGTAAAGGGGAGGAAAAGTCTGGTGGTCGTAACCGAGACACGATCTTGGGCGACGCCTTTGAAGCCTTTTTAGGTGCGCTCCTTTTAGACAAGGATATAAAGACTGTAAAAACCTTTATCTACCAAGTCATGATTCCAAAGGTTGAAGCTGGCGATTTTGAGATGATCAAGGATTATAAGACTCACCTGCAAGAATTGCTCCAAGTTAATGGAGATGTTGATATTCGTTATCAGGTGATTTCAGAGATTGGACCAGCCCATGATAAGATGTTTGAGGTTGAAGTCCTTGTTGAGGGACAAAGTCTAGGTTCAGGTAAAGGACGCTCTAAAAAATTGGCCGAGCAGGAAGCCGCTAAAAATGCAGTTGAGAAAGGGCTGGATTCATGTATTTAAAGGAAATTGAGATCCAAGGGTTTAAGTCCTTTGCTGACAAGACCAAGGTTCTTTTTGACCAAGGGGTGACGGCGGTTGTAGGACCAAATGGCTCTGGGAAATCAAATATCACTGAAAGCCTCCGTTGGGCACTAGGTGAATCTAGTGTGAAAAGTCTGCGTGGTGGCAAGATGCCAGATGTCATCTTTGCTGGAACAGAAAGTCGGAAGCCTCTAAACTACGCTTCTGTTATTGTTACTTTGGATAACCAAGATGGCTTTATCAAGGATGCAGGCCAGGAAATCAAAGTTGAACGTCATATCTATCGTACTGGAGATAGTGAGTATAAGATTGATGGTAAAAAAGTTCGTCTTCGTGATATTCATGACCTCTTCTTAGATACTGGACTTGGACGTGATTCCTTCTCTATTATTTCCCAAGGGAAGGTTGAAGAAATCTTTAACTCTAAGCCTGAGGAACGCCGCGCTATTTTTGAAGAAGCTGCTGGAGTTTTGAAGTATAAAACTCGTCGCAAAGAAACAGAAAGTAAGCTGCAACAAACTCAAGATAATCTAGACCGCTTGGAAGATATCATCTATGAGTTAGATAATCAAATCAAGCCCTTAGAGAAGCAAGCAGCAACAGCTCGTAAATTTATGGACTTGGACAGTCAGCGTAAAGGCATCTACTTGGATGTTCTGGTTGCACAAATTCAGGCCAATAAGGCTGAATTGGATGTAACAGAAGAAGAATTAAACCAAGTCCAAGAACTGTTAACTAGTTATTACCAAAAGCGTCAAGAATTAGAAGAAGAAAATCAAACTCTCAAAAAGAAACGTCATGATTTGCAAGCTGAGATGGCAAAAGACCAGTCAAGCTTGATGGATTTGACTAGTTTAATCAGTGATTTAGAACGTAAGTTAGCTTTATCAAAACTAGAAACTGAACAGGTTGCCCTCAATCAACAAGAGGCTCAAGTACGTTTGGCTAGTTTGGATGAAAAGAGAAATGCCCTCATTCAAGAGAAGGAAGAAAAAGAAGCAAATCTCAGTCAGTTAGAAGAAAATTTAGTGGTCAATACGAAGGAACTCAATCGTTTAGAAGCAGAATTATTAGCTTTTTCTGATGATCCAGACCAAATGATTGAGCAATTGCGTGAACGTTTCGTGGCTTTCTTACAGGAAGAAGCGGATGTCTCTAACCAATTGACACGGATTGAAAATGACCTTGAAAATAGTCGCCAACAGACTCAAAAGCAAGAAGAACAATTAGAATCCTTGAAGGAACAATTGGCTTCTGCCAAATCCAAGGCTAGTGAGCAAGAGCTTGCCCTTAAATCAGCTAAAGAAGAAGTACAGAACTTACTTGCTGACTATCAAACCAGTGCCAAAGAAGAAGAAGCACAAAAGCAGGCTTATCAAAGTCAACAAAATCAACTCTTTGACCGTTTGGATAGCCTGAAAAACAAACAGGCCAAGGCGAAAAGTTTGGAGAACATTCTTAAAAACCATAGCAATTTTTATGCAGGTGTTAAGAGTGTACTACAAGAAAAAAATCGCTTGGGTGGTATTATCGGAGCAGTCAGTGAACATTTAACCTTTGACGTTCATTATCAGACAGCCCTTGAGATTGCTCTCGGTGCAAGTAGCCAACACATCATCGTTGAAGATGAACAGGCAGCAACAAAGGCCATCGATTTTCTTAAGAGAAATCGAGCTGGTCGTGCGACTTTCCTACCTTTGACAACCATTAAGGCACGTAGTATTTCAGGTCAAAACCAAGATGTGATTGCCTCAAGTCCAGGCTTTCTTGGTATGGCTGACGAGTTAGTTACTTTTGATGCCAAACATGAAGCTATCTTTAAAAACTTGCTAGCTACGACAGCCATCTTTGATACAGTGGAACATGCGCGTGATGCAGCTCGTAAGGTGCGTTATCAAGTTCGCATGGTAACCCTAGATGGTACAGAATTGCGAACAGGTGGTTCTTATGCTGGTGGTGCTAATCGTCAAAATAACAGCATTTTCATCAAGCCTGAATTGGAGCAGTTGCAAAAAGAGATTGCTCAAGAAGAAAAGCTTCTGCATCAAGAGGAAGAAAATCTGAAGTCAGTTCAAGAATCCTTGAACGAACTTAGTCAAACTTTGGAGACTATTAAGTCCAAAGGGGAACAAGCTCGTATAGAAGAGCAAGGCTTGTATCTTGCTTATCAACAAACATGCCAGCAAGTTGAAGAACTTGAGACACTCTTGAAACTTCAGGAGCAAGAATTAAACAATCTCAGAGGTGGAGATTGGCAAGCTGAAAAAGAAAAATGCCAAGAACGTCTCGCAGTTATTGCCACCGAAAAGCAAAAGCTGGAATCTGAGATTGAAGAAATCAAGTTCAATAAAAATGCTATTCAGGAACGCTATCAAAACTTACAGGAAAAACTTTCCCAAGAGCGTCTTCGTAAAACAGAAATGTTAGGTCAAAAGCGTTATGAAGTTTCAGATATTGAACGGATCAATAAAGAACTTGAGAACCTCAATATTGAACAAGAAGAGATTGAACGTCTTTTGCAAGAAAAAGTAGACAATCTTGAAAAAGTTGATACTGAACTTTTAGCCAAGCAGGAAGCAGAAGCTAAGAGTCAAAAGGAAGAAATTCAACAAGGATTGATTCGTAAGCAGTTTGAACTAGATGATATTGAAGGTCAATTGGATGATATTGCTAGTCATTTAGAACAAGCTCGTCAGCAAAATGAAGAATGGATTCGCAAGCAAACACGAGCAGAAGCGACCAAAGAGAAAATCACAGACCGCCTTCGCTATCTTCAAGGTCAACTGACTGAAGAATACCAGATTAGTTATACAGAAGCATTAGAACAAGCCAACCAATTGGAAGACTTGGCTGTCGCTGAACAAAAGGTCAAGGATTTGGAAAAATCCATTCGTTCACTTGGTCCGGTTAATTTGGATGCCATTGAACAGTTTGATGAAGTACATGAACGTTTGGAGTTCTTAAATACTCAACGAGATGATATTCTTTCTGCTAAAAACTTACTTCTTGAAACCATTACAGAGATGAACGATGAAGTGAAGGAACGGTTTAAATCAACCTTTGAAGCTATTCGTGAATCCTTCAAAGTGACCTTCAAGCAGATGTTTGGAGGTGGTCAAGCGGACCTAATCCTTACCGAGGGAGATTTATTGACAGCAGGTGTTGAAATCTCTGTTCAACCGCCTGGTAAGAAAATCCAATCTCTCAACCTCATGAGTGGTGGAGAGAAGGCCTTGTCAGCTCTTGCTTTGCTCTTCTCAATCATTCGTGTCAAGACCATTCCATTTGTTATTTTGGATGAAGTAGAGGCTGCACTCGATGAAGCTAACGTTAAACGCTTTGGGGATTATCTTAACCGATTTGACAAGGATAGCCAGTTTATCGTTGTTACCCACCGTAAGGGAACCATGGCAGCCGCAGACTCTATTTATGGAGTAACTATGCAAGAATCTGGTGTTTCTAAGATTGTCTCTGTTAAACTAAAAGATTTAGAGAATATGGATGCTTAGTTTGTTTTCAATATATAATTTCAAACTAGAGCATGTAGAATGACCTTCAAGAAGTCAGAAAGGTTACAAAAATAAATTGAGGAGCTTACATGGATTTTGACCTATTCCTAATGATCTGTAATTATATTGGGACAATAGCCTTCGCTGCATCAGGAGCCATCAAAGGGTTTGGTAAACGATTAGATATTTTTGGAATTAGTTTATTGGCAATTGTAACGGCAGTAGGAGGAGGAATTTTAAGAGATTCTATTATCAGTCGATTTCCTGCTTCTCTAGCAGATCCTAGCCCGATTTATCTTGCAATACTAGTGGCTGTGATTATGTATGCCTTTGTGACATCCAAACAAGCCAATGCTAGTCAAGAAAAAAAATTCTACAAGTGGCTTAGAGAAGCCTATCTCATCTTTGACTCCATTGGCTTGATTATCTTCTCCTTAATTGGGGCTACAGCCTTAGCTGATAGTAAATTGAACTTGATGTCTGCAGGGATTTTGGCCTGTTTAACGGGAGCAGGTGGGGGTATCATCCGAGATCTCTTGATTAATGAAGTCCCAAGTGTTCTAAAAGAGGACATCTATGCCCTACTATCTTTCGTAATTGGAGTTATTTATTACTGGCTAGCATTTGTTCTTCATTTTCCTAGAATTACTGCCTTTATCATTGTTTCTATTGTTGGTTTTGTGATTCGACTCTGCATCATTAAATTCCGACTCTCTTTGCCAAATATGGATAAGAGAACCTTGAATTGATGAATGGCTGGAAGCTTGATTCTAAACCTATAAATAAGTTTAAAATAGTCATTTTATCAGCGTCTAATCTCGTATGGATTAGGCGTTATTTTTTTGCAAATACGGGAAATTAATGATGTAAAGATTAAATTTTGCTATTATATTTGTAATTTCGAATAAGGTAGGAATAGCAATGAGTAATTTGAAACATTCAGTTGATTTTATTAAAGAAATAGAGAAATTAAAGTCAGTGATAAGATTTAATAGAACTCTTGATGGCAGATTTGAAAATAGTGCCGAGCATTCCTGGCAGGGTGCCATAGCTGCGATGGTTCTTCAAGATTATTATCCTGAAAAATTGAATATGGAGAAGGTCATTTCTATGTTATTGATTCATGATTTAGGTGAGATTTATGCCGGAGATACTTGGGTTTTTGATGATGAAAAAAAGCTTCATTCTCATGATAGAGAACTAGCATCTATAGAAAAAACAATGAGTATACTTCCAGAAGAAAAATATTTACAAATGAAAAATTTGTGGTTGGAATTTGAAAAAGGGCAGAGTGCTGAAGCAAGATATGCAAGAGTGATCGATGCATTGGTACCACTGATAAATCACTTAGAAGTGTCAGAATTCAATTATAATCCTGATAATATCAGTGCAGACATGGTATTAGAAAAGAAAAAGTTCATAAAAAGTGAATCAGAAGAATTATGGAAACTGACGGAAGACTTGATTCAGGAAAGTGTGGAAAAGGGCTTATATTTTTAATAACGACTGGCTCTAAATATAGAGAAAGCCTTGGAATAAGCTGTTTCCAAGGCTTTTTAGCTATCTATAGCTATAAGGAAAAAGTTGTTAGAGTAGATGATTTTTATTAGATACCCTTGATTATACCGTAGAGAATATTAGTCAAATAAAATTGTTTTGTTTTCACTAATGCATTTCTTATTATCATCCCAATAGTTAATAGTTTCAAAGCTTCCTTTTCTTAAATAAAGTGGTAGCCTTTTTCTTATTTCATCTTGCATTGGTATTTTATCAATATCTTTTAGATTCCACCATTTTGGCTCACCTTCAGCAGATGTACTTAGTTCACCAGTAAACTGAGTACATAAAAAGTCATAGAAGACAAATCTCTCATTACCAATTGAATTAGTAAAGCCTGAAATTCCTTTTAATTCAAGATTTAATGCAGTGAGTCCAGTCTCTTCCTTAAGTTCCCGTAATGCGGCTTCAAAAAAACTTTCAGGGAATTCAACTTTTCCCCCCGGTGGAATCCAACCAGGAAAATTATCGTGCTGTCTATTAAGTAATAAAATTTCTTGATTTTTCAAAACGCAAATATTAACCCAGTTTTTGATTTTTTCAGTCATATTATTAACCTCCAACAAGTATTTTTTCATATGCAAGATTATATGTCAAGAACTATATGCTATTTATGATTGTGACAAATGTATCTCAGCCAAAGATTGATAATTTTTACGCAATAGCTGATGAACTCTCAGAATAGACTTCAATCAAGAACTTTGGAAGAAAAGTGTTGAGAGGTTGGATATAAAAGAAGGTAAGCAAATCAGCCTGGCCTTTAAATTGGCCCTACGGGATTATTTATAGAAGACAAAGACGTGTCAATTCAGCACGTCTTTTTTTACTTTTTCTATGGTATAATAGAAGGTAGATTTATTAATTGGAGTATGAAGAATTTTATGATTAAATTAGTAGCAACGGATATGGACGGTACTTTTTTGGATGGTGCCGGTCAATTTGATATGGAGCGTCTGAAAAAGTTGCTCCATTCTTATCAAGAAAAAGGAATTTACTTTGCTGTTGCCTCAGGTCGTGGGCTTTTGTCACTTGAAAAGCATTTTGCGGATGTTAAAGATGAGATTATTTTCATTGCTGAAAATGGGAGTCTCGTTCGTTTCCATGGAGAGGACCTTTATGAAGCAACCATGCCTCGTGATTTTTACCTATTAACATTTGAAAAACTAAAAACTTCACCTTATTTTGATGAGAAAAAGATGCTCTTGACTGGTAAAGAGGCTTGCTATGTATTAGACACAGTAGATGAAACCTATCTCATGTTTAGTCATCATTATAATGAGAATATCAAAAAAGTAGCTTGTCTTGAAGATATTACCGATGAGATTTTCAAATTCACAACTAACTTCACTGAAGAAACGGTTGACGCTGGAGAATCTTGGGTCAATGAACATGTTCCTGGGGTCAAGGCTATGACGACAGGCTTTGAATCCATTGATATCGTTTTAGACCATGTTGATAAGGGAGTCGCTATTGTCGAATTGGCTAAGAAATTAAATCTGGATATGGATCAAGTGATGGCCTTTGGTGATAATCTAAATGATCTTCACATGATGCAAGTGGTTGGGCATCCAGTAGCACCTGAAAATGCTCGTCCAGAGATTTTAGAACTTGCTGAAACAATTATTGGACACCACAAGGACCAATCAGTTATTGCTTATATGGAGGAATTGTAATGGCAGATATTAAATTAATTGCTTTGGACTTAGATGGAACCTTGCTGACGACAGACAAGAAATTAACGGATCGTACCAAGGCAACTTTAAAGGCTGCGCGTGATCAGGGAGTCAAAGTGGTATTGACAACTGGACGTCCCCTCAAGGCCATGGATTTCTTCCTCAAAGAGCTAGGGACAGACGGCCATGATGATGAGTATACTATCACCTTTAATGGAGGCTTGGTTCAGAAAAATACGGGTGAAATCCTTGATAAGACAGTCTTTTCAATCGATGATGTGACACGCATTTATGAGGAAACTGAAAAACTAGGCATTCCTTTAGATGCCATTTCAGAAGGAACCGTTTACCAAATCCAATCGGATCAAGAGAGTCTGTATGCTAAATTTAATCCTGCTCTGACTTTTGTTCCAATTGACTTTGAAGATTTGTCTAGTCAGATGACCTACAACAAATGTGTGACAGCCTTTGCCCAAGAACCACTGGATGCCGCAATTGCTAATATTTCTCCAGACTTGTTTAACAATTATGAAATTTTTAAATCTCGCGACATGCTTTTGGAATGGTCACCAAAGAACGTTCATAAGGCTACTGGACTAGCTAAATTGATCGACCACCTAGGAATTGACCAAAGTCAGGTGATGGCTTGTGGAGATGAGGCCAATGACCTTTCCATGATTGAATGGGCAGGACTTGGCGTTGCCATGCAAAATGCTGTGCCGGCAGTTAAGGCGGTGGCAAATGTGGTAACACCAATGACCAATGACGAGGAAGCTGTTGCCTGGGCCATTGAAAAATATGTACTGAAGGAGAACTAAAGAATGGGATTATTTGACCGTTTATTTGGGAGAAAAGAAGAACCAAAAATCGAAGAAGTTGTTAAAGAAGCTTTGGAAAACTTGGATCTGACAGAATCTAGCGAGGAAGTTGTAGCACTTGTAACTGAAGAAGTTGAAGTGAAAAATACTGAGGAAATCGATCATAGTTCAGAAGTTGAGGAAACTTATTCTAAAGAAGCTAGTGAGTCTGCAGAACCAGTAGCAGAAACTACTCTAGAAACAGTTGAAGCAATAGCAACTCCTCAGGAAGAAATTCAGCTTGAAAAAGAAACTGAGTGTCATTGTTGTCAGGAAGAGTCAGAATCAACAGAAGCCAGCTCTCGAGAAGTAGTGGAATTTGTTGCAGAAGAACCTGAGTCACCAGTCGAAGAAGTACCTTCAAGTGATAGCGACGATGAAGAAGCTAATCAAGCTCAATCAGACGAAACGGAAGCAGACACTTCTCAAGAAGTGGAAGAAGATCTAGTAATCGAAGAAATTCCTCAAGTCCAAGAGACTGTACAGGAAAAATATGACCGTAGTCTCAAGAAAACTCGTACGGGATTTGGTGCTCGTTTGAATGCCTTCTTTGCTAACTTCCGCTCTGTTGATGAAGAATTCTTCGAAGAACTAGAAGAACTCTTAATCATGAGTGACGTTGGTGTACAGGTAGCTTCAAACTTAACAGAAGAGCTACGTTACGAAGCTAAACTTGAAAACGCCAAGAAACCAGATGCCCTCCGTCGTGTGATCATTGAAAAATTGGTAGAGCTCTACGAAAAAGATGGACAATACAATGAAAGCATTAACTTCCAAGATGGTTTGACAGTTATGCTCTTTGTAGGTGTCAATGGAGTCGGCAAAACAACATCTATTGGTAAGCTTGCTCACCGTTACAAACAAGCTGGCAAGAAAGTCATGCTGGTTGCTGCAGACACCTTCCGTGCTGGTGCAGTTGCTCAATTAGCTGAATGGGGACGTCGTGTGGATGTTCCAGTGGTTACAGGACCAGAAAAAGCTGATCCAGCCAGTGTTGTCTTTGATGGGATGGAACGAGCAGTAGCAGAAGGTGTTGATATTCTCATGATTGATACAGCTGGCCGTTTACAAAACAAGGAAAACTTGATGGCAGAGTTGGAAAAAATTGGTCGCATCATTAAACGTGTCGTTCCAGAAGCTCCACATGAAACCTTCCTAGCTCTGGATGCCTCAACAGGACAAAACGCTCTTGTACAAGCCAAAGAGTTTTCAAAAATTACGCCTGTTACAGGAATTGTCTTAACCAAAATTGATGGAACTGCCCGAGGTGGTGTCGTTCTTGCTATTCGTGAAGAACTGAATATCCCTGTTAAGTTAATTGGTTTTGGTGAAAAAATCGATGATATCGGTGAATTCAATTCTGAGAACTTTATGAAAGGCCTTCTAGAAGGTTTGATATAAAAGAAAATCCTGCAAGAATTCTTGCAGGATTGTTTTTGATTATTCTAATCGACCATCCTTACGATAGGCGATATCTGGTTGCCAAGTCCACTCAGCTCCGTATTTTTCAAGGAGTTCAAAGCTAGCTTGAGGTCCCATGCTACCAGCCTTGTAGTCATGGAGTGGAGCACCGTTTTCAGCCCAAAGCTTTTCAATACGGTCAATCAATTTCCATGAGGCACTCACTTCATCCCAATGGCTAAAGTTAGTTGAATTATTGTTCAAAACATCATAGATGAGTTTTTCATATGGATCTGGTGAAGCACCTGTAGCAGTCGCATCTGTTCGATAGTCAAGAGAATTTGGCGCAAGGCTAAACTCTTCTCCGACCTTTTTACCGTTAAGACTGAGAGAGAATCCTTCAGTTGGTTGGATGTAGATAGTAAGCACATTCGGTGCTAGTGGCTCTCCGAAAATGGAATCCATTTGCTTGAAGACAATGTTCACGTGTGTTCCTTTTTCGGTGAGGCGTTTCCCTGTACGGAAGAAGAAAGGTACATCACGGAAGCGATCAGTATTTACAAAGAAGGCACCTGATGCAAAGGTTTCTGTCATAGATTCAGGGTTAACATTTGGTTCACTACGGTAAGAGATGTATTTCATGCCATCAACTTTACCAGAACGATATTGACCACGGATGAATTGCTCTTTGAGTTCCTCATCTGTAGGGTGGTAAAGATTTTTAAAGACTTTGATTTTCTCTGCGCGAATGTCATCCTTGGTAAAGCTTGCTGGCTTGTCCATAGCAAGGAGTGACAGAAGTTGGAGAGTGTGGTTTTGAACCATGTCTCGAAGGGCACCAGACTCATCATAGTAGCCACCACGTTCTTCAACACCGAGACGCTCTGCAAAGGTAATCTGTACGTTATCGATGTGCTCACGATTCCAAACATTTTCAAAAATCATATTGGCAAAGCGAATGGCAAAAATACTTTGAATCATTTCCTTACCGAGATAGTGGTCGATACGATAGATTTGCTCTTCGTTAAAAGTAGCTAGGAGTTCTTCGTTTAGTTTGCTTGCAGTCTCATAGTCTGTTCCAAAAGGTTTCTCAACGATCAAACGTTCAAAGCCTTTACCGTCAACAATCTGCTCTGATTTGAGGTGTTTGGCGATGGTACCAAAGAACTGAGGTGCCATTGAGAGGAAGAAGAGTTTGTTGTGCTCAGTCTGATATTTTTCGTTTAATTCAGCCTGAAGCTTGCGTAGTTCGATGTAGTGCTCAGTATCATTAACATCGTGGCTTTGATAGTAAAAATGACTCGCAAATGCTTGAGCTTCTTCCACACTATCTGCCAAGTCTAAAATAGATTCGACAACGACAGATTCGAAATACTCCTTACTCCAAGGTCTACGAGCAGTTCCAATAACAGCAAAATGATCAGAAAGATTACCTGATTTATAAAGTCTAAAAAGTGAAGGGTAGAGCTTACGTTTGGCCAAATCCCCACTTGCACCGAAAATTGTAACAATAACTTTTGATGACATCTAGCTACCTAATTTCTATTTTGTTTCCTAGTTAAACTAGGCATGAGGAATCCCCATTTTCATATTTTTTATTTTATCATAATTTTCTAAAAAATCCAAAAATCCAATACGTCTATATTAAGAGTCTGGGCAAAAACTTAATTTCATACTCTTCTAAAATCTCTTCAAACCACGTCAGCGTCGCCTTACCGTATATATGTTACTGACTTCGTCAGTTCTATTTACAACCTCAAAACAGTGTTTTGAGCTGACTTCGTCAGTTCTATCTACAACCTCAAAGCAGTGCTTTGAGCGACCTGCGGCTATCTTTCTAGTTTGTTCTTTGATTTTCATTGAGTATCAGGAGCAACCGAAGTAAATTTTCCCACAATAAAACGCATAATATCAAGGTTATTCTGAACTGCACCCCAAAAGTTAGACAGAAAAAAATCTAACTTTTGGGGTGTTTTTATTATGAAATTAACTTATGATGATAAAGTTCAGGTCTATGAACTTAGAAAACAAGGATATAGCTTAGAGAAGC
>NZ_JASHCG010000018.1:0-40950 GCF_047464215.1 Streptococcus infantis | reverse complement strand
TGGGATTCTGAAATCGGAGATGTTTTATGGTTATGAGAAGTCATTTCAGTCGCTTAAGCAATTGGAACAAGCTATTGTAAACTATATTGATTATTACAACAACAAACGAATTAAGGTAAAACTAAAAGGACTCAGTCCTGTGCAATACAGAACTAAATCCTTTGAATAAATTAATTGTCTAACTTTTTGGGGTCAGTACATCAACACCTGATAGTATGCGCTTTTCTGATTTTAAAAACTTTTTGCCCAGCCTCTTTTTGTTAACCTTCTTTTTTCAATAGGAGAGAAACAAGGACTGAGGTCGCGATCATCCATGCTCCTAGAATGATAAAGGTCATTCGACCATTCGTTGTTACTAAGCTAATTCCTGAAAGAACAAAAGGTGTTAACGAAGCACCAAAACTACATCCCAAAACAGTATAGGAAGTTGCTTTGTTGAGGAGTTTTGCTGAGATTCTTTCAGATATCAATTGAAAGACTGTCGTAAGAGCGATGCTGTAGGCAAATCCTCCTAAGACTGAACCTGCAACGACTACCCAGAGTGAAGGTGAGAGAGCAATGATGATTTGCCCGATACCAAAGGTTACACCCGCAACCAATAAAAGTTTTTCCTTAAAGGCAGAGATGAGGAAAGAAAAGCTAATTCCCGCCAGAATCCCAATCAACTGCATGGCACTGAGTACCAGACTTGACAATTGAGCATCTCCAAAGCCTGCCTCAATCATGAGACTAGGAATACGGAAGGTAATGGCTGTATTGGTACATACAATGACTGCAGCCCCGATGGCTAGAAAGAAAATCAACTGTTTCATAGAGCGAGTCAATCTTACTACTTCTTCTGTCTTTTGCTTAGACTCATGAACTTCTTCTTTGTTATAAGGGACAAAGAGAAGGAAGAGTACAAGAACCACTAGACCTGCTGCATAGGCTAGGAAGGTTGCGGTCCACCCAAAGGCCAAAAGTTGACCGACTGCCAAGGTCAAGATAGAGGCTCCCACCACCTCAGCTGAGCCACGAAAACCAAGCATCTGGATACGAGTTTTGCCGTGGTATCGTTCACTGATGATAGAGATAGCCTTGGCGTTTAGCATCCCCACACCAATCCCAAATAGCAAGCGTGTCGCAAAAACAAAGTAATAACCCTGATACCAGAAAGGAGCTGTTCCACTGATTGATAAAATCAAGAGTCCCAAGGTTAATTGGAGACGTTCTGGAAAAAGTCGTTCTAAAACTCCATTTAAGAGGAGCATTACCATAATTCCAAAGGAAGGGAGGCTGACCAAGAGCTCGACCTGACCTGCCGAGTAGCCCTGATAATAGTCAAACATAGCAGGGAGGGCACTTGATATTGAAAATGATGTGATTAATACTAACGACAGGGAAAGTATACTCACTTTTTCCAAAAATTGTTTCATTTTATCCTCATTCATTATTTATGTTAAGTCAAAAGAGCTAGATATTACTGTAGAAATAAAAGATTTCTTTCATCTAGTCCCTATCACTCTTTTAGCAAAAAGGTCCTTTCCTATCATACACTGTTTCCCAAAAATTGGCAAGCAACTGATACTCAATGAAAATCAAAGAGCAAACTAGGAAGCGAGCCGCAGGCTGCTCAAAACACTGTTTTGAGGTTGTGGATAGAACTGACGAAGTCAGCTCAAAATACTATTTTGAGGTTGGAGATGGAAGCTGACGTGGTTTGAAGAGATTTTTGAAGAGTATGATTTATAAGTTCCACATAAAAAGTAGGACCATCTGACTCGGTCAAGCCTGATGGTATCCTACTTTTATAGATTTTAGTAAACTATCTTACTTAGATTTTCAAGAATCGACGCATTGAGATTCCTGAACCAAGTGAACCGATACAGATTCCGATGAGGAACAAAAGACCGATCATCAATGGAATAAAAGCATCTGGGACAATCAGAGATAGATTTTGTCCAACCAAAGATGGGTTAACTGATTGGTAGACTCGGTTGTAGATAAAGTAAACCATGATTGATGGAATAGTTGCTCCTAATAGCCCAATGAAGGCACCTTCTAGCAAGAATGGACCACGAATGTAGCTATTTTTAGCACCAACCAAACGCATGATTTGAATTTCACGACTACGTGAAATGATAGTGATACGAATGGTATTTGAAATCAAGAAGACTGCGATGAAAATCAAGAGTCCTGCAATGACCAATCCCCAAACACGGATGAAGGAAGCCAACTTGAAGAGACGCTCCGTATTGGCACCACCGTCTTGAACCTCAGAAACTCCTTCGATTTTCTTAGCTTCTTCAGCGACTGGTTTCACATCACTTGGTGAATTGGTATCGACAATGTAGGCATCATGAAGAGGATTGGCATCTCCTTCAAAAACCTTCCAATCGTCACCCATGGTTTCAGTCAGCTTTTGGTACTGCTCTTCTTTACTTGAGAAGGTTACACTTTTAACAGCTGGCATAGCCTTGAGAGCATCATAAACCTTGTGGTAGTCATTATTAGTGACTGTCTGGCCTTCTTTGACAATGGTTTCACTATTGTCTTCAATATCCTTACGAACATAAACCATGACGCGGACGTTGTTTTCGATATCTGTTGCCAATTTTGCAGTATTAAAGATAACTGAGGCAAAAATAGCAACCAAGGTCAAGGTAATCATTACTGAACTGACAGCAGCAATGGTCATCCACCCATTACGCTTTAAACTCTTTAAAGCTTCGAACAGGTGGCGGAAAAATCTACTAATCATCGTATCCGTACTCTCCTTTCGCTTCGTCACGAACTACACGACCATTCTCGATGGCAATGACACGGTGGCGCAAGGTATTTACGATTTGGCTGTTGTGGGTGGCCATCAAAACAGTCGTACCTTGGAGATTGATGCGCTCCAAGAGGTTCATGATTTCCCATGAGTTATCTGGATCCAAGTTACCTGTCGGTTCGTCGGCAATCAATACCTTAGGATTGTTTACGATAGCACGAGCAATGGCGATACGTTGCTGCTCACCACCTGACAATTCATTAGGGAATGAACGAACCTTATGCTTCAAGCCGACAAGATCCAAAACTTCCATAACACGTTTTTTGATATTGCGACGGCTTTCACCGACAACCTCCATTGCATAAGCGATGTTCTCATAAACGGTTTTCTTTGGCAATAGTTTGTAATCCTGAAAGACAACTCCAACACTTCGACGAAGAAGCGGAATATCTTTCTTTTTAATCTTAACAAGATTAAAACCTGCAACCTGCAAACTTCCTTTTTCAACTTTAACTTCACGGTACAAGGCACGGATAAAAGTTGACTTACCTGCACCCGAAGGACCTACGATATAGGCAAATTCTCCTGGTTCAATTTTCACAGAGACGCCACGTAGGGCTGTTGTCCCGTTGTCATACTTTTTGACAACATCTCTCATTTCAATGATCGACATGTGACTTCCTTTCTTTTAACTAATACGCCATTTTAGATAAGCATCGATGAAACCATCTAAGTCCCCATCCATGACCTTATCTACCTGCGCAACTTCAAAACTGGTACGGTGGTCTTTCACCATGGTATAAGGGGTGAATACATAGGAGCGAATCTGGCTTCCCCATGTGATTTCTTTCTTGTCCCCCTTAAGGGCATCTACCTCAGCAGCTTTCTTTTCCTGCTCCATCTGATAGAGTTTTGCCTGGAGCATCTTCATCGCACGGTCACGGTTTCCATACTGAGTACGGTCTACGGTTGATGCAACGACAATCCCTGTCGGAATGTGGGTCAAACGGACACCCGTTGAAACCTTGTTGACATTCTGTCCACCTGCTCCACCCGAGCGGAAAGTATCCATCTTGATATCATCTTCTCGGATGTCAACTTCAATAGTATCATCCAACTCTGGCATAACTTCTACAGAAGTAAACGAGGTGTGACGACGCTTAGCTGAGTCAAATGGTGAGATACGTACCAAACGGTGAACTCCCATTTCTGACTTGAGAAGTCCATAAGCATTTGGACCTTCAAAAGACAAGGTCACTGACTTAATACCTGCTTCATCACCTGCTTGATAATCCAAGACTTCAACCTTGAAACCTTTGGCATTACCATAACGAGTGTACATACGAAGAAGCATATCTCCCCAGTCTTGGGCTTCTGTTCCACCAGATCCTGGGTGAATCTCTAAAATAGCATTATTATGATCATAAGGCTCTGACAAGAGCAGAGTCATCTCATAGCTAGTCATCATCTGATCTAGCTCAGCTAACTTCTCCACCAACTCATCTTTAACAGACTCATCCTCTGCTAAAAAGTCTAGTAAGATTTCAGCTTCATCCTGCAACTCCTCCATCTTATGGAAAGTATTGTAGGTATTTTTTAGTTCATTTAATTCTTGCGACGTTTTTTGGGCCGCAATATTATCGTTCCAAAAATCAGGTTCTGTCATTTTGTTTTCCAAAATGGCAATTTCTTCTTCTAACCCTTCGAGGTCAAAGAGACCCCCTAAAAGAAGCTAATTTTTCACGATTGGCGTCAATTTTTTGACGAATTTCTGAAATGTCCATATATACTCCTTTTTTGTATCGTTTTATTATACCATAATTTTTCTTATTTATCTAATCGGTGTTTTTTAAAATTTCTTATCAAAATATTTCTATTTGAAGACGAGAGGGCTATTCTCAATCATTTAGTGTGTGAGAAATAGAAAACATCTCAGAGCAGATCAAGTTTCTTATCCAAAAAACATTGATCGATTCTCTGAGATGTATATAAATACTATTTTAAAAGAAAAGTATCTGACAGGTCTGAACACAGCACCTAATCAACTTTCTAGCAAAGCAACTAAGATTATTCTTTATCTGCCTTCAAAGTCTGTTTTGTTTCAGCAGCTTCATCTTTTTTATTGTCTTCTGCTGAATGCTTCTCTTTCTCAACTGGCTTATCAGAATCCTTCTTAGGTTCTTCTTGACTTCCCTGAACTTCTACTTTATCAGGATTCAAGCTCCAAATGCCATCTTGATTGACCTTGTAACCATCAGGTGTTATACCATTTCTTAGAAGTGAACCATTTGATTGGAAATAATACCAATTGCCATTCAGTTGTTTCCAACCAGTCTCCATAGCACCACTTGCATTGAGATAATAACGAGCGCCATCGACATCTAGAAGACCTGTTGCCATGACACCATCATCATGTTTGAGATAGTACCAAAGCCCTTTGTCTTTGAACCAACCTGTCTTCATGGCTCCACTTTCTGTAAAGTAGTAATACTGGTTATCTAGCAATTTCCAACCAGTCTCCATAGCACCACTTGCATTGAGATAATAACGAGCGCCATCGACATCTAGAAGACCTGTTGCCATGACACCATCATCAGGTTTGAGATAGTACCAAAGCCCTTTATCTTTGAACCAACCTGTCTTCATGGCCCCACTTTCTGTAAAGTAGTAATATTGGTTATCTAGCAATTTCCAACCAGTCTCCATAGCGCCGCTTGCATTGAGGTAATAACGTGTGCCATCAATTTCTTGAAGACCTGTTGCCATGACACCATCATCAGGTTTGAGATAGTACCAACGGTCCTTATCTTTGAGCCAACCTGTTTTCATAGCTCCACTACTTGTGAAATAACTGTAATGATTGTCAAACCATTTCCAGCCTGTCTGCATGGCTCCACTTGCATTGAGATAATAACGAGTGCCATCAATCTCTTGAAGACCGGTTAGCATGATACCATCTTTATCTAGATAGTACCAAGTATCCTTATCCTTGATCCAACCTGTTTTCATAGCTCCAGAACTTGCAAAATAGTTCCAATGACCTTCAATCATGGCCCAACCAGTTTGCATAGCACCACTTGCATTGAGGTAATAACGAGTGCCATCAATCTCTTGAAGACCCGTTAGCATGACACCATCTTTATCTAGATAATACCAAGTGTCACCATCCTTAATCCAGCCTGTTTTCATCGCTCCAGAACTTGCAAAATAATTCCAATGACCTTCAATCATGGCCCAACCAGTTTGCATGATCCCATTATTATCAAAATAGTAGGTTAGTCCATTGATTTTCTTCAAGCCCACTGTTCGAAGACCATCTTCATCATAATAATACCAGTTTGAACCTAGCTTTTGCCAGCTTGAAGCTGTCCCTTCTGTTTGCAAAGCACCGCTACTTGCAAAGAGCATCTTCTTACCTTTGAAGACTTGTAAACCAGTAAGCATTTTACCATCTTTATCAAACAGATACTTTTGCCCACCAATTTCAGCTAATTCATTGTATCGTCTTGCACCATTCGACTGAATATAGTACCAAGTATTATCATGATAGAACCAACCACCAATATGCATTTTACCATCTGTATTAAGATAATACCAGTCGCCGTCACTATGTGGATCCCAGCCGTCATTTACATGCACCCATCTACCAGACTGCATTTGACCTTTTCCATTAAAGAAATATGTTGCTCCAGAAATTTCTTTCCAACCGATAGCCATCTGACCATCTTTCAAACGATATTTCCAATGGCCATCTTCTTGATACCATTTCTCATCAACAGTAGGAATATTTGGAAAATCCCCTGAAACGTTTGTAAATCCTTTATCACTAATATCAAACACAGTCGCATCCTGAGTTTGACTAGATGCGTGAATCACTTGGATATTTTTCTTTTGAAGATAGTCTCTCGTTGAAGCGAGGTTAATATCTCCTCCAGTTGTTTGGATGACCATACTAGGAGAGAGATGGTCTATAAATCCAATTGTATTGGAAATCTTGGCATCGTAGTGATGATTCCATTTCATCATATCCACTTTTCCAATAACAGGTCCTAATTTATCTTCAGCTCCCTCAGCATTATCCAAATCACCACCAAGATAAATTTTTTTTCCTGCTACAGTCACTACTGCAACAATTGAATTGGAATTATCATCAAGAACTCTTTTTAGGTTTCCATCAGCATCATATTCATTTTTATAATTATAAAGTTGAATATCCATATCCCCAAATTTAAAATGGCTATCTTCATCCTTTATGTCTTGAATAAGTTTAACTCCCTTGTTCTGTGCAGCGCGGAGAGCATTATCGTAATTGAAAAGATTATCCCACAATCCCCAAGTACTTGTAATTCGTTTATCCGAATATTTTTTCAAATAAAATTTATCAACCTGATAGCGATTAAGAATTTCATCTGCTCCACCTATATGGTCACTATGAACATGAGTTCCTAGTATAAAATCCAATTTCTTTACACCTAACTGATCAAGGTGGCGAATCAAACGATCTTCCATGACCTGATAATTTCGAATGGATATCCCCCAGCGAATTGGATAGCGTGGATCCGAACCATCCGGGAAATCATAATCTTCTCCCATATCAATCAAGGCATAATGACCATTACTTTCTAGTAGGATAGCATCACTTCCAGATTTAGCTTTTGTATTGATAAAATGGATTCGATTCCCTGCACCTGCTGAGATAGTATCTGCATTGACTGTCGGTGCTTGAATGATTGATGCCGCTAAGAACAAGGCACTAAATAATATTGATTTTTTAATAGATTTCATAATACATCAAACTTTCTCTATTTCTTCTAGACTTTTTCGTTAATCAATCCAATAATTCTTATCTCCTCCTGGAACTTGTTGCTCAATAGGGGGTGGAGTCATATAGTTTTCTCCAAATTCATAAACAAGTATTTCATGGTATTTTCTAGGAGCCTTTACTACGATGTTTTCGTATGGTAGATCAATCAGATCATAGAGCCATTCTTTTTTGATTCCCTCTGGAAAGCTAGGATCAAATATCGTACAAGCAAGATACTTAGATTGATCTAAACTATATTTCAAAGCCAGATTCTCTAGTTTTTGATTCCAAGTTTGTGGGGAACTTAGTTGAAAAATAGCTGACCCAATGTAGCGAGGTAGATTTTTAAGTCCCCCATTCTCAGACTTAATCCCCTTAAAATTTAAAGAAGAGAGGCGAATAAGATATTGGTAGAGTTTCATTTTTTTACGGTCACTTTTCTCTGTTGCAACACCATCATACGGAAATACATCAACACAGGTTCCTAACACAACCGTAGAATCTCTAAGATTGGCATCTCTACGTGTTCTTATATTATAGACTCTCATATAACTATATGGATAGCCCTTTGTTTCTCTAAAGGAAATCATTTTATAGTATGGATGATTTTCATTTTTTAAAACCTTATAAAGTTTTTCAAATTCATCCCGAGCTAAGGAAATATCTGTATCATCATCCCAAGGAATAAAACCTTGGTGACGTACAGCTCCTAGCAAGGTTCCAAAATCGATGAAATACTTAATATCATGTTTTTCACAGATTTTATGTAAATACTCTAGAATATCAAGTTCTACTTGCTTGATTTCTTCTAAGCTTAAAATTCTCTCAGACATCTTTGTCACTCCTAATTTTTGCTCTTTTCTAAGACGAAAAAAATTATCCATTCTCTATAATTTTCCATAGTTTGAAATCATGGTGAGAAACTTGTTGCTCTACTGGTGGCAACTGCATGTAGTCCCCATAATCTGAAGTGAGAATTTCATGGTAGTGGTTTGGTATCATGAATTCCTTACCTTCAAAATTGCCAGTTTCAACATTTTCTAACCATTCGCGTTTCCAAACAGGTTTATTCATATCTTTATAAATAAGGTAGTCTACTTGTTCATAATCCTCTACTTTTCTAGATTTTGCTAATTCATCGATTTGAGAAACATACTTATTTGTGTTTGTGAAATAAAAGATCATAACAGAAATATAGCGAATCATTGAATTGACTACACTTTTAGTATTCGTAATTCCTTTGAAAGTATAACAACTTAATTGACGTTTTTTAATGATTTTGGTCATTTTATCCTTAAACGCCTGATCATCTTCATAACCATCTACAGGGAAAATATCTACATAGATCCCCATATTCGAATCAATTCGCACATCCTCCTCGACTAGATAGGTCTGATTATCTTTGATCTTCATGAAAGGATAAACATAATTGATATTATTTTTATAAGACATGAGTTCATATCGTTCATCTGGATGTGCAATCAGATAATCTTGTAATTTTTCATAATCATCTCGAAGCATACAAATATCCATATCGTCGTCCCAAGGAATAAAACCTTTATGACGAACTGCCCCAATTAGACTACCATAAGCTAAGAAATATTTGGCACCAATTTTCTGACAAACTTCATGAATGTACTCCATAATTCCTAATTCCATTTTTTGAATTTCGGAAATATCTGTTACTTCCTCATAGCGGATACTTTTTTCTTTCAAACAAATCGTTAAACCATAACCAATTACTAACCAGAAAATTATGTTGATAAAATTTGTGGAGTAGATGATCTGACTTTCAAATAATTGACCAAATAAAATCCCAAAAAATAGAATTATAATTAATTTTTCATCATTTTTCTTAGTCACAACTAAATAAGTTATAAAACGTAAACTTACATAAGCGATTATGAGTATGAAAGAAATGAGTCCTAATAATCCAGAACTTACAAAAATTGTAATCAATATATTATGGAAATTACCACCAATTAGTGAATTTTGAATTTCAAATTTGCTAAAGTACTCTGTATAATAATCAGTGACGTTTCGAACACCATATCCAAATAATGGTTTTGCACTTCCCATTTTAATAGCATTTTCCCAAATATAAGTACGTCCGCTTGGAGTTGTTTCGATTAGGTGAAGTTCACCATTTTTCTTAGCTACGTCCGAATCTGTCTCAGAATAAGACTCACCTTTATTTAAGTCAATGACTGTTGCCTTAGCAGCTAAAATATATACTGAAGTTACATAACTAATACCAATATTGCTAGCTACAATTAAGGTACCAGCAACCAGAAATGTGAGACATTTTTTCAGTAGATTTCCTCTGGCAATAAAAAGCGAATAAAATCCCAGCATTAAAACGGCTGATAATAAGGCACCTCTACTTTGCATAGCCGCAAAATTTAGAAATTGAATTACATTATTTATCTTCAGATAAACCGAGTACTTACTTCCTTTGTGGATGAGATACAAAGCAAAAACAATACTAATATAAGAAAAAATAGCACTTGCATTTGGGTTAACAACTCCCCATAAACGACCATTCATAACACCATAATAATAGGAGTGTTCTCCAATTTTAAATAATATTAAAATTCTAAATATTAAAAGAACAAAGGCAAATATAGCAGAGAAAAAAGAAACAAATTGAACCGTTCCAGCAATCAAGCGAATTAACTTCTTAAGATATTCTGAATTCACCATAGTAAATAGCAAAATGTAGGCTATCATAAAGAAGATTTCAATCATATTCCCAAGCAAGTGACCCGAACGATTAACCACTGTTGCTACTAGATGACTACCTGCTAAGAGTCCAAATAAACCTAGATATTTCTTATCAATTTCTATTCGTTTCCAATTTAAAAATAAGGTTAAACAAATACAAAGAACAACAATTGCTGACAATCCTTTATAAATAGGACTTGTTACTTTATACACTAGGGAACTCATGCTTAAAATCGAAATAAAAACAAACAGATATGAAATCCAAAATTTTGATTTTTCAAAGCATTCATTCGTTTTTGAAAAATTCATCTTCAACTCCTTTAAATGACATTATTGATTTAAGCCGACGATTTGTCTATAGATCCATGGAGAAACAAGGAGGGACAAAACGGCTATTTTTCGAAAATTAGTAAAATAAGGATCTTTTAATATCTCAGATAAATGTTTAATAATCCACTTTCTCAACTTAATTTTTTCTGTTGGATATTGATCCGATTCTGTAAAGATTATTTTATCGTACACTGTGATATATGACCAACATTCTCTATTCACTAATTCAGTTTTTAGTTTTGGAAATATTTGAAAAACTTCAGAAATAATAATTTTATAGACCTCTATGGTATCAAATACATGATCGTTGACAGAAGTTGTTGCACTTCCCTGACGATGATCATAATAGTAGATTGGTTTATCAACAAATACACTAGTACATCTGGTTTTTAGTAAAACTTCTGTTAAAAATAAAGCATCTTCAGCCAAATGATAGTCTGTATTGAATGTAAAACTTGAAACAATCTCTCTTTTAAATAATTTTGCAACAGGGAAAAAAGAAGTTCTAGTTGTCGTCAATAATTCTCTCATCGTCTGCTCTGTCGACCATTTCTCTTCTTTTCCTGAAAAATCCGGTAATTCTGTAATTTGACCATTTTTTATATGATGGAGACGTGCTATACTAAACCCTATAGACTCGTCACTGTCAACTACACTTATTAAAGTTTCCAAGTAATCTGGTGTAATAAAATCATCACTATCAATAAAAGTAATCCATTCTCCTCTTGAATGTTGAATACCTATATTTCTAGCATTCGAGACTCCTGCATTCTTAATATGAAAAACTTTGATATTTTCATTTTTAGATGCCAACTGATCGCACAAGGCACCACTCTGATCTGTCGAACCATCATCAATAAGAAGCAATTCAAAATTCTTATAAGTCTGCTTTAAAATCGACTCAACACATCGTTCCAAATAAGCTTCTACATTATAGACTGGAACAATAACGCTAATTTTTTCTTTCATCATGCTCCATATTCTCCCTTATATTCAGTGTAACTCTTATCCATATCTGCTATAAGGGCATCGTGGTGAGGCACTTGCTTGTCTGCCGGCGGTGGTGTCATGTAGTCACCAAAAGCTGTGCTGAGATAGGCATCATAACCAACTGGAATAGGCATTTCTGTTCCTTCAAAAGGTAAGAAAATGCTATCTTCAAAGGCTTGAATTGGATATTTCTTTTTCATGTAGCCTGGACCTGAGCATAATTCCGTGATGCCATCACTTTCTGCTAGACCATACTTGGTCATTTCTTTCTCAGCCTTTTTCCAGATACGATAACGAAGGGATTTAGGAGTTAATCCTAATAAAATCGTGCTGCCCCATTTCATGAGGGCTCCATGTTTTTCTGGAATGGTTTGTGCACAGAAGAGGGAATAAATCAAAGCCCAACGTACTTGTTTCTTACGTTCAGCTGGATTTTTAGGGTAGTAGTCCAAGGGTAGAACATCCAGAGCCAAGCCGTGTGGGAGGTCCAAATCTTGTTGGTAAGGCTTGATGCAAGTTGTTTCCTTGTCTCGAATAGTGATAAAGAGGTTGCGGTCAACAAAGTCTCTATCACTTTTTGATAGGAAGTAACGCTCGTCCGCATAACGAGGCCATAGCTCTGCTAGTTTTTCATAATCTTTGCGGGGCATAAAGAAGTCTAAATCATCATCCCAAGGGATAAAACCTTTATTTCGTAGAGCACCAATAGCTCCTCCACCACACAAATAACAGAGTAAATCGTGTTCTTTACAAAAGGCGACAAAATATTCAGCCATCTCTAAGCTACGAGTTTGAATTGCCTTTAAATCACTCATCTTATTCTCTTCCTCTCCTGATAGAATACATCATTCTATTATACCATAAAAACAGTTTATAAATCCATCTAACCATGTGAAAAATCAAAGTCCGAGACACCTGTTGCCATAGGTATACCAAGCTCTGATTCGTTTTTTTCAGTCTACCTAAATCCCATCTGGGCCAGTTTATTTTGGTAAGCTTTTTGGTCCACTCGAAGGGATTGACCACCGTATACGTCAAAGTCGTCTACCCAGTCTCCAAGTTCTGGAACTGTCAATCTTTCAATACCATTCTGACCTCCTTCAAGGACTGATAAGCCATTGGTCAATAAGAAAGTATATGGAAGGTTTGTAGAGGTCATGGCAAATACTTTTCCTAGTGCTTCTGAGCCCGTGAAAAGTTTTGTCGGATCTTTAATCTGCTGCAAGACAGCTGTCATGACCTGCTGTTGTCGACGAGTACGGCCATAGTCCCCCTCATCATCATCACGGAAACGTGCATAGTTGAGAAGAGTCGAACCATTCATCTGTTGTTTCCCAGCTCGAATGGTTTGAGTCGGTGACTCAGTTTCCGTTGCGTGCAAGTCATCTCCTACAGTCGCTTCTGTCACTGGGACCCCGTTTAGAGTTGAAAACTGAGCATCAATGGTCACACCATCAGGGAAAAGCGTATCAATGGCTGTCGCAAAGGCTTGGAAATCGACAAGGGCATAATATTTGATGTCTAGATCAAAATTATCCTTGAGGACCTTGCGGACCATTTCGGCTCCTTGTTTACCTTCTTGTTCCCCTAATTCGTAGGCTAAGTTTAATTTATGGTCGGTCTGTTTTTGACCATTGATGACTTGGCTATATCCATCAATATAGACCAAGTTATCACGCATAAAGCTAACGAGCTTCAATTTTTTATCTTTGCCACTTACATTCAGAACCATAATGGAATCTGTCCGTGTTTCTGCACTATTCTGTCCAATACGGCCGTCTGTTCCTAAAATAAGAATATTAACCCCATCACGCGTATCTTGTCCATTAAAAACCTCAACCTGAGCAGCTTTGGCATCTTTGGGACCATTTGAGCTATTAGGATTCGCCGATTGGAATCCCTTTAAGAACATGACGATCATTCCAATTGCTACACAAAGGAATAACATCCCTAACCAAGCAAATAAGCGTTTAAAACGAAAACCTCTTTTTTTCTTTGACTTCTTAGCTTTTGGAACCTTCGTTTCCAGTTGAGCTCCACCACTACGGCGGCTAGAACGGCTACGATTAGCATAGGTTGGTAGGTCGATACCAGAGTCTGAAAGAAGTTGTTCTTTGGCTTCTGGATTGAAAACTTCCTCTGTACCTTTTTGACCTTCTAACTTAGCATGTAAAAAGTCAAATTCCCTCTTTTCTTTCTCATTCAAATAATGAATATTTTTCAAAAGATAGTCATATCTCAGTTTTTCATGGTGTGTCAAAGGATTCTCTCTAGTCATTCCTTCTCCTTTCCTTTATCCTGTATGGTATAGATAGGATAAGCACCTAGTACTTTATACTGGATTCCAATCGTTTCTAATTCTTTTTGAGCAAAGTGGACCAGTTCTTTATCTCTATAGTTAACATCAATGATAAAGAAGTATTCTCCAAGTGCAGTTTTAAGGGGACGACTTTCTATCTTGGTTAAGTCAATCCCTCGCCAAGCAAAGGTCGAGAGTGCCTTGTAAAGTGCACCAGGTAAATTATCTGGCAAGGTCAAAGCTAGACTCATCTTTTCAGAACCTGGACTCAAGGGGATTTGTGGTAATTTAGTTCCCAAAACCCAAAAACGAGTAAAATTGGCTTCCATTTCTTGAATATCTTGAGCGATGAGTTCTAAACCATATTCCTCTGCAGAACTTCTTGGGGCAATTGCCGCAAATGGTTGATCAGGATGCTCAGAAACATAGCGCGCAGCGTAGGCTGTACTGGCAGTGACTTCTAGTTGCGCATCTGGATAATGCTCGTCAATAAATTTCTTCCCTTGTGCTAATGCCTGTGGGTGAGAAAAGATTTTCTCAATTTTAGATTGCCCTGGCACTGCCATCAATTGTTGGTGGATTGGCTGAACAATCTCTGCCACAGCTTGAATGCGAGCCTGATGGAAAAGATAGTCTAGTGTCTCATGAACACTACCTTCAATGGAATTTTCAACTGGCACTACTGAATAGTCTACCAATCCCTGTTCATAGGCCTTAATAACGTCTGTAATATTTGAAAATGGCTCCAGTTCCTCATGAGGAAAAGCCGTTTGCACCACATGGTGCGAAAAAGATCCTTTGGGACCTAGATAGGCAATTTTCATGTCAATTCCTCTATAATTTCCTCTGGGCTTAGCTTGGACACATCGATAACTTTACTAGCCACTTCCTCATACCAAGCCTGTCTTTCATTAAAAATCCCTGCCAAATCTTCCTTACTATTTTTTAGAAATAGCGGGCGTTGATTGTCCTTATCATCTGAAATTCGCTGGTAAAGGGTCTCAAAATCTGCTTTTAGGTAGATATTCTCTGAATTTTGCTTGAGCAAGGCACGATTTTTCTGAGAAATGACCACTCCACCACCAGTAGACACGACTTGGTCCGTTTTTAGTAGGTCAGCCAAAACTTCTTCTTCTATCTGACGGAAGGCTGCTTCTCCTTTTTCTTCAAAGAAACGAGCAATTGGCATCCCCAGTCGGTCTTCAAGCAAGGCATCCATGTCTACAAAGTCAGGATCTAATCCTCTAGCAATAGTAGATTTTCCTGCCCCCATAAATCCAAGTAAAACCTTAGCCATGAATCAAAGTCTCCAAATCATCAAAGAAGCTTGGGTAGCTAGTATTAATGGCTTCTGCCCGATCCAATTCAACCTCCCCATCTGCCACTAAAAGCGCTGCAATGGCTGTCATCATGCCGATACGGTGGTCTCCAAAGGTATTGACTCTGGATCCATGGAGAGCAGATTTCCCTTTGATAATCATGCCGTCTGCTGTAGGAGTAATAGTTGCTCCCATGCTATTTAAGGCATCAGCAACAACTTGAATGCGATCCGTTTCTTTGACCTTGAGTTCTTCTGCATCTTTGATGACTGTTTGACCTTGAGCTTGGGTAGCAAGGAGCGCAATAATTGGTAATTCATCAATTAAACGTGGAATCAAGGCTCCACCAATCTCGGTTCCCTTTAAATCTGAAGTTTCAACAGTCAAGGTTGCAGACTTAGCAATTGAATCAATATCAATAATCTCTAATTTGCCACCCATAGCACGGATAACATCGATAATCCCTGTACGTGTTTCATTAATACCAACATTCTTAAGTACCACACGAGAATTTGGAACAATCAAACCTGCGACTAACCAAAAGGCTGCACTGGAAATATCTCCAGGTACGACAACTGTTTGCCCACTTAGTTTCTGTGGCCCCTGAACTGTGATTTTCTTACCATCGACACTCAAGTCTCCACCAAATTGACGCAACATATCTTCTGTATGATTACGAGTGCACTCCTTCTCAATGATGACAGACTGACCCTGAGCCTGCAAAGCTGCAAAAATTAAGGCTGACTTAACTTGAGCAGAGGCAATCGGCAATTCATAATGAATAGGTGTTAAATTTTTTGTACCTTTTAAGTGCAACGGTGGCAAGTCTCGCTCTGTCTGACCAGAAATGCTAACTCCCATTTTTTTCAAAGGAAGGGTCACACGGTCCATAGGACGTTTGGAAAGACTATCATCTCCAAACATCTCCACTTCAAAATCTGCACCAGCAAGGACGCCTGAAATCAAACGAATAGAGGTCCCCGAATTCCCCATATCGAGAGCATTCTTAGGGGCTTTCAATCCATCCATACCAACACCTTGAATGGTAACGATACCGTCTTTGTCCTCTATCTCAACACCGAGGTCACGAAAAACTTGCATGGTTGACAAAACATCTTCACCACGTAAGATATCATAAACTTTAGTCTCACCCTCAGCCAAGCTCCCAAAAATGATAGAGCGATGACTGATGGACTTATCCCCTGGTACTCGAATACTACCATTCAAATGGTTAATGTTTGTTTTTAACTTCATACTAGACCTCATACTGACAATACTTTTTCTTATTTTATCATAAAAAGTCAGAAATTTCTTAAAAATTCCTGACTTTATGAGGTAAATTCTTATTGTAAAAGTTCTGAAATTGGTTCAAAAACAATTTTTTCAATATCAGATAGATAAATAGAAAGTTGTTGCTGTTTTGCAAAGAATTCTGACAAGAGAGCATTGCCTTGAATCAACTTACCAAAGTTTTCCATTTTTTCTTGGAAAGAAGCGTCGGGCATTTGACCAGTTTGGGCCATGACTTGGATTTCATGTTGAAAAGCAATATAATCCGCAAAAATCTTGCTAGCTTCTGCATCGGCTTGAATAGCATCTCTAGCTTCTTTAACCGCCTTGTATTCAGGCAACTCACGTAGTCCACGACTAAGTTCATTTGCACTATCATAAATATTTGACATAATTGTCCTCCTTATTTAATAACAACTGTGTAGTTCGTATTTTCTGTAATGACTTGCTCAGCACGTTTTAAATCCTGAGCATTCTTAAAGGAAATTTGCAGAATCCCGTGAATATCTTCACGGTTTTCCTCATTGATATGGATATTGACCAAGGAAGTTCCTCTTAGCAATTCCAAGATGCGCAAGATAACATCTTCCTCATCGGGAACATCGACATAGAGGTCAAATGAGCTATCTACTCCTCCTCGTTTATGGATTTCCATAGCTTGGCGTTGCTCACGAGCTTGATTGAAAAAGTTCCAGATTTGGTTTTCATCACCCTTGCTGATTGCTTGCTCAATCTCGTCCAAACGTCGCTTAAAATCCTCGATGCGTTCAATAATAGTCTCTCGATTAGATAATAGGATAGAAGTCCACATACCAGGCTCACTTTCGGCAATCCGAGTCATATCCCTAAAACCACCTGCCGCAAAACGTCGTGCCATTTCATGCTCTTCAGCATAACTGGCGGTTTGTTCCATCAATCCTGATGCTAAGATATGCGGAAAATGACTGATCTGAGAAGTCACTCGGTCATGCTCTGTAGCATCGATTTCAATAAAACGAGCGTGCAGACCTGACAGCAAGTCTTTCATTTCGTCAAGCGTATTTGGAGCCGTTAGGCTCGAAGGTGTGAAGATATAGTAGGCATTTTCAAAAAGGTTAACATCGGCAGAAGCTGCTCCTGTCTTATGACTACCTGCCATAGGATGAGCCCCAACAAAGCGAACAGGCTTATCAGCAAAATACTTCTCTGCTGTAGCCACAATAGCTGATTTGGTCGATCCAGCATCAGAAATAATGACACCATCTTTCAAGTCCAAGTTGCCCAATTCCTTAATAAAGGCAATAGTTTGCTTGATTGGCAGGGTAAGAATGATGACGTCTGCAAGTGGAGCAAAACTAGCAAAATCATCCGTCGCTCGGTCAATCATTCCTCTCTCCAAGGCAATATCTCTAGACACTTGACTACGATTGTATCCTAAAATTTCATAATCAGGATGATCCCGCTTGATTCCGAGTGCCATGGAAGCACCAATCAAACCCAGTCCTGCGATATAGATGGTTTTAGCCATAAGAACTCCTTAATAATTCTTTGTATACTCCCGATGTTTAGCAACAGCTTCTTTTAATTCTTCCAGATTATCAGAAGAGAATTTCTCTAGAATTTCCTGGGCCAAAACTGTTGCTACGACTGCTTCCATAACAACACCTGCTGCTGGAAGAGCGGTTGGATCACTTCTCTCCACCGTTGCCTTATAAGGCTCATGGGTTTCAATATCAACGCTCATCAATGGTTTATAGAGAGTTGGAATTGGTTTCATAACCCCACGAACAATAATCGGTTGACCATTGGTCATACCACCTTCGAAACCTCCAAGATTATTGGTCCGACGAGTATAGCCATCTTCTGGTGACCAGAGAATTTCATCCATGACTTGGCTACCCTTGAGATAACCTGCTTTAAAGCCTAGTCCAAACTCCACACCCTTAAAGGCATTGATGGAGACAACTGCTTGAGCTAATCTTGCATCTAGTTTTCGATCCCATTGAACATAAGAACCCAGACCAACCGGAACACCACCGACAACTGTTTCGACAACACCACCGATGGTATCTCCATCACGTTTGATTTGATCAATATAGTCCTTGATTTCCTGCTCACGTTCTTGATTGACGATAGAAACTTCTGACTGGGCAGCTAGTTTTTTTATCTCTGCGACTGTTAAGTTTTCTGGAACATCAATTTCTTTGCCACCAAAAACAACAACATGGTTAGCAATTTCGATATCAAGCTCAGCCAATAGTCGTTTAGCCACAGCCCCAACTGCTACTCGCATAGTCGTTTCACGGGCAGATGAACGTTCCAGGGAATTTCTCAAATCATCAAAGCGGTATTTGATACCTCCTACCAAGTCAGCGTGACCTGGGCGAGGATGAGTGATTTTTCGTTTACTTTTAAGGCGGTCTTCAATGTCCTCGGCAGACATGATATCAAGCCATTTTTGGTGGTCTTTGTTAATGACATCCATGGTAATGGGAGCCCCTGTCGTCTTTCCATGGCGGACACCAGAAGTAAAGACAACCTGATCACTCTCAATCTTCATACGTCCACCACGGCCGTAACCACCTTGACGACGTTTGAGATCCTCATTGATATCATCGGCAGTCAAAGGAAGACCTGCTGGGATTCCTTCAATAATTGCTGTCAGACGAGGACCGTGTGATTCTCCTGCTGTTAAATATCTCATACATTCTCCTTATTTTACCAAGTAATCTTTCATTTCTTCGAGTGAGACGGGGTGAATAGTAGCTGAACCAAGTTCTGGTACCAAGACTAATTTCATAGTGTTACCACGCGCTTTTTTATCATGAGTCAAAGCCTGATAAAGCTTATCAACATCCCAGTTTTCATAATCCACAGGAAGCCCAAATTTCTGACACATTTCTCGGATAGACTGAGTGATTCCAGCTGGCATAAGGCCTTTTTGTTCGGCTACTTTAGAGACCTGAACCATTCCCATCGCTACTGCCTCACCATGCATGACACGTCCATAACCAGCAGTTGCTTCAATAGCATGGCCGATTGTATGACCAAAGTTGAGATATAGACGAATGCCATTGTCCAATTCATCCTCAACTACCATCTTGCGTTTCACCTGGCAAGAATGCTCAATCAAACTTTCTGAATGCTCCCAAATACTATCCACAGAACCATCCATTTCAGATAACAAGTCCCAGAGTTCTGGATCTTCAATTAAGCCATACTTGATGACTTCACCCATTCCTTCAATCAACTCTCTCTTACCTAAGGTTTCAAGAACCGTTGGGTCAATCAAAACACTATCCGGCTGAGCAAAAGTTCCAACCATATTCTTGGCAAAAGGAGTATTCACTCCTGTCTTACCACCGATTGAAGAGTCGACTTGAGCAGTCAAACTGGTCGGAATTTGAACAAAGTGAATACCTCGCATATAGGTAGAGGCTACAAAGCCAGCCAAATCACCAACTACACCACCACCTAAAGCTACGATGCCGTCACTGCGAGTCAAGTCTTGCTTAACTAGAAATTCATAAGCCTTTTGAACTGTGGTTAGATTTTTTCGCTCTTCACCCTCTAGAAAGTCAAAAACTGCCACTTGAAAACCAGCATCCTCTAGGCTCAATTTAACTTTTTCTGCATAGAGAGAAGCTACATGGTTATCGGTAATGATAACGACTTTTTGCGGTTGCCAAAGTTCCCGCAACCATTTTCCTGCTTGAGACAAACATCCTTTTTCAATCTGAATATCATAAGGATGGTGGGGAAGGTCTATTCTGATTTTCATAGCAGTTCTCCTTTTTCTTTATTGATACTTTTGTTTTAGTAATTCCCAGATTTGATCGGTTGGCATCTCCTTGCCGGTCCATAACTGAAAAGCTTCAGCTGCTTGGTAAAGCAACATGCCAAGACCATTGATAGCTTGATTGCTCTGGTTTCTTGCCCAATATAAAAATGGTGTCTCAAAGGGTTGATAAATCACATCAGCTACCAAAAGCTTCTCTGGTAAAAGGACACTTGCTGGGATTGGCAGAGATACTCCATCCATACCCACACTAGTCGCATTTACCAGTAAATCCGAATCAGTTATCCTTGCTTGCAGTTCAGAAACATCTTCTAAAGCAAATAAATCTACTTTAAACCCTGTTTCATTTTGCAGTTTTTCTAAGTAAGGTCTTGTTTTTTCTATTGAAGCCGAACGTACAAAGACAAAAATCTGGTCTACTCCATCCAAGATTGCCTGCGCCAAAATTGCCTTGGCTGCACCGCCTGCTCCTAACAAGACCATTCTTTTCCCAGATATTTTAAAAGAAGGCAAGCTCTTAAAGAATCCCTTGCCATCTGTGTTATATCCAATTAAAGTTCCCTCTCGATTCACCACTGTATTGACAGCACCAATCAAACGAGCTTCTTCACTCAATTGATCCAAATAAGGAATCACCTGTTCCTTGTAGGGCATAGAAAGATTGATTCCAAACATCTGGAAACGACGAATGTTGGCAACTGTTTCTGCCAAGTCAGTTCCTTCTACCTCCCAAGCAAGATAAACCCCATTGGTATTGGTTGCCTCAAAAGCTCTGTTGTGAATGAAGGGTGAAATGGAGTGTTTGATAGGATTGGCGACTACAGCTGCTAAACGTGTGTAGCCATCAATCTTCATTTAGTATCTCCCGAATTTTTTTCATGCTAGAAAGTGAAATCTGTCCTGGAGCACTGGCTTCGTCCAGACTCGCAAAAGACCAGCTAGAACCCGTCACATCTGAAGTGATACGAGAAACCTTACCCATTTTCCCCATAGAAATCGTCACATATTCTTGTTCTGGGTTCAGTGTTTTAAAGCCACGCGTAAAGTTCATAAGGTCCAATACATCTTGTTCTGTATGAGCCATAACAGATACTTTAACCACTTTGGGCGTTAGGCTGGTAAGCTCGGATAAGATTTCCATCATATTCTCTGGAGTTTCTTGGAAATTATGATAACTCAAGACCAGATTTGGAAAATCAAGCATCTCTTCAAAAACATCCTTGTGACCAAAATACTCAAAATCAAGGTATTCAGGTTGATAGAGTTGAGCTACATCCTTGATAATTTGTACATACTCTGCCGAATCCAAATCGATCTCGCCTCCCTCAGCACGAGTACGTAGGGTAAAGAGGAGTTCACGGCCTGCAAATTTTTCAAAAATAGCTGGAGCTACCTGTAAAATAGCTTCCTTTGGTAGGAAGTCGGCACGCCACTCAATGATATCAGCATCGATATACCGCATTGCATCGATTTCTTGCGCCTCTTCTAAACTCTTTGGCATTACTGAAACGACTAATTTCATTTAGTTACCTTCATGCTAATCACCTTAAGGTAATTACTACTTTCATCTTTTTCATTGTAGACAAAGTCTGCTGGAAGTCCATATTTATTAAGAACCTGGTACTTTCTTCCTGCAAATCCTTTATCGATTTGTTCTATAAATTTTTGACGGGAAACATTGGCAGCATTGGTGCTAGCAATGATCGTACCTCCCGGATTTAAAATCTCTAAACTTTGGGAAATCAATTTGTGATAATCCTTAGCTACAGAGAAGGTTTGTTTTTTATTACGAGCAAAGCTAGGCGGATCAAGAACGATGACATCGTAAGACAAGCCCTTACGCTTAGCGTATTTAAAGTATTCAAAGACATCCATAACAATGAAACGATGATTGTCAAGACTGAGTCCATTGGCATGAAAATGAGCTTCTGACAGTTCTCTTGAACGTTTGGCTAGGTCTACAGAGGTTGTTTCACTAGCGCCTCCCATTGCTGCAGCAACTGAGAAAGCTGCTGTGTAGGAAAACATATTAAGCAAGGATTTCCCCATAGCTAAACCATCAACCAAGCTACCACGCACTTCATGTTGGTCCAAGAAGATGCCTGTCATAAGACCGTCATTCATAAAAACTTGATAGAGGACGCCATTCTCAAGAACTGTAAAATTTTCTGGTGCTTCTTGACCATAGATATGGGCAGACTCATAGTCTAGACCTTTAAAACGAATCTTTTCATAGGCACCTAAGACTTCAGGGAAAACCTGAGCAAAGGCTGCTAGGATCTGTTGGCGAAGCCCATAGACATAGGAGTTATACCAGGAGAAAACAACATAATCTCCATAGAGATCCAAAGTCATTCCACCAAAGCCATCGCCTTCTTGATTAAACAAACGAAAGGCAGTTGTCAACTCATCTTGATAGTAAGAAGAACGTTTTTGTTTGGCTTTTTCAAACAAACTTTCAAAGAATTTTTGGTTAAAAGAAAGCTTCTGGTTCGTTACAAACCAACCAATCCCCTTATTTTGACGAGATAAATAGGCCTTGCCCAAAAACTGCTTGTTTTGACTAAATAACTCGACTTCCTGATCAGTTTCAGATAGTTCTGGAAAATCAATTTCCTCCAAAAGTACTAGACCTTGGTTTAGTTTTTTTTCAACACGTCTACTGACGAATACTTTATTCATAAATACTATTATAACAAATTTTGTGACAATTCACAAAATAGAAACCATTTACAGCTTTTATCCCATCACTCTTCATGACAAGAGCAGGATGTACATCTTTCTATAATTCTTTTATAATATTTCAATTTTTGCAGGTCTCTGCCCATTCTTCAAAAATAGACAGAACATTCAAAGAGTTTAATTTTAGCGCAAACGTTTGCGTAGAAACTGACTTTATGCTACAATAATTCTCATCACTGTTAAGTAAGAGGACTATCTATGAAAAATCAAACTCTAATGCAATATTTTGAATGGTATCTACCACACGACGGAAAACATTGGAAACGACTTGCTGATGACGCTGAACACCTAGCAGAATTGGGAATCAGTCATATTTGGATGCCACCTGCTTTCAAGGCAACCAATGAAAAGGATGTCGGTTATGGCGTCTATGATTTATTTGACCTTGGAGAATTTAACCAAAAAGGCACTGTTCGTACCAAATACGGTTTCAAAGAAGACTATCTTCAAGCCATTCAAACACTTAAATCACATGGGATTCGACCTATGGCTGACGTCGTCTTAAACCACAAGGCAGCTGCAGACCGTTTAGAATCCTTCCAGGTTATTGAAGTCGACCCAGAAGATAGAACTGTTGAAATAGGCGAACCTTTTACCATCAATGGTTGGACAAACTTTACTTTTGATGGAAGACAAAACACCTACAATGATTTCCACTGGCACTGGTACCATTTCACTGGGACTGACTATGATGCCAAAAGACGGAAGTCTGGTATTTACCTTATCCAGGGAGATAATAAGGGTTGGGCCAACGAGGAATTAGTCGATAACGAAAATGGTAACTATGACTATCTCATGTATGCTGACTTGGACTTCAAACATCCTGAAGTTATCAAAAACATCTATGATTGGGCTGACTGGTTCATGGAAACGACTGGTGTAGCTGGTTTTCGTCTAGACGCAGTTAAACACATCGACTCCTTCTTTATGGGGAATTTTATCCGTGACATGAAGGAAAAATATGGTCAAGATTTTTATGTTTTTGGTGAATTTTGGAACCCAGACAAAGAAGCTAACCTAGAATACCTTGATAAAATTGAAGAACGCTTCGACTTAGTCGATGTCCGCCTCCATATGAATCTCTTTGAAGCAAGCCAAGCTGGTGCAGACTATGATTTGACAACCATCTTTGAGGATAGTCTAGTACAACTCAATCCAGACAGAGCTGTAACCTTTGTCGAAAACCATGATACTCAACGTGGCCAAGCTCTTGAATCCACTGTTGAAGAATGGTTTAAACCAGCAGCCTACGCCCTCATTCTTTTGCGAGAGCAGGGCCTCCCATGTGTCTTTTACGGAGACTACTACGGTATTTCTGGTCAATATGCTCAGCAAGATTTCAAAGATGTTCTTGACCGTTTGCTAGCTATCCGAAAAGAGTTGGCTTATGGAGAGCAAACCGACTACTTTGATGACCCTAATTGTATCGGTTGGGTCCGTTCAGGAGCTGACAATCAATCACCACTTGCCATCGTAATTTCTAATGCCAAAGCAAACTCTAAAACCATGTTCGTCGGTCAAGAATGGGCTGACCAAACCTTTGTTGATTTACTAGCAAATCATCCTGACCAAGTAACGATTAATGCTGAAGGTTATGGAGATTTCCCAGTTACAGAACGCTCTCTTAGTGTATGGGGACTGGCTAACTAAGTTCTTATAGAAAAATGCCCACAAGCCAGATTTTCTTTCTAGCCTGTAGGCATTTTTTTCTATTATCAATACTTAAATTAGTCTTTCCAAAGATCCATGGCATTTTTAAAATCAGATGAAACTTGAACATTTTGAGGATTAGTCGCTTCTCTCTCCTGACGCTTCGCCTCTACCTGGACTACACTCTTAATGCCTTCATGACGCCAGTTTCGTAAGATAGCTTGGATATACTTCCAATTTGGTTTTCCATTCAAAACGGCCTCACGTAGGGCCTCTTTGATCAGGTCCGCACTGGTCCCGTCTTCTTTCAAACTCTTTTCTAAATCTTCGATTTCAAAAGGACTTAAGAGACGACCTAGCTCTTGTTGGAAGGTTTCCACCAAGTCTTTTAAATCATTTTTAGCAGGTGCCACTTGGCTAGGTTCTTGCTTTTCAAAAAGTTGGTCTAAGCGCTCTAAAGCTAAAGTCGCATCAAAAATCACTTCTATCTCACCATTGAGTTCAATGGTTCGGTATTGAAGTAAGCCTTTTTCTGTCAAGCGCGAAATCGCTTGATTGACTTCAAAGACTTGCTTTCCAATTTTCTCTGCGATTTGACTTGGGGACAATTCCCCTAAAGCTGTTGTATTTTGTAGATAAAAAAATTGCCAAACTAAGAAATCATCGCTTGATGAGAACAGTTGATTGTAGTTTAAGAGCAGAGCACTTGGTAGCACCAAGTTGCCTGATTTGAAAGCATCTAAATATGTCATAATTCCTCTTATAAATATCCAAAATGAGATACATCTTCTTCTGCACTCTTCCACTCAAAAGGCGTTTCTTGGTAAACTGCATAATTTACCCAGTTACTGAAAAAGAGAGCTGCTGAGGAACTCCAACGCATACAAGGAAGTTCATGGATGTCATCGTTTTTGAAATAATTTTCTGGTATATGGGGATCTAAACCAGCATCTAGATCTCTAAAATATTCTTTCGCTAGGGTATCACGATCATACTCTAAATGCCCAAAGCTATAGACTTCTCTCAAATCTCGACTCGCAAGGATAGAGATTCCCACCTCTTTTCCTGATGCTAAAATCTCTAGATTTGTTTTATTCAGGATATCTTCTTTGTGGACTTCTGTATGGCGAGAATGAGGAGATACATATAAATCATCAAATCCTCTCAATAGGAGATGACCTTCTTTCAAAACATCTTGAGGATAAATCCCAGAAAGCTTCTGGTCCATCTGGTATTTATCTACGCCATAGCGATAGTATAGACCCGCCTGTGCCCCCCAGCAAATATACAGGGTTGAAAAGACATGAGTCTTAGACCAATCGATAACCTTAGTAAATTCCTCCCAATAGTCCACTTCTTCAAAAGGGAGATGTTCAACTGGAGCACCTGTAATAATCAAGCCATCAAAATACTGGTCTTGAACTTCTGAGAAGGTCTTATAAAAAGTCTTCATATGCTCAGAACGAGTTGTTTTCGACTGATGACTTTCCATATATAAAAATTCAATATCTAACTGCAAAGGAGTATTGGCTAAATGGCGTAAAAGCTGAGTTTCTGTAACCATTTTCAGTGGCATCAAGTTTAAAATCAGAATTTTCAGTGGTCGAATATCCTGATGAGCCGCCCTCTGGTCATCCATGACGAAAATATTTTCCGTTCGTAAAATCTCAACTGCTGGTAATTTTTTATCAATTCGAATCGGCATAGAAATCTCCTTACTGTATCATATTGGACTCAAGTAAACATGGTATCGTCAACGGGGAAAAATGCTGACGTTTCTCTTTCCCTTTATTATACTGTATGAAGATATAGTTTTCAATTATAGTTTTTCTCTAACTAGATATAGCCTTTTTTTATATCATCATTAAGAGAAAACAGCCCTAGGGACTGTTTTTCATTAATAATGCATCAAAACTTTATAATCGTAATCTCCGATTGCCTCACGACCTTTTAGCTCGTCAAGCTCAATCAAGAAGGCACAACCAGCTACGACACCGCCTAATTTCTCAATCATTTCGATTGTCGCTTTAACAGTACCACCTGTTGCCAAGAGGTCATCTACGATAAGAACACGTTGACCTGGTTTGATAGCATCTGCGTGCATGGTCAAAGTGTCAACACCATATTCTTTTTCGTAGTCAGCTGAAATGACTTCGCGTGGCAATTTCCCTGGTTTACGTACAGGTGCAAAACCAATTCCCAACTCAAAAGCAACTGGACATCCAACGATAAATCCACGCGCTTCTGGCCCTACGATCATATCAATCTTTTTGTCAGTAGCATATTGAACAATTTCACGAACAGCATAGCTGTAGGCATTGCCGTTAGCCATCAAAGGGCTGATATCACGGAATGTAATTCCTTCTTGCGGATAATTTTCAATACTTGCAATGTAATCTTTTAAGTTCATAGCGTTTCTTTCTTTTAAAGTTTTTACTCCCTATTATACCATAATTCCTAGAAAAGCAAAATAGAAAGAAGCCTTGATACTTGGTACAAGACTTCTCATTTTTTCTTCAATTGTTGCTAGCATTCGCTGAATGAAGTACTTACTTCTTTTTGCTTTTAGAGTTTTGGTTTCGTTGACGATTTTGTTCGATGCGCCACTCTCGCTCAAAGTAAGACATGGTTTCAAATACTCTGCGTGGTAAACCGACATCTAGCAAATAGATTGGGATTTTCAAAACATTTGATTGCTTTGCAGTCAAAAATCTACTTCGTAGACGATTCCATAAAGAGTTGGGTTTTATAAAATCCTTGTCATAAAAATGAACTTCAATAGTATAAAAATCCCTTGAACTTCTACCACCCTTGATTCTCATTAGAGAAAATGTTTCTACTTGCCCTCAGGAATAAAACTGCCAATCTTTTTGAGGATATGGCTTATAGGAAAAACCTTGGGCCGTACATTTCAAATACTCTTTATCTGAAAAAAGAAGTCGCAAACGTTCATACAAAATCCATCCAACAATGATGATTAAGAATAAGACAAAGAGTCTTAATGCCACCAATCCCACAGGTGCCTCCTTGGGATAGGTCATCATAAAAGATAGAATCCAAAGAAGAAAAGCTAACTCAAGGAAGCAGAGAAGAATAGTCCAAATGATTTTCTTACTGCTCCATTTGATGATTTTCTCTTCCATTAAGCCAACTCACTTAAATATTCATAGCGTTCATATTTTTCAAGCAAGGCTTCATTCTTCTCATCTAACTCTTTTTGAAGAGTAGCTAGCTTCCCAAAGTCCGAGCCATTGGCCTGCATTTCTTCTTCAATAGCTGCGATGCGATTTTCCAAGGCTTCGATGTCACCTTCAATACTTGCCCACTCTTGCTTTTCTTGGTAGGTCATGCGTTTCTTTTCTTCACGAACTTTGACGACTTTTTCCTTCTCAACCTTTTGAACTTGATTTGTCGCTTCTGCTTCGAAGGCTTTTTCATCTAGGTAGTCGGTATAATGCCCAAAGAAAGGACGAATGCTACCATTCTCAAAAGCAAGAATCTTAGTCGCAACCTTATCAAGGAAATAGCGGTCGTGACTAACTGTTAAGACTGGACCTGCAAAACCTTGTAAGAAATTTTCTAGAACAGTTAAGGTCGCAATATCTAAATCATTTGTCGGCTCGTCCAAGAGAAGCACATTGGGTTTTCCCAAGAGCAATTTGAGGAGATACAGACGTTTCTTCTCTCCACCAGACAGTTTCTCAATCAAGGTACCGTGCGTTGAACGTGGGAAAAGGAACTGTTCTAATAACTCCGCGATAGATGTCGTAGAGCCACTGCTAGTTTTAACCTCTTCTGCTACTTCTTGCAGGTAATTGATAACTCGCTTGCTTTCATCCAGACCTTCGATTTGTTGAGAGAAATAGGCGATGCGAACTGTTTCACCAATAATAACCTCTCCTTCCGTTGGCTCAAGACTTCCCGCAATGAGATTGAGAAGAGTTGACTTACCAACACCATTATCCCCGACGATTCCGATACGGTCTTTTGCTTGAACCAAAAGGTTAAAATGTTGCAGAATCTGTTTGTCATCATAGGCAAAGGAAACATCCTTAAACTCGATGACCTTTTTACCGATACGGCTAGTTTCAAAATTCATGCTCAAGTCTGTTTCAACACTAGTATCAGAAACCTCCTTTTTCAAGTCATGGAATCGATTGATGCGTGCCTGTTGCTTGGTTGCACGAGCCTGCGGTTGGCGTCTCATCCAGGCCAATTCTTGCTTGTAAAGCTGTTCCTTTTTGTGAAGAAGCGCTGCGTCGCGCTCATCCTGTTCAGCCTTGAGACGAACATAGTCTTGGTAATTTCCTTGATATTCGGTCAAACCAGCTCTGTCCAACTCGAAAATTCTCGTTGAAAGCGCATCTAGGAAGTAACGGTCGTGGGTGATAAATAACACTGTTTTCTTGGAATTTTTCAAAAAGAGTGTCAGCCACTCAATGGTGGCAATATCCAAGTGGTTGGTTGGTTCATCTAGTAACAAGAGGTCATGGTTGCCCAGAAGGACTTGCGCCAACTGAATCCTTCTTCGCAAACCACCTGATAGGGCTCCAACGGGAGTTGATAAATCCTGAATTCCCAACTTGCTGAGAACGGTCTTAACCTGACTCTCAATTTCCCAAGCTTGGAGAGAATCCATCTCGGCCATGACACGTTCCAAACGGGCCTGCTTATCCTCACTGTAGTTGAGCATAAGCAATTCATACTCACGGATCAACTGGATTTCTTTCAAATCACTCGATAGAACAGTATCTAAGACAGTTTTGCTATCATCAAAATCTGGGTCCTGAGTCAAATAGCCAATCTTGTAATCATTTTTTGCCGAAAAAGGGCTTACGTCACCATCAAAACCAGAGATTCCCGAAAGGACATCCAAAAGAGTTGTCTTCCCTGTCCCATTGACACCGATAAGACCGATTCGATCCAAGTCATGGATAATAAAGGAAATATCCTTAAAAACGGTCTTGTCACCGACAGATTTACTTAGTTTTTCAACGATAAAATCACTCATTTTTTCTCCCTCAAGTAGGCATGAATAGCTTCCAAGTTATTTTCCAAATCTCCATCTACAATAGCATACTCAATCTCTGCTAAAATTTCTCCCATTTCTGGTCCTGGTTGATAGCCATATTCTTTGATCAAAATCCCACCATTGATTTGAATTTCTTTTTTATCATGGATGGTTAGGCTGTGGTAAGTCTCTTCGATAGCCTGTGGATTGACTTCTTTTCCTTGAGCCTGACGAAGATTTTCAGCCTGTAAAAGCAAATCTAGATCAAAACGGTAACAATCGCGCTTGCTTAGTTCCCCTTCTTCACGAAGTTCTAAGATCGTAAGTAAATCTTGAACTTGCTTAGCGAATTGACGCGAAGTTTTCCAATGTTTCAAAAATTGTTGAGCATCTTCCACTTCTAAAACCCATAAAAGTGCAGCCCAGGCTTGTTCAGAAGATTCAAAAGTAAAATCAGCATCTAAGTCAAATAAAGATTGGAGGTTCTCCTGACTACCAGCCATATCCGGAAGATAATCATAAGCTTTACTTGCAATCATAGAAGACAGACCTACTCGCCAATGAGGAGCTAATAGAAGTTTATCAAATTCAACAAAAGTACGTTCCACAGAAATTTTCTCTAATAGTGGTGTCAGATCTTTCATAGCTTCAAAGGTTTCTTGCTCAAGCTCAAAGCCAAGACTGGCCTGAAAACGGAAACCACGCATAATCCGCAAAGCATCTTCATTGAAACGCTCACTAGCTACACCAACTGCTCGTAAAACTTGATTATCTAGATCTCTCAAACCATCGAACAAATCAATGATTTTTCCCATCTCATCCAAGGCAAAGGCATTGACTGTGAAATCACGGCGTTTGAGGTCCTCTTCTAACGAACGAACAAAAGAAACTGAACTTGGTCTACGGTAGTCTACATAGACATCCTCAGTTCTAAAAGTGGTTACTTCGTACTCTTCATCTCCGTCTAAAACCAAAACTGTTCCGTGCTCAATGCCAATGTCAGCTGTCCGTGGAAAAATCTGCTTGGTCTCTTCTGGATAAGATGAAGTCGCAATATCCACATCATGGATGGGACGATTGAGTAGGGCATCCCTAACAGAGCCTCCAACAAAATAGGCTTCAAAGCCTGCTTCTTTAATTTTTTCTAATACTGGTAAAGCCTTCTGAAATTCAGAAGGCATTTGTGTTAATCTCATAATAAGTGTTCTAATCCATAGACAAGCTCATGACGCTTGACAACTTCTTTGATTCCCAAATTCACCCCTGTCATGAAGGAGCTACGATCATAGGAGTCATGACGTAGAGTCAATCCTTCTCCCTGATTTCCAAATATAACTTCCTGATGAGCTACCAAACCTGGCAAACGGACTGAGTGGATTCGCATACCATCAAAGTTGGCTCCACGTGCCCCTGAAATGAGTTCTTCCTCATCACTAGCACCTTGTTGGATAGACTCACGAACTTCTGTCATCAATTCCGCTGTTTTGATAGCTGTTCCGCTCGGAGCATCTTTTTTCTTGTCATGGTGAAGCTCAATAATCTCTACATTTGGGAAGTATTTTGCAGCTTGTGCCGCAAATTGCATGAGCAAGACAGCACCCAAAGCAAAGTTGGGAGCAATCAAGCCACCCAAGTCTTGTGAACGAGAAAAATCTTTTAATTCTTCGATTTCCTGACTAGTAAAGCCTGTTGTACCAACCACTGGAGCAAAGCCATTTTCAAGAGCAAAACGTGTATTCTCATAGGCAACAGCTGGCGTTGTAAAGTCAACCCATACATCTGCCTCAAAACCTGCCAAGTCATTCTTATCATTGAAAACAGGAACTCCTTGCCATTGGGTCTCAGACTCGAAAGGATCTACAACTGCTACTAGTTCAAGTTCAGGATCAGACAAAACCATTTGACAAGCAGATTGGCCCATTCTTCCCTTAAAACCAGCAATAATTACTCGAATACTCATCTCAATCTCTACTCCTGTTTAAGATACAAAGGACGTTAGCTGCCCATGAAAAATAGGGAATGGCGCTGAGTTTCCACGAAAGGCAAGACAGGCATCTTTTTTCAAGAGGCAGGTAGTCCGTGTTCAATTTCTAAGATACAAAGCCTGTAAGAACACAAAGTGAAAATAGGAGGTCTGAGCAAGGAGTATCTACTCCTTGGAAGAACTATCTTTTTCACACTGGGTTCCAGACGTGTTGAATTTCAAGATACAAAGGACCTTAGTTGCCCCTAAAAAATAGTCTAGATTATGGGTGTATAGCCCAAAGCAATACTTCCTTCTCCCAGGTGAGTCCCAATAACACTACCGAAGGTTGCAATTGAAACATCTGTAGCCACTCCACCATCAATCAAAAGTTGACGTAAATCTGCTGCTTTTTGAGGAGCATTCCCGTGAATGACAGTAATCTGGTAATTCCCAATAGCTGTTGCTTCTTTAACAATTTCAACCAAGCGTTTGGTAGCCTTTTTCTCTGTACGAACCTTTTCATATACTTCTATCACACCTTGGTCATTGAAGTATAGGATTGGCTTGATACTAAGGAGATTCCCTAAAATGGCCGCACCATTTGAAAGACGTCCCCCCTTAACTAGATGGTCAAGATCATCCACCATAATAAAGGCTGAGGTATTTTCAATCTGTTCAGTTACTTTATCTAAGATAGACTCGAAACCATCTCCCTGTTCTACCCATTTAAAGACACTTTCAGCCATATAGCCTAAAGGAGCACTTGTAATTCGAGTATCTGGAAAAGCAATGGTCAAACCTTCAAACTCATCCTTCATGTATTGGATATTTTGGTAAAACCCTGAAATTCCAGAAGATAGGAAAAGACCCAAGGCATGTGTATAGCCTTTAGCTTTTAATGATGATAAAATTTCATCTAACTTGGCAATACTTGGTTGGCTCGTTTTTGGCAATTCGCTTGCTGAAGCCATTTTTTCATAAAATTCTTGAGCGGTTAGATTTACACCTTCAACATACTCCTGTCCATCGATATTCACAGGAATGTCTAGCACAAATAAATCTTCTTTCCGCAAGGTTTCCGCTTGTAGAAAAGCAGACGAGTCTGTTATGACCGCTAATTTCATTTCTTAAAACTCCAAATTAATTCCCGGTATATCAAGGGCAATTTCTGTTACTTCATAAGTCAAACGATTAAGCATATCCAAACATGGACGAGCTAGTGTCTCAACCTCTTCTTGGCTGAAATCACTTGGTTGATCGATAATACGACCTTCAACATGATTGACTTGAGAAATCGTTCCACTAATGACAAATCGATCAAAGACAATCATAAAGCTCAAAACAACTACCAAAGAAGTAACTTGATTATCTTGATCATGCTGAAGCAACTGGAAGTTTACATCAACCTTAGTTTCAGGTGCTCCATTTTCATTTTCCCATTCAAAGTTACGCGCATCAAAGTGATACTGGCTGACAAATTCTTGTTCACGTTTTAAATTCATTTTCATCTCCATTAGTACAATATAGTTGCCATTGTACCATATTTTTTTATTTTCTGCTAGAGTTACTAAATACCAATCTCAGTTTTAACAACTTCAGCAATAGTGTCTACATAGTAGTCTACTTCCTCAGTAGTAGGTGCTTCTGCCATGACACGCAAGAGTGGCTCCGTTCCACTTGGGCGAACGAGGATGCGACCATTACCTGCCATTTCTGCTTCCATCTTCTCAATAATAGCCTTGATAGCTGGCACTTCCATGGCTTTTTCTTTCATGGCATTTTCCACACGAATATTGACTAATTTTTGTGGGTAAATGGTCACTTCTGAGGCCAATTGAGACAAACTCTTACCTGTTTCTTGCATGATTTTCGTCAATTGCACAGCTGATAGTTGCCCATCACCAGTAGTATTATAGTCCATCAAGATAATGTGACCTGACTGCTCACCACCGAGATTGTAGCCAGATTTTCTCATTTCTTCAACGACATAGCGGTCTCCAACAGCAGTAACTGCTTTATTGATTCCTTCACGATCCAAGGCCTTATGGAAACCAAGGTTGGACATAACTGTTGTCACAATCGTATTTTGAGCCAACTGACCTTTTTCAGAAAGGTATTTACCAATAATGTACATAATCTTGTCACCATCGACAATTTCGCCATTTTCATCAACTGCAATCAAACGGTCGCTATCACCATCAAAGGCTAAACCAATGGCAGATTGACTTTCTTTTACAAGTTCTTGCAAAGCTTCTGGATGAGTTGAACCAACGTTCAAGTTGATGTTCAAACCATCTGGAGTTTCTCCAATGACTGTTAATTGAGCACCTAGGTCTGCAAAAATTTGACGAGCACTTGTTGCAGCTGCTCCGTTAGCAGTGTCCAAGGCAACCTTCATCCCTTCAAGAGGAGTTCCAGTTGAAACGAGGTAGGCTTCATATTTACGCAAACCTTCTGGGTAGTCTACAACCGTACCTAAGCCCTCTGCACTTGGACGTGGAAGAGTATCTTCACTTGCATCAAGCAAGGCTTCGATTTCTGCTTCTTTGTCATCGTCTAATTTAAAGCCGTCACCACCAAAGAATTTAATTCCGTTATCAAGGGCTGGGTTATGACTTGCTGAAATCATAACACCTGCGCTTGCACCTTCAGTTTTAACAAGATAAGCTACTGCTGGTGTTGCAAGAACACCTAGTTTATAAACGTGAATTCCGACTGAAAGGAGACCAGCAATCAAAGCCGCTTCTAGCATTTGACCTGAGATACGAGTGTCACGTCCTACAAAAACTTTTGGTGCTTCAGTCGTATGTTGACTGAGAACATAACCTCCAAAACGTCCCAATTTAAAAGCTAATTCTGGCGTAAGTTCTACGTTTGCTTCTCCACGGACTCCATCCGTTCCAAAATATTTACCCATTTTTTTATCCTTTTCTATTGTTTTATTAATCTTTTTTTGAAGAGTCTGACTTGGTTTCAGAACTAGTTGAAGACGAACTGCCCAAAGATGAGCTTGTCGTTGCTGAGCTAGAACTACTTGCTGATCGAGCTTGTTTCGTTGTTATCTTCATGGTTGTTTCATACGGTGTAATCACCGTTGGTAAAACTGTTCCATTCTTATCAATAGCTTGTAGAGGAACTGAACCCGTATAATTTCCTGTAATTTTTTCACTAGTTGGTAAAACAGCCACAATCTTATCAATCTTGGATAAGGTATCAGCATCACTAGTAACCGAAACGCGTTCATCTGAAACAGTCACACTATCGATGAGAATTCGTTCATCAACCTTACCAGAGTCAATCTGTGGAGTGACTGGTAAATTATCCCTTGTTGCTTTCTTCCCAATTTTAACGGTGATTTTCTGCGGTGTTGCTAGGGCTGTTAAACCGCTCGGTAGATTCTCAATGGTCAAGGGAACCTCAACGGTTCCTTCTGTCGCTTGTGTTAAATCTGCAGTAACCTTAAATTTACGAGTGCTTTCTTGCATCTCACTAGCCAAGGTTACTCGATTGGATCCAGTCAAAAATACTGTAACTTCTGAACTAAAACCGCTAATAAAATACTGCTCACTATCGTACTGAATATCAATCGGTACATTTACGACCGTATTGGTATAGGTTTCTGTTCGAGCCGGTCTTGCATTATTATTATTTTGATAATTTATAGAGGTAGCGTAGATAAATAAAACGCAAGCAAAGAGGAGTGAAGAGATGATATATAAACTATTTTTTTTCATTCTTCCATCCTCCTAATATACGCTCTGTTAAGCTTGGCTCTTGTGAATTTTCCGGAATCAGTATACGACGTAGTTCTTCCTCAAACTCCTCCATCGTTAAATCATGCTTAAAGACACCATTATAGGTAATGGAAATACCTCCAGTTTCCTCTGATACCACAAAAGTGAGAGCATCAGAAACCTCAGATAAACCAATGGCTGCACGGTGTCGCGTTCCAAACTCCTTAGAAATACCAGTGTCTTCAGTAAGTGGAAGATAAGCAGATGTTACAGCTATTCGATCACCTTTTATAATGACTGCACCATCATGTAAAGGTGTGTTTGGAATGAAGATATTGATTAAGAGTTCTGCAGAAATCTTAGCATCTAAAGGAATCCCCGTGGAAATATATTCCTGCAAGGTTCTGACACGCTGAACTGATACAAGTGCTCCAATTTTTCGCGGGCTCATATATTCAACTGCTTTAACAAAGGCCTGAATCATCTGTTCTTCTGAGCTCATTGGTGTACTTGAAAAGAAATCAGTCGCACGTCCTAATCGCTCTAAACCTGTCCGAATTTCTGGAGAGAAAATAACAACCGCTGCGATAACACCGTAAGTAATCAATTGATTGATCAACCAGGAAATAGTTGTTAAGCCTAGGGTATTTGCTGCTATCTGAGCTAAGATAAACACTAAAACACCTCGAACCAGGATCATAATCTTGGTTCCTGCAATTGATTTTGTAAATTGGTATAAGATATAGGCAACGATAAGAATATCAATCACATTTATCAGAATACTCCAAGGACTGGAAAACAAACTAGACCAGTATTGAAGATTAGATAATTGCTGAAAATTCATTCTAGGCCTCCTCTCCATAAAAAAGCTACTCTTTATTATATCATTTTCTATGAAAATTTTCTTCCCCCTACTTCATTTTAAATTGGTAGAAAATATGATAAAATTAAATGATAGAAATGAATTAAGGAGAAACCATGTCTGAACTATATGATATTACCATTGTAGGAGGTGGACCTGTCGGTCTTTTCGCAGCCTTTTATGCTCACCTTCGTCAAGCCAAAGTACAAATCATTGATTCTCTTCCTCAACTAGGTGGTCAACCTGCCATCCTATATCCTGAAAAACAAATTCTCGATGTTCCAGGTTTTCCAAACCTCACAGGGGAAGAATTGACTAACCGCCTTTTGGAACAACTTGAAGGGTTTGAGACACCTGTTCACCTCAATGAAACTGTTCTTGAGATTGAAAAAGAGGATGGTGTTTTTAAGATTACAACTAATAAGGGAAATCATACTTCTAAAACCGTTATTATTGCTATGGGTGGTGGTGCTTTTAAACCACGTCCACTCGAATTAGAAGGTGTTGAAGGCTATGACAATATCCACTACCACGTTTCTAACATTCAACAATATGCTGGTCAGAAGGTAACCATTCTGGGTGGTGGTGACTCAGCCGTTGACTGGGCTTTAGCTTTTGAAAAGATTGCTCCAACTACACTTGTTCACCGTCGCGATAACTTCCGTGCACTTGAGCATAGCGTCCGAGCCTTGCAAGAGTCTTCTGTGACTATCAAAACACCATTTGTGCCGAGTCAACTTCTTGGAGATGGAAAAACTTTAGACAAGCTTGAAATTACAAAAGTTAAATTCGATGAGACTGAAAGCATTGAATTGGACCACCTCTTTGTCAACTATGGCTTTAAATCTTCTGTAGGTAATCTTAAAAAATGGGGATTAGAACTGAACCGCCACAAGATTATCGTCAATAGCAAGCAAGAGTCAAGCCAAGCTGGAATTTACGCTATCGGTGACTGCTGCTACTACGAAGGTAAGATTGACTTGATTGCGACAGGTCTTGGGGAAGCACCAACTGCTGTCAACAATGCCATTAACTACATTGACCCAGAACAAAAAGTTCAACCAAAACACTCAACAAGTTTATAATGTCAAACTTTCAATTTTATTAAAAAATCAAGTAAAATTTCATGATAAAACGCATAATAACAAGTATCTAAAGATCTTGCGATTATGCGTTTTTGTGATTTTAAAGACTTTTCCACTAACCTCATTTATTTGCTTTTTTTAGAAAGTTTAATACTTATTGATTAATTTTTTAATATTTCCCTTATTCCGACATATTAAGACTAACAAACTCTGTGCACCGTATGAGTAATACTAGATAATATTCTATCCTAGTGTAATTTGTGGTGAAACTTCGAAGTTAACATTTACAAATTGATGTTAAATACAGTTATGAACATGTTATAAAGTTTGATGTTAGTGGCTGTTAGATTAATTATTACATAAGTTAAATGTTAAACTGGCTTATTTATTATTCTGTATCGGTAATCTAAATTTAACTTCAGCACCACAACAATCTTCTCTATTTTTCAAGATTACTGATCCACCATGTAATTTAATTATTTGTTCAGTAATAAATAGTCCAATACCATAATTGGTTGCAGAATGCCTGCTATAATCTCCACGATAGAACTGTTCTTTTGCGTGAATTAAATCGATATCAGAAAAACCTTTTCCGTTATCTAATACTGATATTTCTAAAAATTTATCTACAGTTTTTATATTCAATTCCAATGTAACTATTCCATTATTATTTTCAATTGAATTCGTTAAGACATTTTGTAAAGCTCTCTCTAAGAGTTTCATGTCTACACTCATTATACCATCTTCAACTACTACATTAGTTTTTAGATTGTTAGAATTAATTGACATTAATTCTTTAGAAACTGTTACCAATTGTTCTGATACAGCTTTTACTACCAACAATTGCGGCTGATATTCAGTGGCATTAGAATTCTTATTCATGATTAGAAGTGTTTTTATATATTCAGATATTCTATTGCTGTTCCTCAATATATAATCTATATAAATACTCTGGTCCGCTGTTACAGATGTATTTTTAAGCAACTCAGCATTTCCTTGAACAATAGATACTGGGGTTTTCAAGTCATGTATCAAGGCAGAAATCTGTTTTTGCTTATTTTCTTCCTGTATCCACTCTTTGATTAATGATTCTTGCAAAGCATTTCTCATTTTCTCCAAGCTAAATAGAACTTCATTAAATTCTTTGACTCTTGAATAATGCAGTTCAAAATCTAAAGTTTGTTCTGATATTTTTTCGGAAGCGGCTAATATAGGTGAAAGCTGTTTTACAAGATATTTAGCCCATACTATTGTAACAATCAATGTATTTAGTAAACTAACTAAAATAAGAATACTGACATACACTGTATTGACATTAGGAAAATATTTTGCCATGAAGTTATTTGTAAAATAGGGTTTTACTGAATATTGAATAATACAATAACCGTCATTTCGTAAAATTTCTATATAGCTATAAGATGGGGTATTATATACTTTCTCATTATTATAGTATCGAATTGCTCTATCTTCTTCATCTTTACTCATTGAACTAGAAATGATATTTCCATCCTTTGAAATTAATAGATATGAAGCATTATCTGGTATAAGATTTTTATCAAAAGTCTCTGTATTGGCTATCGCATTCTTCCTCTCATAAATTTGATTTTCTGTGTAATCGGCAGGTAAAATAAATCCTAATGAATACATGGTGGTGAACATCAGAATTACTAAACCAACTGAAAGAAACAGTACAATTCCTACACTTATTAGATATTCTAAAAATATTATTTTTAGCGATTGCCCTTTTAATTTTATTCCCATTTATATCCAATCCCCCATACAGTTACAACTGGAGATACACCTTCCTTCTGTAATTTTGCGCGAATATTCTTTATATGTTCTGAAATAGCTGAAGAATTACCTATTCCATCATATCCAAATATCATCTCATAAATCTGTTCTCTTGAAAATACTTGCCCACGCCTACGAGCTAGAAGTTCACAAATTCGATACTCAGATTTTGTAAAAGGAATTTTCTTATCATTCACATAAATTATATTTGCTGATAAATCAAATCTAATTTCTCCAAGATTTAAACTTAAATGTCTCTCTCGGTTTTCTCGACGTAAATGGGCATCAACTCTCGCAATTAATTCATTTACTCCAAAAGGTTTTAGAATGTAATCATCAGCTCCTGTTGATAAACCCGAAACAATGTCACTTTCCAAAGATTTTGCAGTTAAAAATAAGATGGGACAGTCTACTCTATCTCTAATAGATTTACAATAAGATATACCATCTATCTTTGGCATCATTATATCTAATAAAATTAAATCATACTCTGTTAATTTAGAAATAGGTACTTCTGTTGGATTCTGAAAAATATCTACATGATATAATTTTTGCGTTAAAATATTTTTGATTAAGATCAAAAGATCCATTTCATCATCTATAGCTAATATTTTCACCATCCTATTACCACCTTCATTTCTATTCCATATTAGTTCTGCCGTTCCATTTATTAAACCAAATCAAACTTACAAATAAAATTACAACTATCATTGGTGTTGCAACTAAAGACCATTTAAAAAATTCATAATAAAATAAGTTTTCACCAGATATTTTATCTACAAAGTAAAGACCACAAAGTCTTGAAGACCAAGAACTTGGTATGTAATACCAAATCTTATCCCCCATACTTGTAACAGCAAGCAGAGCTATCAATGTTTCAAAGAAACCAAGACCAATAGAGGCACCACTCCCAAATCTGAGGCTAATAACCAGATGTATTAAATATAACGGAACAACTCCGATAATCATTAAGACTAATTCCAATATCAAATCATAAAATTCTTGATAATTAAAAAACATCAAAAAACTACTTTGGAGTAAAACAAGTGATAGAGATGCACACAACAATAAGGATAATAACTTACCAATATACATACTAGTTCTTGATTGCGAACCAGTTAACATTATCTGAAAACAACCTGCTTCTGCTTCCATTTCTATTACCTTTGCAGTAATAAAACCAATAATAATCGGGAACAATGCACCTAACGTAATCAAATAATTTAATGTGACATCCTCAATTGAATACCTACTTAGGCTCGTAAATTTAAAACCAGCATATATCATAATCACAAATAGTATTGGGAGAAACAGATATAACCAGGGTAACCAAGTATGTTTTATCTTATATAGTTCAGACTTTAAAATATTTATCACTATCCCACCTCCTGTTTTGCAAACCAAATAGATGATAAGTAAGATAATAGAAGAAATAACAGAATTGAGAAGATACATGGAAGCAAAATTGATGTGTTTAACATCATATTTCCTGCATCTGCTGGTAGTCCATTTGGCATAATTTTCAGCATTGGAACCATAGCTCTTATACTCCAACTATATGGGGAAAACAACCAATAATCTCCAGCAGAAAACATAATTCCAAGTACAACACCTAGTAAACCATTTATCATAAGACTAGTAGAAAAACCAAACTTTTTCGCTAATAGTAGGCAAAATGGAATTTGCCATATGCTTGATATAGTTATTTAGTTTTAAAAAAGCACTCTAATGATTCAAAGATATTGGGGACTTCCCTTAATAAATCTGTCACTTTCTTTTTCAAGATAGCCCAAGCCTGCTCAATAGGATTCAAATCTGGTGAA
>NZ_JASHCG010000017.1:0-49546 GCF_047464215.1 Streptococcus infantis | reverse complement strand
AAATGGATTGAATTTTAGCTTTAAGCTCTTGGTCCTTATCTGGTTTGTCTAGCTGTTTCAAGTGATAGTAGTAGGTCGAACGAGCTAGTTTAATGGCTTTTAGAAGAATATCTAACGAAAACTCAGTGATTAATTCTTGAACAATTTCTGTCTTTCTTCTTTCTCTTTTTCCTCCTTCAATCGGAGTTCTCTCAACTTTTTTAGAATGGCATTCTCCGCTCTCAGGTACTCATTTTCTGCTTGAAGACGTTCTAATTCTGTCATCTCTTCAGGTCTCTTTTTTGGCTTACGTCCCATTTTAGGTGGTCTCCCTCTTGTTTTCTCAACAATAGTATACCCGTTTTTCTTGTATTGTGCTAGCCAATTAAGAAGTATCGTACGACTTGGGAGACCGTATTCAAGAGAAGCTCTATCTTTAGTCCAGCCTTCATGTAAGACTTTATTAATCATTTCTTGTTTTAAATCAGGAGAATAGTAACGATTTTTTCCTTTTTTGACGAACTCTATTCCATAACGATCAATCAATTTAATCATGTACTGAAGATTAGAAATGTTTATCCCAAATTGATCTGAAAGCTTTCTAAAGCTCTCTCCTTGCTTTTTGAGTTCATAGATCCGATAAGTTAATTTCATAATAAAAACACCCCAAAAGTTAGATTTTTATGTCTAACTTTTGGGGTGCAGTTCAGATTTTCCCGACCTCTTTTTGATTTGCAGAGAATTCTATTTTCATAGCTGAGTGAACTTTTTGTGACATTTGTCATATCTCCTCATGACAGAAGCTTCTAGTGACACAACCTTCAAAGAATTATACTAGATGTATCAAATGGAGGAAGAAAAAATGAAACATAAAGTAATTGTCGCAATGAGTTTAGTAGCAGCAGGAGTCATGACTTATCTCATGTTTTCAGGATTGGATGAAGGTTTCTATCATTTTCCTTGGGAGCTATTTGCAGGATTTGGGATCATGTCTTGGTTGATCCGAGAAGGTTTGAAATTGGTCTCAGATGTGAAAAAAGGAGTTTGAAAAATGAAAAAAGCGATTCTCTATCTCTTTATTGGACTGTCACTAGTGGTATGGTTGGTCGAAATGTTTACAGGTTGGTTTGACCAAGCCTTCCTTCACCAAGCCATTCGCGGTGCCTGGGGTCTAGGATTTATGATTTTTATCGCCTTTCCGATGGGAAAGGAGTGGTTGAAAGGAGAATATCATGAACATGATTAAGGTAGAAGGCTTAAATAAAAACATCAAGGGCAAGGCTATATTGAAGGATATTTCCTTTGAGGTGGCTGAAGGTGAATGTGTCGCCTTGATTGGGCCCAATGGTGCTGGTAAGACAACACTCTTGGACTGTTTGCTTGGAGATAAACTGGTCACCAGCGGTCAAGTATCCATCCAAGGATTGCCAGTGACGAATTCTCAGTTAGACTATATTAGAGGCTACCTCCCTCAAGAAAATGTCATTGTTCAGAAATTAAAGGTTAAAGAGTTGATTGCTTTCTTTCAAAGCATTTACCCAAATCCCTTGAGCAACCAGGAGATTGATCAACTATTGCAGTTTGACAAGCAACAAAAAGAGCAGTTGGCAGAAAAATTGTCAGGTGGGCAAAAACGTCTCTTCTCTTTTGTCTTGACCTTGATTGGGCGACCAAAACTTGTCTTTTTAGATGAGCCAACTGCGGCCATGGATACTTCAACCCGTCAACGTTTTTGGGAAATTGTCCAAGACTTAAAAGCGCAGGGAGTTACCATTCTCTATTCGTCTCATTATATCGAGGAAGTAGAGCATACAGCAGACCGGATTTTGGTCTTAAATAAGGGAGAATTGATCCGTGATACGACACCTCTAGCCATGCGCAGTGAGGAGATTGAAAAGCACTTTGTCCTACCTCTAGCTTACAAGGAAGTCGTCGAACAGTCTAACTTGGTTGAAAACTGGTCACAAAAACAAGATGCCCTGCAAGTAGTCACACGCGAAGCGGATGCTTTCTGGGAACGGTTAGTCCAGGCAGGATGTAGGATTCAAGAAATTGAAGTCACTAACCGTAGCTTGCTGGATACAATCTTTGAAGAAACACAAAAGGGAGATGACTAAGATGAAACGATGGATTGCACTAAACAAGATAGAATTTCTATTGACCAAACGACAATTAGTCTATTATCTATTATCTGTAGGGATGCCGACGGCCTTCTATTTATTCTTTTCAGGCATGTACCAGGATACACCAAGTGGGCCGGCTAATTTTATGCGCGACTACCTTATCTCTATGACGGCCTTTTCCATGATGTCGACAGCTATGTTTTCATTCCCAGCTGTTTTACATACCGATAAGATCAACAACTGGCAGAAAACATTACGCCATACTCCAGTAAATATGGTAGAATATTATCTATCAAAGATAACAAGTATGATGGTTGATTATTTGGTTTCAATCCTGGTTGTTTTCTCAGTTGGGCACTTGGTCAGGGGTGTGGATATGCCTCTAGGAAGCTGGATTGGGGCTGCGCTCTTGCTTATTGCGGGAAGTGTAGCTTTTGTAGCGCTTGGCTTGATCCTGACACTCTTACCGTCTAGTCAGCTGATGTCTGTCGTGGGCAATCTTCTCTATCTAGGATTGGCTGTTTTAGGCGGACTCTGGATGCCCATCACTTTATTTCCAGACTGGATGCAAGCAATCGGGAAGTGTCTACCAACCTATCAGTTGATGGAGTTGCTCAAGACCTTCTTAAACGAGGGTGGCATCAATTTATCAGCCACAGTTTATCTACTTGTTTTTTCAGCAGTTTTATTTGGTTTGACTATTTACCTTCAAGGTCATAAGGAGAATTCTTAATGCTTGAAAAACTGAAAAGCATACATTATATGTTTTGGGCCAGTTTGATTTTTATGGTTTTTCCTATCCTCTCTGCAGTAGTTGGGGAGATTCCTAGCTGGCATTTACTAGTTGATATTCTATTTGTGGTGGCTTACTTAGGCGTTTTGACAACCAAGAGCCAGCGATTATCCTGGCTCTTTTGGATTATCATGCTAGCCTATGTAGCTGGGAATACCGTCTTTATTTATGGCAACTATGTCTGGTTCTTCTTTTTCCTTGCCAATCTCTTGATTTATCATTTTAGAGTGCGTAGCCTACGTTCTCTTCATGTCTGGACTTTCCTTCTTGCTCAAGTTCTTGTTGTTGGACAACTCATGATGTTTCAGTCAGTCGAAACTGAGGCTGTAGCCTTTGAACTTGGGATTCTCACTTTTGTCGATTTGATGACATTGGGCTTGGTTCGGATTCGCATTGTCGAGGATTTGAAAGAAGCTCAGGCCAAGCAAAATGCCCAGATAAATCTATTGCTTGCTGAAAATGAACGTAGTCGTATCGGTCAGGATTTGCATGATAGCCTGGGGCATACCTTTGCCATGCTGAGTGTCAAGACAGATCTGGCCCTGCAGTTATTTCAGATGCAGGCCTATCCACAGGTGGAGAAGGAATTAAAAGAAATTCACCAGATCAGCAAGGATTCCATGAATGAAGTGCGAACCATCGTGGAAAATCTGAAATTACGGACTTTAGCATCAGAGCTTGAGACTGTCAAGAAGATGCTGGAGATTGCTGGAATTGAAGTTGAGGTTGACAATCAATTGGACAAGGCTAGCCTGACCCAAGATGTGGAGTCGACGGCTGCTATGATTTTGTTAGAACTGGCGACCAATATCATCAAGCATGCCAGCGCTAATAAAGCCTATCTAAAACTGGAACGTACAGATCAGGAATTGCTCCTGACAGTTAGAGATGACGGGAAAGGTTTTGTAACTGTAAAAGGGAATGAACTCCATACAGTCCGAGATCGTGTAGCAGCCTTCTCAGGTCAAGTAGAGCTGGTCAGTTTGAAACATCCAACAGAGGTGCGCGTGCATCTGCCTTATAAGGAGAGAAAGTAGATGAAAGTATTAGTCGCAGAAGATCAAAGTATGCTTAGAGATGCCATGTGCCAGCTCTTAAGCTTTCAACCAGATGTGGAGACTGTCTTGCAGGCGAAAAATGGAGCTGAAGCTATCGAGGTTTTGGGGAAAGAAACAGTAGATATTGCCATCCTTGACGTCGAAATGCCAGTCAAAACAGGACTAGAAGCGCTCGAGTGGATCAAACAAGAAGTGCCTGAAATCAAGGTGGTTATCGTTACGACCTTTAAACGCCCAGGTTATTTTGAACGAGCGGTCAAAGCAGGAGTCGACGCCTATGTCTTGAAAGAGCGAAGCATCGCCGAACTCATGCAAACCCTGCATACGGTGTTAGAGGGACGCAAGGAATATTCTCCAGAGCTGATGGAAGTCATGATGACCCATCCCAATCCCTTGACCGAGCAAGAAGTCGCTGTTTTGCATGGAGTTGCACAGGGGCTGTCCAACCAAGAAATTGCGGATAAGCTCTACCTCTCAAACGGCACCGTCCGTAATTACATGACCAATATCCTCTCCAAACTAGGCGCCAGCAACCGAACCGAAGCAGCCAAAACTGCCGAAGAAGAAGGCTGGTTGTGAGGGAGAGAAAGAAAAAATCTCTTAGAAATGAATCTAAGAGATTTTTTGTGTTATGTGACTATTAGTCCGTCTCGCTCCGTTAGGTGCGCGTCGAAGGTTATACTAAAAAACTCCAAACGCGATACAATAAAGGTGTTCAAGTCAATTGTAAAGCGAAAGGAGAAAACCATGGCACAAAAGTCTCATAGTTTATCACACACAAAGTGGATGTGTTCCATCACATTGTGTTCACCCCTAAGTATAGACGAAAAATCATCTATAATCAATATCGAAGTAGTTTAGGCGAAATATTTCATCGCTTGTGTAGTTATGAAGGTATTGAAATTATCGACGGACACTTAATGCGTGATTATGTACATATGTTGGTAAGTATTCCACCAAGGATAATTCATGGGTTATTTAAAAGGCAAAAGTGCACTCATGATGTTTGATAAACACGCCAACCTCAAGTATAAGTTTGGAAATCGGTATTTCTGGGCGGAAGGTTATTATGTGAGTACAGTAGGGCTCAATGAAGCCACAATTAAGAAATATATTCAAGATTAAAGAAATTATCCAGTGGATGATTTCTTCACGAGTATGAAAATTTGAGAACGAGTAAAGCATGATATAGCACTAGATAAATGAAGTGTGAAAGAATATGAGGATCCCTTTAGGGATGGTGGTAAGTAATACTCACGCCTCTTTAAGAGGCAAGTGACGAGTCAAGAGCAATGAGGCTTGAACAACGCGTGAAAGCCAGCGTCTTTAGGCGCTGGCTGGTAATTTGGGCTTATAGCCCTGGTGCAAACCACCCGTTAGACGGGTGGTTATGATTTATGCTTTCTCTAACTGTAAGAGTGCTTCAATCTCAGTCAGTGTGCTTGCTTGTGAGATAGCTCCACGAAGTTTAGCTGCACCTGATGTTCCACGGAGGTAGTGAGGAGCGAGTCCACGGAATTCACGGACCGCAACCTTTTCTCCCTTGAGGTTGATTAAGCGTTTCAAATGCTCGTAGGCGATGTTCATCTTATCTTCAAAGGTTAAATCAGGAAGGATTTCTCCAGTTTCAAAGTAGTGATTGATTTGATTGAAGAGGTAAGGATTTCCCATGGCTGCGCGTCCAATCATAACGGCATCAGCACCGACTTCTTCGATGCGTTGTTTGGCTTCTTGGACAGTGCGAATGTCACCGTTAGCGATAAATGGAATTTTTGTCAGAGCTTGTGCAACCTTGTGAAGGGTCTCAAGGTCTGCGTGACCAGTATACATTTGTTCACGAGTACGACCGTGCATAGCAAGGGCAGAAACACCTGCAGCTTCCGCAGCGAGGGCATTTTCCACAGCTAGAGATGGATCAGACCAGCCTGTACGCATTTTGACAGTGAGAGGGATATCAAGGACTGATTGAACTTTGTTAATGATAGAGTAGATCTTGTCTGGATCCTTGAGCCACATAGCGCCAGCTTCGTTTTTGACGATTTTATTAACTGGGCATCCCATGTTGATATCCACAATATCGGTCTTGGTATTTTCTTGGATGAATTCTGCTGCGCGTGCTAGGCTGTCTTCATCGCTACCAAAAAGTTGGATAGAGACTGGGTTTTCGCCTTCATCAATATGAAGCATGTGAAGAGTTTTTTCGTTGTTGTATTGGATTCCCTTGTCAGAGACCATTTCCATGACAACGAGTCCAGCTCCGAGTTCTTTAGCAATGGTACGAAAAGCTGAGTTAGTCACGCCGGCCATGGGTGCTAAAACGGTACGATTGGGAATCTCAACATTGCCAATCATAAAAGGTGTATTAAGATTTGTCACGAATGAGTTCCTCCAGGTCATTTTCGTTAAAGTTGTAAGTTGTTTGACAGAATTGACAAGTGATTTCTGCCCCGTGATCTTCATCCTTCATTTCCTGCAAGTCTGAGCTTGGGAGACTAGAAAGAGCCTTCATAAAGCGTTCTTTGCTGCAGTCACATTGGAAACGAATCTCTTCTTCAGACAAGCGTTTGTATGGCTCGTCGCCATAGATGGCTTTAAGAAGAGATTCAATATGGTCTTCACTTTCGAGAAGGGTTGAAATGGCAGGCATTTCTTGGATGCGTTTTTCAAAGCGAGCAATCTCTTCTTCCTTGGCTCCTGGCAAGACTTGAACTAGGAAACCACCTGCAACCTTGACCTTGTCTTCTTCGTCCAAAAGGACATTGAGACCAACTGCTGACGGAGTTTGCTGGCTTTCTGTCAGGTAAAAGGCAAGGTCTTCTCCGATTTCTCCAGAGATGAGGGGAGTCATGGAGTTGTATGGATTTCCAGTGCCGTAGTCTGTGATAACGAGAAATTGACCATTGCCGACGAAAGGTCCGACTAGAACTTCACCAGTTGCAGTCTTTTTGATGTCAACACCAGGATTTTGAACGTAACCTTTGACGTTCCCCTTGGTATCAGCTACGGTGATGATGGCACCTAGAGAGCTAGTTCCAAGAACTTTAACCGTTAGCTTGGTATTTCCTTTTTCATTGGCTGCGAGAATCTGGCTAGCAATAAGGGTGCGACCAAGTGCTACAGTTGAGCTAGCTTGGGTTTGATGTTTTTCTTGAGCAGTGCTGACGGTTTCAGTGCTATCAAGAACATAAGCACGAAAAGCCCCACTTTCTGATATAGTTTTAATAATTTTATCCATAGCTACTATTTTAGCATAAAAATGCCCAAAGGGGGAGTGGCGTGTTTGCTGATTCTGAGGATTATTTGAGTTTGAAACTAGGGAAAAACCGAAAAGATAAACAGATTATTTTAGCATTTTTTTAATTTATGCTATGCTTGAAGAAGAAAATGAAAGGGGTAACAAATGTATTTAGGAGACTTGATGGAAAAAGCTGAAGCTGGTCAATTTTTAGTCCTTTCTTTTTTATTGCAGGAGTCACAAACGACCTTAAAAGCACTGATGGAGGAGACGGGCTTCTCTAAAGCGACTGTGACCAAGTACATCTTATTCACAAATGAAAGAGCGCAAACAGTTGGTCTAGATGTACAGATTCATTTACAGGAAGAGCAGGTCAACTTGTCAGTCGGTGCGACTACTAAGGGGCGTGATATTCGTCGTCTATTTTTAGACAATGCGGTGAAATACCAGATTTTACTGTATCTGCTCTATCACCAGCAGTTTCAAGCCCATCAGCTGGTTCAAGAATTGATGGTCAGTGAGGCCACGCTTGGGCGCCACTTATCTGGTTTAAATCAGATTTTATCCGAATTTGATTTATCTATCCAAAACGGACGTTTGCGAGGTCCAGAGCACCAGATTCGTTACTTTTATTTCTGTCTTTTACGTAAGGTTTGGTCGAGTAAGGACTGGGGAAATGAAATGCAAAAGCCTGAGAGAAGGCGGGAGATTGCTAGTTTAGAAGAAATCTGTGGTGCTCAATTGTCTTCGGGGCAGAAGTTAGACTTGATTTTGTGGAATCATATCAGCCAACAACGTCTCCGGGTCAATGCCTGTCAATTTCAAGTCATAGAAGATAAAATGCGAGGCTATTTTGACAATATTTTCTACCTTCGCTTGTTGAGAAAGACACCGTCCTTTTTTGCTGGGCAACACATTCCTTTGGGAACTGAGGATGGTGAGATGATGATTTTCTTCTCTTTTCTTCTTTCTCATCGCATTTTGCCCCTACATACCATGGAGTATATCCTTGGGTTTGGAGGGCGGCTGGCAGATTTGTTGACGCAACTGATTCAAAAAATGAAGAAAGAGGGCTTGCTAGGCGGTTATACGGAAGACCATGTCACCTATGAACTGAGTCAATTTTGTGGTCAAGTCTATCTATTCAAGGGCTATATTTTACAAGACCGCTATAAGTACCAGTTAGAGAATCGTCATCCTTATTTGCTGATGGAACATGATTTTAAAGAGACAGCAGAGGAGATTTTTCATACTTTACCTGCCTTTCAGCAGGGGACGGACTTGGATAAAAAAATACTTTGGGAATTGCTTCAATTGATGGAATACATGGCAGAAAATGACGGTCATCATATGCAGATTGGTCTAGATGTAACAGCGGGTTTTCTTGTCTTTTCAAGAATGACTGCTATCTTGAAACGCTATTTGGAATACAATCGTTTTATTACTATTGAAGCCTATGATCCTAGTCGACACTACGATTTGCTGGTTACCAATAATCCTATTCATAAAAAAGACCAGACTCCAGTATATTATTTAAAAAACGACTTAGATATGGAAGATTTGGCAGCGATTCGTCAGATACTATTTGCTTAAAAGGCTTGGGAATCCAGGTCTTTTTTGTGAAATTCTCACAATCTTATCAATTTTTTTTAAAATTTTAAAAAACTTGATAAACAAGAAAGCGCTTTATTTTGTATACTAGTTACTGTAAAGAGGAAATAACCTCAAGATCTTTATCAGGAGGACAGCACATGTCACAAGAAAAATACATTATGGCCATTGACCAAGGGACTACCAGTTCTCGTGCCATTATTTTTAACAAAAAAGGGGAAAAGGTCAGCTCAAGTCAAAAAGAATTCACACAAATCTTTCCACAAGCAGGTTGGGTTGAGCACAATGCCAATGAAATTTGGAACTCAGTCCAGTCAGTAATCGCTGGGGCTTTTATCGAAAGTGGTATCAAGCCAAATCAAATCCAAGCTATCGGGATTACCAACCAGCGTGAAACGACAGTTGTTTGGGATAAAAAGACAGGTCTTCCTATCTATAATGCCATCGTTTGGCAGTCTCGCCAGACAGCGCCTTTGGCTGAACAACTAAAAAAACAAGGTTATGTAGAGAAATTCCATGAGAAGACAGGTCTGATCATCGATGCTTACTTCTCTGCGACCAAGGTTCGTTGGATCTTGGACCATGTAGAAGGCGCTCAAGAGCGAGCTGAAAAAGGAGAATTGCTCTTTGGTACTATCGATACTTGGTTGGTTTGGAAATTGACTGATGGTGCGGCTCACGTGACCGACTACTCAAATGCGGCTCGTACCATGCTCTATAACATTAAAGAACTCAAATGGGATGATGAGATTTTGGAAATCCTCAACATTCCGAAGGCTATGCTTCCAGAAGTTCGTTCTAACTCTGAAATCTACGGTAAGACAGCTCCTTTCCATTTCTACGGCGGTGAAGTGCCAATCTCAGGTATGGCTGGGGACCAACAGGCAGCCCTCTTTGGACAGTTGGCTTTTGAGCCTGGTATGGTCAAAAATACTTACGGAACAGGTTCTTTCATCATCATGAATACTGGTGAAGAAATGCAGTTGTCTGAAAACAACCTCTTGACAACCATTGGTTATGGTATTAACGGCAAGGTTTACTATGCCTTGGAAGGTTCTATCTTCATCGCAGGAAGTGCCATTCAATGGCTTCGTGACGGACTTCGCATGGTTGAAAACTCACCAGAGTCTGAAAAATATGCTCGTGACTCTCACAATAATGACGAAGTTTATGTCGTTCCAGCCTTTACAGGTCTAGGTGCTCCATACTGGAACCAAAACGCTCGTGGTTCTGTCTTTGGCTTGACTCGTGGAACAAGCAAAGAAGACTTTATCAAAGCAACCTTGCAGTCTATCGCTTATCAAGTGCGTGATATCATCGATACCATGCAGGTGGATGCTCAGACAGCTATCCAAGTCTTGAAGGTGGATGGCGGTGCAGCTATGAACAACTTCCTCATGCAGTTCCAGGCTGACATCTTAGGAATCGATATTGCCCGCGCCAAAAACTTGGAAACAACTGCTCTAGGAGCAGCCTTCCTAGCAGGTTTGTCAGTAGGCTACTGGAAGGACTTGGATGAGTTGAAACTCTTGAATGAGACAGGAGAACTTTTTGAGCCATCCATGAACGAATCGCGCAAGGAACAACTCTACAAGGGCTGGAAGAAAGCTGTGAAAGCAACTCAAGTCTTTGCGGAAATCGACGACTAATAACAACTAATACTAGGAGAATAAAGCGACTCAGTTAGAAAGTGTGTAAATATGGAATTTTCAAAGAAAACACGTGAATTATCAATTCAAAAAATGCAGGAACGTACCTTGGATCTCTTGATTATCGGTGGAGGAATCACAGGGGCTGGTGTAGCCTTGCAGGCGGCAGCTAGTGGTCTTGAAACTGGTTTGATCGAAATGCAGGACTTCGCAGAAGGAACATCTAGCCGTTCAACAAAATTGGTTCACGGAGGTCTTCGTTACCTTAAGCAATTTGACGTAGAAGTAGTATCAGATACGGTTTCAGAACGTGCAGTGGTTCAACAAATTGCTCCACACATTCCAAAACCAGATCCAATGCTCTTGCCAGTTTACGATGAGGATGGAGCGACCTTTAGCCTCTTCCGTCTCAAAGTAGCCATGGACTTGTATGACCTTTTAGCAGGAGTTAATAACACGCCAGCTGCTAACAAAGTTTTGAGCAAGGAAGAAGTTTTGGAACGCCAGCCAAACTTGAAGAAAGAAGGTTTGGTAGGAGGTGGGGTTTACCTTGACTTCCGTAACAACGATGCCCGTCTCGTGATTGAAAACATCAAACGTGCTAACCAAGACGGTGCCCTCATTGCCAACCACGTGAAGGCAGAAGGCTTCCTCTTTGACGAAAGTGGCAAGATTACTGGTGTCGTAGCCCGTGATTTGTTGACAGACCAAGTCTTTGAAATCAAGGCTCGTCTGGTGATCAACACAACAGGTCCTTGGAGCGACAAGGTACGTAATTTGTCTAATAAGGGAACCCAATTCTCGCAAATGCGTCCAACTAAGGGAGTTCACTTGGTAGTGGATTCAAGCAAGATCAAGGTTTCACAGCCAGTTTACTTTGACACAGGTTTGGGTGATGGCCGTATGGTCTTTGTTCTCCCACGTGAAAACAAGACCTACTTCGGTACAACTGATACAGACTACACAGGTGATTTGGAACATCCCAAAGTGACTCAGGAAGATGTGGATTATCTACTTGGTATTGTCAACAACCGCTTCCCAGAAGCTAACATCACCATTGACGATATCGAAAGTAGCTGGGCAGGTCTTCGTCCATTGATTGCAGGCAATAGCGCTTCTGACTACAATGGCGGAAATAACGGAACTATCAGTGATGAAAGCTTTAATAACTTGATTGCGACTGTTGAAGCTTATCTATCGAAAGAAAAAACGCGTGAAGATGTTGAATCTGCTGTTAGCAAGCTTGAAAGCAGTACTTCTGAGAAACATTTGGATCCATCTGCAGTTTCTCGTGGTTCGAGCTTAGATCGTGATGACAATGGCCTTTTGACCCTTGCTGGTGGTAAAATTACAGACTACCGTAAGATGGCTGAAGGAGCTATGGAGCGCGTGGTTGACATTCTCAAAGCAGAATTTGACCGCAGCTTTAAACTCATCAACTCTAAGACTTACCCTGTTTCAGGTGGAGAATTGAACCCAGCAAATGTGGACTCAGAAATCGAAGCCTTTGCGCAACTGGGAGTTTCTCGTGGTTTGGATAGTAAGGAAGCCCACTATCTAGCAAATCTTTACGGTTCAAATGCACCGAAGGTCTTTGCCCTTGCTCACAGCTTGGAACAAGCGCCAGGACTCAGCTTGGCAGACACCTTGTCTCTGCACTATGCAATGCGCAATGAGTTGGCTCTTAGCCCAGTTGACTTCCTTCTTCGTCGTACCAACCACATGCTCTTTATGCGTGATAGCTTGGATAGCATCGTTGAGCCAGTTTTGGATGAAATGGGACGATTCTATGACTGGACAGAAGAAGAGAAAACAACTTACCGTGTGGATGTCGAAGCAGCTCTTGCTCAAAATGACTTGGCAGCATTAAAAAATTAAGAAAAACTAGAAGAGAGGGAGACAAGCGTTCCTTACTTTCTCTCTCCTTCTTTTAAATGGAGACAAAGATATGATGAAAGAATTATTTGGAGAATTTTTGGGAACTTTAATCCTGATTCTTCTAGGAAATGGTGTTGTTGCAGGTGTGGTTCTTCCCAAAACTAAGAGTAACAATTCAGGATGGATTGTGATTACTATGGGTTGGGGGATTGCTGTTGCTGTCGCAGCCTTTGTGTCTGGCAAGCTCAGTCCAGCTCATTTAAACCCAGCTGTGACCATTGGTGTGGCCTTAAAAGGTAGCCTGCCTTGGGCATCAGTATTTCCTTATATCCTAGCCCAGTTTGCAGGAGCTATGCTCGGTCAGATTTTGGTTTGGTTGCAATTCAAACCACATTATGATGCAGAAGAAAATGCAGGCAATATCCTGGCAACCTTCAGTACTGGTCCAGCCATCAAGGATACAGTTTCTAACTTGATCAGTGAAATCCTTGGCACCTTTGTTTTGGTGTTGACAATCTTTGCTTTGGGGCTGTACGATTTTCAGGCAGGTATCGGAACCTTCGCAGTGGGTACCTTGATTGTCGGTATCGGTCTATCACTTGGTGGGACAACAGGCTATGCCTTGAACCCTGCTCGTGACCTTGGACCTCGTATCATGCACAGTATCTTGCCAATTTCAAACAAGGGAGACGGAGACTGGTCTTACGCTTGGATTCCAGTTGTAGGCCCTGTTATTGGTGCAGCCTTGGCCGTGCTTGTATTCTCACTTTTCTAAGATAAAAGAGCTATTTGTAACAAAGTTTGGGATTGGCTTCTCAAACTTTGTTGTTTTTTGAGGGCAAAACATTAATATTTTAACTTGTCTTAAAATAAGCTAAAATGTGCTTTCTAAAAATGGTAAACAGTTGAAAATAGAGGGAATAAAGTGGTAAAATGGGAACAAGAAAAAATAGTAATTGTATATTTGCATAAAATTATTGAAAATTTACAAAAAGAAGTTAATTATGGATAAAAAGAAACCAATCTATGTTTTTTTAGGACAAACGGTCCTGTATTTTATTGTTCTACTTGGTTTGCTTTACTTTTTTAGTTACCTAGGACAAAGTCAGGGAAGCTTTATTTACAATGAATTTTAGTTTAAAGGAGAAAAATCATCGTGTCTAATAAGCCGATAAAAGATATGATTGAAGCGATTGAATATTTCGCCCAAACTCAACCTACCTTTCCAGTATACAATGTCTTAGGGCAAGAGCACACTTATGGTGATTTAAAGGCTGATTCAGATAGTTTGGCTGCAACCATTGATCAGCTAGGATTACCTGAAAAATCTCCAGTAGTCGTTTTTGGTGGTCAGGAGTATGAGATGTTGGCTACCTTTGTAGCCTTGACCAAGTCAGGTCATGCCTACATTCCAATTGACAGTCATTCGGCCTTGGAGCGAGTTTCGGCTATTTTAGAAGTGGCAGAGCCAAGTTTGATTATTGCTATCTCAGACTTTCCATTGAAGCAGGTTTCTACACCGATGATGAATCTAGCTCAGGTTCAAGAAGCCTTTGCTCAAGGGGCAAGCTATGAGATGACGCATCCGGTCAAAGGGAATGATAACTACTACATCATCTTTACCTCAGGGACAACTGGGAAACCAAAAGGGGTGCAGATTTCGCATGATAACCTTCTCAGCTTTACCAACTGGATGATTACGGATAAGGAATTTGCGACGCCAAGTCGTCCACAAATGCTGGCTCAGCCACCTTATTCTTTTGACCTGTCTGTCATGTACTGGGCACCGACCTTGGCTCTTGGAGGAACCCTTTTTGCTCTTCCATCAGCCATCACTCAAGACTTTAAGCAACTCTTTGCGACCATCTTTTCACTTCCGATTGCTATCTGGACTTCAACGCCATCTTTTGCAGATATGGCTATGTTGTCTGAGGATTTCAATGCTGAAAAGATGTCAGGAATTACCCATTTTTACTTTGATGGGGAAGAGTTGACAGTCAAGACTGCTCAGAAATTGCGCGAGCGTTTCCCAAATGCACGCATTATCAATGCTTACGGTCCAACGGAAGCAACAGTTGCTTTATCAGCAGTCGCTATTACAGATGAGATGTTAGCAACCTTGAAACGTCTTCCAATTGGCTACACCAAAGAAGATTCACCTACCTTCATCATCGATGAAGAGGGCAATAAACTGCCAAACGGAGAACAAGGGGAGATCATCGTATCTGGTCCAGCTGTTTCAAAAGGTTACATGAATAATCCTGAAAAAACAGCTGAAGCCTTCTTCGAATTTGAAGGTCTTCCAGCCTATCATACGGGAGATGTGGGAACTATGACAGATGAAGGTCTCCTTCTCTATGGTGGACGGATGGACTTCCAGATCAAGTTTAACGGTTACCGCATTGAGCTAGAAGATGTTTCTCAAAACTTGAATAAATCTCAGTATGTTGAATCCGCTGTTGCAGTTCCACGTTACAACAAAGACCACAAGGTTCAAAACCTCTTGGCCTATGTTATCTTAAAAGATGGCGTCAAAGAACAATTTGAGCGCGAAATTGATATCACGAAAGCTATCAAGGAAGACTTGGAAGATATTATGATGTCTTACATGATGCCATCTAAGTTTCTTTACAGAGAGGAATTGCCACTGACTCCAAATGGCAAGATTGATATCAAAGGATTGATTAACGAGGTGAATAATAGATGATGGATTTCCTGAAACAGCTGCCTCATATTGAGCCGTATGGGAATCCGCAGTACTTTTTGTACGTGATTACTGCTACCTTGCCCATCTTTATCGGGCTCTTTTTCAAAAAACGCTTTGCATGGTATGAAATGCTGGTTAGTCTATTCTTTATCGTTACCATGTTGACGGGTGGCAAGACCAATCAGTTGGCTGCTTTGGCTATTTACCTATGCTGGCAAATTGTACTGGTTCTTTTTTACAAGCAGTATCGAAAAAGTAAGGATGGCAAGTGGATTTTCTATCTCGTTAGTCTGTTGTCGTTACTTCCAATCATATTTGTAAAGGCGCAAACAGCCATTAACGGAACACAATCCTTGCTGGGTTTTATCGGAATTTCTTATTTGACATTTCGTTCGGTGGGAATCATCATCGAACTTAGAGATGGAGTCATTAAGGATTTGAAAATGTGGGAGTATTTGCGTTTTCTTCTCTTTATGCCGACATTTTCAAGTGGTCCTATTGATCGTTTCAAACGTTTTAATGAAAATTATAAGACGATACCAGAGCGCGATGAGTTGCTAGATATGCTAGCCGAGTCCGTTCGGTATATCATGTGGGGTTTTCTATATAAATTTATCCTAGCTCATATTTTAGGCGAGATTTTATTGCCACCGCTAAAGAATTTAGCTTTACAAACAGGTGGCGTCTTTAACTATTATGTAGTGGCCATCATGTACACATTTGGTTTGGAGCTCTTCTTTGACTTTGCAGGTTACTCTATGTTTGCTCTAGCTATTTCAAATCTGATGGGGATTCGTAGTCCGATCAACTTCAACAAACCTTTTTTATCAAGGGATTTGAAGGAGTTTTGGAATCGTTGGCACATGAGTTTATCCTTCTGGTTCCGTGACTTTGTCTTTATGCGCATGGTCATGGTGATGACGAGAAAGAAGCTCTTTAAGAATCGAAATGTGACCTCAAGTGTCGCCTATATCCTGAATATGCTCCTTATGGGGTTCTGGCATGGGATAACTTGGTTTTACATCGCCTACGGACTCTTTCATGGAGTGGGCTTAGTCATTAATGATGCCTGGGTTCGAAAGAAAAGAACGCTCAATAAAGAACGTAAGAAAGCAGGGCGACCTCCCTTGCCTGAGAATCGCTGGGTTCAGTTGCTTGGCATGGTGATAACCTTCCATGTCGTGATGATTTCATTCTTAATCTTCTCTGGGTTTTTGAATGATTTATGGTTTAAAAAATAAAAGGAATTAAAAAATGGATATCAAATCAGAAGTTATTGAAATTATTGATGAATTGTTTATGGAAGATGTTTCTGACATGATGGATGAGGATCTTTTTGATGCAGGTGTCTTGGATAGTATGGGGACAGTTGAATTAATTGTGGAAATCGAAAACCGCTTTGATATTCGTGTCCCAGTTACAGAATTTGGTCGTGATGACTGGAATACAGCTAATAAAATCGTAGCAGGGATTACGGAGTTAAAGAATGCTTAAACGCTTGTGGCTGATTTTCGGGCCTGTCTTTGTAGCGGGCTTGCTGGTGTGCCTTCTTATCTGTTTCTATCCAAGTAGTCCAAGTCATAATCTCATGGAGGAAAAATACTCTGCAGCCTCGATAAGTGCAGAAAGTTTCAAAGAGAGAAGCCAAAAAGTGAGAGCTCTCACGGATCCTAATATACGTTTTATACCTTTTTTGGGTTCGAGTGAATGGATTCGTTTTGATAGCATGCATCCAGGAGTATTAGCTGAAAAGTATAACCGCTCCTATCGTCCTTATTTTATGGGGCAGGCAGGAGCAGCTTCTCTTAGTCAGTACTTTGGACTACAACAAATCACATCTGAGCTTGAAAACAAACAAGCGGTATTTGTAATCTCTCCGCAATGGTTTACAAAAGAGGAGCACGATGCGCCTACTTTTCAAAGCTTTTTTAACAATGACCAGTTGACTGCCTTTTTGGAAAATCAATCCGGAGATCTGGCTGCTCAATATGCGGCTACTAGACTTTTGAAGCAAAATCCAAGAGTACCGATGAAGGGGATTGTTGAGAAGCTTGCCAAGAATGAACAATTGTCAGACTTTGATCAAACGATGGTTAATCTCTCTGCCGAGTTCAATGAAAGACAAGCTGCTCTTTTTGGTCAATTTTCCATTCATGGTCGATTAAAGTACAAAGATCATGTTGAGAAATATTTGAGCAGTCTCCCAGAACAATTTTCTTATGAAGAATTGGAAAATATTGCACGTAAAGATGCAGAGGAAAATACGACCAATAATGATTTGGGAATGGAGAACCACTTTTATAATACTCAACTAAAGAAGGACTTAAAAAATTTAGAAGGCTATCAAAAGAATTATAACTTTCTCCAATCAAGTGAGTACAATGATTTGCAGCTAGTGCTCGATCAATTTGCCAAGTCTAAGGTTAATGTGCTCTTTGTCTTTCAACCTGTCAATCAAAAATGGATGAACTATACAGGTTTGGACGAAGAAATGTATCAACACTCTATTGAAAAAATTCGTTACCAGTTGGAAAGTCAGGGTTTCACTAATATCGCTGACTTTTCAAAAAATGGTGGAGATCCCTACTTTGTTAAGGATACGATTCATATCGGTTGGTTAGGCTGGTTAGCATTTGATAAGGTGGTAAATCCCTTTTTGAGCAATCCGACAACAGCACCTACTTACCAAATGAATGATCGTTTCTTTAGCCAAGATTGGGCGAATTACGATGGTAACATCAAAGATTTTCAATAATAATATAGAAAAGAGTTTGAGCTTTTTGTTCAGACTTTTTTTATGAAATGTCGGATAGGTTACCTTCAAAAGGGTTAAAAGTTTTAAAATGATGCTAAATAGCGTATAATGGTAGAAGAAAGAAGAGAAAGGGATTTCAATATGAATAAACGTTTTTTGTTGCCTGTCCTATCGACAGCCCTATTAGCTCCAGCCTTTTTAGCTGGACAAGTCTATGCTGAAGAAAATACTAGTTCTTCAGAGGTTACAGAAGTTGTGAGCACTGCAGAAGCACCAGTAGTAGCAGCGACTCCTGAGGTTGTTACAAGTACGGCAACACCAGCTGAAGAGGTTGCACCTCAAAAAGAAGAAGCAGATACTGTTATCTTGCATACTAATGACGTGCATGGTCGTATCGTAGAAGAAAAAGGAGTAATCGGAGATGCCAAACTCGCGACAGTTATTGAGAAGGAGCGAGAAAAGGGCAACCAAACGACTCTAGTAGTGGATGCAGGTGATGCCTTCCAAGGTCTTCCGATTTCAAACTCTACAAAGGGTGAAGCTCGTGCCAAAATCCTAAATGAGATGGGTTATGATGCCATGGCTGTAGGAAATCATGAGTTTGACTTTGGACTTGACGAAGCTAAAAAATACAAAGAAATCTTGAACTTCCCATTGCTCAGTTCAAACACTTATGTGAATGGGGCTCGTTTATTTGAAGCAGCAACAATTGTTGATAAGAACAAGGATGTTGCAGGTGATGAGTTTGTCGTCATCGGTGTGACAACACCTGAGACAGCTACTAAGACCCACCCTAAAAATGTTAAAGGCGTAACCTTTACAGAACCTATTGCAGAGGTTAACAAGGTTATCGAAGAAATTCAAGCTAAAGCCTTGGCAGAAGGCAAAGACTACAAACACTATGTTGTTCTCGCTCACTTGGGAGTCGATACAACAACACCTGTAGAATGGCGTGGTTCAACACTTGCAGAAGCACTCTCAAAAAATCCTCTTTTGAAAGGTAAGCGTGTCACTGTTATCGATGGTCATTCACATACTGTAGAATCAACCACATATGGCGACAATGTAACCTATAACCAGACTGGAAGCTATCTCCATAATGTCGGTAAAATCACTTACAAATCTCGTCAATTATTAGGAAATCCAAGCCAGGTACCTGCTGCAGATGCTAAGAAATTAGAAGCCAATCCAAAGATTGCAGCCATGGTCAAAGAAATCAAAGAAAAATATGACGCTGAAAATGCTGTAGAAGTTGTTTCAAATAGTCCAGTTGAATTGAACGGTGACCGTGAAAATGTTCGTGTCCGCGAAACTAACCTTGGAAATGTCGTCGCAGATTCTCTCTATCAGTACGGTCAAACAGGCTTCAGTCATCCAACAGATATCGCTGTGACAAATGGTGGAGGCTTACGTGAAACGATTGCCAAGGATAAGCCAATTACAAAAGGAAATGTCATTGCAGTCTTGCCATTTGGAAACACAATCTCACAAATTCAAGTAACTGGTCAGCAAGTTCTGGATATGTTTGAAAAATCACTCGGATCTATTTTGCAGGTTGATAAGGCAGGGAAAACTGTCTTGGATGAAAATGGTCAACCATTGCTAGAACCAAGTGGCGGATTCTTACAGATTTCAGGAGCCAAGGTCTACTACGATACAAATCTAGCTGCAGGCAAACGTGTCTTGGCTATTCAAGTTAAGAATCGTGCGACTGGTCTTTATGAAAAACTAGATTTGGAAAAAGTTTACTACCTAGCAACCAATGACTTCCTTGCAGCAGGTGGTGATGGTTATACCATGCTTGGTGGTGCCAGAGAAGAAGGCCCTTCAATGGATGCTGCCTTTGAAGATTACCTTAAAACAGCTGATTTGACTCAGTATGAAAAGGTAAATCCAAACTCACGCACGATTTCTGTGGACTCAAAAACATTTAAACTTTCTGAAGAAGGTAAAGAGCAAGATCCAGCTAAACCAGTAGAAGACCAAGCAACAAAACCGACTCAACCTTCTACTGTAAAAGTTGATTATAAGGTTGCAGATAAGTTTGCTAAGAAAACAGTAGTCTCAGAGAAACTACTTCCAAATACAGGTAGTGAGCAATCTATTTTCATGATGCTATTGGGTATGATTCTTGGAGCGACAGCCCTCTGGACTAGCCGTAAACAAGAAAAATAATTCTAAAAGATGAAAACATCTCAGGTGTTTTCATCTTTTTTCTTGACTCCTTGCTTGGATGTGATATACTTAACTAGTAAAGGAATGGTGTGATACTCAATAAAAATCAAAGAGCAAACTAGGAAGCGAGACGCAGGCTGTACTTGAGTACGCCAAGACGAAGCTGACGTGGTTTGAATTTGATTTTTGAAGAGTATGAAAACCTTGTATTTATAGAAATTCCGTTCTGAGAAAGGAGCAAATCATGAGACAGTTGGCAAAAGATATCGATCATTTTTTAAATGAGATTATTCTCAAGGCGGAAAATCAGCATGAAATTCTCATTGGTCATTGTACCAGTGATGTAGCCTTGACCAATACCCAGGAGCATATTCTCATGCTTTTATCAGAGGAGTCGCTCACCAACTCTGAGTTGGCGCGTCGTCTCAATGTTAGTCAAGCTGCCGTTACAAAGGCTATCAAATCCCTGATTAAGGAGGGGATGTTGGAGACATCTAAGGATCCTAAGGATGCTCGCGTTGTCTTCTATCAATTGACAGACTTGGCTCGACCTATTGCTGAGGAACACCACCATCATCATGAACATACCCTCTCGACTTATGAACAGGTTGCCACTCAGTTTACACCAAACGAACAAAAAATTATCCAGCGGTTTTTAACTGCTTTAGTAGGAGAAATCAAGTAATGAGATACATCACAGTAGAGGATTTGTCCTTCTATTATGACAAGGAACCGGTTCTTGAGCATATCAATTACAGTGTTGATAGTGGGGAATTTGTCACACTGACAGGAGAAAATGGAGCGGCAAAGACTACTCTTATCAAGGCTAGTCTAGGTATTTTACAACCGAGAATTGGGAAAGTAACCATCTCAAAGACAAATATTCATGGGAAAAAGCTAAGAATTGCCTATCTTCCTCAACAGATTGCAAGTTTTAATGCAGGCTTTCCAAGTACCGTTTATGAATTTGTCAAATCAGGTCGCTACCCAAGAAAGGGCTGGTTCCGTCGTTTGAATGCTCACGACGAAGAACACATTAAGGCTAGTTTAAACTCAGTTGGTATGTGGGAACATCGGGATAAACGCATTGGTTCTCTCTCTGGTGGGCAAAAGCAAAGAGCTGTTATCGCACGTATGTTTGCTTCAGATCCAGATATCTTTATCTTGGATGAGCCGACAACAGGGATGGATGCTGGCACCAAAAATGAATTTTATGAACTCATGCACCATAGTGCCCACCATCATGGCAAGGCTGTTTTGATGATTACTCACGATCCTGAAGAGGTCAAGGATTACGCAGATCGTAACATTCACCTGGTTCGAGATCAAGATTCGCCATGGCGTTGTTTCAATGTCCATGAAAGTGACCAGGAGGTGGACCATGTTTAATCTATTTTCTTATGATTTTATGCAGCGGGCCTTTTTGGCTGTTATTGCCATGAGTCTCTTTTCGCCAGTACTGGGAACCTTCCTCATCTTGCGTCGTCAAAGTCTCATGAGTGATACACTGAGTCACGTATCGCTATCAGGTGTGGCCTTTGGTTTGGTTTTAGGGATTTCTCCGACCATCTCGACTATTGCTATTGTCTTGATTGCGGCGGTCTTTCTTGAATATCTACGTACGGTTTACAAGAGCTTTATGGAGATTGGAACAGCCATCCTCATGTCAACAGGTCTTGCGGTTTCACTTATTGTCATGAGTAAGGGTAAGAGCTCTAGCTCGATGAGTTTGGACCAATACCTCTTTGGTTCTATTGTGACTATTAGTCAAGAGCAGGTAATTGGACTCTTTGTCATTGCAGCGGTTGTCTTAATCCTGACCTTCCTCTTTTTAAGACCTATGTACATCTTAACTTTTGACGAGGATACAGCTTTTGTAGATGGTCTTCCAGTGCGTACTATGTCTATCCTCTTTAATATGGTGACGGGTGTGGCCATTGCGCTTATGATTCCAGCTGCAGGAGCACTCTTGGTATCGACCATCATGGTCCTACCAGCTAGTATCGCGTTGCGTTTAGGGAAAAACTTTAGTTCGGTGATGATTCTTGCCAGCGTCATTGGCTTTCTGGGCATGGTGGCAGGACTTTATATTTCCTACTATGCAGAGACACCTCCTAGTGCAAGTATTACCATAATCTTTGTAGTTGTCTTCTTGTTAGTCAGCTTACTCAAACGTTTTATCAAATAGGAGAAGAAAATGAAAAAACTAGGCCTACTTTTGGCAAGTCTTGTGACACTATTCTTAGTCGCTTGTTCCAATCAAAAACAAGCAGATGGAAAATTAAATATCGTGACAACATTCTATCCTGTCTACGAATTTACCAAGCAAGTAGCAGGAGATACAGCCAATGTCGAGCTCTTGATTGGGGCAGGGACAGAACCACATGATTATGAACCATCGCCTAAGGCAGTTGCTAAAATCCAAGACGCTGATGCCTTCGTTTATGAAAATGAGAACATGGAAACATGGGTTCCCAAGCTTTTAGATTCACTAGATGCGAAAAAAGTAAAAACAATCAAGGCTACTGGAGATATGTTGCTTCTTCCAGGTAGTGAAGAAGAGGAAGACCATGATCATGGTGAAGAAGGCCATCATCACGAGTATGACCCTCATGTATGGTTGTCTCCTGCGCGTGCAATCAAACTTGTAGAGCACATTCGTGACAGTTTATCAGCTGACTATCCTGATAAAAAAGCAACCTTTGAGCAAAATGCAGCAGCCTATATCGAAAAATTGCAAGCCTTGGATAAGGCCTATACTGAAGGACTTTCTAGTGCTAAACAAAAGAGTTTTGTGACTCAACACGCTGCCTTTCGTTACTTAGCTTTAGACTACGGACTCAATCAAGTCTCTATCTCAGGTCTATCACCAGATGCTGAGCCGTCAGCAAGTCGCTTGGCAGAATTGACCGAGTATATCAAGAAAAACAAGATTTCTTATATCTACTTTGAAGAAAATGCCTCACAAGCTCTAGCTAATACTCTTTCAAAAGAAACAGGAGTTAAGTTAGATGTTCTGAATCCTCTGGAAAGCTTGACCGAAGAGGACATGAAGGCCGGTGAGAACTATATCTCTGTCATGGAGAAAAATCTCAAAGCCCTCAAGCAAACAACTGACCAGGCAGGGGCAGAAATTGAACCAGAAAAAGCCGAGGAAACTAAAACCGTTCAAAATGGTTACTTTGAGGATGCTGATGTCAAGGATCGTACCTTGAGTGACTATGCTGGTAACTGGCAGTCAGTCTATCCTTTCCTTGAAGATGGTACTCTAGACCAAGTCTTTGACTACAAGGCTAAGTTGACTGGTAAGATGACTAAGGATGAATATAAAGCCTACTATCAAAAAGGCTATCAAACGGATGTATCTAAGATTAATATCACGGATAACACTATGGAATTCATCCAAGGTGACCAAAGTAAGAAATATACCTACAAGTATGTCGGCAAGAAAATCTTGACCTATAAGAAAGGGAATCGAGGAGTTCGTTATCTCTTTGAAGCGACAGATGCAGACGCTGGACAATTTAAGTATGTTCAATTCAGCGACCACAATATCGCACCAGTCAAGGCAGAGCATTTCCATATCTTCTTTGGAGGCACTAGCCAGGAAGCCCTCTTTGAAGAAATGGATAACTGGCCAACCTACTATCCAGATGGCTTATCTGGTCAAGAAATCGCCCAAGAAATGCTGGCTCATTAAGATACGATTCACATGATAAAAGCGAACAGGAAAGTTTTCTGGTTATCAGAATCCTCTCTTGTCCGCTTTTTTGAGTTTTGTCAGTTAAAGAGCTTTTGCACTTCTTTTTGTACTTATGGCCTTATTGAATACCAAGTTTTCATTACTTGTCAAAGCCTTGTAAAGCCTTTTCACGTTCTTCTACTTGTCCCTTGGCATCGAGTTTATTACCACCGTAAACTGCTGTTTCCCATGATCCATACATTGGATTTGGGAAGATGATGAATTTTTCACCAAATTCTTTTTGCAATTCTTCAAGTTGTTTGTCACGATCAGCTTCAGAAGTCTTAGAAAAATCTGCAAAGTCTACAAGGTTATCACCAAATAGTAACACAAGATTTGTCTTTTCTTGAACCGCTTGTCGACGACCTTCTTTGGATTTTACACCACTTTCTAGGAACATGAGGTGATCACGTCCTTGTACAGGAATACCTTCGCTTTCTAGATTTTTAATGGTAGCATCTACTTGGTCGACTGAACGGTCAGAAATATAGTAGATTTGGACACCGTTTTGATCGGCAAACTGAAGAAAATCTTTAGCACCTGGGACGGCTTTTGCTGCAGCTTTTTGGACCCAAACATCCCAATTTTCAGGTGTGAATGCTGTTCCATCTTTGACATTTTGAACTTGATAAGGACTGTTATCTAGGACCGTTTCGTCCAAGTCCAAAACAATCGAATAAGGCTTGTCTGATTCTGTTTTCAGTAATTCCTTTAGACGATCTGTAGCAACATTATAACCTTGTAGATACAAGGCTTTTGTTTCGGCCGCTTTTTGATACCAGAGAGTTGACATGGTATTTTCTCTAGACCGTAGTTGGTCGTAAGTCATTGTAATCTGATTGTCAGATGAGTTATTAGCGGATGTTTGTGTTTCTGTGGATTTTGTGGCGCAGCTGGTCAATAAGATGACAGATGCAAGTGCAGAAACGATTGTAACAGTGGTTTTAGCTGTTTTCATAAAATGTCTCCTGTCTATTAATTTCAATAACAGTATAGCATGAGGGAATAGTTAAGGCAAGCGTTTTCCTAAATATGGACTTGATTTTCCAAAGAAAGATGTAGATAATTAACGGATTAGAGGAAGAGAAAAATATTTTAAAACCTTGAAAAATCTAGCTAAATAGGGTATAATATAAATAATCATTTGTCGTAGGTTTTGTCTGAAATATTGTCCGGACAAGGCTCACAGCAGTTAAATCTCCTGAAAAAGTCGGATTTAGCTGCTCTTTTTGTGCTTTTTTTCAAGTTTTTTGACCTTTGTAACAAAGATTTAAAGATTCTGAAAATTAGTCGAGGGGGATAAGTTGATAGGGTTTTTAGAACCATCTAACGATAATTACTAGCTTAGATCACTAAGCTTGGAACTTTAATTAAAAAGGAGAATCATCTTGGCAGGACATGACGTTCAATACGGGAAACATCGTACCCGTCGTAGTTTTTCAAGAATCAAAGAAGTTCTTGACTTACCAAATTTGATTGAAATTCAAACTGATTCATTCAAAGATTTCCTAGACCATGGTCTGAAGGAAGTGTTTGAAGATGTATTGCCAATTTCAAACTTCACAGACACAATGGAGTTGGAATTTGTTGGCTACGAAATCAAAGAACCTAAATATACGCTTGAAGAAGCTCGTATCCATGATGCCAGCTACTCAGCACCTATCTTTGTAACCTTCCGCTTGATTAACAAAGAAACTGGCGAAATTAAAACCCAGGAAGTATTCTTTGGTGATTTCCCAATCATGACTGAGATGGGTACTTTCATCATCAACGGTGGTGAACGAATTATCGTATCACAGTTGGTGCGTTCTCCAGGTGTTTACTTTAATGACAAGGTAGACAAAAATGGTAAAGTGGGTTACGGTTCAACTGTTATCCCTAACCGTGGAGCTTGGTTGGAACTTGAAAGCGACTCAAAAGACATCGCCTACACTCGTATCGACCGTACTCGTAAAATTCCATTTACGACCTTGGTTCGTGCGCTTGGTTTCTCAGGCGATGATGAAATCTTTGATATCTTTGGTGACAGCGATCTTGTTCGTAACACTGTTGAAAAAGATATTCACAAGAACCCAATGGACTCTCGTACAGACGAAGCTTTGAAGGAAATCTACGAACGCCTTCGTCCAGGTGAGCCTAAGACTGCTGAAAGCTCACGTAGCTTACTTGTAGCTCGTTTCTTCGACCCACGTCGTTATGACTTGGCTGCAGTTGGTCGTTACAAGATCAATAAAAAACTCAATGTTAAAACACGTTTGCTCAACCAAACTATTGCTGAACCATTGGTAGACCCTGAAACTGGTGAAATCTTGGTAGAAGCTGGAACAATCATGACTCGTAGCGTGATTGAAAGCATTGAAAGCCATTTGGATGGTGATTTGAACAAGATTGTCTACATTCCAAATGATGCTGCTGTAGTAACAGAGCCAGTTGTTCTTCAAAAATTCAAGGTTGTTGCACCAACCGATCCAGACCGTGTTGTAACAATCATCGGTAATGCAAATCCAGATGACAAGGTTCGTATCGTAACGCCTGCAGATATTTTGGCTGAGATGAGCTACTTCCTCAACTTAGCAGAAGGTATTGGTCGTGTGGATGATATCGACCACCTTGGAAATCGTCGTATTCGTGCTGTTGGTGAATTGCTTGCCAACCAAGTGCGTCTTGGACTTTCACGTATGGAACGTAACGTTCGTGAACGTATGTCTGTTCAAGATAACGAAGTACTAACACCACAACAAATTATTAATATCCGTCCAGTAACTGCAGCGATCAAAGAATTCTTTGGTTCTTCTCAATTGTCACAGTTCATGGACCAACACAACCCGCTTTCTGAGTTGTCACACAAACGTCGTTTGTCTGCCTTAGGACCTGGTGGTTTGACACGTGACCGTGCTGGATATGAAGTGCGTGACGTGCACTACACTCACTATGGTCGTATGTGTCCAATCGAGACACCTGAGGGACCAAACATCGGTTTGATCAACAACTTGTCTTCATACGGACATCTTAACAAGTATGGTTTCATTCAAACACCATATCGTAAGGTTGATCGTGAAACTGGAAAAGTAACTAACGAAATCGTTTGGTTGACAGCCGATGAAGAAGATGAGTACACAGTAGCACAGGCTAACTCTAAATTGAACGCAGATGGCACTTTTGCTGAAAAAGTTGTCATGGGACGTCACCAAGGGGTTAACCAAGAATACCCAGCTTCAAGTGTTGATTACATGGACGTTTCTCCAAAACAGGTAGTTGCCGTTGCGACAGCATGTATTCCTTTCCTGGAAAACGACGACTCCAACCGTGCCCTCATGGGTGCCAACATGCAACGTCAGGCTGTACCATTGATTGATCCAAAAGCACCTTACGTTGGTACTGGTATGGAATATCAAGCAGCCCATGACTCTGGAGCGGCTGTTATTGCTCAGTATGATGGTAAAGTTACTTATGCCGATGCTGACAAAGTAGAAGTTCGTCGTGAAGATGGCTCATTGGATGTTTACCATATCCAAAAATTCCGTCGTTCAAACTCAGGTACTGCCTACAACCAACGTACGCTTGTTAAAGTTGGTGATCTTGTAGAAAAAGGCGACTTTATTGCAGATGGACCTTCTATGGAAAATGGAGAAATGGCGCTTGGACAAAACCCAATCGTTGCCTACATGACATGGGAAGGTTATAACTTCGAGGATGCCGTTATCATGAGCGAACGCTTGGTGAAAGACGATGTCTACACATCTGTCCACCTTGAAGAATACGAATCAGAAACTCGCGATACAAAGCTTGGGCCTGAAGAAATTACTCGTGAAATTCCAAACGTTGGTGAAGATGCTCTTAAAGACCTTGACGAAATGGGTATTATCCGTATCGGTGCTGAGGTTAAAGAAGGAGATATCCTTGTAGGTAAAGTAACACCTAAGGGTGAAAAAGATCTTTCTGCTGAAGAACGTCTCTTGCACGCTATCTTCGGAGATAAATCTCGTGAAGTTCGTGACACTTCCCTTCGCGTACCACACGGTGCCGATGGTGTTGTTCGTGATGTTAAAATCTTTACACGTGCAAATGGAGATGAGTTGCAATCAGGTGTTAACATGCTGGTTCGTGTTTACATCGCTCAAAAACGTAAGATCAAGGTCGGAGATAAGATGGCCGGACGTCACGGAAACAAAGGGGTTGTATCTCGTATCGTTCCTGTAGAAGACATGCCTTACCTTCCAGACGGAACTCCAGTCGACATCATGTTGAACCCACTTGGGGTGCCATCACGTATGAATATCGGTCAGGTTATGGAGCTCCACCTTGGTATGGCAGCTCGTACCCTTGGTATTCACATCGCAACACCAGTCTTTGACGGAGCAAGTTCTGAAGATCTTTGGTCAACTGTTAAGGAAGCAGGTATGGATAGCGATGCTAAGACTATCCTTTACGATGGACGTACTGGTGAACCATTTGATAACCGTGTGTCAGTTGGTGTCATGTACATGATCAAACTCCACCACATGGTTGATGATAAATTGCACGCTCGTTCTGTCGGACCTTACTCGACCGTTACCCAACAACCACTCGGAGGTAAAGCTCAGTTTGGTGGACAACGTTTCGGTGAGATGGAGGTTTGGGCGCTTGAAGCCTATGGTGCATCAAATGTCCTTCAAGAAATCTTGACTTACAAGTCTGACGATATCAACGGACGTTTGAAAGCATATGAAGCTATTACAAAAGGAAAACCAATTCCAAAACCAGGTGTTCCAGAATCCTTCCGAGTTCTTGTCAAAGAATTGCAATCTCTTGGTCTTGACATGCGTGTCCTTGACGAAGATGATCAAGAAGTGGAACTTCGTGATCTTGATGAGGGAATGGACGAAGATGTCATCCACGTAGATGACCTTGAAAAAGCACGTAAAAAAGCTGCTGAAGAAGCAAAAGCTGCTTTTGAAGCTGAAGAAGGTGCAAAAGCGGAAGCAACAGAAGAAGCTACTGAACAAGAATAAGTAGCTCACTTAGAATAGAAAGGGAAGAAATAGTGGTTGACGTAAATCGTTTTAAAAGTATGCAAATCACCCTAGCTTCTCCAAGCAAAGTCCGTTCATGGTCTTATGGAGAAGTCAAAAAACCTGAAACAATCAATTACCGTACGTTGAAACCAGAACGTGAAGGACTCTTTGACGAAGTGATCTTTGGTCCTACAAAAGACTGGGAATGTGCTTGTGGTAAGTACAAACGCATTCGTTACAGAGGGATTGTTTGTGACCGTTGTGGGGTTGAAGTAACGCGTACAAAAGTTCGTCGTGAACGTATGGGACACATCGAGTTGAAAGCTCCTGTATCTCATATCTGGTATTTCAAGGGAATTCCAAGCCGTATGGGCTTGACCCTTGATATGAGCCCTCGCGCCCTCGAGGAAGTAATCTACTTTGCTGCTTATGTGGTGATCGATCCCAAGGATACACCACTCGAGCACAAGTCTATCATGACAGAGCGTGAATATCGTGAGCGCTTGCGTGAATATGGCTACGGTTCATTCGTTGCTAAAATGGGTGCCGAAGCTATCCAAGACCTCTTGAAACAAGTAGATCTTGAAAAAGAAATTGCTGAACTTAAAGAAGAATTGAAAACAGCAACTGGACAAAAACGTATCAAAGCTATCCGTCGTTTGGATGTTTTGGATGCCTTTTACAAGTCTGGAAACAAACCTGAATGGATGATTCTTAACATCCTTCCGGTTATTCCACCAGATCTTCGTCCAATGTTGCAGTTGGATGGTGGCCGTTTTGCCTCATCTGACTTGAATGACCTATACCGTCGTGTTATCAACCGTAACAACCGTTTGGCTCGTTTGCTTGAGTTGAACGCACCAGGTATCATCGTTCAAAATGAGAAGCGTATGCTTCAAGAAGCGGTTGACGCTTTGATTGACAATGGTCGTCGTGGTCGTCCAATCACAGGACCAGGTAGCCGTCCACTTAAATCATTGAGCCACATGCTCAAAGGTAAACAAGGACGCTTCCGTCAAAACTTGCTCGGTAAACGTGTTGACTTCTCAGGACGTTCCGTTATCGCCGTTGGTCCAACTCTTAAGATGTACCAATGTGGTGTGCCACGTGAAATGGCTATCGAGCTCTTTAAACCATTCGTTATGCGTGAAATCGTAGCTCGTGATATCGTGCAAAACGTTAAAGCCGCTAAACGCTTGGTGGAACGTGGAGATGAACGTATCTGGGATATCCTCGAAGAAGTGATTAAAGAACACCCAGTGCTTTTGAACCGCGCACCGACTCTTCACCGTTTGGGTATCCAAGCCTTTGAACCTGTCTTGATTGACGGTAAAGCCCTTCGCTTGCACCCACTTGTCTGTGAGGCCTACAATGCCGACTTTGACGGGGACCAAATGGCCATCCACGTACCACTTTCAGAAGAAGCCCAAGCAGAAGCTCGTATCTTGATGCTTGCTGCTGAGCATATCTTGAACCCTAAAGATGGGAAACCAGTTGTTACTCCATCTCAGGACATGGTTTTGGGTAACTACTATCTAACTATGGAAGAAGCTGGTCGTGAAGGTGAAGGCATGGTCTTCAAAGATCGTGATGAAGCTGTTATGGCTTACCGCAATGGTTATGTTCACCTCCACTCACGTGTTGGTATCGCAACAGACAGCCTCAACAAGCCTTGGACAGAAGAGCAAAAACACAAGGTCTTGCTTACAACAGTTGGTAAAATCCTCTTCAACGACATCATGCCAGAGGGTCTACCATACTTGCAAGAACCAAACAATGCCAACTTGACAGAAGGCGTTCCAGCTAAATACTTCTTGCCACTTGGTGGAGATATCAAGGAAGCTATCAGCAAACTTGAACTCAACCCACCATTCAAGAAGAAAAACCTTGGAAATATCATCGCTGAAATCTTCAAACGTTTCCGTACGACAGAAACTTCTGCTCTACTTGACCGCATGAAGAACCTCGGTTACCACCACTCAACACTTGCAGGATTGACAGTGGGTATCGCCGATATCCCAGTTGTTGAAGACAAGGCTGAAATCATCGAAGAATCACACAAACGTGTTGAACAAATCACTAAACAATTCCGTCGTGGTATGATCACAGACGACGAACGTTACAATGCTGTTACAGCTGAATGGCGTGCTGCCCGTGAAAAACTGGAGAAACGATTGATTGCCAACCAAGATCCTAAGAACCCAATCGTTATGATGATGGACTCTGGAGCCCGTGGTAACATCTCAAACTTCTCACAGCTTGCCGGTATGCGTGGTCTGATGGCTGCTCCGAACGGACGTATCATGGAATTGCCAATCCTTTCAAACTTCCGTGAAGGTTTGTCAGTACTCGAAATGTTCTTCTCAACTCACGGTGCTCGTAAAGGTATGACCGATACGGCCCTTAAGACAGCCGACTCAGGTTACTTGACTCGTCGTTTGGTTGACGTTGCCCAAGACGTGATTATCCGTGAGGATGACTGTGGAACAGACCGTGGTCTCTTGATCCGTTCTATCACTGAAGGTAAAGAGATGATTGAGTCTCTTGAAGAACGTCTCAATGGTCGTTACACTAAGAAAACTGTTAAACACCCAGAAACTGGTGCAGTTATCATTGGTCCAAATGAATTGATCACAGAAGACAAGGCGCGTGAAATTGTCAATGCTGGTGTTGAAGAAGTAACCATCCGTTCCGTATTTACATGTAACACTCGTCATGGTGTCTGCCGTCACTGTTACGGTATCAACTTGGCAACTGGTGATGCGGTTGAAGTTGGTGAAGCAGTTGGTACAATCGCTGCCCAATCTATCGGGGAACCTGGTACACAGCTTACAATGCGTACCTTCCACACGGGTGGGGTTGCCTCAAATACCGATATCACTCAGGGTCTTCCTCGTGTCCAAGAAATCTTTGAAGCCCGCAATCCTAAAGGGGAAGCAGTTATCACAGAAGTCAAAGGACAAGTTACTGCTATCGAAGAAGATGCTTCAACTCGCACTAAGAAAGTCTTCGTTAAAGGTGAAATTGGAGAAGGCGAATACGTGGTACCATTTACAGCCCGTATGCGTGTCGAAGTTGGAGACCAAGTTTCTCGTGGTGCGGCATTGACAGAAGGTTCTATCCAACCAAAACGTCTCCTTGCTGTACGTGATGTCTTGTCAGTTGAAACCTACCTTCTCGGTGAAGTACAAAAAGTTTACCGTAGCCAAGGGGTAGAAATCGGAGACAAACACATTGAGGTAATGGTTCGTCAAATGATCCGTAAAGTTCGTGTTATGGATCCAGGAGACACAGATCTTCTCATGGGAACGCTTATGGACATCAACGACTTTACAGATGCTAACAAGGATGTTCTCATCGCAGGTGGAGTGCCAGCGACTGGTCGTCCAGTCCTTATGGGAATCACCAAAGCCTCACTTGAAACAAATAGTTTCTTGTCAGCAGCTTCCTTCCAGGAAACAACTCGAGTCCTTACAGACGCAGCTATCCGTGGTAAGAAAGACCATCTCCTTGGTCTTAAGGAAAATGTTATCATCGGTAAGATCATCCCAGCTGGTACTGGTATGGCTCGCTACCGTAACCTTGAACCACAAGCAGTCAACGAAGAGTCTTACCTAGCATCTTCACAAGAAGAAGCTCCAGTTGATACGACTGTAGAAGAAGTCGTTGAAACTGTTGAAGTAAGTGAATAAGTAGATGTTACTTAAGATCTGAGATGAAAAGATTAATCATTCACTATAGATTCTTAAGAAGGATCCACTAGATAAAAAAGCGAACAAGGCAGAATTCTGATTGTCAGAAAACTGGATTTGTTCGCTTTTTGTATTTAAGGTTAGACTTGTGTTTTATAGTAGATCGAATACAAAACAGCACACTGTGAATTCTAAAAAATGCTAGAAATTGACTTAACTGCTCTAGTAAATTTGTTCAGATTTTATTTCATTTCACTATAATTTGCTCTAGATTCAAAACTATGCTACAATCATCTAAAACAAGCAAAAAAGAAATAACATGAAAACAGAATATCAAAAAATGATCGCAGGAGAACCCTATCACCCATTCGACCCAGACCTCCGTTCTCTAGCACAAACAGCGCGACAAAAGCAAGCAGCTTTTAATGGAGAAGTCGATCCAGTAAAAGGTATGGAAATCATCAAAGGATGGTTTGGTTCTACTGGTGAAAATCTCTACATCAACACTCGCTTGATGGTAGATTACGGGATCAATATTCATCTGGGAGAAAATTTTTATTCCAATTGGAATTTAACGATGCTAGATGTTTGTCCTATAACCATCGGTGACAATGCTATGATTGGTCCCAACTGTCAATTTTTAACACCCCTTCACCCACTGGACCCCGACGAACGAAACTCAGGACTAGAATTTGGCAAACCCATCACGATTGGTAAGAACTTTTGGGCAGGTGGTGGTGTCATTGTCCTTCCAGGTGTTACTTTAGGGGATAATGTCGTTGCAGGAGCAGGAGCGGTCATTACAAAATCCTTTGGTGACAATGTAGTTCTAGCAGGAAATCCAGCACGAGTTATTAAAGAGATTCCAGTTAAAGGAAACTAAAGGTTGTAGATCAAAAAAATGAAGTCTTTTTCACAAGAGCTCTTTGGAATCGAAAAGCCTAACCAGTCTCAGTGTCAAAAACTTATTGCTAGCAAAAAACGAGGTCGGAATTTTTATCCCAGCCTCGTTTTTCGTCTTTAGAGATTTTTTCTCTTTTTAGCTTTTTTAGTCAATGCCACATCGCATTGATCAATATTTTGTGTAAGATAGCTAGTCACTTGGAAATCATCGACCTCTGTTTTTAGCTCGACTTCATAGACAATGCTAAGGTTGTCCCCTGCATTTGTGCTATTGATCGTAATCATGTCAATTTCTGAGCAGAATTGGTCAAGAGCAGATTGAATAGCATCTTGAATCTTCTCTTGATTAGCTACCGTGATTGTCAAAAGTCTACGGCGTTGATTGTCAGTTTTAATCTGTTGATTTTCCAAAAGGAACCAAACACCCAAGATAAAGAGGGTGAAGAGAATAGCCAGGAAGAGATAGCCTGTTCCACAAGCCAAACCGATAATCATGGCAAGGAAAATCGCAATCAGTTCTCTTGAACCACTCGTTGCAGAACGGAAACGAATCAAACTAAAGGTTCCGGCTACGGCAATTGACGTACCCAAGCTCCCATTGACCAGAAAAATAACCAAGGTCATAAGGCAGGGAAGCAGAGTCAAGCTGATAGCAAATTCTCTGGTGTAGAGGGTCCGATATTTGTAGGTCCAAGTAAGTGCCAAACCGAGGACTAGACTTACTAGAAGTGCCAGCAGTAGTTGGAAGGGATCTGCACTTGCAGTGGCGTTGTTGAAAATGGAGTTAAATAGATTAAGCATAAGCGGTACCTGCGCTTTCTATACTGGGACGTGGTGCATAAGGAAGCCCTTGAGATTTGTGGTAAGCACAACTGTATTTTGAAAATTTGTGCTCCATCAAACCATACTTGTCTAGAATGTCTTGTAACCACTGAGGTTTGTTTCCAGGAGCTTTAATCTCCATAATCACAGTATTGTCATCTAATAGAGGAGCCCCTTGATTTCCTGCGAAGAGACTGACATTTTCATCTCTATAGATTAGATTTTGGTCAATGGTGATACGAATTTTATTATAGTCATAGCCCTCGATGTATTTTTTTCTTTTAATGAATAACGATCGTAGTAGATGTACATACGAGGCTTGATAGCCTGCTTGTAATCTTGGTGAAGCTTTTTCACTTTTTCAATGACAACTGTATCAGTAATACTAGCATCCAAGTGCCTTTTGGTCATAAAGTTAAGGATAGAAATAGGAGTTGAGAGTAGTCTGAATTTGCGACCAATCCCTTCTTGGTCCTTAGTTTTGATTTCTAAAAAAACTTGACTATCTATTTTAGCTTGGCTGAGATAGGTCCGCATCCGTACCTTTTCTTTTCGTTTGTCGCCAAGATGCTCATCTTGGAGAATATCAAAGTCTTCTGTATCAAAGTAGATATTTGATATTGTTGAAATTGGATAGTCGTCTTCTACCGAATATTCCTTTAAATCTTGGATGAGTTTATCTAAAATTTCTTTGGAGACAACATATTTGGTTTCAATCCGTTTAAAAGTTGTTTCGATTGGTTTCATAAGTCCTTCTCCTCTAATCTTAGGTTATACTATTTTTAAACAAGGACGAGCTTGTTTGTCTAGGATTTTAAAGAGTTTATCTAAAACTTTTGTTAAATTTAACTTAATTGAAACTAAACTTAAGAAAACTTTCAGAAAAAGTTTAGGCTTATTTTAGGAAAGTCACGTAGACTAAGAGCATGTAAAATGAAAGTCGAGGAAACGAGCATGAAAGCAAAAAAATGGACATTCTTATTAACGAGTATAGCAACTCTAGCACTAGTAACAGCTTGTACCCAGTCAACTTCAAATACAACAGCTAGCAATACTGCGACAACGAAAACGACATCAACTACAGAAGCTAAGAAAACTAGCTATTTTACAGACAAGGACTATGATACTTCTTATGATGAAAAGACAGCAGCAACTGTAACCTTGTCAGAATCAACAGCGAAGGTATCAGGTGATGGAGTTGCCGTATCAGGATCTACCGTTACAATCTCCAAGGCAGGAACCTATGTCATATCTGGTCAATCCGACGGAGTTCAAATCAAGATTGAAGCCGAAAAGACTGATGATGTACATATTGTTCTAAAGGGTGTGACCATGACCAATACCAATGCTGCTATATCTGCAACATCAGCCGGTCATGTTTACCTAACTCTAGCAGATGGCACAACTAATAGCCTATCAGATTCAGCAACTAATAGTGACGAAAAAGCGGATGCAGCGCTCTTCTCTAAAGTGGACTTGACCATCAACGGTAAAGGAACTCTCAATGTAGATGGTAAGAAAAACAATGGTATCAAGGCAAATGATACACTTCACATCACAGGTGGAAGCTACAACATCACAGCAGTCGGGGATGCCTTTAATGTTAATGATGAACTCAACATTACCGGCACAACTATGACTATCGATGCCAAGGAAGACGGAGTTAAGGTCGACAATGATGAGGACACATCTGTAGGAACCATGTATCTCTCTGACAATACCATCACTGTTACTGCTGGAGATGATGGTATCCACGCATCAGGTGATTTGGTTATTGATAGTGGTACCTATACCGTTAAGAATTCTACAGAAGGGCTTGAAGGTAAGTCAATTACTATCAACGGTGGAGATATCGCCATCTATTCAACGGATGATGGTGTCAATGCAGCCAACAAAAATGCTCAACAAAGTGAAATTTTCTTCACTATGAATGGTGGGAACTTGACGGTTGAAGTTGGTCAAGGGGACACGGATCCAATTGACTCAAATGGTAATATTACAGTTAATGGAGGAACCATCAAAATGACTGGTCAAACTGGTTTTGACTTTGATGGAACAGCGACCTACACAGGCGGAGATATCTATCTCAATGGTGAAAAACAAACTGAGATTGTCAGTTCTATGCCTGGAGGCGGAGGGGCACCTGGAGGTGGACCTCAAGGAAATGGAGGCCCTGGTGGACGACCATAAAAAAATCTCCTTTCTCGAAAGAGAAGGGAGATTTTTTTTCAATTTTCTACTTTCTACTTGACAAGTGAGCGTTCACTCACTATAATAGTCTCATGATTAAAAAGTGAGTAAACACTCACCTGAGAGGATTCAAATGAAAAAATTGTTACATTTAAAAGATTTAGAAAAATCTTTTGGTCGTCAAATGGTCTTAGATCACGTTGGTTTTGATTTACAGCCTGGAGAAATCATTGGTCTAATCGGTCCATCAGGTGCTGGTAAATCAACTATGATTAAAACCATGCTAGGAATGGAAAAGGCGGATAGCGGTATCGCTTTAGTCTTGGACCATACTATGCCAAATCGTCATATTTTAGGTGATATTGGCTATATGGCTCAGTCTGATGCTCTTTATGAGGCCTTGTCAGGTCAAGAAAATCTAGAATTTTTTGGTCAGCTAAAAGGGCTATCCAAAAGAGATCTGACAGCTGAAATTGCCCATGTGGCTCAAGTTGTGGATCTGACAGAGCATTTGAATAAAACGGTATCCGGTTATTCTGGAGGAATGAAGCGACGCTTGTCTTTAGCCGTCGCGCTTCTGGGGAATCCTCAGCTCTTGATTTTGGACGAACCGACAGTTGGAATCGACCCTTCTCTTCGAAAGAAAATCTGGAAAGAATTATTCGCGCTTAGAGACAATGGGGTAGGGATATTAGTTACTACCCATGTTATGGATGAAGCAGAGTTAACGGATAAGGTCGGCTTATTATTAGGTGGAAAAATCATTGCTTTTGATACACCGCAACACTTAAAAGATAGTTATCAAGTTTCAAGTATTGAAGAAGTCTTTTTGAAAGCAGAAGGAGAGTAAGATGAGAACCATTGCTATTGCTAAAAAAGTTATCAAAGAATTGCTTCGTGACAAACGAACCTTGGCTATGATGTTTGTAGCGCCGGTATTTATTATGTGGCTGATGAACCTCATGTTTTCAGCTAGTACAACCGTGAATGTCAAGTTAGCGACACAAGATCTACCAACTGGTTTGGTAACAAAAATGGATGAGCTCGATCATGTGGACGTCGAGACTTATCAAGACTTAGATCAGGCTAAAAAAGCTCTAGCTGACGAGAAAGTAGATGCAGTCATATCGTATAAAGATGGTGAGTATCAGGTCGACTACGCAAATACGGATGCTTCTAAAACAACTATGACACGACAAGTGTTACGAACAAGTATCGTCAATGAAGGCACCGATCAGTTATTATCTCGTGTCAAACAAGCTCTTCCACAATTGAAATTAGATGAAAAGGCGCCTGAAATCAAAGAATCTTACCAATATGGAGATAAAAATACTGGATTCTTTGCACGTATGATTCCAATTTTAATTGGCTTTGTGGTCTTCTTCTTTGTCTTTTTGATTTCTGGTATGGCACTGTTGAAAGAGCGAACAAGTGGAACCTTGGATCGCTTGTTAGCAACCCCAGTGAAACGTTCTGAAATCGTCTATGGCTATATGTTGTCTTACGGTATTATTGCGATTTTTCAAACGGCAGTTGTCGTTTTAGCAGCAATTTGGCTACTAGATGTAGAAGTTGTAGGAAATATTTTAAATGTTATAATAGTTAATGTGGTACTGGCTCTTGTAGCACTAGCTTTTGGAATTCTCTTGTCTACTCTAGCAAAATCAGAATTCCAAATGATGCAATTTATTCCTCTCGTGATTATGCCCCAACTTTTTTTCTCAGGAATTATTCCATTGTCATCCATGGGAGAATGGGCTCCAACTGTGGGGAAATTTTTGCCATTAACCTATTCTGGTGATGCAATAAGCCAGATTATTCTTTACGGACACAATCTTGGTGATATTTTGTCAAATCTTGGTGTTTTAATGATTTTCTTGATCATTTTAACAATTCTCAATATTGTTGGATTGCGTCGTTATCGTAAAGTTTAGAAATCAACATAAATAATGCTAAAAAGGTGTGAAGATTGGATGGATAAGACTGTTTTTGAATCGTTTGAAGATTACTTAGAAGAAGCGAATTACCCTCAAGGAAAGAAAAAAATCATGCAGGCAGCAGTGGATCTCATATCAACCAGGAGTTACCATGGGACCTCAACTCTTCACATAGCTGAGCGTGCTGGACTAAGCCAGGCAACTTTGTTTAAGTATTTTAAGACGAAGGATGATTTACTGACGGCTATTTTACATCCTGTAGTCCCAGGCATTCTCGGTAGTTTTTTTGAGGAACTCTTAGCTTTTGAAACGACAGAAGAGAGGGTTCGTTATCTCGTCCATAATCGTATGAGCTATCTCAAAAAAAATCGTGCCTTGATGAAAATCATTCTACAAGAGAGTTTTTCAAATAAAAAACTAAAAAATGAACAGATTTTTATCTGGAATGCTATTCAAGATAAACTTCGAGTGCTTCATAAGGAATTGCTAGCAGATCCACGTGTAAATCCAGAGATAACGATTCCTCAAATGGTTCGCATCTGTATAGGTCCATTGTTAGCTTACTTCTCTCAACTATATGTCGTTGGCGTCAATGGCGAAATGAGAGAAGAGGACTTAGGCTTATTGGAAAAACAAATCTTAGGTGGTTTGTGGAAATAGGAGGAGTATAGGAATTAGTTCTTTTTGCTTTAGGTTGAGCAACACATCATAAGAAGTATTTTCTAATATTAAAAAACATAATAATTTAAAGAAAAAACTCTTATCCCTAGCATATTAACAGCTTGGAATAAGAGTTTCTTATGTTATTAGGACGAGAAAGAATTATTCTCCGTCTTTTTTAAAGATGTTTTTTACGCCAGATACTGCACCTTCGACAGCTTCTTTTGCATCTTCAGCAACTTCTTTAGCTTTTGAAGCTACCTTTTCTGCAGCTCCTTCTGTTTGAGTTTTTGTATCGCCAGTTAGTTTACCAAAACCTTCTTTAACAGAACCTTTAGCTTGGTTGAATTTTTCTTCGATTGACATGGGGGATACCTCCGTTAATTTTTGTATTATCTAAACTAATACTCAATGAAAATCAAAGAGCAAACTAGGAAGCTAGCCGAAGGCTGTACTCTAGTACGGCAAGGCGAAGCTGACGTGGTTTGAATTTGATTTTTGAAGAGTATAAATCAGATATTAATTTAAGTATACACCCTTTATTATTAAAAAGCAAAAAACTGATACGAAAAGCATCAGTTTATTTTTTTAATAGGTTACAACATTCAATTGCCCTTTATCATATTCAGCGATAAAGATATTTGAGACTTCTTCGAAACCTTCTTCTTTCAATTGTTCTGTTAGCCACTCCTCGGATTTGCCAATGGTTTCTAGGATTTCAACTTGGACAACACCGTCTGTAATGACTGGGTACTTAGGATTCTCGTCACCCATTCTTACAACAATCAGCTGCCCGTTTTGCTCAATCACAGCTCTCTTGACATCCTTTAATTGAAAGATTCCTTGAGCGCGCAATTTAAGAGCAACATCAGCAGCAGCTAGACCTTTTGAACGACAGGCTTCTGGATCTAATTTTCCATTTTTAATGATAATCGTAGGTTTTCCGTCAATCAGATGTTTAATGAAGGAAACATTAGTATTCAGCCATTTGAGGAGCAAAATGAGAATAGTCCAAATAATGAGGATAACAATGTATTGGATGATGGTGATTGAACTATTGTAGATGATCCCGCCGATAATACCCCCGAGAACAAAGTTCTGTATTTGGTCTACTGCAGAACTTGGTGCTAGATTTCCTTTACCTGTTACATTGATAACAAAAACAAGAGACAGAAGCCCCAAGGCCAATTTAATCGCAATTGTAGCAAAAAAGCTTATCATTTTTCAACCTCCACGAGTTCAACGTCTGATTTATACAGTTCCATTTTTTCTAATAAATAGCTATCTTGGTCAGTCCCGCTAATCGCACGATAAAAATTGTCGCCAACCTTAATAATCGCTCCATCAGTTATAGCCGAAGTATTGACATAAACATCTTTTTTATCAATACCTAACTCTTTTGATACAATCTCGATGAAGTGTAAGGAACTACGAAATTGATTATCGTTGGATTGACTGCTTTGAAGATTCGTAATGCTTATCAAAACGAATGCGATTAAGGTCAAAATAGAAATAATCGATAATTCACGGAACTTACTTCCTCTCTTATCTTGAAAAGCCTTAAATGCAAAAAATCCAGTCACGATAAGCAGTAAAGCTGATACAATAATCATGACCCAATTCTGTTGACTAATCTGACTGAGCACATAGTCATAGGAATAGAATTTCATAAGAACCTCCACTTTTTTTAAAAATTCAATCTATTATAAACTATTTCCTAAGCTATAGCAATTTTATTATGACGAAAAAAGCATTTAATTGTTGTTTCCTATTTAAATTCAATTTTTCTGAATTGTGACTCGACCTTGACTTTCTTTCTGTTTTTGATACAATAGTAAAAATTTAGAGGAGGTGCCCTATGATTCAAAAACATGCCATTCCTATTTTAGAGTTTGATGATAATCCTCAGGCAGTCATCATGCCAAATCACGAAGGATTAGATTTACAGTTGCCAAAGAAGTGCATCTATGCATTTTTGGAGGAGGAGATTGACCGCTTTGCTCAGGAAGTAGGGGCGGAGTGCGTTGGGGAGTTTGTGTCTGCCACTAAGACCTACCCCGTTTATGTCATGAGTTACAAGGGTGAGAAAGTTTGTCTGGCCCAGGCTCCTGTTGGTTCTGCCCCTGCGGCCCAGTTTATGGATTGGTTGATTGGTTACGGTGTGGAGAAAATCATCTCTACTGGTACTTGTGGCGTGTTAACGAATATAGAAGAAAATGCCTTTCTGGTTCCAGTACGAGCCCTGCGTGATGAAGGAACTAGTTACCATTATGCACCACCTTCTCGTTATATGGATGTGCATGTTCAAGCGATTTCTGCTATCGAGCAAGTCTTGGAACAACTAGGCATTCCTTATGAAGAGGTTATGACTTGGTCGACAGACGGTTTTTACCGAGAAACAGCTGAAAAAGTTGCCTATCGTAAGGAAGAAGGCTGTGCAGTTGTGGAGATGGAGTGCTCCGCTCTTGCGGCAGTAGCCCAGCTACGTGGGGTTGTCTGGGGAGAGTTGCTCTTTACCGCAGATTCTTTAGCCGATTTAGAAAATTATGATAGCCGCGATTGGGGTTCGGAAGCTTTTGACAAGGCCTTGGAACTCTGTCTTGAAATCGTTAGTCATATGTGACAGCTTTAACTGATTTTGTGGTACAATGTAGCTATGTTATTCAAATCATTTTCGGAAAAAATAAACACGACCTTGGGGCGTTTATCACCTGCTCGTCGAATTTTTTTAAGTTTTGCTTTAGTTATTTTCGCAGGCTCTCTCCTTTTGAGTCTGCCATTTGTGCAAGCTCCAACATCTCATGCCGGTTATTTTGATCATTTGTTTACAGCTGTATCCATGGTTTGTGTGACAGGACTATTTACCTTACCTGTCGCTTCTACCTACAATGTTTGGGGGCAGTTGATTTGTATGGTCTTGATTCAGATTGGTGGTTTGGGGCTCATGACCTTTATAGGGGTCTTCTATATTCAAAGCAAGCAAAAGCTAAGTCTTCGAGGTCGTGAAACGATTCTGGAGAGTTTTAGTTTTGAAGAAACTCAGTCTTTGAAGGATTTCCTACGTTCCATCTTTTTGACGACTTTTTTAGTAGAAGGTTTAGGAGCCTTTCTGTTAAGTTTTCGTTTTGTCCCCGAGTTTGGTTGGGGACGGGGAATTTTTACTTCTATTTTCGTAGCTATTTCAGCTTTCTGTAATGCTGGATTTGATAATTTTGGAAGTACAAGTTTAGTAGCTTTTCAAACTGATCCTTTGATTAATTTAGTGATTGCAGGATTGATTATTACAGGTGGCCTAGGTTTCATGGTCTGGTTTGATCTAGCTACCCAGTTAGGAAAGAAGAAAAAGCGTCGTCTTCGTTTCCATACTAAGCTGGTCCTCTTCTTAACAGCGGGGATTTTATTTGCTGGAACAGTTTCAACCCTCTTGATAGAGTGGAACAATTCGGGAACGATTGGCAATCTCAGCTTCCCAGATAAATTGCTGGTTAGTTTCTTCCAAACTGTCAGCATGCGGACGGCAGGATTTGCTTCTATTGATTTTACTCAGACTAGGCCTGTTACCTTGATGATCTATATTTTGCAGATGTTTCTGGGTGGGGCACCTGGCGGTACAGCAGGGGGACTAAAAATCACAACCTTCTTTGTTCTATTAGTATTTGCGCGCAGTGAACTTTTAGGGTTACCTCATGCAAATATAGCTCGGAGAACGATTGAACCTCGAACAGTCCAAAAATCATTCAGTGTGTTTATTGTTTTCTTATTGACTTTTCTGGTTGGCTTGATTTTACTAGGAATAACAGCAGAAGGAAATCAGCGCTTTATCTACATTATGTTTGAAACTATTTCAGCGCTTGCCACGGTTGGAGTAACAGCTAATTTGACACCAGAGTTAGGTAAGCTAGCGCTTAGTGTCATCATGCTACTGATGTTTATTGGGCGAATCGGACCTCTGACGCTATTAGTTAGTTTGGCTGAGTATCGACCAGATAAGAAAGATATGATCCACTATATGAAAGCGGATATTACCATAGGATAAGAAAGGATAAACTATGTCAGATCGGACAATCGGAATTTTAGGCTTGGGTATTTTTGGGAGTAGTGTTCTGGCTGCTCTCGCCAAGCATGATATAAATATTATCGCTATTGATAACCATGAGGAACGAATCAATCAATTTGAACCAGTCTTGGTGCGTGGTGTTGTTGGAGATATCACCGATGAAGAGCTCTTGCTATCAGCTGGAATTGATACCTGCGATACCGTAGTCGTCGCAACTGGTGAAAATCTAGAGTCTAGTGTTCTTGCAGTCATGCATTGCAAGAGTCTGGGTGTACCGACTGTTATTGCTAAGGTTAAAAGCCATACAGCAAAAAAAGTCCTTGAAAAAATCGGTGCAGATTCAGTCATTTCACCAGAGTTTGAGATGGGGCGTTCGTTGGCACAGACGATTCTCTTTAATAACAGTGTGGATGTCTTTCAGTTGGACAAGAATGTCTCGATTGTCGAGATGAAAATTCCACAGTCCTGGGCAGGGCAGAGTCTTAGTCAACTAGACCTTCGAGGACGGTACAATCTCAATATCCTCGGTTTTCGTGATTACGAAAATGCTCCCTTAGATGTACAGTTTGGACCAAATGATTTATTAAAATCGGATACCTATATCATGGCGGTGATTAATAACCAATATTTGGATACCCTAGCAAGCCTTAGTGAGTAGAAGAGGAATGACTATTCTTTTTTTCAACGACTATTGAGTCAATATAAGTATTTTATAAGAGGGATTTAAGAAAAATTTTAACTTTTTCTTAATCCCTTTTAATTTTAGGAGATTATACTAGAGTCATCAAATAAAGAAAAAACTCTAAGGAGAATCCTATGAAATTCAATCCAAATCAAAGATATACTCGTTGGTCTATTCGTCGTCTCAGTGTCGGTGTCGCCTCAGTTGTTGTGGCCAGTGGCTTCTTTGTTCTCGTCAGTCAACCAAGTTCTGTACGTGCCGATGTGGTCAATCCGACCCCTGCTCAAGTCGTGCCAGATGCAGATTCGGTGAGTGCAAAGAGCGACTTACCAGTAGAGCTACTAAAAGAAGCAGTGGATACTACTCTTCCTTTAGAACAGGCAGACTCAGCACCTAAAGCAAGCTTGGATACTATAAGCTCACCAGAAAAAGCGGATGTAGCCACTAAAGATCAAGTAGTAGCACTAAAAGAAGAAGTGCAAGCAAAACCAGAATCTAAGAAAGAAACAGAAGATGTGGTTAAACCTATGGAAGGTCCTGCGCCTGCAGTTACTGGACAAGACCGTGAAGCAAGTGAAGATCAACCAGCAACCACTCCAGCCGAAGTGCAAAAAGGTGTAGCCGACAACACTAAAGACACGGTAGACGTCCCAGCTACATACTTGGATAAAGCCAATTTCCCTGGTCCATTCACAGCCGGTGTTAATCAAGTCATTCCATATGAATTTTTCGCAGGTGACGGTATGTTGACTCGCCTTATCTTGAAAGCTTCTGATAAAGCTCCATGGTCAGACAACGGTTCAGCTAAAAATCCTGCTCTCCCACCAGTAGAAAAATTGGGCAAAGCCCTCTACTTCTATGAAGTGGATTTGGCTGGCACTCAAGGTAAATCAGATGAAGAGCTTCTTGACCTCTTGAAACAAAACGGCACTCAAAGTTATAAAGCTACCATCAAGGTTTACGGTGCGAAAGATGGCAAAGCAGATTTGAGCAACCTCGTAGCGACTAAGGATTTGGATGTCAACTTGAACGGCTTGACCACTCCAGCTGAAGTACAAAAAGGTGTGGCTGAAAACACCAAAGACACAGTTGATGTCCCAGCTACTTACTTGGACAAGGCAAACTTCCCTGGCCCATTCACAGCCGGAGTCAACCAAGTCATTCCATACGAATTCTTCGCTGGTGACGGTATGTTGACTCGCCTCATCTTAAAAGCATCCGATAAGGCCCCATGGTCAGACAACGGTTCAGCCAAAAATCCTGCTCTCCCACCAGTAGAGAAATTGGGCAAAGGTCTCTACTTCTATGAAGTGGATTTGGCCAGCACCCAAGGTAAATCTGATAAAGAGCTTCTAGACCTCTTGAAACAAAACGGTACACAAAGCTATAAAGCTACTATCAAGGTGTACGGTGCTAAAGACGGCAAGGCCGATTTGAGCAATCTTGTAGCGACTAAGGATTTGGATGTCAACTTGAATGGCTTGACTACTCCAGCTGAAGTACAAAAAGGAGTGGCCAACAACACCAAAGACACCGTAGATGTCCCAGCCACTTATTTGGACAAAGTCAATTTCCCAGGTCCATTCACAGCCGGAGTCAACCAAGTCATTCCATACGAATTCTTCGCTGGCGACGGCATGTTGACTCGCCTTATCTTGAAAGCCTCAGACAAGGCTCCATGGTCAGACAACGGTTCAGCTAAAAATCCAGCTCTCCCACCAGTAGAGAAATTGGGAAAGGCCTCTACTTCTATGAAGTGGATTTAGCAGGTACTCAAGGCAAATCAGATAAAGAGCTGCTTGACTTGTTAAAACAAAACGGCACTCAAAGCTATAAAGCTACTATTAAAGTGTATGGTGCGAAAGATGGCAAAGCAGATTTGAGCAACCTCGTAGCGACTAAGGATTTGACAGTGAACTTGAACGGCTTGACCACTCCTGCTGAAGTGCAAAAAGGTGTGGCTGATAATACCAAAGACACAGTTGATGTTCCAGCTACTTACTTGGACAAGGCTAACTTCCCTGGCCCATTCATAGCCGGAGTCAACCAAGTCATTCCATACGAATTCTTCGCAGGTGACGGTATGTTGACTCGCCTCATATTAAAAGCATCCGATAAGGCCCCATGGTCCGATAACGGCTCAGCCAAAAATCCTGCTCTCCCACCAGTAGAGAAATTGGGCAAAGGTCTCTACTTCTATGAAGTGGATTTGGCAGGTACTCAAGGTAAATCAGATAAAGACCTTCTTGACCTCTTGAAACAAAACGGCACTCAAAGTTATAAAGCTACAATTAAGGTGTACGGTGCGAAAGATGGCAAAGCAGATTTGACTAACCTCGTAGCGACTAAGGATTTGACAGTGAACTTGAATGGACATCAGTCTCTTATTCCGATGCAGTCAGGTTTCGTTCCATCTTCTAATGGTTCAGCTATGCCGACTCCAATGATGAATAGTCATCAAGGTGCTTCTAATATGAAAGCTCAAATGCCAGCTGCTAGCCAGGATAAGATGATGCCTAACAAAGAGCGAGACAAAACCATGAATGTTAGTCAGCTAATGGCAACTCCAAGTATGAAGCAAGACCAAGCTCCAGCAGCCTCAAGCAAAATGTCTGATGAAGGCAAGATGGCATCTAATAATAAGGTATCAAGTCCAATGATGGCTGATCAAATGAAAGAACCAAAAGGCATGCTTCCATATACTGGTGAAGCACAAACCTCAATGGCTACTATTGGATTCTTTGGCCTCGCCTTGGCCGGACTGCTAGGTGGTCTCGGTTTGAAAGCTAAAAAAGAGGATAATGACTAGTCTAGCTACAGACTTTCTATCTAGGATTTGAAAAATCCAGATATGGTTTAGAATGTTCGTAAAGCGATTAAAATAGTGTTATACTATTGTGGTATAGCACTGTTTTTTTCAAAGGAGAGACAGATGGGAAAGACAATTTTACTCGTTGACGACGAGGTAGAAATCACAGATATTCATCAACGCTATCTGGTTCAAGCAGGGTATCAGGTTTTGGTGGCTCATGATGGAGTAGAGGCCTTAGAAATCTTCAAGCGAAAACCAATTGATTTGATTATTACAGATATCATGATGCCTCGGATGGATGGTTATGATTTGATTAGTGAGGTCCAGTATCAATCTCCAGATCAGCCTTTTCTCTTTATCACGGCTAAGACCAGTGAGCAGGACAAGATTTATGGCCTGAGTTTAGGGGCAGATGACTTTATTGCCAAGCCCTTTAGCCCACGTGAGCTGGTTTTGCGTGTCCACAATATCTTGCGTCGCCTTCATCGTGGAGGTGAGACAGAGGTCGTCAGTCTCGGGGATTTACGGATGAATCACGGTAGCCATGAGGTTCAAGTTGGAGATGTGGCGCTTGATTTGACAGTCAAATCCTTCGAACTTCTATGGCTTTTAGCTAGTAATCCAGAGCGGGTTTTCTCTAAGACAGATCTCTATGAAAAGGTCTGGCAAGAAGACTATGTGGATGATACCAATACCTTGAATGTTCATATTCATGCTCTTCGACAGGAGTTGGCTAAACATACCAGTGCAGAAACGCCCACCATCAAAACCGTCTGGGGCTTGGGCTACAAAATTGAGAAAGCACGAGGTAGTCAATGAAATTAAAAAGTTATATTCTAGTGGGTTATATCATTTCAACACTCTTAACGATTATCGTAGTTTTTTGGGCAGTCCAGCGAATGTTAATTGACGAAAGAGAGATTTATTTCCTAGTGGGAATGACTCTCATGGCAAGTTTTGTTGGTGCTGGGATTAGTCTCTATCTCCTATCACCAGTCTTTACTTCATTGGAGAAACTCAAGGAACATGCCAAGCGAGTAGCGGACAAGGATTTTCCTTCAAATCTGGAGGTTCAAGGGCCTGTGGAATTTCAGCAGTTAGGGCAAGCTTTCAATGAAATGTCTCATGATTTACAGGCGACCTTTGATTCCTTGGAAGAAAGCGAACGAGAAAAGGGTTTGATGATTGCCCAGTTGTCGCATGATATCAAGACCCCCATCACTTCGATCCAAGCGACGGTAGAAGGGATTTTGGACGGGGTTATCAAGGAAGGAGAACAAGCCCATTATCTAGCAACCATTGGACGCCAGACAGAACGGCTTAATAAACTGGTTGAGGAGTTGAATTTTTTGACCCTAAATACAGCTAGAAATCAGGAGAAGACGACTGGAAAAGACAGCATTTTTCTGGATCAACTTTTGATTGAGTGCATGAGTGAATTTCAGTTCTTGATTGAGCAGGAGGAGCGAGATGTCCACTTACAGGTAATTCCTGAGTCTGCTCGAGTTGACGGAGATTATGCCAAACTTTCTCGTATCTTGGTGAATCTGGTCAATAACGCTTTTAAATACTCTGCTCCAGGAACCAAGCTGGAGGTGGTAGCTAAGCTTGAGGATAACAAGCTGTCAATCAGTGTGACGGATGAGGGACAGGGGATTGCCCCAGAGGACTTGGAGAATATTTTCAAACGCCTTTATCGTGTCGAAACTTCGCGCAATATGAAAACAGGTGGTCATGGCTTAGGTCTTGCTATTGCGCGTGAATTAGCCCATCAATTAGGTGGAGAGATCACAGTTACCAGCCAGTACGGCCTAGGAAGCACCTTTACCCTCCTTCTCAACCTTTCTGGTAGTGAAAATAAAGCTTAACCCCCCTTTACAAATCCAGCCATTCATGGTAAAATAGAGTTTGTGTGAAATATCAGCAGGAAAGCATGAAGCTCGTCAACAGGTGTCTTATAATAAGTAACCTTGGCTGTTTAGGCGAAGGGCATCTGCACGAATCAGGGCTTTCTAAGTGACTATTTCCACCGAAATATTATTTATATCAGGAGGACATTCACATGTCACGTTATACAGGACCATCTTGGAAACAAGCTCGTCGCCTTGGCCTTTCACTTACAGGTACAGGTAAAGAATTGGCACGTCGTAACTACGTACCAGGACAACACGGACCAAACAACCGTTCTAAATTGTCAGAATACGGTTTGCAATTGGCTGAAAAACAAAAACTTCGTTTCACTTACGGTGTAGGTGAAAAACAATTCCGTAACTTGTTCGTACAAGCTACAAAAATCAAAGGTGGAATCCTAGGTTTCAACTTCATGCTTCTTTTGGAACGTCGTTTGGATAACGTTGTTTACCGTCTTGGTCTTGCGACTACTCGTCGTCAAGCTCGTCAATTCGTAAACCACGGCCACATCCTTGTTGACGGAAAACGCGTTGATATCCCATCATACCGTGTAACTCCAGGTCAAGTGATCTCAGTTCGTGAAAAATCATTGAAAGTTCCAGCTATCCTTGAAGCAGTAGAAGCAACTCTTGGACGTCCAGCATTCGTATCATTCGATGCTGAAAAATTGGAAGGTTCATTGACTCGCTTGCCAGAACGCGATGAAATCAACCCAGAAATCAACGAAGCACTTGTCGTTGAATTCTACAACAAAATGCTTTAATTTTAAGATTTGTTTTACAAAAAGCCTACAACAGTGGGCTTTTTGCTTTTTCTGAAAATTAGACTATGAAAACTAGCAAGCTTTATGTGAATTACAAACTCATAATCAATAACATTACAGACTTGAAAAAACACAAGACAGAAACCAAAGCCCTTCTTTCCCCCTTTCTCTGCTATACTACAAGCAGAGAAAGGGGGAAAGCAAATGCTTGAAAAGTATTATGAGAAGGTAAAAGGTATTGTCCATAGATGCCGAAAAGATTATTATCTTCATCTATGGGAAAAAGAAGACTGGGACCAAGAAGGCATGATTTGTCTCCATGAACTTCTAGAACACCATCCAGAACTAGTGGAAGAAGAAAAGAAACTCTACGTCTACTTCAAAACAAAATTTCGCAATCAAATCCTTGATAGCGTCA
>NZ_JASHCG010000016.1:0-51711 GCF_047464215.1 Streptococcus infantis | reverse complement strand
TCTTTGAACTGATTGAAGAAACGATTTCTTGTGTAAATCCTATTTTTCAAACTGTTTTTAAGACCTTTTTGAAAGACAAGGACAAAATCATGAACGCACTGGAACTGCCCTACTCAAACGCGAAACTGGAGGCTACTAATAACCTCATTAAGGTCATCAAGCGCAATGCTTTTGGCTTCCGGAACTTTGAAAACTTTAAAACTAGAATCCTCATTGCTTTGAACATCAAAAAGGAGAGAACCATGTTGGTCCTCTCCAGGTTATAACTTTTCATCAACCCACTACAGTTGACAAAGAGCCAGAAAAAGTTGGAATAAATCCAACTTTTAATCTACATATGTATCTTCGTTTTTGTTTAAGAAGGCGTAAGGTAATCCCATCAGTAGACCACCACCAATAAAGTTACCAATAAAGGTTACACCCCAGTGACGAAGAATATTTCCAATACCGAAGTTTGCGATTGAATCAGCAGCAACACTGAATTTCACGATAGCAAATGATGCAAAGTTTGCGGCGATGTGTTCATTTGTTAAGAATACAAACATGTAAATGGCTGAAAGAACCAACCAAAGTTTAGCTCCACCATCTTTAACCAAAACAAATGAAAGAATTGCGATATTTACAAAGACATTAGCCAAGATAGCTTCAAGTAAGACTAGTTCATTTGAACGGCCCAACTTCATTTCCACAACTCCAGAAATAAAGCTATCATGGGTAAGGTTTGCATAAGCCGCTGAATGGGCGAAGCCCCAACCTGCTATAAGAGCACCGATCAAATTAAAGAGTGTACAGTATAGAAGAATTTCAGCTGTCTTTCTCCAGCTAATTTTTTTCAAAAAGCTACCAGCTGTCAAGAACATCATGTTAGATGTTACTAACTCAGCATTCAAGAAAACAATGTAAGCCAATCCCCAAGCGAAAACAAATGGGAAGAGGAAACGTCCACTTCCAGGAGCAATCTTATTAATCAAGTCAGCTCCAACTGCACCAGCTGCTGTACTAAATGTTAAGAATGCACCAGCAAACATTGAACGGATAGCGTACTTGAATTTACTTTGACTGTAAAGACTTTCCTTTTTCTTACAAGCAAACTCAATTTTTGAGATAAATTCTGAAGAAACCATATAAACTCCTAAAACTTTTATTTGTGAATATTATAACATAAAATCGAAATTATGGGAAGGCTTTCTTAATTCTAGTTACAATATTTTCATCACTTTTAGTAATCGTTTCCATTTGCTTTGTATCAGCATCTTTAATGTTTTCACCCCTTTATTTTTAAACTCTCCATTCTATATATTTAATATATGTTTTTATTTTGTTCTATATTGAATTTACAAAAAAGTTTCTTTATTTTTCAGCAAAAGTCCATGCACTAATAATTTGTTTGAATTTATAGACAGAGAAAATAACGTTTTTATCAAAAAGTTCTTTGGAAAAAAATTGAGGTCTGGATTTTTAGTCCCGACCTCCTCTATTATTGATTTTCATTATATTTTCAAAAGCTTTTACTAATCAACATAAGTATCTTCATTTTTATTAAGATAAGCGTATGGTAAGCCTATCAAGAATCCTCCACCAATCAAGTTAGCGATAAAGGTAACACTCCAATGACGTAGGATATTAGGAATATCAAAGTTAGCAATTTGATCAGAAACAATGCTGAATTTGATAATGCTAAAAGATGAAAAGTTGGCTGCAATATGCTCGTTAGATAAGAAGACAAACATAGAAATAGCTGACAAGATAATCCAGAGTTTGGCATTGCTATCCTTAACCAAAATTGAAGACAGAATGGCAATATTTACAAACATATTTGCCAAAATCCCTTCCAACAAGACCAAATCACTAGGACGTGCCAACTTCTTGGCTACAATCTTTGGAAGATAACTGTCGTGTGTCAGGTGTGAAAACGCCGATGAATTAGCAAAGCACCAACCTGCTAACAGAGCGCCAACTAAGTTAAAAAAGGCACAATAAAGTAAAATAATAAAGGCTTTTTTCCAATCAATCTTCTTCAAAAATGTTCCAGCTGTCAAGTACATCATATTTGACGTCACCAACTCGGCATTTAAGAAAACGATATAAGCAAGTCCCCATGCAAATACAAAGGGAAATAGGAAATAACCAGCACTTGGAACGATGCTATTGAGTAGATCAGCACCTATGGCCCCAGCGGCTGTACTAAAGGTTAAAAAAGCACCTGCAAACATGGAACGAATAGCATACTTGAACTTACTTTGGTCAAATAGACTTTCTTTCTTATGACAATAATAATCAATCTTTGAAATAAATTCTGATGAACTCATATAAACTCCTTAAAATATAATCATCAGTATTATAACATAAAATAATTTAAGTGAAAATTAAATTTTACTTTTTACACTTGAATATTTTTAGCGCTAGCAAAAGCTTCAATTTCTTCTGCAGTCGCCCCCAGTAGCTCTGAAACCCACAAGCCGACAATATCTGACAAAACAGAATCGCAGACATATTCATTCTCACCATGACCATATTTACAAGTAAATAGTGGAGTTCTTATCGCTGATTGATAAAAATTGGAGGCTAACTCTTGCAGTTTTTCTGGCTGAAATTCAAGTCCCAACTCTTGTGCAAGTAGAGTTCTCACTTTGTCCCACTTTTCGCCTTTTGACTGGTAGTTCTCTCGTGCTTTGTTAATAAATCCCTGACAGAATTTTGACAACAAATCCTTGTTTTGATAGAGCAACCGACAAGAAAAGTCTGATATAGAACCAGCATGAAGTAAGAAAGTAAGCAAGTCATCAAGGCTTTCTGCTACCCGACCAACTTGGCCTTCACTCCCTATAAAGCCAATACTCTCATCCTCAAGAATTACATATTCTCCCCCGCTGCCGTCTTTAGCAAAGGCCTGACAAGCTAGAGAATATTCCTCATCGTTGTTAGAAAACTGCACCTCTCTGATGTGATCATAAAAGTAAATATCACACTCATCTAAAAGTAATCTTCTTAAATGCTGATTATTTCTGATTATTTGTAGCCTATCCATCTTTATCCCTCTCCAATATTTGGAATTGTCAGTGAATGATAACTTTAATATGATACTTTTTCGTTTCATTTTTTAGATTTCTGACAAGCTTATCATTCTCTTTTGATTGGCCAAAGAAATAGGCTAGAGCTTTTCCGTTCTTTTGTTGGATACTCAAAAAATATCTAGCTCCATTCAATTTAACACTTGGAATAAAATCAACCTCAATCTTTTTAATATTATTCAGTGGTATAATTCGCTTTCTAAAAACATAAGCATTATGGATATAAAATCTTCCCTTAGCAATATGAAAAGGGGCAAAAAAGTTTCCACCACTTTGACGCACAATGACATAACGGCGCCAAAGGATCAATAAAAGAAGGAAGGATACAAAGCAAATAGCAAAAGTCAAAACCGAGCTTTTCATCATCGACTTTAGCCCAATCAAAAAATAATCTATCATAATTAAAGCTCCTTTTTTCCTTATTATATCACTTTTATTGAACAACTAGTTTTATGGACAAAGAAAAAGACTGAACAACGTTCAGCCCTTTTCAATAATATTTGATGTGATATCTTTATCTAGTCAAATCAAGACGTTTACCGATTTTTCCGATAAGAATAGCACCAACAATCAAAGAAGCGAATTCTCCGATAGCAGTTGTAAACCAAGTTAAGAAGAAAGGTGCTTCTGCTACGATGTTCAATTCAGCAGCAATGGTGATCATTGAAATCGAAAAAAGAATTGAAAAGAAGAAATGATCTTTTCGAATCAATCCATTAAAAAGATAGTCTTTTTTATATTTGCTAAACAACCATACGCCTAAACTTAGGAAGATAAGCGTAGAGCCTCCACCAACTGCGACATCGATGATTCCAAAACTGAAGAAATTTGCAATCATACATCCAAGAGTAACACCGATAATGTACTTAGGATTGTAAAAGGCAAGGAAATTCATCATTTCAGAGATACGGAACTGATAAGCACCGTAACTGATAGCATTAAGGGGTGGTGTGATTGTCAAAACCACATAAATTGCTGCGACAATGGCAATATCTGCCATATCACGGATAGTTAGTTTTTTCATGTTTTCTCCTTTAGCGATTAACCCGCGTAAAATATGCTTGGTGAAAGAAGCTAAGCACCAAGGGTTGAGCAAGTCAACCCTACAAGTATAGCACATTTATCTCCTTTATGCTATACTATTTTTATGAAAACATGCATAAAAAAATTCTTCGATAATGAAATTCTCTCCTACTTATTTTTTGGAGCTGCAACTACTCTTGTTTCGATTATTGTTCGTATCACGATTTTTTACCTTTGCCAACAAGAATTATGGGCGACTGCTCTGGGAAATATAACTGGAATTTTGTTTGCTTTTTTCACCAACGATACCATTGTTTTTAAACAGAAACGAAAAAATTGGTTCAAACGTCTGATAAAATTTACAACTGCAAGATTCATAACTTTTCTATTAGACCTCCTTCTGACCTTTATTTTTGTGACGAGTTTCCCTCACATCATCGGTCAATTTGTAGGTGATAATCTCAATACTATCAACACAATTGAGACTATTTTTGCACAAGTTACGATCATAGTCCTCAATTACATCTTCAGTAAAGTTTTTGTTTTTAAAAAACACTGAGCATATTTCTTGAATTCAACAGATGATTGAGATATAATTTAGACTGTAAAATTTCGAAAGGAAAAAGAAAATGTTAAAAGATCTTAAAGAATTTTTGCTCCGTGGTAACGTTGTAGACCTTGCTGTCGGTGTAATCATCGCTTCTGCTTTTGGTGCTATCGTGACTTCATTTGTTAATGATATCATCACTCCACTTCTATTGAACCCTGCTTTGAAAGCTGCAAAAATTGAACGTATTGCTGAACTTTCATGGAATGGTGTTGCTTACGGTAACTTCTTGAGTGCTGTTATCAACTTCCTTGTTGTTGGTACCGTTCTATTCTTTGTGATTAAAGCAATGGAAAAAGCTCAAAACCTTGCCAAAAAAGAAGAAGTTGCTGAAGAAGCACCTGCTGGTCCAACTGAGTTGGAAGTTCTTCAAGAAATCAAAGCTCTTCTTGAGAAAAAATAATCATCTAGAGGATTCGGTTCAATACTGAATCTTTTTTACTTCTCTTTTTGCTGAGTTTAGAAAAAACTTGAGTTCAGCTCTCTTTTTTGATATAATAATTAAAGTTTCCACCCTTAGTGTAATGGATATCACGTAAGATTCCGGTTCTTGAGATGGGGGTTCGATTCCCTCAGGGTGGATATTTTATAAAGAACTTACCAAAATCTGTAGATAAAGCTGTAAGGATTCAGGCTCTATAATATTTCTAGTGGATAAATTCCCTATAGATATTATGGAGTCTATTTTATTGTTGAAAAGGTTTACTTTTATCTAGGCTTCAGTCTAGTTTTTTTATAATCGGAAATGCCTCTGTAAGGACGTCTATCCCAAAATTAATTCCCTGTACTTGGTAGTGATAGATGGGGGCAGGATAAAACTTTTGAACTCGGTTTTTAAGGTGAGTGTCTATCATTTCAAGTAAAATCCCATCTGATAAATAGGGAAATTCTGGTCCGCTGAGTAAATCTTCTTCTAGTAAATTCAGGTCCCACCCCTCATCAATAGATCTGCAAAAAAGAATCTTACCAAAATCAATACAGTATTTGAGCTTTTGATTCTTTAAGCCCTCAAGAAAAATTTGCAGGTGATTTTCTTGAGAAAGTTGACACCGTAATTCATACCAATTATACTTGATTTCCTCACCAATATGAACCCACTTCATTTTTAACAAACCTCTTCTATCCTTATATCACTCTCTTGATTTTTATAGAGAACTAAGTCAAAAACTAGATTCTTAGCACAAATACGAAAATGAACCAAGTCTTCTTCAGCCAAAACTCCACCCGCCCTATGAATCACTTCTGTAATCAGGCTACTAGTCTCTAGCTTACAAATAGGCGATTCAAGATCTGACGAACTAGGAATCTGATGAAGAGCATCAAATAAGTCTCTTTCTGTGATTTGGTAAAAATGACAGAAGGGAAATTTCAATCGAATCAGATGTTTCTTTCCCTTCAAAGTCATCGTAGAAATCTCGTAATGACTATTTTCGCTAAAAGCTGCACTAGCTTCATATTCATCCTCTGGTACAGATTTCCACTCTAGCATAAAATCTTGCCCTCCACTATTTTCTCATCTCATACGCTTTCTCTCTATAAAAATCTAAAATAGTTTAAAAAACGCACAGCTACTTGTTATTGATTCACCATTAAATCCATCCTTTTTCCTTAAATTCAGCAATACGAGCTAAATCCTCATCTGAAGGTTTATTGGAAACAATTTCTTTTGTAATAACCGAATACTCTTTGTTCCATTTTTTAAGAATTGCAATAATAGAATCTGAAATCCTGATATCTCTTTTCGAAATTGACTCTAAATTCCACTCTTGAATTTCAGAAAGTCCCATAAATTTTGTGATTTCGATCTTAGAAGCTGCATATTCTTTTTTCTTTTTAGCAAAGTAACCATTTCCTGCTATAATATTTAACTTCTTTTCAAATGGTAATTTATTGCCTATATGCTCGATTTTCTCTCGGATTTTATGATCTGATTCATCTATAAAGTAGTTAGTTTGCCATTTTTGAGGGAAGATATGCTCGATTTCCCATTTACTTGGTAATAATGAATCCTGATGTTTATAAGCAAGTGTTTTAAGCAACATTCTCACCACATTACGGTGAGGATTTTGGATTCCTGCTTCAAGTTGAGCTTGGTCTAGTTCTTTGAAATCAAATTTAGGAATATCTGATACAACAATTGCTGAATTTAATTTTAAAATATCACCTTTAACAGCATTGATAGTTGGAATAAGAATGTATTTTGTCATTAGTTCAGCGAGTAATTTGTTTAAGAATCTTGCAAATTTATCCTCAAAGTTTTTATCCTTACGATAACAAATATAATATATAATCACCGGATATTTCCAGAACTCATTAGGATATGAAGTAAGTGTATCTAATGTTTGTTTTATCTTTATATTTGATGACCAACTCTCATCTTCCAGCACTTCACCTTTATTAATTACTTTCCATAATTCGATCATTACGAATAAATTATCTAATAATTCAGATTGATAAAGGCGTTCAAATTTGTTACTCGAATAGTATTTTCTGACACCAGGTGTAGTACTTTTAGTATCTTTTTCCAAAGCTCTAAGATAGAACATATAGTAATAAAATAATTGTTGGATACTTTCATTAGCTGCTGTAGCTTGTTCATCAAGCTCTTTCCAGCGTTCAATAAATGTTTCCTTATCTTTTCCCTCAAGATGGTTATAAATCTTAGCTTTAAATATATCAGCATCAGATAGCGGTAAACCTCTGTCATTTAGAGTAGAGAAAATAGTCAATGCTGTATCTTGGGTATCAGCAGTTATTGGTAAAAGAATAGCTTGATTTAATAGGGAATAAATGAACTGATAAATCATTAAGGGATTCTCACTTGAATGTTTATCAAGTAACTCCTGAAAATGAATATAATTTCTAGAATAATTATCTTTAGAATCTTTATTTGCTCTTCCAGTTTCGAGAATTTTACGAAGAATTTCATTACCTTCATTATTAACAACACGTGATGTTAGAAGAGTAGTCTTATAATCAACTGTTCCAGTCAGTTTATTAGTGCGCCAGATTGAGGGTTCAATCTTACCAATAAAATTGTTCGCTTCTGGAGTTCGTTCTGATAATGGAGAATTAAATAGCTTTGTGTAAATCGCTCTTAACAATAAAAACAGAGAGGTAATACGTTGCTGACCATCAATAATTTCCTGTTCACCATTATCATTTTCATACGAAACGATACTTCCAAGAAAATACGAACCTTCGCGTTCAGTACCACCATTACTGACGGTAAATTCCCATAAATCTTCAAACAGTGTTTCAACCTGTTCATCCGTCCAAGCATAAGGACGCTGATATTCTGGAATAACAAATGGTTTTGTTCTTCCACTACCAAGTAGTGCTTCAACACTCTGCTTATTAACTTCTATTGTAGTTGGCATCTTAAACCTCCATATTATATTTGCTAAAATACTACATTTTTTATTGATTATTTTGAAAACTATATCAAATCGCTTTAACTAGCAATCCTACACATTCAAAACGAACTTTTAGTAACTATTGCATATCTTCCATGGCTTCTTTCACATATCCTTCTACATCTTCAATCTCTAAAAACGAAGGATCAAGGTGACACAAAAAGTGCCAATCTTCGGCGCCTTTTTTTCTATAGACAATCGCTTCCCCGTCTTCACTTCCGAAAAAGTTTCTGTCGACTTCATACCCGTTGCGCTCTAAAAAGTCCTTTGCCTGATGATACTTGACTTCTCGTGCTTCGATATAAGCTTTGACTTCATCGTTGTTAACGATATAGGCATCGATTTTTGAATCCCCTTCGATTACTTGATTGTTTTTAACGGAAAGATTCGAAATTTCTTTCCAAATAATCTCGACATTTTCTTCAGGTTCAAATGAAAATCTAGATAAAGGGACAATATTTCCATTGAACACAATTTCCATATAATCTGGCAAGTGTTTTGGGTTCACATACTCCACTTGAAACCCATCTTCTGTTTCTAAAGTATATCCAGGAATTTGAGCTACAAAGGCTTTTCCATCTTCTAAAGAGTCAAACACGACTAAATCTTTTGAATAATGATTTTGATACAATTCCAATATAAGCATTGATAATCTCTCCCATTTTCTCTACCAATATTGTATCACTTTATTGAATTGTACTACAAATAATAAAAAGCTATTCTCTATCAACTCCTAAATACCTTTTCCAAACATAGGTAGTTACAAAAAAATCTGAGTGCCCCAATATTAGCTACACCCAGAACTTCTGTAATATCAACGATATTGATCGTAAGCTATTTATCGCCAACCTAGTTACCCTACTTAAATTTTTAAGTAGGATGGTCTTTATAAAAATAATTAGAAAAACAATTTAATGATTATTTTCAATATAACCCTATGCAAGACCAATCCATCCATATCCTTGTACTGCCATATCAACAAAATGGTTAATGAGTAATGATACCTTAGAATCAAAGGCTGCTTTGTCATAACTCTCAGGAAGATCCTGATTTAATGATAATTCAACTTCATATTTAAGTTTGGCACGCGGCTGTTCATCTTTGTACCAATCTACCACAAGAAGATTACTACGATTATCCATCAATTTCTTAAACAGATTTTTTGCAGACAGTTTTACTTTTTGCTCCTCAACCTGTGTCAATTTCTTTCCAGCAATCAACAAATCGTAAATTTCCAGTTCTTCTTCCGTAAGACCTTCCATATTTGCACGATTGTCCTCTTGACGCATCTCTTCAAGAAGTTTAACAAGCTGTTCGTAATAATCTTCATTTTCAGTACCGCCTGCATTATAGGAATCAATAATGCGTTTGAATCGTTCGGAGAATTTCGTTCTAGTGCAATTTCTATTAAGCATTTGTTCTAGTGCTTGCTCTATATATTCCTTCAAATCATCAATTTCAATAGCTTTATACTCAGCCAATTTTATTTCTTGTCTTAGCTGTTCAATATCTACTTTAGATAAATCTATGGCCTTTGTCCCTTTAATCATGTACTGAGCTTCTTTCCCCCGAACATAATTAGCGAAATCCGGACTTGCAATTACACTACCGTCCAGAATTTGATTCATTTTCTGTCTGGCACGAGCTACTTTTTCGTCATCAATAGTATGATAAAACAATCCATGTAAATAAACGAGTGGTGCAAATTTATCATTAGTCCAATTTCTTTCAAAGATTTCTGGTTTTGATGCTTCGTAGAGATTCGTTAAGGTGTTCAGTATAACCTTGAATTTCTCTTTAGCATCATCTTTAGCAATAATAGCGTCATAAGCTCTTCTTAAAGCATCCAGTTTATCCAGAGTATTGGAATCTGCAATGATTTTCTCTAATGAAACACCTAAAGAAAGCAAGAAAGAATCTGCCTCATGAATTGTACCATCAATGTATCCGATTAGCTGTTCTATATCTTTTGCAGGAAATTCTGTTCCGTCATTACCCGTGGCATATTCTGTTAATGCTTTCTTCATATATTTAAAAACATTCACATAATCAACAATAATTCCAGCAGGTTTTCCAGGATAAACTCTGTTGGCACGAGCTATGGCTTGCATCAACGTGTGTCCCTTCATCGGCTTGTCAAGATAGAGCGTAGAAAGGTTTTTCACATCAAATCCTGTTAGCCACATAGCACACACAAATACTAATTGCAAAGGATCATCTGGACTCTTGAACCTATCCTCGATATCTCTACCATCAGATGTGATTTCTTTCATCTTTGCACGATGCTCCGATATTCTCAACCCTTGTTTAGCAAACTTAGCTTCTTCATCATTCTCTTCAGAAATAACCACTGCCATTTCCACCTTATTCATATAAGCAAGAATATTTGTGAGCTGATCACATTCTTCCTTTGTAGTGGCAGAATTTCGCTGTTTCGTAATATTTTGTTTTTCAATAGCCCAGTAATGCTGAACCTTGTCATACATCTTGACAGCTGTATATTTGTCAACTGACACAACCATTCCCTTCCCAAGAAATCCTCGTCTTGGGAAGTGGTATGCAATATCCTGCGCAACCTTATCCAGTCTGTCATCACGCTTAATAACTTCTAAAATACGAGAGGATGCATTTTCTAACAGACGGATTTCGTCGTCGTTAAGATTTTCTTCTTCGATAATATCTACAACATCATCATCAAGGAAATTATTTTCAAGACCTACTTCCGGAACTCGTCTGGAATAGAACAATGGTACAGTAGAACCATCTTCGACAGATTGTGCAAAGTTATACTCTGACACATACTCACCGAACCATTGATTAGTAAGACGCTTAGCCCCGAGAAGTGGTGTTCCTGTAAACGCAACAAAATTAGCATTAGGAAGTGCTGTTCTCATGTTTTCTGCTAAATCTTTGTACTGTGTTCTATGTGCCTCATCAACTAGAACAATGATATCATCACGTGTAGAAAGAACAGGATACTTCTTCGTCTTATCGTATCTAAACTTATGAATTAGTGTGAAGATAAATGCTTTGTTAGTAGTTAAAAATTCTCGCAGCTGCTTGCTGTTTTTTGGTTGACACTCTTCTTTAGAACCAATAACTTCTGTGCGTACAAAATTCTTATGAATCTGCGTATCCAAATCTTCACGGTCTGTGATAATAAGGAATGAAAAATTACCAGCCACTTTGCGTTTAACCTTACGGGCAAACATAACCATAGAGTAGGACTTACCCGAACCTTGTGTATGCCAGAAGACACCCAGTTTACCATTTAATTCTTTTCTGTTTTTTACTGATTCCATCAGATTATTTACGCCTAAATACTGATGGTTTTTAGCGATAATTTTTATTTGTTGATTCTCAAAGAGAATAAAATTTTCGATATAATCAATCAATTTATCCTTGTTTAATAAACCATCAACAAAATATCTTACAGAACTATCTTTTACATTTTCAGCTGAGTGAATAGCTTCTCGATCCAGTACTTCTTTTTCACTATCAACTTTAAGCCATTCAAAAAAGTAGTCATAGGTCGCATTGAAGGCACCAAGCTTTGTTTCTAATCCATTTGAGAGAACACAAATTTGATTGAATGCAAATAGATTTGGAATATCTCGTAAATAATCCTTTAAATTATTATTATAGGCTTCTTCAATTTTAACGATGCTATTCTTTAGTTCAATGAACACAAGAGGCATTCCATTGATGAAGATAAGGATATCCGGTCTGCGATAATAGGCCTTTCCTTGAATCCACATCTGAGAAACTGCTGTAAAAGTATTGTTCTCCGGATGCTCAAAATCAATTAGCTTTACAAAATCAAAGTCTTCTTTGTCGTCTTTGCGAACTGTGATTTTTATATTATTGCGGATTTGCCTGTATATTTTATAGTTAGTATCAACAATATCTGTACCTGTGTAATCCTGCCTTAAGTTTTTTACTATTTCCTTGATTTTATCTTCAGAGATAGTAGGATTAATGCGTTTCAAAGAAGACAGCATAACATCAGGAAGAACACATTCTTTCTTAGAAGCTCTTCCTGTACCATCATTCAAATCATCTTGCTTACTCAAATCAGCATCACAAATGAGGATATCATAGTTAAATGGTTCCGTTTTTAATTTTGCAAGTATAGCCTGTTCTATATCATCTTCAGATATAAAATTACGCATAGGAACACCTCCTTACACTTCAAGTTTGCCACTCATTAAGCGTGGTAAAAGCATATCTCTTTGTTTAATTAATAATTGGATTTCATTCCAAAGGTTATTTTGCTCTTGAATAATCGGTTTAATAAAATCAGCAAAAACTATTTGTAATTCATAATCAGGAACCAAAATCTTCATTCCCGTAAATCTACCCCAATGTCTTTTATACTCTTCTGTTACAATAATTTTGTGAACAGCATAAAACAAATAATAGTCATTCAACTTATTTTCATTTTCGCTTATAAATGGAACCACATTTTCACCCAAAGAAAACTCTCTAATCATTAACACAAATTTACATGAATGATCACCAAACAAAAGAACTGGTTTATCAATACTTGCACAATGAGATGGTTCATCATTATGGTAACCTAGGAATTCCGCTGAAGATTGATCAATTACTATTACTTTACCTTCCGATTCCAATTCATTTCTTTTATATAACCGATTAAAAGGCAATCTTTTTACACAGTTCTTTATCTTTTTAACTTCCCAGCCTTTTGGTATGCCATTTTCAAATTCTACATCCTCATATCCAGGAAAGCGGAATCTTACAAACCATTCTTTATATAGATTCTCTGCCATTTGCTCCAACAACTTGATCCGCTTGTTGTTGTTTTCGATGAGGTTGTCGTAAGTTGTCAATATCGATGAAATCTTCTTTTGAATAACAAGTCTTGGTAGTAAAGCTTTGTGTTTTGATAAATTATTTATTGTGATTTGTGATTGAGCCGCCCCCGTATCCAAGTATCTCAAATTATTGCAAACAAATTGATAATATAAGTAACGCATATCTGCAACACTTTCATCAAGATCAACAATGATAGATAGATTCGTGATATAAGATTTTGGCGGTGAAATTTTTACATCCCCTGTACCTCCAACTCCTCTTGCTACCACAATTAAAGTCGGATTTTCAACCATGTATTCACTATAATATCCTGTTATTCTATATCCGCTGAAAACAGGATATCCATCGTCAAGAAACTTATCTTTATCAGGCATCTTTCCATAGCGAAATTTTGCTATATTCCCCAATTTCACATATTTCATATCACTCACCCAACAATTCTTTCAGATTATTTGCGATGAGCTCTTCAAGTTTCTTTGCCTCAGCACTTAATGAAGTGAACTCGGCATTCAAGGATAACATTTCTTCCTTAAACTCTTCCTCGGTTAATCCATCATCTTCTATCACTACACCTACATAACGACCTGCATTGAGGGAGTAGTCCTGTTCAATGATTCCGTCTTCACCATTCATAGGTGCAACTTTACAAAGGCCGATAACATCAGCATATACACCATCTGGGAATCTTTCCGTTAACCAATCAATCTGTGATTGCCAGTAATCTTTAGTTAGGACTTCTTTATCATCAGAAGATTCTGGAGCATTTGCAAGTTCTGTTTTATATTCATCAAGCAAGTCAACAAGAGCTTGTGTATCACCTTGATATAGTTTTGTTATTATGCCAAGGTTCTTAATCTGCTCATCTGAGAACTTTCTATGAGCACGGTCAATCTGAGTAAATATATTTCTGGCATCGATAAATAAGATTTCATTTTTCTTATCAGTGTTTGGCTTCTGTTTATCGAAGAACCAAAGAGTTGCCGGAAGTGTAACAGATGAGAACATATTTGAAGGAAGAGTCACCATTTGTGAAATAATACCTTCTTCAATCATTCTCTTTCTGATTTCATATTCTGAACCAGAAGCATCCGAAGCGGAATTAGCCATAACAAGAGCTGCCTTACCATGCTCATTTAACGCAGTGGCAAAGTAGCCAATCCACAAGTAGTTAGCGTTTGGTACTGTTTCTTTTTTATCTGATTTTTTCTTTGTCGATTTTGTCTTATTTCTTGGTACGCCATACGTATTGAAACGGATATCGTCAGAAACTTTCTCAACCACAACCTCATCAACATTAAAGGGTGGATTTGCCATTACATAGTCAAACTGTCCAAATGCATTATATGGATCAGAATAAAATGAGTTAGCTTGTGTAATATCTCCACGAATATTATTCAGAAGAAGGTTCATCTTTGCCAGTTTAACGGTGTCTGGTTCCTTTTCCACACCATAGCAACGGAATTTCATCTGTTCACTCTCGCTGGCATTGTGATTATGCATGTACCTTGCTGCCTGAACAAACATCCCTCCTGAACCACATGCTGGATCTAGGAACTTCTTTTCACCGGGCTGAGGATCTAATACTTCAACCATATATCTTACAACAGTTGCAGGAGTGTAGAATGTTCCTCCATCCTTACCTTCCGCAAGTGCGAATTTTCCTAAAAAGTATTCATAAATTTCACCAAAGATATCAATAGTGCTATTTTCAGGAATATCCTTGAAAATACGCACGATGTTAGAGAGAAGCTCTGGTTCCTCATCCGGAACAAGCTGTGCGTATACTTCTTTAGGAAGAACTCCTTCCATTCTAGGGTTTTCATCTTCAATAGCTTCCATAGCTTCCTTTACGATGATAGCTTTGTTTGCATCGTCCGGTGCGTCATTGATAAAGTCATAATAAGCACATCCTGGAAGATAGAATCCGCATTTTTCTATTGAGATTTCTTTCATGGATTTTTCCATACGTCCACCTTTAAGACGATTATACTCTTCCTCAATATCTTCCTTATGTTGTTTATATAAAATATCTGCATATCTAAGGAAGATAAGCCCGAGAATAGGCTGACCATATTTATTCGCAGCTAAATGCGCACTTGCACGAAGAACATCGGCAGAATGCCATAGTTTATCTTTTAATTGTTTTAGTTCTGTATCTTTCATTCCCTATTTTTCCTCCTTAATAAATTCAAGTACATCGTTAGGATAGGAGTACCGTTCAGCGATATACAGATACTCTCTAATTTATCTAATGCCATATATTTCCCTGTTGGAGTTATACTATGGAATGGAACTATTAAAATTTATTTAGTAAGTAAATTCCCTAACTCACTGCTCAATCTCTGCTTTATAGAACAGAAATCAAGCCCCTGAACTTTCTCTGCACGTAATCTAATTTTTTCTTCAGTAGTATAAGAATCTAACTCATCTTGAGTGAAAAAATCTTTTGCATCATATCGACGTATAGGTATAATTATTTTATTATAATAAACCAGCATTTTAATAGGATTGGCTCGTAATACCTCGGCCAACCCAGAATCCGCAGTTGCAAAATAGTGGAGATAAATCACATCTGGGTTTTCAATACAATTTAATAAAGTACTTTGCTCCAATAGTCTTATATGAAAAATATCCCATGCTGTATTATGTATTTTATCAATTAACTTATCAGCCTTTAACTGCAACTTTTTAAATATTTCTTGAACCGCACTATCATTTTTCAAAAAAAGTATTAATAAAGTCATTTCCAATTCTAAAAATACGCATAAATCCTCAATACAATAGCGTTTAAACTCAGCCACTTTAGCTTTTGTAGAAAGATTTTTTGTATTTTTCAAAATGAATGCTTTCAATATATAGCAACACACTGCCTCATAATGTTGTATCACCTCATCATTACTTAGGTAGTATTCTGCATCTTCCCAGATTTCTTTCATCCAAATATATTTATCTGGTTTTAGAGTCTGAGGCACATTAGATTGAAATACTTCAAAATTAATGCTATCAAAATAAACATAACTTTCAATCATTTTAGCTAATAATTCACGATTTATTGGGGTGGTATATCTTTCCATTAAAGCAGTTGAAATATTATTTGTTAGACGCAACGATTTAATCTCGTGTAAAAATCTAATTAAATTCTCCTTATCTAGGATATTTCTTCCTCTATATAAATCATGTATGTAAGTAAAAATGTTTAGGTCGTAATTGACAATTCTAGCAACGGGTAAGAAATTATCCTTAGCATTCACAGTATTTTTATCAATAACCCAAATTTTTTGGTAATCTCCCAAACCAATCAGATTAAACTTTCCATAGCTAAATGATTTGCCTATATTACCAAAATTTGACTTTTCTTCATCAAATAGAAAAACTCTACACTTATGAAGGTTCCATCTATTGAAAACTTCCATTTTCTGTATGGTCGTTTCACAATTAATTATCTCCTGAATAAAAGGATATATTTCATCCATAAGCGTTTAACCTCAAAAAAAACTCAGTTGTCTTGTTCATAACAAATAACTTCTTCCCAATAATCATACTCATCACAAATATACAACATTGCATTAAGTAGCTTCAAAAACTCTTGTTCTTCTATTTCTTTCTCCCACCTACCATGTCCAATCATATGTCGATTTGGTTCATCAAGTGTAAACCTATTTGTATCTTTGAAGAAACGATACAGCCAGTGCATCAGTCCTACATCGCTAAACGACTTATCAATAAATATATTATCAATTTCTTTAATCGCTCGGTGACCTACTGGTATTTTTTTCTCTAATGAAGTCAATTCTGAAATTCTATTTAGCGCACCATCAATTGCCAAACTCCCAAGAGTGTATGCTGCATAAAAGTTTTTATTAAAGTAGCAGTCAACCATTGATTTTACTAGGGGAGCCGAGTAACACGGCGAATTTTGTAAGGAAATAATAAATTTCTCATTTTTTAGTTTATCCCTAAGCAACTTAATCCATTCGTCCTCCAAGGTATTCCATTCCTCAGCAAGTATACGCTGATAAACATTTCTGTCACGAAAATAAATAACCCATCCATTTTCTGCTAGCAGTTGAACTCGAGATATAATCTGCTCGATTTCTTCTTGTGTGTAAATCGAAGGCAGTGATTTTAAAAGTTCATTGATGCCACTAAAAATCTTTGAATAATCAATTTGATAGCTAGCAATTAAATTTTTTGCAGAATCTGCAATGTTTTGAATTGCTTGCAAGTGTGTGCTTGATAACGTTTTATTGTACGAAGCAATCACTTCTGACATGACATTAATAGCGTTTTTGTCCACTTGAATTAATGAAGGCAGACTTACTAAAGGAGTCGTCAAATTAGCAATATTCACTAATTTAGCTGAACTTAATACATTTGAAGTTGCAATTAATTCTGAAATAATGTTAGCATTTACAGTTGCTTGAAAGTTACTAAAGGTATCAGCCAAAACAGAAATAGCTGCAGTATTTTGTCCCAATTTTATCTTCTCAGAGAGGTTTGTTGAGCTGTCTAAGGCAATTTTTATAGAGTCTTTTTCAACTTTCTTCACTTTATTACTATCAGTCATTTCGTCCTTCCAAAACAGCTTATTCATATTGTTTATTATACCACTAAAACCCAAAAAGACCTTAACCATTCGGTCACAGTTACTGACAATTTTATCTTAGTCCATCTGTCAAATTTTCCCTTTCTATGTGCTAATTATTCTGTCCAATAACTAACACATAATTAGCACATTAAAAACTATTTTATTTTCTGAACTAAAAATTTTAATCGTTAACTGAAATAATATTCTAAAAAGTTTTTGACTCCTGTCAGATTGTAAAACTTACTATAAAATTGCTTGATTTCCTGTAAGAATATAAACTACTATACTACTTCTACTTCGCTAATGCCTCAGCTCATACAAGCAGTGATACCACTTCGACATAATGCGTTTGTGGGACTCAAAAGGTTTGGGTGAACCTTTTGAGGATTAACTGCGTTTTACCAACAAACTCACACACTCAGCGGTTCGCTGTTACCGTATCGTTTCGTCGTAAACTCCTTACTCTACGACAGCTATCCCATGGACAGATCATCTTTTTCTACTTCGCTGATGCCTCAGCTCGTACAAGCAGTGATACTGCCTCAACATGATGCGTCTGCGGAAATAAATCAACCGGCTGGACTTTCTTCAATTTATAGCCCAACTCTTGATAGAGTTTGATATCACGTGCCATAGTAGCCACATTACAGGAGATATAGGCGATACGGTCTGCTCCTGTTTGGGCGCTGGCTTTGATAAAGCTTTCGGTCAAGCCCTTGCGTGGTGGGTCGACTAGGATGGCAGTTGGTTGGATGCCTTCCTTGAACCAATTCTTCATGGCATTTTCAGCTGTATCGCAGACATAGTGGGCATTGGTGATATTGTTTAATAAAGCATTCTTCTGGCTATTTTCTACTGCTTCTGAAATAACCTCTACTCCATAGACTTCCTTGACATGCTTAGCGACAGATAAGCCAATAGTCCCAATGCCTGAGTAGGCATCAATAACCACATCATCCGACTTCAACTCTGCAAAATCAATAGCCGTTTGATAAAGTTTCTCTGCCATTTCGGTATTGACCTGGTAAAATGCTGGTCCAGAGATTTGGAAATCATTGCCCAACATTTGATCAGTAATGTAATCTTGACCATAAAGCGTACGCCATTCTTTCCCGAAAATGGCATTGGTATTTTGGTCATTGATATTCTGCATAACAGACACAATTTCTGTAAATTGCTTGATTAGTTGTTCAATCAATTGTTCTACTCGGAAAACTTTAGGACGAGTTGTTACCAAAATGACCATGATTTGTCCTGAATGATGACCACGACGGACTACAAGATTGCGAATCAAGCCAGATTGTTCTTTTTCATCATAAGGCTTCAAATCATAGCGGCGAAGCAAATCTCGTAAAGCCACAATAACCTGGTCAATAACTGGATCCTGAATGTAAAAATCTTCCAATGGCATAAGGTCATGAGAATTCTTACGGAAGAAACCAGTTTCTAGAACACCATTAACACGACGAACAGGTACCTGAGCCTTGTTACGATACTTGATAGGATTTTCCATACCAAGAGTATCAGCAACCTCTACATCTGAAATTCCAGCAATCTTATAAAGACTGTCTTTTACTTGTTTAGTTTTAAACTTAAGTTGCTCTGGATAAGCTAGATGACCTAGGTCGGCGATTCCAGAACGCAAGTAAGCCAAATCTAAGTCTTGATTACGATGTGGAGATTGCGCAAGGTATTCCTCAACCTTACCAAAGCCAATTTTCTTGTTGACTTTAAGGACACGCATGAGGATTTTCTCAGTCGGTAGAGCATTCTCTACAAAAAAGACCAAGCCATCTACCTTGGCAACACCTGCTCCTTCATGTGTCAAATCGACAATCTCTACTTCTACAATATCATTTTTCTTTAACATAATTTTCACTTTCTATCAGCCGACAAAAAAAGACGGCAACTGTTCTGTTACCATCTATTATACCATGAATTACCCTAAGCACCAAAACTCTTGAAAAAGTTTACAATTGCTTGCCAAATAGCACTGAGGATATTGCCACCGTCTTGAATAGCTTTATTAGCATCAAAGTTAAGGTCTATATTGCTAAAACTATCTCCTGCTTGCGCGACGATACTTTGTTTCAGATCCTTTAGAGTCTTTGTGAAATCTTCGTTATTGAGAATATCACTCTTGGAAAGATTGAAGGCAAAGTTGATGATGATATTAATCTGATTTCCTGTTATAACCTGATCCAACTTATAATTTTTCAACGTATCTTCAACAATCTTACGAACATCATCTTCAGTAAGCTCACCCTTAGACTCTTTAGCTTTAGCGATAGCAGATTTGATATCGGCAAGGGCTACATTGAGTTTATTGGCATCATAGCCTGATTTGTCCTTGTTTTCATCGTTAATGTCTGACAAGGCTTTTAGCTCTTCCTGAGCTAGGTCTTTATTTTCTTGAGGAAGTTGAACACCATTAGCTTCTAGCGAATAGTAAATACCTGCTAGGGCACTTTCACCTGTTACAGGGATTGGTGCAGCTACGGTGATGCGCGCATGCTCCACACCCAAGGTAACGGCCGCATTACGGTACATGTCTTGGGTCACTTTAGTGATATTTTCAGGGGTTTCAATCTTCACTTCAAGTGGAGATTTTTCACCTAATTTTTGAATTTTTGCAGACGAATAGAGCTGGAGACTAGAGTCATTAGCGACGTTCATAATCTTTGAGTAGACATCTGGCGTCATAGTCTTCAATTCTTTGGTATCTGTAGAGGCGCTATAGCCGAGTTTTTTTAATGTTTGATTTTTTTGATCTTCAGTGAGAGAAGAACCCAAGACGTACTCAGGTTGAACATAAGTTTCATCAATTACTTTTTGAACATCAGTGGCTGCTTGAGCGCTTTGCAAAGTTGCAACTGCTAAAAGAACTGCAGCACTAGTCAGAAAGAATTTCTTTCGCATGAGACGTTCCTCCTTTTCCTATCTAGGATAGTCTATTAGCCTTAAAGAAAGCTTATAAAAACACCTAGAATTTTCTAAGTGCTTAAAATAGATTAAAAAATTTAATAATATAGAGATTTAGTTGAACCTGTCTAGAGTAATAATAGTTCCCTCCATCTACATAAAGTTCTCCACCTTGAAAGATGGAAATTGGATTGACATATCGATAGGTTTTTCCAGTTGTATTTCCTAAAATCGGAGCAACGGTATCTCTTGAGTATTGTTTAGCTAGGGCAAGGGTATTTTCTTTCCCATTTTGGGCGATAAAATCAATATAAGCAGGTCCAAAGTTATAGGCCTGTACAGCAGTCCAAACATCTACACCCTTTTCTTGAGCTAAATAAAGATTCTCTGTCAAGGTTTGAATTCCCTGACGAATACTACTCCTATTGTCAGAGATTGTATTTGTAGTTCCGCTGGCAGACTCACTTGACTGCATCACATCACTTTCTTTACCTTTGGTTTCGGTATAAATCATGGCCAGGACTAGTTCTTCATTTGCGGGTGTATCTTGCTCACTTAAAACCTCTCGTACCAAGGATTGATAGGTCATGACCTGCTTCACATCCCGATACATATGAAAAAGTTTATAACCAGTAAATAAGATAAGAACAAGCACCAAGACCCTTCTTATAAATTTAAACATTATTTGCTTTGTATATCCTCGATGTTTTTGATTAAGATAGAGTAGGTACCATTGTCATTTTGGATAAATTCGACCGACTCAGCATCTTGGTAAATATTATTAGGTACGATTAACTCAATCCCATTTGACAAGGAGAGTTTTTGGTTTTCAAATTTCTTTAATTGACGACTAGCATCGATTTCATCAAATTGAACTGGCTCTGGCACTGCTTCCTTGACTTGATCAATAAAGCTAAGACGTGCAGTGAGATTGTTGTCAAAAAGGTCATTAGCCAATTTTTCAGGAGACAATTCATTGCTTTCTTCAAGATTGTTGAAAATAGCAGACTTGACCTTGGATTGAAACTGGAAATCGTCTGTGTTGAAGGTTTCTGCAATTCTTTGAGCCGTTTTTTCCAGTTCCTTGATGGACTTCTTAGGTGAAATCTTTGGCTGAGCCTGGATCAGATTCTCAGAAAAATAGTTCAAAAAAGTCCCGTTATACTTGATTCGTTTCTCAATAAGATGATATTTTCGACTCTGAAGATTGACCACCAAGGCCTCATCAGCCCCTGTACCAAATCCAGGAAGATTGTTTTGAGTCAGCTTGATTGGATTATCAACCTCTCCACCGAGGTGAGTCAAGGTCTCACGCAGGGCAATTCGCAAGAAAGCGAAATGCTCTACTCCTTCTTTAGAAAATTGCACAAAAATCAAGTCATTGGTCTTAAGATTTTCGGAAATGCTGAATTCCTCTTTCCAGAGATTAGCCAGCGTCACCGATGTCTCCAACAAATCGTCTGTGATGTGATTGAAGAAGGAATTTTCTTCTTCGAAAATCCCAGTCTTAGCTTCATCCGAATACACACGTTCGATTTTCTTGCGCAGGTATTCTTCGATTTTTGGAGTGATATTGAGAAATTTATCCGCTAGGAACAGCTCGGTATCATCCGGACTGAACTGATGGATAATAGCTTTCTTAATATAAATGTCCATAAAAATTTTAATCCTCGTATAATGGGAAGGCATCTGTCAAGGCTTTGACTTCGCTTCTCACTTCTTCTAAAACAGCCTCATTTTCTGCATTTTTAAGGGTTTTAATGATCAGTTCAGCTACTTTACGGCTCTCTGCTTCAGCAAAACCACGTGCAGTTGTTGCCGCTGCACCGATACGAATACCACTTGTCTTAAATGGTGACAATGTTTCGTAAGGGATTGAGTTTTTATTTAGGGTAATATTGACCTCATCTAGCAAGTTTTGAGCAACTTTTCCGTTCTCCACAACCTTGGTTACATCAACTAGGAAGAGGTGGTTTTCAGTACCACCAGAGATAATACGGAAATCAGGGTCTTGCAAGAAGACTTCTGCCATAGCCTTGCTGTTCTTAATAACATTTGCTGCATATTCCTTGAAGGCTGGATCCAAAACTTCTTTAAAGGCAACAGCCTTAGCAGCAACAACGTGCTCTAATGGCCCACCTTGGATACCTGGGAAGATAGCTGAGTTAATTTTCTTAGCAAGATCTTCGTCGTTGGTCAAAATCAAACCACCACGTGGACCACGAAGGGTTTTGTGCGTCGTTGTTGTTGTAATATGTGCATAAGGCACTGGACTTGGATGAAGACCAGCAGCAACCAAGCCAGCAATATGAGCCATATCTACCATGAGTTTCGCACCAACAGCATCTGCAATTTCACGGAATTTTGAAAAATCAATAATTTGAGAGTAGGCTGAAGCTCCTGCTACGATTAATTTTGGTTTTACTTCTTGGGCTTGTTTTAAGATAGCATCAAAGTCCAATAGTTCGGTATCAGGATCAACGCTATAAGAAACAAAGTTGTAGGTTTGGCCTGAGAAACTTACTGGAGCTCCGTGAGTCAAGTGCCCACCTGCTGCCAAATCCATCCCCATGACCGTATCACCTGGCTCAATCAAGGCCATGTAAGCTGCACAGTTGGCTTGACTTCCTGAGTGAGGTTGGACATTGGCAAACTTAGCACCAAAAATTTCTTTTGCACGTTCAATAGCTAGACTTTCTACCACGTCTACCACATCAGTTCCACCATAATAGCGACGTCCTGGGTAACCTTCGGCGTATTTATTGGTCAAGATAGACCCTTGAGCAGCCATAACAGCCTTAGAAACGACATTTTCAGACGCGATTAGCTCAATATTGTTTTGTTGGCGTTCCTCTTCTTTGGCAATGGCATTCCAAAGATCTGCATCATATGCTTTAAAATCATCTTTGTCAAAAATCATAGGTCTTCTCCTTTATAGTGTGACAGGTCTTTAGTTTGTTTTTACAACAAGAATATAAAATCCAAACTAAAAAATGCGAATAAACCGTTTCTGCGTCTTATCACAGGTATAACCAACTTTTTCATAGAAAGCATGCGCACCTAAACGATGGTCTGCAGAATTTAAGCGGATAAACCCATAATCACGTCTTTTTGCTTCTTCTTCCAACCCTTGTAATAAGCTTTTACCAATACCTTGACCTTGCGCTTGAGGTGAAACTGCTAAGGCTAAAATATTAAATCCTGCTTTAGAATAAAGTGATTCATAAACCTCGGCATGAACATAACCAACTAAGTCATGGCTGGTCGAATCCTCGAAACCCAGTAGGTAATGATGTGAGTCTTGAGATAACTTAGCTAGTTGACTAGCCGTTTCCTCTAAACTAAACGAATAGCCTAAAGTTTCTTTGTTAATCTCACAAATAGCTGCAACATCTCTTGTTTTCAAATCACGTAGCATATCATACCTCCTCAAAAAGAATGGCTGGTATCTTGGCAAGGATATCTTCTCGAGTAATCGCTCCTTGGCGTAGAATCTTTACCTTGTCGCCAGATAAGTCTAAAATAGTCGAATCCTGACCCGTTAAAAAAGCATCGTCTTCTAGTCCCAAGACCACTTGGTCAAAGTTTTGAAGAATCTTGTGAAAATCTACTCCACTTGATTGACCTGAAATATTGGCAGAAGGTCCGATTAAGGGGCCAAACTCACGAATCAAGTCCAGAGTTACAGGATGACTCGGCATGCGAAATCCAACAGTAGTCAAGTCTGAATTTACCCAGTAGGGAACTCTGTCATTAGCTTCTAGGATAATCGTTAGTGGACCCGGTAAAAAGGCATCAACAAGATTCTTTAGATAATCTGGTTGATTTTTAGAAAAATACAAGATGTCATCGATAGAAGCGACATTCAGATTAAGCGCCTTATCTCTAGGGCGACGTTTAAGCTGATAAACATGGTCAACAGCCTTTTTATCTAGAGCTTTTGCAAAAAGTCCATAAACAGTCTCCGTTGGCAAAACAACAGCGCCACCATTTTCAAGCTCTTGCTTAATTTTCTCCATCATCAACAACAACCATCCTATCTTGGCCAAATTGATCTTTGAGGGTTCGCACTCTTTTATCAGGAAGATTTTCCTTAAAAAGAGTAGGAACACTAAAACCTTGCTTGTATCCAATTTCAAGGTAAATCTTACCACCATCATTTAGATAGTCTTTAGCTTCCTCCGCGATTCTGCAATAGATCGCTAGACCATCCTCATCTGCAAAGAGGGCTAAATGTGGCTCTGAATGGAGAACATTCAAACCAACTTCTGCCTCATCTACTCGAGATATATAAGGTGGATTGGATACAATTATATCATATTTTGAAGAAATTTCGGAGAAACAATCAGATTTAATAAAGGATAATGTTAGACCTTGATTATTAGCATTTTCGCTGGCTACATCTAAAGCATCTTGGGAAATATCTGCTGCTGTCACTGACCAATCTTGTTTGTTTTTGGCTAAGGCGAGAGCAATAGCTCCACTACCTGTTCCAATATCCAGAACTGAAAGATTCGTCTCAGGATTTTCAGCTAGAATAAGCTCCACCAACTCTTCTGTCTCTGGACGGGGAATCAAGACCCGCTCATCAACCTTTAACTGCATCCCCAAAAATTCTGCATGACCGATAATGTACTGTGCAGGTATATGATTTGCCAGTTTCGTGTAAATTTCCTCTACAAACTCTTTTTCTTCCTCTGTAACTTCTTGCTGAAGGGCAAAGACGAAGTCAGTAAAAGATAGATTTTTCAGGCTACGATAGACAAAGGAGAGGCTTTCTGCTTCCTCTCCTTGCGCTATCAACTTTTCCTCAAAATCTTTAAACATTTGAGCTAATTTCATTATTTGTTTAATTCTTCCAATTTTTGTGTTTGGTCATAAAGAACCAAGGCGTCCACAACTTCATCTAGTTTACCAGACAAAATCGTATCTAGTTTTTGAAGAGTCAAGCCAATACGGTGGTCGGTAACACGGTTTTGTGGGAAGTTATAAGTACGGATACGTTCTGAACGGTCACCAGTACCGATAGTAGACTTACGCTCTGCGTCCTGCTCGTCTTGGGCAATCTGTGCAAAGTGGTCAGCAACACGCGCACGAATGATCTTCATTGCCTTCTCACGGTTTTTCTGCTGGGTACGTTCTTCCTGCATTTCAACCTTGATATTGGTTGGCAAGTGAACGATACGAACGGCAGTCGCAACCTTGTTGACGTTCTGTCCACCAGCTCCAGATGCGTGGTAGATATCCACACGAAGGTCTTTTGGATCAATATCGTACTCTACTTCTTCCACTTCAGGCATGACAAGGACAGTAGCTGTCGAGGTATGAACACGCCCTTGACTTTCTGTCACAGGGACACGTTGAACACGATGGGCACCAGACTCATACTTAAGCTTAGAGTATACAGACTGACCTGATACCATAGCAACCACTTCCTTGAAACCACCTACACCGTTCATTGAGGCTTCCATGACTTCAAAGCGCCAGCCTTGGGCTTCCGCATACTTTTGGTACATAGTTAGCAAATCCCCAGCGAATAGTGCTGCTTCATCTCCACCAGCTGCTCCACGGATTTCAAGTATGATGTTCTTGTCATCGTTTGGATCTTTAGGAAGGAGCAAGATTTTCAGTTTTTCTTCGTACTCTTCTTTTTCAGCCTTAGCATCTTTCAATTCTTGTTTGGCCATTTCTTCCAAGTCAGCATCTCCGCCTGATTCTTTAATCATCTCTTCGGCGTCGACAATATTCTGAAGGACTTGTTTGTATTCGCGGTAGGCATTTACGGTATCACGAGTAGAAGCTTCCTCTTTTGAAAGCTCCATGAAACGCTTGGTATCAGAGACCACATCTGGGTCGCTCAGCAATTCTCCCAACTCTTCATAACGGTCTTCTACAGCTTGTAGTTGATCATAGATGTTCATTTTTTCTCCTTATTTCTCAATTGTTAAATCATAGATTGCTACTACTTCATTCTCAAATATTTCCCCAGTTTCTTTAAATCCATAACTGAGGTAACAAGATCTTGCGTGTTCATTTTCCGGTTCATAAGACAACCAAAGTTTATTGCTTAAACCTACTGGCGCTGTCCGAACATAGTCTAGTACTTTATCCATAATTGGTTTAAAATATCCTTGATTTTGAAAATTCTTATCAATCATAAAACGAAATAGTAAATAATTTCCACTACTAATTCCTATCTTTTTGTCATAAGCTAACATTACAAAACCTATAATTGCATCATTATCATAAACTGCCAATGGAGCTACAAAATCTCCATTTTTAGTGTAGACGTATGCTTCAGCTAAACTAATTGCATTGGTTGCAATGAATTGTTTTTGATATTCCTTGACATCCAAATTCAAAACATCAAAATAATTTTCCATTGTAACATCTCTTAGTTCAATTGTCATAGCTTTGCTCCTTGTTAGAAGTTATCATTGGCGCAAAATAATGTTTACGGCAAACCGAGATATAGGTTTCATTGCCACCTATCTGGATCTGCTCACCATCATAGACTGGCAATCCGTCCTGCGTACGCAAGACCATGGTCGCTTTTTTCTTGCAATACTGACAGATGGTTTTGATTTCATCGATTTTATCTGCCAAGAGCAAAAGGTGTTTGGAGCCTTCAAACAGCTCATTACGAAAGTCATTTTTTAAACCAAATGCCATAACAGGTATATCTAACTCATCCACAACACGAGCTAGGTCGTAAACATGGTGACGCTTTAAAAACTGGGCTTCATCGACAAGTACACAGTATGGCTTTTCAGGTAAGTCTCGGATAAATCCAAAGATATCCGTTGTTTCCTCAATAGCAACTGCTGGTCTTTTCATTCCAATTCGACTTGAAACATAGCCAACACCGTCACGCGTATCCAGAGCCGAAGTCATAATCACAACTCCCTTTCCTTGCTCCTCATAGTTATAGGCTACCTTGAGAATCTCAATCGTCTTGCCTGAGTTCATGGTCCCATAACGATAATACAACTGTGCCATGCTTCTATTTCACGTCCATTTCTAAATTTTTTGCTACATTCTAGTATACCATATTTTCTCAAAGCTTTAAATGGCAAATTGTGGTAAAATAGAAGAAATCAAATATCTAGTGGAGGACGCAATTATGCCATTTGTACGCATTGATTTATTTGAAGGACGCACGTTAGAGCAAAAGAAAGCCCTAGCCAAGGAAGTAACGGAAGCTGTTGTTCGCAACACTGGTGCACCTCAATCTGCTGTTCATGTCATTATCAACGATATGCCTGAAGGAACCTATTTCCCACAAGGCGAAATGCGCACTAAGTAAAGCTTAAGCAATCTGCTTAGGCTTTTCTTTATAAGTGCCATTCGTTGAATAAAACACTATATTTTGTTACAATTTGAAGAGATATTAGTCTATACAAACAAATAAACTATAAGGAATTGAAATGATTACACGGGAATTTGATACCATTACAGCCATCTCGACACCGCTTGGTGAAGGGGCTATTGGGATAGTCCGCCTAAGCGGAACGGATAGTTTTGCCATTGCGCAGAAAATCTTTAAAGGCAAGGACTTGAGCAAGGTTGCTAGCCACACTCTTAACTACGGCCACATTGTTGATCCTCAAACTGGTAAGGTCATGGACGAGGTTATGGTTGGGGCTATGAAATCTCCAAAAACATTCACTCGTGAAGACATTATCGAGATTAACACCCACGGTGGAATCGCCGTAACCAATGAAATCCTGCAATTGGCTATCCGTGAAGGGGCACGCATGGCAGAACCTGGAGAATTTACCAAGCGTGCCTTCCTCAACGGTCGAGTGGACTTGACTCAGGCTGAAGCTGTGATGGATATTATACGTGCCAAGACAGACAAGGCCATGAATATTGCAGTCAAGCAACTAGACGGTTCTCTATCTGACTTGATTAATAATACTCGCCAAGAGATTCTCAATACCTTGGCTCAAGTTGAGGTTAATATCGACTATCCTGAATACGACGATGTGGAAGAAGCCACTACTGCCGTTGTCCGCGAAAAAACTATGGAGTTTGAACAACTCTTAACCAATCTCTTAAAAACGGCACGTCGTGGGAAGATTCTCCGTGAAGGGATTTCAACGGCTATCATTGGTCGTCCCAACGTTGGGAAATCCAGCCTCCTCAACAACCTATTGCGTGAAGATAAGGCCATCGTAACTGACATTGCTGGTACTACTCGAGACGTCATCGAAGAATACGTCAACATCAATGGTGTACCACTTAAGTTGATTGATACTGCGGGTATCCGTGAAACAGATGACATCGTCGAACAAATCGGTGTCGAGCGCTCCAAAAAAGCTCTCAAGGAAGCTGATTTGGTTTTACTCGTCTTAAACGCCAGCGAACCTCTAACTGCCCAAGACCGACAACTTCTTGAAATCAGCCAAGATACCAACCGTATCATCCTACTTAACAAAACTGACCTACCTGAGGCTATTGAAACTACCGAACTTCCTGAAGATGTCATCCGTATTTCGGTCCTCAAAAATCAAAACATTGATAAGATTGAAGAACGGATTAACAACCTCTTCTTTGAAAATGCTGGCTTAGTCGAACAAGATGCTACTTACTTGTCCAATGCCCGTCATATTTCATTAATTGAAAAGGCAGTCGAAAGCTTACAAGCTGTAAACGAAGGCCTCGAACTAGGAATGCCAGTTGATTTGCTTCAAGTTGATTTGACACGTACTTGGGAAATCCTCGGAGAAATCACTGGTGATGCTGCTCCAGATGAACTCATTACACAGTTGTTCAGCCAATTTTGTCTGGGTAAATAAGAAAAAACTAGGTCAAAAAAATGCTAGTCACCTAAAAAGAGGTTGGGACAAAAAGATCCCGACCTCACTTTTTATTATCAATCATAATTTGACGCGGTAGCTGATTGAACTTTTTGTTCGTCTTTTAGACTCCAAAAAGCTCCTAATCATCCTCGCGGGGCTGGAACTACGAAATCAAGACTTTGTCTATCGATTTCTGTCCCACCGCCTTTTCTTTCACCTTCTAAGCAATATCCTGCCTTAGCAAATATTTGAAACAAAACTTACCAGTTCTTTTCTATTTTCACTTAGTCTTTAGGTAATTTGCCAGCTTTTTCAAGCATTTTTTTGATTAAATAAGGCATCTTGACATTTTCACGACCTTTTTTCTCAATCAATTTTTTAACAAATTCTGGCATTTGTAAGTCTTGTGATTCATCTAAAATATTCTTAGTTTCATCCGAAGGGACTAATTCATCAAAGGTTTCTTCTTCTGGGAGGAATTCTCTAAATTCTTTATATTCGTTAGCTCGGACAATATTGACCAAGGCATCAATCAAACGAGAATCTGTATTTGGCATTGGTGGACGATGGTAGTTCACCTCCAATTCCTGACACAAGTCTTGACATTCCACATCGTTGTCAAACAAGACTTCAATATGCTCACTGATAAAACTAATAGGCACAAAAATATAATGTTCTGGATGCTCTTCCTGTTCTCTAAGATACTCCAATACATCTGGTTTAATCCAAGGAATACCAATATCACTTTCGCTCTGCCAAGTGTTGGTATATTGCTCTGGTTTCAAGCCTAATTTCTCAGCAATTAACTTGCTATTTTCGAAAATCTGGTCGATATAGGGATCACCAAAATCCAAGGCAAAAATGGGCACACTGTGGGCAGAAAAGATTACTTTGAAAGTATCCTGTTTCACCTTTTCTTTTAAAATCTTAGCAATTTCATCTGTCCAATAGTTTAATAGGGCTTCTTCTTGATACCAGTCCTTAATAACTAAAAACTGAATTTGTTTACTTTCCAGAAACTTTTCGTACCCCATGACAGAGTAAAAGGAATAGTGTGGCTCCAAAATCAAGCAAATACACTTTTCAATTCCATCTGCTTCCATTTGCCGAATCACATCTGGAATAAAGGGGGTTGAAAATTTATTGGCAAAATAGACACTATGTTCATTTCCCAATCTAGCTTCTACTAAGGCAACTTCTTCACGGGTAATTTTTTGAAGTGGGGTTCCTCCAATTCGGATATAATTATCGTAAAGTGTTTGAATCTCGTGGTCTTGAGGTCGAACTCCACGACGAATGTTGGTAAAAAAGTCGGCTACTCCTTCAAAGGTAATCTCTTCTGGGGAACCAAATGTCATCATTAAAATCGCTTTTTTCATCTCTGCATCCTTGTGATATTTTTATCTTTTTTATTGTATCACTAAAACAGCTATAAGTAAACGCTAACATAAGAATGTTACCTCCCTTCTGACTTTTGTTTTTCTCTTCTTTCTATGATACAATGGTTTTAAAAGAAGGAAAAAAGGAGTTACGATGAAATATCCAACATTGTTGGAGCGTTTTTTGACTTATGTCAAAGTCAATACTCGTTCTGACGAACATTCAACCACTACACCAAGTACCCAAAGTCAAGTAGACTTCGCAACCAATGTCCTCATCCCTGAGATGAAACGTGTTGGTTTGCAAAATGTTTACTACCTACCAAACGGTTTTGCTATCGGAACCTTACCAGCCAACGACCCAAGTTTGACTCGTAAGATCGGTTTTATCTCCCACATGGATACAGCTGATTTTAATGCTGAAGGTGTCAATCCACAAGTTATTGAAAACTACGACGGTGGAGTTATCGAGCTTGGTAATTCTGGTTTCAAGCTTGATCCAGCAGATTTCAAGAGCTTAGAGAAATATCTAGGGCAAAGCTTGGTTACAACTGATGGAACTACCCTTCTCGGGGCTGACGACAAATCAGGTATCGCGGAAATCATGACAGCTATCGAATACTTGACTGCTCATCCTGAGATTAAACACTGTGAAATCCGTGTTGGCTTCGGACCTGATGAAGAAATCGGTGTTGGTGCCAATAAATTTGATGCAGAAGATTTCAATGTTGACTTTGCATATACAGTTGACGGGGGACCTCTTGGTGAACTTCAATACGAAACCTTCTCTGCTGCAGGTGCAGAACTTCATTTCCAAGGTCGTAATGTTCACCCAGGAACGGCCAAAGGGCAAATGGTTAATGCTCTCCAATTAGCCATTGACTTCCACAATCAACTCCCAGCTGGTGACCGACCTGAGTTGACTGAGGGGTACCAAGGATTCTACCATCTCATGGATGTAACAGGAACTGTTGAGGAAGCGCGTGCCAGCTACATTATTCGTGACTTCGAAAAAGAAAACTTCGAAGCACGTAAAGCTGCTATGCAAGCTATCTCTGATAAGATGAACCAAGAACTTGGTAGTGATCGTGTTACTTTAACATTGACAGACCAGTACTACAACATGAAGGAAGTCATTGAAAAGGATATGACACCAGTAACCATTGCCAAAGCAGTTATGGAAGACCTTGGTATCACACCAATTATCGAGCCTATCCGTGGAGGAACAGACGGTTCTAAAATTTCCTTCATGGGAATTCCTACGCCAAATATCTTTGCTGGTGGCGAAAATATGCACGGTCGTTTTGAATACGTTAGTCTACAAACAATGGAACGTGCAGTCGACACCATTATTGGAATTGTAGCTTATAAAGACTAAAGAGATCGGGAAAAAATTCCCGACCTCTTTTTTATCAGCAGCCTACTTTTGACGCAGTAACTGTCTGAACTTTGTATTATTCTGCTACTTTTTCTCTTGTTTCTGGAGAGCTAGTTGCAGGAGTTAAGGTTGACTCAGCTTGTTTATCGTTTGTTTCTGTATTGGCTGTTTCTGTGCTAGCTTCAGCTGGCTTGACTTTGGATTGAAATTCTTGGTTTAACAAAACGATTTCTTGAGCAAGAGCTAAAAGAGCTTGCTTGTCTTTGCTTGCTGCACTAAGCTTATCAAATAAAGCGTCCACTTTTTCAAAGTCAGCATCAGAACCATTATTCATTTCTAAATAAGTATGAAGGGCAATAACACCATTATAAAGTTTTTGGTAGAGAACTAAAACCTCTGGGTCTTGTTTGACATTCTCACGTTCATTCTGAATGGTTAGTGAAATACGTTTCAGAAGATCTTGGACTTGCATGTTCAATTCATCTAGGTCAGCATCCTCTTTGTCAAAGGCAGCTTTCAGATTCTTCACTTCGTCAACAAGTGAAGCTTTAACACCTTCTTCTTTGACTTGAGCTACTAATTCTTCAGCTTTTGTTAAAAGTCCTGCCACCTGACCTTTTAAGACATGGTTACTTTGTTCCTCAGGTTTTATATCATCAAACAAACCTTTCAAGAACTCATAAACTGCAGTTTTAGCACTATGACCATCAACTTTTTCAGTGTCTAGGATCGTTTCAGAAGGTTTATGAGCAACTGATTCATTCTTCACTGCTTCTTCTACCTCTAATTTTGTTTGATAGATTTCAGGGAAGAGTTTGTTCAAGTCAGTTGCCTTAAGGAAAGATTGTGACTGATAAAGAGTCCAAGTTAAGTTAGCAACTTTATTTCTAAGAGTGTCATTTAAACGACCATCTGACAGATGTTGATAGAAATACTTAATGTATTCGACTGTCGTAACACCAGTTCGATCATTAAAATCTTGCAGAGCTTGTAGTTTAGCTTCAACTGCATCTAAACCAGCCTCATCTTGAGCCAATTTATTTTCTTGGAGTTGAGCCAAGAGATCCTTTTTAGGAAGTCCATAAGCATCCGTATCCAAGGTATTAATCTTATCTACTAAAGCTTGATATTTCTTGTCTAAAGGACTGATTTCTGTTGGTTTTACACTAGAGTCAACGTGGATATACTGCTTGTCAAAGAGATCTAAAGCAGCCAGATAACCAGCTGTTGAGTTGGTTGAGAGCTTCTTCATATTTTCAGAGAATTGTCCCAAGGCAAGCTCAATTTGTCTTTGTAAAATTGGTTTATCTTTATAGACTTCACGACTCTCTGCCAAGAGTTGATCAATCTTATACTGGACTGCTTTTTCATCAAAAGCACCAGGTTGGTAAGTTGACTGTAATGCAGGAATTTTGTTTTTCAAAGCGACTTCATAACCTTTAGTTTGAACCTTGATGTAGTGGTTATGGTCACCATGAGGGATAACAAAGCTGCCATTTTCAACCTGCAAGCTATAAGGAGAAACACCATCACGTAGAGCAGTTGTATAGAGTTCGTTTAGGAAATCAAGCTCTGCATCACCTGTTTGAAGCGGAATACGAACGTGTTCCTTACGAACGGCGTAAGGGTGAATGTGAGTTGGATCATAAGCTTGGTCTGGATTACCAAATACAAAGAATCCATTTGAAATTCGGATTGCTTCAAGCGGAACACCATAGGTTTTAGAGATATAAGCTATCTTTTCTTCATCGCTGGCATCTCGAGAGAAAGCCTCTACATCTTTTGCAAGTGGTTTAACAGGTTCTACCTGATGATGTTCCGTCAAGTGCTCCTGAGCAGCCTTAATCTGCTCTGTTGATAAATCCTTTTTAAAGAAATAGTGATTGTGATCTCCATGAGAAACGACAAAACCTTCCTCATCTTCACTTATCACTCGGTCAGCATCGAATCCGTGATCGTGGTCTTCACCATCATTATGATGGTCATGATTAGCATCTTCATGGTCATGGTTGTGCTCATGATCTTCACTAGGTTTACTTGGAGTTTCTACAGGATTTGATGGTGTTACAAGACCTGAAAGTGGCATCAAACGAGCAATCTTTTGTTCCAAAGCAGACATACTACTATAGGGAATGAAATGGTAGTGATTACCGTGTGGAATGGCCACCCCTGATGGTGTACGACTGGTAATTTTAGCTGGGTCAAATACCAAACCATCAGATTCTCGATAGCGTTGACTAACTGGTAAAGCATATAACTGAGCAAGAAGACTTTGAAGGTCGTCCGCTTGAGCTACTGGTTTGTTTGTAGCTGAGTTATCTGCTTGAGGACTTGGTTCAACACTTGGATTCGGTTTATAGTCCGTCACACTCGGTTGACTTCTCCTGCCAGCCAGATAGGCTTGTGCAGCAGCCAACTCGCTTGAGGAAAGTGCACTCTTTGGAACGTAGTGATAATGTCCACCGTGAGGAACGATATAGGCATCACCTGTATCTTCAATGATATCTGCAGCATTAAAGACATAACCATCATCCGTTGTATATCGGCCTTGAGCTCGTGCAGCAAGGACTTCCTTAGTTTCATTTCCTCTATCTGATGTGCCTTCTCGTTTCTGACGCTCAATTTGGTCTTTGGTACGAACATTATCTGCATGGCTAGCATCTTTTAGATAGACATAGTATTTGCCATCAACTTTGATGATATAGCCACCTTTAATCTCATTGACAATATCTTCATCCTTCAGCTGATAGTTTGGATCTTTCATGACCAGTTCTTCACTAAAGATAGCATCATAAGGCACCTTACCATTATAGTAATGGAAATGGTCGCCGTGTGAAGTCACATAACCTTGATCAGTGATTTTGGTAACAATCTGTTCAGCTTCTATGCCTTCCTTCTTGCTAACTTGGTCTGGTGTCAGAGTTTCATTCTTTTTAGCTTCAGACTCTTTACCATCAACGTAGGATACACGGTTGTCATCTTTTTTCTCAGGTGCTTGATGTTGATTTAAAGCATAAGCACAAACACTTAAGGCAAGGACCACTGCAGATCCCGCTAGATATTTTTTATTAATCTTCATAATCTCCTCATTTCAATTCTTCAGCTAAGATAGCCATATTTTCTTCTAAATTTTCCAAGTAGGACTTGTCATTTTGTGGATCTGCCTCTAAAGGATTGAGGGTTTTAAGACTCACACCTGTTGATTTGACAAGAGTGTCCGCTACCTTAGATGATGCATTGCTCTCTGTAAAAATCGTTTTAACCTTATAGGTTTTAACAAATTCCTGAATTTCTGTTAGTTGTCTTGGGCTTGGTTCTTGGTCAGGAGAAATCCCTGCAATCCCAAGCTGATTTAGTCCAAATCGTTTTGCCAAATATGAAAAGGCTGTGTGTTGGGTTACAAAAGTCTTTTGATTAGCTTTTTCAAAGATGGGTTGGTATTTCTTAGTTAATTCTTGAGCTTTTTTGATAAAGGCTTGCGCATTTTTCTGGTAAGTTTCTTTATGCTCACTATCAACCTCTGAAAGTTTGTCAGCGATAATTTGCGCTTCTTCGCCAGCTTTTTCAGGATCTAACCAAGTATGAGGATCGTACAAGGTTTTCTCATCAATCCCATCTCCAGCTTCCATATCTTCTAATCCAGGCACGCGCTCCAAGGTCATACCTTCTGATGCTTCTAAGACCTTTACCTTGGATTTTTGCAGGCTTGGATCCAAACTTCCCGCCCATGACTCTAGTGTATGAGAGTGATAGACAAAAACATCGGCATCATATATTGCTGCGATATCATTTGCCGAAGGTTCAAAGGAGTGAATTCCGCTACTTGACTGAATCATTCGAACATCATTCAAGTCACCAGATACTTCCTTGACCATGGCATAGATAGGATAAAAACTGGTCACAATTTTCATACCTTTAGTTTCATCACTCTTGTCTTGACTGGTCTTTTGTCCACATGCTCCTATGGTAAGAGCAAATAAGGCAATCATGAGCCATAGGATACTTCTTTTTTTCATAACAACTCCTTAACTAGTATTTAACCATTTAATTAACTAGTAAATAGTTTATCTTTATTTAGAAAATATGTCAAGAATTTTTACACAATTTCATAAAAAAGAGAACAGAATCCATATTCTGCTCCCTTTTTATCTTCTATAATAGTTGTATAGTTACTTACTCTCCTTTAATAAGACTAATAACTTTTCAGCTTCTACCATAATAGTATTGTTGTCCTGAGAACCAAATAACAGGTTATTTTTTAATCCTGTGAGAGTTTCGTTGGCATTGGACTTAAGAATTGGATCCTGAATCTTTTTAAGTAACTCTTCCGCCTCTCTCAGTTTTTCTTCAACCTTTTCAGTTTCAACCTGAGGTTCCTCTGGTTCCGATGGTGATTCTTCTTCTGATTCCTCTGGTTCTTTTAGTTTTGGAGATTCTGCTTTCTCATTTTTCGGTTTTTCTTCGCGAGGTTTTTCCTCCTCAATTTTTTCTGTCTGAGGTTTCTCCTCAGTTGGTTTCTCTGTTTGATTGTTAGCAGCTTGACTATTGTGGTTTCTTTGAACATGGTCGCTCGCATTACCCCAACCACTATCTGAATGCGGACGTTCGTTTGGATGTTCGACATAATACTTCACAGTTTCAAATAGCTCTTCTAAAGTATACCCCTTAGGTGCCTCATAAAGACCTTCGTCAAACCACTCAAATTTGATGTTATGGTAATGGTCATAATGAGGTATAATCAAACTTCCATTTTTAACTTCCACAGTATGTTGGAGATTGTAAGGCATACGGTCAAGTGGTACCTTCTTAGCTGCTTTTACTCGATTGTAAATCGCTTCTGCTCCCTTAGCCTCAGTATTTCCTGAACTTTGATGATTTGTTGAAGGAGGTGTCAAACCTTTCGCTTTAGCATAAGCTTGAGCTGCTGCTCTTTCAGCTTCAGACAAACTATCTTTCTTAATCCAATGACTGTGGCTCATATGCGGAGTTACATAGGCATCCCCCTCATCACTGGTGATATCACGGGGATCAAAGATATAGCCATCTTCTGTTGTATACTTGCCTGCCAACTTGGCTACTTGAATCTCATTATCTGTGTAAGTTATTTGTGCATTTGGTTTTCCTAAACGTTCTGGATGACGAATCGGCGCTAGAAAAGCAAGGATATCATCAACTAACTTGACTTTATCACTTGACTCATCGTTGAGACGTTCCAATAGTCTATCCAAAGCGTCAAAATCAGCTTGGCGCCCTTTATTGGAAATCAAATCTTGATGAACTGTTGCTAGTAAATCATAAACTTTGTTGTAAAATTTTTGATCACCAGATGCAAGATTGGTTTTCTTAGCTCCTAACTCATGAGACAAACTTTCTTGTTTGGTAAGTTTATTATCAATGGCTGCAACAGTTTCTGCTGAAAGTTCCTTGGCAAAAATATAACGCGAAATTCCATTCTCTTCGAAGACATAACCATCAACCACCTTTCGAATCGCCTGTTTTACCAATTTTCCATCAATTGGATTGCTTGGACCTGGTTGAGGATTTGGTACAGGTTGTGGACTTGGTATTGGGGTAGGATCTGGAACAGGGATTGGATTTGGAAGACTTGGAGTCGGAATTGGTTTTAATTCTTTACCACCTGCAGTTGTATGATTTCCTTGATAATTTTCAGAAATCATTCTCGCAATCCTCTGCTCTAAATCAGACATTTGAGAATAAGGGATAAAGTGGTAATGATCTCCATGAGGTACCGCTACCCCATTCGTAGTTTTTCTTGTAATTTGCGCTGGATCAAAGACAAGCCCATCTGATTCCACATGTCGTTGGCTGAGTGGCAAGGCATAAAGTTGTTTCAAGAGACTAGATACGTCTTCACTTGGACTTGCTTGATAACTATTATCCACTTGTGGGCTAACAGTTGGAGCCCATCTTCTAATATTTGTCTCAACATTACTATGATTTGTTTGTCCATATGTACTACTATTCGAAGCATCTGATGAGCTATTGCTAGAAGAATTCGTTGACGGACGATACCCAACTGAGCTTGTTTGCCCACCTTTACCAGATAGGAAGGCTTGGGCCGCAGCAAGTTCGCTAGCTGATAAGTCACTCTTAGGAATATAGTGGAAGTGATTGCCATGGGGAACGATGTAGGCATCGCCAGTATCCTCAATAATATCACTTGCATTAAAAACATAGCCATCATCCGTTGTATAACGTCCCTGAGCCCTTGCTATAGTAACTTCATTGCTAACTTTTGTTCCACTACCATGTCCGTGTTCTTGCTTCTGACGATTGATCTCATCCTTACTACGAATATTTTCTGCATGGGATGCATCTTTGAGGTATACATAATAGCGACCATCAACCTTAATGACATAACCACCCTTGACTTCGTTGACAATATCCTCATTTCGAAGTTGATAATTCGAATCCTTCATCAAAAGTTCTTCGCTGATAATAGCATCATAAGGAACCTTGCCATTAAAGTAATGATAATGATCTCCATGTGAAGTCACGTAACCTTGATCGGTAATTTTAACAACAATTTGTTCAGCATTAATGCCTTCTCGCTGACTAACCTCATCTGGCGTCAGATTTTCAGTTTTAGCACTAGTCTGATTCCCTTCTATATAAGACACACGATTAGACTCTTTGCTAGTCTGTACCGCTTGGTAACGCCCCAATTCATAACTGGAAAGGCTTAAGGCTAAAAGAGCTACGGAACCAAGAACATATTTTTTATTGATTTTCATCTTAATACACTTTCTATTTCATTTATTCGTTAAAGAAAGAACTACACTTTTTCCCAAAGGACTTCCTTAACCGGTTAAATATCTATTTAGAAAAATAACTCACTTTTAAAACTCCTCCTTCTATTTTCTATTTATCAAACAAGATTTGAGTAATTGAGTTAATTCTCTTTATACTTAACCGGTTATTTAACTAGTTAAGATTTTACTCCTATCACATAAATCTGTCAAGAATTTTTTTGACTTTCAGGTAAAATCTAGATAAAAAAGAGGAATATCCCCTAGTATGAGATAGATTCCTCTTTATAATATTTTAGTGTTGAAATGGCATAAAATCCGAAACAAAGGAAATGTTATCCTTATCTTCTGCGTTGACAAAATTTAAAAATAGCTTTTGAAATTCTTCAAATTCATAGTCTGAATGACAAATCCACTCCTTACCCGTCGAGACATACCATTTTCCAAGACTTGCAAGTTGCTCCTTGGTCAAGGATGGTACATGAGAGCAATGTTGAAAGTTAATAATATAAACTTTTTCATAGATTGATTTGATAAAATCTTTGAGTATAAACTTTCCTCGCTTAAATTCTATACCTAATAACTGGTTGTACTATTCAATCACTTGGGTCTCAGCTAGTTTTTTGTACCAATGAGCTGATTTCTTTGGATAGCGTTCTTGTGTATCGAAGTCCACATAGAAGAGACCATAGCGTTTTTCATAACCATTTGACCATGAGAAGACATCCATAAGTGACCAAATGAAATAGCCTTTAACTACTGCTCCGTCTGCAATAGCATCTGAAATAACTTCCATGTGCTTCTTCACATAGTCGATTCGACCGTCATCGTAAACTGTGTTATCAACGAATTCATCCTTGTAACCAAGACCATTTTCTGTGATGTAGATTTTCTTGTAGTTTGGATAATCCTTTTTCACGCGCATGATTTGGTCGTATAATCCTTGAGGATAGATAATCCAGTCCCAGTCAGTACGAGGTACATAGTCAGGAGCTACACGACGACCAACACCCTTGATCTGGTATTTAGAGCTTCCTTTCTCCCCTTTACCATTATGGATGATTTCTGTCTCACCATCAAAAGCTTCCATCCAATCGCTCATATAGTAGTTAATTCCGAGGAAGTCATTCAAATCTTTAGCTGCTTCAAGCGCTAAAAAGTCTTCGTCACGCAAGTCAAGCTTTCCACCATTGGCAGCCAAGATAGCCTCTACCCCTGCCAGGGTCTTTTCAGAGTAGTGCCCCAGATAAGTTGCATCTAAGATAAATTTGTTATGGATAATGTCCTCCAACTCTGCCGCAATAACATCTGCAGGATTTTTAGGATCCAATGGATACTTAGTTGGAAGGGCGTGAACAACCCCGATTTCACCTTTATAGCCTTTGTCTTTGTACAATTTCACAGCACGAGCATGAGAAACCATCATATTGTGGTGGGATTGGAAGACTTTCGCAAGGTCATATTGAATACCTGGTGGGAATTTACCGACCAAGTATTGACCGTCACCGATTGGACCAATTTCATTAAAGGTTGTCCAGTAGTTTACTTCTGGGAATTCTTCAAAACAGAAGGCAGCATAATCTACAAAGTGTTCGATATTTTCACGATTCAAGAAGTCTCCGTTTGAGTGAAGAGCTTCAGGTGTATCAAAATGGTGAAGAGTTACGAACGGTTCTACATGACGTTTATGACATTCTGCAAATAACTTATGATAGAATTCTACCCCTTTTGGATTTACTTCACCATAACCTGTTGGAAAAATACGTGACCAAGCAATTGAAATACGGATACCGTTTACCCCATATTCCTCAGCAAACTTTAAGTCCACTGGATATTTATGGTAGAAATCACTCGCTGGTTCAGCTGTGTACCAATAGTTATCTGCTAGGTATTTGTCCCAGGCAACAGGACCTTTACCATCTGTATGCGTAGCTCCTTCTGCTTGATAAGCCGCTGTTGCGCCACCAAATATAAAATCTTTAGGAAGTGTTTTTGTCATTTTTTCACCTATTTCTTGATTGGATAAAATGAAAAGTGAGAGGAGAGGAGTTAGTGAGCTATCCATCTCCATCTCACTTCTTGTAGCAAGTCACTGAATTGTGACATGAGGAGGTAAAAACGATATTTTTTTACCGACGAATTAACAAGGCGATTAGGAAATTCGCCATAGCGATTTCCGTGATGATAGGAGACTGTTTTACAGTCCCTATCATCAATCGAATTGAGCTTGAACAAAGGCTAGAGCACCTTGTCCATCGCGTGTCAATTTAATGTATTGAGCTCCCTCAGTCTTAGCCAGTTTGATACCTAGTTTATCTGTTTCAGCCTTCATATCTTCGAAGTTTGAAGCGACCTGTGGTGCCAAGATAACCAAATCAAACTCAGGTAGCATCTCACGGTGAGCACCATAGCCACCAGCTGCAGCTTTAACTGGCACCTTGTACTCAGCTGCTGCTTTGTTCAAAGCGTTGGCAAGAAGACCACTTGTTCCTCCACCTGCACAGAGAACGAGTACGTTGGTTTCTTCAGTGATTGTATTTTGTGCTGATTCTACTCCAGCTTTTTCAAGGATAGCATCAGCTTTAGCAGTGTTGAAGTTTGCTGCAACTTTTTCTTTTAATTCATCATTAGCTTTGCCTGAACGTTCTTCTTCAAGAATTTGTTCGTCATAAACCTTGAGGAATGGATAGTAGATAACAATATCTACTACGATTAACAATGCTGCAAGAGCAAATGACAAGAACTGGAAGTTTGTACCAAGGACAATCCCCAAAGGTCCAGGAGTAACCCATGGAAGGTTGGCAGTAAATGAGTTCATGCCGAGAGTTTCGATAAAGAATTTGAAAATCCAAACGTTTGCAATTGGAGCAAAGATAAATGGAATAAAGAAGATTGGGTTCAAAACAAGTGGTGCACCAAACAGGATTGGTTCGTTTACACCGAAGAATGTAGGAACTACTGAAGCGCGTCCGATGGCACGGTTACGCTTAGACTTACACAACCACATAAACATGAATGGAACTACAAGAGTTGCTCCTGTACCACCCATAGTGACGATAAACATTTGTGTACCAGATGTAAGGATCTTATCAGCGTGCATACCTTGTTGAAGAAGGTTCAAGTTGACTTCGGCATTTGCATAAGTGATCGCTGCAATGGCAGGTTCAACGATAGATGGGCCGTGAATACCGACAAACCAGAAGAAGGCAAAAGCACCAAAGATAATGGTAATACCAAGATAACCGTCTGCTGCTGAGAATAATGGGGCAAAGAATTTACCAATTGATTCTGCAACGCTTGCACCAACAAATTGACGAGCGAGCAAGTCAAGAGCATAAAGAGAAACAACTGAAAGCGTAAACGGAATAACGTCTTTAAAGACTTGTGAGATATTCGGTGGAACTTCGTCAGGCATGCGAATAGTAACGTTGTTCTTCACACAAACCTTATAGATAGCTACAGTTACAAAAGCTGCCAGGAAGGCTGAAAGCAACCCTTTTGTACCAAGGAAACCAGTTGCAAAGCCACCTTCAATTGGATCAGCTGCCAACATCAATAATCCAACAATAGCCGCCAATAGCGTTGACATATAGTTGATTTGGTTGGTTTTTTCCATGCTACGGTTAACAGAGTCTGTTAATGATTTAGCAGTCGTACCAGCTAGCAAGACTGCTAGAATTCCCATAGAGTAGCTGTAAGGTTTCATCAAAAGTGCTACTACTTCATCAGACCATTTAAAGCCCCAAGAGTTTGGAACAAAAGCAATCAAGATAAAAATACTTGAGAATAGAATGACTGGCATTCCTGCGATAAATCCATCCCGAATAGCACGAAGATAGATATTTCGAGATAGTTTTTCAAAGAAAGGCTTCCCTTTCTCGATATAGGCAATTAACTTATTCATTATTTAGCTCCTCTTTTATAAAGTTCGATTAAATGGTGCATCAAATCTTTTAGCAAGATTGTTGTCATCAGGTGATCTTGACCATGCATCATGGTCACGCTATAAGCCAAATCGTCACCAGCAGCTTCCTTGGTTAAAAGACTAGTTTGCGCGTGGTGTGCTTCAGCGATACAGCTACCAGCTTCCTCAACTAGGCTATCCGCTTTCGCGAAATCACCAGCTTCAGCAGCCTTCAAAGCTTCCAATAATTTTGAACGAGCATCACCTGCATAGGCAACAATCTCAAAACCTAACAATGTTACTTCTTCTCTATTCATGATAGATTTCTCCTTATATAATTTTTAGTAAATGTTATGACAATAAACGTTGGATGTGTAGAACAAGATAAACTCGTTCACTCTTGTAGAGGTCAAGACTAGTTTCCTGAGCAATGACCTCATAAATTTTACTACCAATCTCGAATGCTTCTGGATAGGTATTCTTTATATGTTCTTCCATATCGAGCAAGGATTGATTATCATCGCGACTACGATCCAGATAATCCAAAAAATAATTTAGATGAATCATAAAGCGGTCGTAGAAATTATTATTTTCAGGTGTTCGCTGGATTTTATAACTCTTCAAAACGCTTTCGACCCTCTTTAAAATTTCCTTTCTCTTATCAATTGACTCAACAACTTCGACTTCATTCTCACCTTCGGCATTTATGAAATGATAAGCGATACGAATGATTTCGTCTTCAGGAAAATTTTCTGTCAGTTTTTGACGATAAATTTCAAAAGCTTCTTGTGCAATTTGAAAAGCGATAGGATATTTGGCAGAAATGTCAGGTAAGTTACTATCCTTATAGCGTCCTTGGCTAATAGCCTGATAAGAACAATAGATATGGTCTGTCAGAGTGACGTATAAATACTCTTGGACAGGATATTGATATTTTTTAGAAAGATTATCAATAATCTCATAAGTGACCGTAATAAAATCAAGCGGTACATCCTTGAGAAGAGCCATAAAGTTTTCTCGCGACTCTTCTGTTTTCATCCGAAAAACTTTTTCAACCTGATCCTCAGAAATCAAATCTCCCTTCTTCTTACCGAATGAAATACCCTTACCAATTACGATCAACTCCTCTCCCTTGCTATTTCGCACGAGAGAAACATTGTTATTCATTGGATTTAATATCCGATACATGGCAACCTCCTTGCCCTATTATTTAAGTTTTGTGAGCATAAAAAATGACCACAAATGAGTTCAGAAAATATACCTCTGAGTCATCTGTGATCATGCCTAATATTACTTAGTAACACTCACTTTGTATTAACTTGTAACTTAAGTATAGCACAAGATTTTTATTTTGTAAACCTTTACATACAACTTTTTTTAAAAGTTTTTTAGCTATGTTTTAGGACATAAAAGGGGGGAAATTTAGACACGTTCGGTCCATGAAGTTGCTGTTGTTTTAAGAACCTTGTTGAGTTCGTCAATGTTCTCAAATCCAGTTGTACGCAACCACTCACGAGCTGCTGCTTCACCGTCTTTGATGTAAGCTTCAACTGATCCAGCCCATGTTGCACGTCCGCAAAGAACACCATTGAAGTTTGCGCCTGATTCGTGGGCAAAGACAAGAGTTTCTTGGAAGAGTTTAGCTGATACACCTGCACTTAAGTAGATGTAAGGAAGGTTAGTAGCTTCGTCTTGAGCTTTGAAGAAAGCAGTTGCTTCTTCACGTGTATGAACGATTTCTCCATCGCCAAATCCTTCAACGTATTTAACGTTAACTGGAACTTCCACTTTCAAGACATCGATATTGAAACGTGGGTCTGAGAAGACCTTCATCGCACCAATAACCTTGTGTGGTTTTACTTTAGCGTATTCGGCAGAACCTGCGTCCGCAATCTTTTCATCGTAAGCAAGAATTTCAAGGAAGAATGGAATATCTTCCGCCACACACTCAGAACCGATACGTTCGATGTAGGCTTGTTTTTGTTGATTAAGTTCGTCAGAGCTGTCTACATCATAGTAAAGCAAGAACTTAACAGCATCTGCACCTTGTTCTTTGATACGTTTTGCAGACCAAACATCCAAGCAGTCTGGCAAACGTTTTGTACTTGTTGTGTCGTAACCTGTTTTTTCATAAGCAAGGAGAAGACCAGCTTTTGGATCAAGAGCTTTTGTAGCTGGAAGTCCATACTCAGGGTCAAGAAGCATAGATGAAGCGTATTTAGTCAACTCATCTGCTACCAAAACTTTAAGTTCTTCCATTTGAGCTACTGTTGGCTCTTCTGTTTGGTATTGAGCCATAAGGCGTTTCAAAGCACCACGTTGGTCAAAAGCAAGAGCTGAGATGATACCATTCTCATCAGAGAGTTTTTGCATACAAGCGCGTTTATTTTCTGTTAAAACCATTTTATACCTCTTTTACAATTAATTGGTCATATAGACCTTGATAGTTAGCCATATTGACATGACCGGTCATTTTTTCTTGAGCATTAAGCATACCAAGGACATTTGCCTTGATCAACAGTTCTTGATCCGTTTCTTTATGGAAAAGACCTGAAGCAATACCTGCCACTGTAGAATCGCCAGAACCGACTGGATTTACTACTTGAATTCTTGGAATATCTACTTTGTAGAAAGTGTTACCGTGTTTAGCGAATGCTCCGTTAGCACCTAAGGAAACGATAATCCACTCGATTCCATCAAATAGTGGTTCTTGAAGAACTTCTTTTAATTCATCCAAGTCTTTAGAAATTTCTCTTCCTAAAAGTTGAGATAATTCTTCATTATTTGGTTTGATGACTGTTGGTTTATGTGGAGACTCAAGAACTGCCTGAAGTGCAGCGCCTGAACAGTCCAATACAACAGGTTTCCCAGCATGATTCGCAAGTTCAACTAAACTAGCATAGTAATCAACTGGAAGTCCTGCAGGTAGACTACCTGAAATGGCCACTACCTCTACAGTCTCTAAAAGTTCTTTGAAATGAGCCAAGAAATCTTGACCTTCTTTTTCTTGAACTTCAGGACCTTTTTCTAGGATTTCTGTTTGGTTTTCTCCATGTAGAATTGCGATACAGTTACGGGTTTCACCTTGAATTGAGAAGAAACGTTTGCTTACTTTATCATCAATATTTTCTACTAAAAAATCACCAAGTTTACCACCGACAAGTCCTGTTGCGACTACGGAGTCACCAAATTCTGATAGGACACGAGTAACGTTAAGACCTTTACCACCAGCCGTTTTAGTTACATCTACAACACGGTTGACAGTGTCAATTTTCAATTCATCCAAAGGATAGGAAATATCAATGGATGGGTTCATTGTGACTGTTAAAATCATAAGTCACCTCTTAGTCGTGGTATTCACCACGATCCCATTTTTCAAGGAACTCTGTAAAGAAGTTGGCATCTGTTTGATGATCGTTATGAGTTTCAACGTGTTGGATTTTAGCGATCAATTTTTTATTTTCTTCAGATGGTTTGTATTCAGCATTGATGAAAGCTTCAATGATATCGCACATAAGCAATTCACCAGTGATTTTACCACCAAATCCGATAACGTTGGCATTCAATTGTTCTTTAGCGTAAAGAGCTGTTGTCATATCACGAACCAAAGCAGAACGAACACCTGGAACTTTGTTAACAGCGTTATTGATACCTACACCAGTACCACAGATACATACACCAAGATCAGCTTGGCCACTAACTACTGCTTCACCAACTTTTTTACCAAAGATTGGGTAGTGGGTACGAGCGTGGTCATAAGTACCAAAGTCGATGACTTCATGTCCTTTTGATTTCAAAAATTCTGAAACCGCCATTTTTTCATTTGTTACGATGTGGTCACATCCAATTGCAATTCTCATTAGTTATTCCCTCCGATTAATTATATAAATCTAATATCATTTATCCTTACTCAAGAAAAATCAAGATTAGCTTAGGAAGCGAGCTGCGAGCATAACTGAGGTTAGCTAAAGTGAGCTGACGACAGATTATCTTGATTTTTGAAGAGTATTAGCACATTTTGTTCAACATGTCGACACGGATTTGGTGACGACCGCCGTCATACTTACCATTTACAAAACCTTTAGCAATGTTCTTAGCCAATTCGTCACCAACAAGTTGAGCACCCATGGTAATCATACGTGAGTTGTTGTGACCACGAGTCATATAAGCTGAACGTTCGTCAGATACTTCTGCAGCAACCATTCCTTTGATTTTAGTTGCAACCATAAATGGTCCAGCACCATAAGCATCAATGACAATACCAAGGTTTTGTTCTTCTTTTTTAACTTCTTCAGCAACTGCAAGAGTTACATCAACGAAGTCTTGACCTTCAGCTGTAACATCCACAACGTGGAAGTTTTCTTTTTCCAAGAAATCTTTAACGACTTCTTTCAATCTCAAACCTGCAGCATCTGCACCAATAACAATAGACATATTGTATACTCCTTTTTTATAATAGACCAGTAAAAATTTTTTGGTTCTGGAAAGAAAATGACCATTACCAAGTAGTTACTGGTAGTTTTTGTTGACTATTTTAGTTTAAGAATGATTCATCTAATCACTCTTTGTAACTTCTCCTTGGAGAAATTGGAAGAATAACTTGTTAAAACAAACACAAATTGTTCTTTCTAAACATAATATACTACTATTGTTTAAAAAAGTCAACAGTTTGTGTTTGTTTTTGTTTATTTTTTAGAAAATTTCTATGTCAAAACCAATTTGATCACTTTGACTTGGATTTAAAATTCGAACATTTTTCTTATCTTCTAGATGATCGCCCTCTTCGAGTGATGTTGACAAACCTGACCAAGGTTCAAGAGCAAGGAAGGGACCTTTATTGAGAGTTGACCAAACGATGAGGTTTGGAAACTCTTTAAAGTCTAGTTTCAATCCCTTTTCATGCTTGCGTGATCTTAAAGAAACAGAGCGAGATGCTAATTCATCTAAAGTCACAGCATCATAGCTAAAGAAATCATAGTTTAGATCCAATTCTTTTTGGTCTTTTAACCAGCTACTTCTATCTTGAAAATCTAACATTCCTGTTTCTGGGAATGGTTTTGGAACTGTACATGTTTCAGCTTTTTCAAATTCAAGATAGTAGTCTTCATAAGCCTCATCATCAAATAAAGGACAGTTAAATCCAGGATGTCCACCAATAAAGTAAGGCATTTTCTTATCTGTTTCCTTATTGGTAACTTTATACTGTGTACGAATAGTTTTTCCAGTAACTATATAAGTTATTTCTAAGCGAAAATGATAGGGATAATTCTCATACATTTCTTGATCGTCTTCAATCGCAAAAGTAACCGAGTTATCCGTTTGATCCACTAATTCAAATTCTTTTTTTCGTACTAGACCATGACGTGGAATTTTACCTTTTACTTGACTACCATCTTCTTGATTATATAGGACAGTATCATTTCTAACAGATCCACAAATTGGAAATAGAACAGGTGCTTGACCGCTCCAGTAAGTTGAATCTCCTTGCCACAAGTACTCAATTCCATCCTTGTCTTTTATTGAGGTAAGAGCACCTCCAAAGGTCTGAAATTGTACACTTAACTGTTCTGATTGTAATTCAATCACTAGGGTTACCTCCATTAATTTTTTCCCTAAAAAAACTAGATTGCCGACTCCATACTTGGAAACTGACAACCTAGTTTTTACAATTTACATTTTTAGGAGCGAATTATTTTGCATTTGCTGCATATTCTTCATTACGTTTGATCATTTGTTTTCTGTACCAAGCAAAGATACCGATATAGAAAGCAAGGAATACTACAGCACCAAGGATTGCTTTGATATCACCAGTTGTAGTGTTACCAATTGTCCAACCAAGAAGTTTTTCGATTGGTCCTTCAAGTGTTGAGTGAGTAATGAGCTGAGTTTGGCTTACACCTTCTGGGAAGGCACCTACACCTTTAGCAAGTTCTGTTGCAAATGGTGCGATAAGTGTACCTGAAAGAAGGAAGAGTGGCAACAAGAGTGTTCCGAAGATAATCATACGGAGCAATTTACCACGAGTAACTACCAAGAGAGCTGGAGTTACACCCATTGCGATGATACCAGCAAGTGGCAAGATACCATTTCCGACATTTGAAAGAAGCACAGCTTCAACCAACATGATTGGTGCAAGTACGTTAGCACAAGCCCAGATTTCAGCACGACCAGCGATAAATGGCCAGTCAAGACCAATGTTGAATTTACGTCCTTGAAGACGTTTAGTAGCAACGTTTGTAATACCTTGTGAAAGTGGTTCTACGGCTGCGATAAACCATGAACCGATCAATGAGAAGAGCTCCAAGCAGACACCGGCAGTCAAACCAAGTGACAACCAACCTTTAATAACAAGTTCCCATTTATCAGCACCTTCAACACCAGGAACTGGATGTGGAGTTCCCATCAAACCGATAACGATACCAAGGATGAAACCGATGAAGAATTTAGATCCCCAGAAACCGATTCGTTTATTCAATTTAGCAGCGTCAAAGTCGTATTTATCAAGACCTGGGAAGAGTTTATCAAAAATCTTATCCAAAACCATGATAACTGGGTTCATCATGTAGTTCATGTGAGTTGAAGTCATTGGTGATGAACTTGGTGCGTTAAGAAGGTCATCAAATGTTGGTTTCATCAAGTCAGAGTTGATGATTTTAAGAACCCCAACAAGAACAACTGCTGCAGTCGCGATGAAGAGTGAAACTCCTTGGCTAACTCCATTGTTGTCAGCATACCATTTGATCAAAAGACCTGTGATAGACAAGTGCCAGATATCAAAGATATCGACGTCAAGTGTATCAGTTTTCTTCATTGCAAGCATGACAATGTTGACGATCAACATCACAAGCAAGAAGTAAAGTGTCCAAGCTGAACCCCAAGTGATTGTAGCAAGTGGTGCCCAACCAACGTCGGTAATATTCAATTGAATACCAGTGTTTTCAACGAATTTTGCAAGAGACGCTGAGAAAGCACCATTTAACATACCGATGATAGCACCGATACCAGTAAGAGCGATGGCAAGTTTGATACCACCTTCAAGCGCTTTGGAGAATTTCACTCCAAAAAGTAGAGCCAATAATGTCAAAATGATCAGCATGATGATCGGTCCACCCATTTCCAAGATAGGTTTGAACAGCTTATTGGCTAGTTCGATAATGATATCCATAATTTTCCTCCCTTTATTTTTATGGAATATTTACAAATTAATAATTAGCTTAGACCATGTTCTTTGATAGCTGCTTCAATATTGTCATAAACTGGAGCGCTCATAGCTGGAATACGGAACAAGATTGGTCCTGCTTCAACAACTGGGATACCTGGTTCAAAACCTAAATCAGTAGCAGCGATTGGTGTAAAGATATCATAACCTTTAATCAAGTCTTCATTGACATCTTTTACCATAACAGCATCACATTGAACATCGTACCCACGGTTAGAAAGTTCTTCTTCAAGAGCACTTTTAATTTGGTGGCTTGAGTTAACACCTGCACCACAAGCAGCAAGAATTTTAATCATTTGGATTTCCTCCGTTTTTATATAAAAATTATTAACAAATTAAGCAGTCGCTTCTGAGATGTATTGGAACAAAGCTTCAGGTTCCGTAATCTTAGAGAGCGCTTCAAGATGACCATTGCCTGTAAAGAAGTCCATCAACTGCGCAAGAATATTTGTTTGACTTGAGCTTGAATTGTTGATGATAAAGAAGAGTAATGATACTTCTACTTCCTTATCAGGGGCAATCATATTGTGGAACGTTACTGGTTTTTCCAGACGAACCACGACAACATTTTCAGTTAGATTATGAATTGTATCAGTATGAGGAATAGCTACGTTAGGCAAATCCTTCCCTAAAAACTCCATATCCAAACCAGTTGGGAACGATTTTTCACGTTCAATCAAGGCCGATCGATAGGTCTCTGTAACAACTTTCTTTTCTTCCAATAGGGTTGCAACTTGATCGAATAGTTGCTTTTGATTATCTGCTTCTAAGCAAAAGACTAAGTCTTTGTCAAAGAAATGATCTAATCCCATGACCTTCTCCCTTCACATTTAACTTTTATGGTATAAGTATAACACTATATGAAACCGTTGTCAATGTTTTTTTGTTGTATTTTGTTTGGTTTTTGTTTTTTTGTTTACGTTTTAAACATTTGCTAATTTCAAACATATTTTTTATAAATTTCTTAATAAGTAAAACAAAAAACAGGAATGCCTCCTGTTTTCACGATATTAACTCTTTTTATTGGTCCAACTTTCTTCCACCATTGGAAGGAGATTTTTTAATACCTATGGAACACCTTCAAGAGAAACATATCTAAACTTACCATCATCGGATTTAAAAAAACAGATAATTAAATATTTCCCATTCTTAGCAATACAGTTTACTACATAGGCCTCATAGCCACCGATAGTTGATTTTGACCCCCATACCTTGGAAAATTCTTGACTTTTCTGTTTAGATTCATAAATGCTAGTTGAAATTTGAACAGTTTCAAGCGCAGCGTACTCACTTTCACTAATACCAAACTGCTAAGGTTTAAAGGTATTGAGAGTTACAATATTGACATCCGTCCCATCACAGTACTGAATATCATCTCCACCTTCAATTTCTTTGAAATGAATCCATGATTTAGGAATTTTCACATAGCCATAATCATCTGAACCTACTATTTGAGTTTCTTATGTCTGGCTAGATAAGAAAGGCGATGATTAAGTGCCACTGGGAAGGACGTGATTTGCAACCACGAAAAAAAGCCTCAGCATTCGCACTGCTGGTGCTTTTCCATTGCTCATGGCTTAGAAAACTATCACTTTTTCGCAGAATCCGTATAACACATTTACGGAGCAGGTGCAAGAAAAGGCGTTTTTTGAGAGTGTACTGATCCCAAAAAGTTAGACAATTAATTTAAGCAAAGGATTTAGTTCTGTATTGTACAGGACTAAGTCCTTTTCTACCATTTGTCAAGTATATCAAGGTATTTGATGAAAAGTAGTTTGAATTCCATAGTCA
>NZ_JASHCG010000015.1:0-59488 GCF_047464215.1 Streptococcus infantis | reverse complement strand
TTGAGCATAGTGTATCCATGAATCTTTTCACCGTTGACTAAAATTGCCACCTCAGAACTTGCCTTACTCACATCAATCCCAAATACTGTACGCATGATATTACCTCTTTTGTCTTGAATAATTCCGTATTTTAGTGATTTTATTTTCAATACGCGACGTCTAGCGCCAAAGAGCCCTACGACTTTACAAGACACCTCTACTTTAACATAAAGAAAAAGTAGTGAGTACTCTCTCCCGTCGGAGATTTTCTCACTACTAATCTTAGTATGTTTGTCAACTGTAGTGAGTTGATGAAAAGCTAGAGTTCCACAACTGGGAATATCTAGCTTTTTTGTGGCTGAGAATTATTTTGTCGCAGACTCTTTTTAATTTTATAGGTAGAACTATCGGGCTATACAGAAAAAGCTTGATAAGTTTTATGAAACTAAGTATACTAGAAGGTAACAAGCGTTTTCAGACGGTATATTAGGGAGTATACTTAGAAATTGAGAGGGAGATATGAGAATAAGAAAATTTCGCTTATTAATGTCCAAGTATGGCTTTAGTATTGCGATTATCCTGATAGAATTATTTCTTGTTTTCGGAATTATTCTTTACATGAGTCAGATTGCTCCGATTATTTGGGTGATTCTTGTATTTTTGATCAGCGTAGCAACCGTTATAGCGATTGTCAATCGTTCGATGTCACCTGAAAGCAAAGTGACTTGGTTGATTGTGACCTTTGTCCCAGTGTTTGGCCCACTGCTTTATCTCATGTTCGGTGAGAGAAGACTATCAAAAAAAGAAATGAAACAGCTGAGGGAACTACGCTCCATTACTAACCATGAAAAGAGTGAGTTTGCTCTTCATCAAGGGTTAAAGGATAGAGATAAGTCTGCTTATGGGATTATCAATGCCTTGCTACATATGGATAGCAATGCAGAGGTATACGAGCAGACAGATTCTCAATTTTTCTCTACTGGAGAGGCTATGTGGAGACAAATCTTAGAGGATTTGAAAAAGGCTGAGAAATTTATCTTCCTGGAATACTACATTGTCGAAGAAGGCTTGATGTGGGACAGCATGCTTGAGATTCTCGAAGAAAAAGTTGCTCAGGGTGTTGAAGTTAAGATGCTCTACGACGATATCGGCTGCATGGTGACATTGCCAGGTGATTATACTGTGCATCTCCGATCTCGGGGAATTGAGGCTCATAAGTTTAATAAGGTAATTCCTCGTATGACAGTGGCCTATAATAACCGAGATCACCGCAAAATTTTGGTTATTGATGGGCAGATTGCCTATACTGGTGGCGTCAATCTTGCGGATGAGTATATCAACCAGATTGAACGTTTTGGCTATTGGAAAGATAGCGGCCTTCGTATAGACGGCCCAGCTGTTCAGGCTTTTACAAGACTATTTCTCATGAACTGGTACATCAACCGTGGTGAAATCAGTGACTTTGATCAGTATCATTTGGAAAATCAAACGCGGTCTGGAGTAGGTTTGTGCATTCCTTATGGAAGTGGTCCCAAGCCTATCTACCAGATGAAGGTAGGGAAAATAGTTTATCAAAATCTCATCAATCAAGCGACAGACTTTGTCTATATTACCACACCTTACTTGATTATTGATTATGATTTGACGGAAGATATTAAAAATGCAGCCATGCGAGGGGTGGATGTGCGAATTGTCACTCCCTTTGTACCAGACAAGGAGCTTATTCAACTGATAACACGAGGAGCCTATCCGGATCTTTTGTCTGCTGGTGTCCGTATTTATGAGTATACTCCTGGTTTTATCCATAGTAAGCAGATGATTGTTGATGATCGATACGCAGTTGTTGGAACCATAAATCTAGATTATCGTAGCTTGGTTCATCACTATGAAAATGCGGTTTTGTTGTACGAAACACCATCGATTGCAGATATTCGTAAGGACTTTGAAGAGATTTTTGAAGTATCGCAGGAAGTATTCCCAGGGACGATCAATCCTACCTGGTATCAAACATTAATCAAGGAAGTGACCCAGTTGTTTGCGCCAATGCTTTAATTGAAAGAGCTAGTTCATCTGTATAATTAGAGAAAGAGAAGGTTTGCCGTCTCTTTTTCTGTAAGCAGTTTCCTTGACATCTTGTTTGTTTTGCGTTATCATATGTCCATATAATATATGGGAGTCTGTGTACAGTCTGAGAGGAAGTGTTAAACTTCGACCGCACCTGATCTGGGTAATGCCAGCGTAGGGAACGAATACTTGGCCTAATTTTGCACCTTTTTCATATATGAAAGAGGTTTTTCTTTTTTTATAAAGAAAAACTGTAACTTAGAAGGAGGTTTTAATGAAAGCAAGCATTGCTTTACAAGTCTTACCCCTGTCACAAGGGATTGACCGCATAGCCCTTATTGATCAAGTTATTGCTTATCTGCAGGCTCAAGGAGTGTCCATGGTGGTGACACCTTTTGAAACAGTCCTAGAAGGAAACTTTGAGGAACTGATGCGTATTCTCAAAGAAGCTTTAGAAGTGGCAGGTCAAGGGGCAGATAATGTTTTTGCCAATGTGAAAATAAATGTAGGAGAGATTTTAAGTATTGATGAGAAACTTGAAAAGTATCATGAGACGGCATATTAGTCTGCTAGGATTTTTGGGTGTCTTATCTCTTTGGCAGTTAGCGGGTTTGTTAAAACTCCTACCAAAGTTTATCTTGCCGACACCACTTGAAATCCTTCAGTCTTTTGTTCGTGACAGAGAATTTCTTTGGTACCATAGTTGGGCGACGTTAAAGGTTGCCTTGTTAGGTCTGATATTGGGAGTCTTGATAGCCTGTATCATGGCCGTCCTTATGGATAGTCTGGGATGGTTAAATGACCTGATTTACCCAATGATGGTGGTTGTCCAGACCATTCCAACCATTGCCATAGCACCTATCCTAGTTTTATGGCTGGGTTATGGAATCTTGCCCAAGATTGTCTTGATTATCTTGACGACAACCTTTCCTATCATCGTCAGCATTTTGGATGGTTTTAGGCATTGTGACAAGGACATGCTGACCTTATTTAGTCTGATGTGCGCCAATCCTTGGCAAATCCTTTGGCATTTTAAAATCCCTGTCAGCCTGCCCTACTTTTATGCAGGACTGAGGGTGAGTGTCTCCTACGCCTTTATCACAACAGTGGTATCTGAGTGGTTGGGAGGCTTTGAAGGACTTGGTGTCTACATGATTCAGTCTAAAAAACTGTTTCAGTATGATACCATGTTTGCCATTATTATTCTGGTATCGCTGATCAGCCTTTTGGGTATGAAGTTGGTTGATATTAGTGAAAAATATGTGATTAAATGGAAACGTACTTAAAATAGAGCGTTTTGGAAAAAGAAAAGAGGAAATAAAAATGAAGAAAACATGGAAAGTGTTTTTAACGATTGTAACAGCTCTTGTGGCTGTCGTGCTTGTGGCTTGTGGCCAAGGAACTGCTTCTAAGGATAACAAAGAAGCAGAACTCAAAAAAATTGACTTTATCCTAGACTGGACACCAAATACCAACCATACAGGGCTTTATGTAGCCAAGGAAAAAGGTTATTTTAAGGAAGCTGGAGTGGACGTGGACTTGAAATTGCCACCAGAAGAAAGCTCATCTGATTTAGTTATCAACGGTAAGGCACCGTTTGCTATCTACTTCCAAGACTATATGGCTAAGAAATTGGAAAAAGGGGCAGGCATTACTGCCGTTGCAGCGATTGTAGAGCACAACACATCAGGGATTATCTCTCGTAAGTCTGACAATATCAATAGTCCAAAAGACTTGGTTGGCAAGAAATACGGAACCTGGAATGACCCAACTGAGCTTGCTATGCTGAAAACCTTGGTAGAATCTCAGGGTGGAGACTTTGAGAAGGTTGAAAAAGTACCAAACAACGACTCAAACTCTATCACACCGATTGCCAATGGCGTTTTTGATGCTGCTTGGATTTATTATGGTTGGGATGGAATTCTTGCCAAATCTCAAGGAGTGGATGCCAACTTTATGTATTTGAAAGACTATGTAAAAGAGTTTGACTACTACTCACCAGTTATCATCGCTAACAACGACTATCTGAAAGACAACAAGGAAGAAGCTCGCAAAGTTATCCAAGCCATCAAAAAAGGCTACCAATACGCTATGGAGCACCCAGAAGAAGCTGCAGATATCCTCATCAAAAATGCACCTGAACTCAAAGATAAACGTGACTTTGTCATCGAATCTCAGAAATACTTGTCAAAAGAATATGCAAGCGACAAGGAAAAATGGGGACAGTTTGATGCTGACCGTTGGAATGCCTTCTACAAATGGGATAAGGAAAATGGAATCCTCAAGGAAGACTTGACTGACAAAGGTTTCACTAATGAATTTGTAAAATAATGACAGAAATTAGACTAGAACACGTAAGCTATGCCTACGATGATGAGAAGATTTTAGAAGATATTAACCTACAAGTGACTTCAGGTGAAGTGGTTTCTATCCTAGGGCCCAGTGGTGTAGGAAAGACCACTCTCTTTAACCTGATTGCAGGGATTTTAGAAGTCCAGTCGGGGCGAATCATTCTTGACGGTGAGGAAAATCCCAAGGGGCGCGTGAGCTATATGCTACAAAAGGATCTGCTCTTGGAACACAAGACGGTGCTAGGAAATATCATCCTGCCTCTCTTGATCCAAAAGGTGGATAAGGCAGAAGCTATTGCCAAAGCGGATGAAATCCTTGCAACCTTCCAGTTGACGGCTGTACGGGACAAGTATCCTCATGAGCTTAGTGGCGGGATGCGCCAGCGTGTGGCCTTACTTCGCACTTACCTATTTGGGCACAAGCTCTTTCTTTTAGATGAGGCCTTTAGTGCCTTGGATGAGATGACCAAAATGGAACTTCATGCCTGGTATTTGGAGATTCATAAACAGCTAGGCCTGACGACACTCATCATTACGCATAGTATCGAGGAGGCCCTTAACCTTAGCAATCGTATCTATATCTTGAAAAATCGCCCTGGGCAGATTGTTTCAGAAATTGAACTAGATTGGTCTGAAGACGAGGACAAGGAAGTCCAAAAGATTGCCTACAAACGTCAAATCTTGGCAGAATTAGGCTTAGATAAGTAGAAAGATAGGGAGTTGGTGAGGATTATTCATTACCAGCCCCTTTTTCTTTTAAAAATGAAAAAATTTCGGTATAATAGTCAAAGATAGTCAAGGTTTAAAGAGAGGTGGGTTTGTTATGAGACTTAAAAATACATCAGATCATATTGAGGCCTACATCAAGGCAATTTTAGATCAATCTGGTATTGTGGAGTTGCAACGGAGTCAGTTGGCAGATACTTTCCAGGTTGTTCCTAGTCAGATTAACTATGTGATTAAGACTCGTTTTACAGAAAGCAGGGGATACTTGGTTGAAAGTAAGCGTGGTGGTGGTGGCTACATTCGTATAGGACGGATCGAATTCTCAAACCACCATGAAATGCTCCGCGATTTACTGTATTCGGTAGGTGAAGAAGTTAGCCTAGCTATCTTTGAAGATGTTTTAAGACTCTTGTTTGAACAGGATTTAGTGACTCGTCAGGAGATGAATCTATTGCTAGCGATGGCGACAGACCGAGTTTTAGGTGAGGATGCCAATCTTATCCGTGCCAATATGCTCCGACAGTTATTACAAGAGGTAGATAGAAAAGGAAAATAGAACTAAATGAAATATTCAAAAGCATTGAAAGAATGTATAGAAAGTGCCTTTCTGGTCGCCAGTCATTTTGGGGCAGAATACCTAGAGTCTTGGCACCTATTGACTGCTATGGCCAATCATGGTTACAGTGTAGCTGGGGCGACTTTGAACGAATTTCCATATGAGATTGATCGTTTGGAGGAAGTTGCTGTAGAGCTGACGGAAACAAAGTATAGCGATAAGGAAAATTATCAGGAGTTGCCTTTTTCACACCGTTTGAAGGTATTGTTGTTGGAAGCAGAGCATGTAGCTTCTGTTGTGCATGCCAAGGTTTTAGGAACAGAGCACGTGCTTTATGCTATCTTACATGATGGCAATGCCTTGGCTACTCGTATTCTAGAAAAAGCGGGATTTTCTTACGAAGATCAGAAGGATCAGGTCAAGATTGCTGGACTTCGTCGTAGTCTTGAAGCGCGTGCTGGTTGGACTAGAGATGATTTGAAGGCCCTTCGTCAACGCCATCGTACGGTAGCGGACAAGCAAAATTCTATGGCTAATATGATGGGCATGCCTCAGACACCAAGTGGAGGTTTGGAAGATTATACGCATGATCTTACAGAGCAAGCTCGCTCAGGTAAATTGGAACCAGTCATCGGGCGTGACCAAGAAATCTCTCGTATGATTCAAATCTTGAGCCGTAAGACAAAAAATAATCCAGTCCTAGTTGGAGATGCAGGTGTCGGTAAAACAGCTCTAGCACTTGGTCTTGCGCAACGTATTGCCAACGGGGATGTACCTGATGAAATGGCTAAGATGCGAGTTTTAGAGCTTGATTTGATGAATGTGGTTGCGGGAACTCGTTTCCGTGGAGACTTTGAAGAACGTATGAACAATATCATCAAAGATATCGAGGAAGATGGCAAGGTCATCCTCTTTATCGATGAGCTTCATACCATTATGGGTTCAGGAAGTGGGATTGATTCGACCTTGGATGCAGCCAATATCCTGAAACCTGCCTTGGCACGTGGAACTCTGAGAACTGTCGGTGCGACTACTCAGGAAGAGTATCAAAAGCACATCGAAAAAGACGCAGCCCTTTCTCGTCGTTTTGCTAAAGTGATGATTGAGGAGCCAAGTTTAGCAGATAGTATGGCTATTTTGCAGGGCTTGAAAGCAACTTATGAGAAACACCACCATGTCCAAATTACAGACGATGCAGTCGAAACAGCTGTCAAAATGGCACATCGTTATTTGACGAGTCGTCATTTGCCAGACTCAGCAATCGATCTTTTGGATGAAGCGGCAGCAACAGTGCAAAATAAATCGAAACACGCTAAACAAGAAGAGTCAGGTTTAACACCAGCTGATAAGGCCTTGATGGATGGAAAATGGAAGCAAGCAGCTCAGCTCATTGCAAAAGAGCAGGAAGTACCTGTTTATAAAGATGTAGTAGAAGAATCTGATATTTTGACCACCTTGAGTCGCTTATCAGGAATTCCTGTGCAAAAATTAACCCAAACGGATGCCAAGAAGTATCTCAACCTTGAAGCTGAACTGCATAAACGTGTGATCGGACAGGAACAGGCTGTATCTAGTATCAGTCGTGCTATTCGCCGTAACCAATCTGGTATTCGTAGTCATAAACGTCCAATCGGATCCTTTATGTTCCTAGGACCAACAGGTGTTGGTAAGACCGAATTGGCCAAGGCCTTGGCAGAAGTCCTCTTTGATGACGAATCAGCCCTTATCCGTTTTGACATGAGTGAGTATATGGAGAAATTCGCAGCCAGCCGTCTCAACGGAGCTCCTCCAGGTTATGTAGGCTACGAAGAAGGCGGAGAGTTGACCGAGAAGGTTCGCAATAAACCGTACTCAGTACTGCTCTTTGACGAAGTAGAAAAGGCGCACCCAGACATCTTTAATGTACTCTTACAAGTCTTGGATGATGGTGTCTTGACAGATAGTAAAGGTCGCAAGGTTGACTTCTCAAACACCATTATTATCATGACGTCAAACCTTGGTGCAACAGCCCTTCGTGATGATAAAACAGTCGGCTTTGGAGCTAAGGACATTCGTTTTGATCAAGAAAATATGGAAAAACGTATGTTTGAGGAACTGAAAAAGGCTTATCGTCCAGAGTTTATCAATCGTATTGATGAGAAGGTAGTCTTCCATAGCTTGTCAAGTCAAGATATGCAAGAAGTAGTTAAGATTATGGTTAAACCATTGATTGCAAGCCTAGCAGAAAAAGGAATTGACTTGAAACTCCAAGCATCTGCCCTAAAACTTCTAGCTCAGCAAGGCTATGATCCAGAGATGGGGGCTCGTCCACTTCGTAGAACTTTGCAAACGGAAGTAGAAGACAAGCTAGCAGAGCTTCTCCTTAAAGGTGAATTGGAAGCTGGCAAGACTCTGAAGATTGGTGTTAAAGCTGGTCAATTAAAATTTGAGATTGTTTAAAAATGTGAGGTTGGAACAGATTGTTTCAGCCTCTTTTTTGAAAAGTTGTTGCCCAAATAGCTACTTGGATTGTGCATTTATTTTAAGGATTTCAAAACAGAATTCTCCTGATCAAGTTTTGTATATCAAGTGAAAAAATCTTATCATGCAGCAACGTTTTTATAAAAAATAATAAAAAAGTCTTGACAAACACAGGAAAACGGACTATAATATAAAAAGTTATAAAAAGGTTGAACAGATATGAAAAAGAGTATAGCGGTGGTTTTTGGCACCTTTGCTCCCTTACATCAAGGGCATATTGATTTAATCCAAAGAGCAAAACGTCAATGTGATGCTGTATGGGTGGTAGTTTCAGGTTATAAGGGAGATCGTGGTGAACAGGTAGGGCTTACACTACAAAAGAGATTTCGCTATATTCGTGAAGCTTTTCGAGATGATGAGTTGACCTCTGTTTGTAAACTTGACGAAAGCAATATTCCACGCTATCCAATGGGCTGGCAGGAGTGGTTGGATCAGATGTTGCAGGCCATTTCCTATGACCAGACTGGTGAGGAACTAATCTTTTTTGTAGGAGAGTCCGAATACCAACAAGAATTGTCAGAACGTGGTTTCGAGACTGTTCTACAGGAAAGAAAATTTGGAATTTCAGCTAGCATGATTCGTGAAAATCCAAGCAAATATTGGAAATACATCGCTCAACCTTTCCGCCGTCAGTTTACGAAAAAAGTGTTGATTATGGGAAGTGCTAGTAATGGTAAAACAACTCTAGCCAAGGATTTAGCTCGCTTTTATGATGCGCCAGTCAGTCTGGAGTATGCTCGTGAGTATCAGATAAAAAATAATGTCCGAGATGATGAGCTTACCCCAAAAGATTATTATTACCTTCTTTTGGGCCAATATGACCAAACTTCCAAGTTAATCGATAGCAATGCCAATCGAGGCCTAGTCATTGCAGATACCAACTCACTAGTAACCAAGGGCTACTACGATTACTACATGGAAAGCGAAGAGCAGGAGGACTTATCCGGAGAGACCTTTGATAATCTCTTTGTTTCCATCTTAGCCAAGGAAAAGTGGGATTTAATCCTCTTTGTGCAACCTGTTGGCTCTTATGTCAATGATGGTTTTCGCGACATGACCATGGCAGAAGACCATATCCGTCACAGTTTTTCTCAGCATTTGGATATGATGAGGGAGCAATATCTAGCCAATATCCCTCATGTTTATCTAGCTGATGACTATCTAGGAAATTATGAAGCAGCAAAAGTAGCTATTGATGCCATTTACCAAGCAGATTAGGAGAAGAAAATGAAAAAAATAACTGAAAAAATTACTCGATTTATCGCAAACTTTAAAAATGTTCACGCAGAAGCTCGTAAAATTGGTTTTGCAGGAGTTATGCGTTTGCTTTGGAAAGACCTCTTTGTGGGACGCAGTCTTTTCCAGTGGCTCTATTTGATTGCTTTATCAAGTGTCCCTCTTATTCTGGAGTTTACACAAAACACGGAAAGTCATGATTGGGTTGGTCTTTTGGCCTCTTGGACAGGGATTGTCTGCGTTATCTTGGTTGCAGAAGGTCGAGCTAGTAACTACCTTTTTGGAGCTATTAACTCTGCTATCTACTTGGTATTGGCTATGGATGCCACTTTCTATGGTGAAGTATTGACTACAGTTTATTTCTTTGTCATGCAGCCTATTGGTCTCTATACTTGGTTGTCTAATCGTATCAATGAACAAGGAAAACCAGAGGAGTCTCACTTTGAAGCTAAGAAACTTGGCCTGATTGATTGGCTCAAATATTTGGCTTTGACTGCTATCATCTGGATTGGCATGGGCTTTGCCTACCAAAGTATCCATAGCGCTCGTCCTTTCCGTGACAGTGTTACCGATGCGACCAATGGTGTTGGTCAGCTCTTGATGACACGTCTTTACCGTGAGCAATGGATTTTCTGGATTGCTACCAATCTCTTTAGTATTTACCTCTGGTGGGGTGAAAATATCCATATCCAAGGTATGTACTGGGTTTATACCATCAATAGTTTAGTCGGTTGGTACCAATGGACAAAAGCTGTCAAGGAGGGATAAGATGACTGAAAGGATAATCCCGGATGGAATGACAGAAAGAGAATATTTTGAAATTCATGCGACTGAGAAGGAATTTTTAGACTGGTACTGCAAACAGGATCTTCCTCAGTATGAAAAACCGAGCGTGACGGTGGATATGGTAGCTTATTGCTTTGTGGAAGGGAAAATCAAACTCTTGCTAATTCGTCGCAAGGCCCATCCTTATCAAAACTGTTTGGCTTTGGTCGGTGGTTTTATGGATAAGAGCGAAGATGCAAGGCATGCTTGTCAGCGTGAAGTGAGAGAGGAGGTTAATCTTGACCTTCCTTTGGAAAAAATCGAACAGTTGATGACAGTGTCTACCCCAGGTCGTGATCCGCGGGGCTGGACGGTTACTATCGCCCACTTGGTGTATCTACCTAGCAGAGCACTCGATCTCGTTCAAGCTGGAGATGATGCCAAGGATGTGGTTTTTGTCGATGTCGATTTTCAGACGGGCAAGTGCTTCCTAGAGGGACTAGAGCTGGGGGAGCAAGCCTTCGCCTTTGACCATTATGCCATTATTCAAGAATCCATCAAACGAATCCAAGGCCGTCTCGATTGGAACCCAACCTTCCTTTATCTGTTGGAGGAGGAATTCACTGTCTATGAAGGAACCGAATTAGTCAATCTCATCAACCCAGGACGACCAATCGTCAGCAATAACTTTCTTGTAAAATACGGAGAATATGTAGAAGAAGTTGGGCTCAAACGAGTTCCTAAAAAGAAACCAAGAAAAACCTATCGATTGAAATAAAAAGCTTTGGGACAGAAATCGATAGATCAAGTCTTGATTTCCTAGTCTCAGTCCTGAGAAGTTTCAACAAATCCGATGACTGGTTGAGCTTGAGAGTAGAGAAAATAAAGTTTGTATCAAAAGACAATTCAACTATCGTGTCAAAGGTTTATTAGTCATAAAAAAGCGAGGTCGGGATTCTTCCCGGCCTCTTTTTGTTGTTATTTTTTGTTTAAGGATGTTTATCTTTTTTAGGATTACTCATAAAACGAATGAATAAATCTTTGTATTTATATTTTAAATAGGTTTCGTGTAAATACAATAAAGCCACGTAGACAATCATGAAAATGGCAGTTAGGTAGAACAAATCAAATGTTGTTTGAGCGTAATGAGTAGCTGCCCCATAAGAAACGAAAGCATCTAAAATCACCCAAGGAAGATACTTGTAATATTTGCTTAACATAAGTCTACACCTCCAATATCTATTTCAATTTTATTATAGCACTTTAAGAAAAAAATGCAAACGATTACAATTACAAAATATAGTATTCTCGTAGGAAAATTTTCCTTTTTTTTTAAATTCTTTGCGAATAAAAGATATAGGAGGGATAAGGAAATAAATGTACTAAAAAATTTTAGATAAATAGTTGACAGATTCAAAAACAAATATTACAATAATGTTACAAAAGTATTTCTTAATATTTCGAAAATGTTACAAAAGGGGCATAAAATGAAAAATAAAACTTCTATCAAATTAATGGCTGCAACTGTACTCGCTTCAACATTACTATTGGGGGCTTGTGGCAATAAGAAAGAGAATACTGCAAGTGATAGTTCTAGCAAGACAACACAAGCATCTTCTAGTTCTAAGGCAAGTTCTTCAAGTAAAGAGAACAAAACTCAGAAGTCCTCAAGTTCAACTTCAACAGAAAAAACTAAGGCAGCTTCTTCTGACCAGTCAGCAACTACTGCTAATCAATCGCAAGCAACACCAGCGCCAGAAACAAGACAGAGCCAAGAAGCTTCTAACCAACAGGCATCTTCGCAAACTCCCTCAAATCAACAAGGTTCTCAAGCACAGACTAGCCAGTCAACTTATGATCCAACTACTGACCGCAAACTTCAAGATAAGCAAGCAGAACACAACAAACGTTACAAGGGTGTTCTAACCATGGTTGATGGAGATTTCTCTGCCGCAGCTGGCAACTGGAAGGGGGCTAATGGCGAGACTATCACTGTTTCATCAGGTGGTCAATTTACAGTAGAATCTGCTGATGGTAAGAAAGAAAACTACTCTATCCAAGGCTATGCCTATACCCTTGATGATGGGAAATATAATGCAAAAATTGGTGGTGGAAAAATCATTCAAATTACAACAGGCGCAGATGGAACTGTATCTAGCGTTGCTTTGATTCAGCCATAGACTTCAGTACAGAAATATAGTAGATTGAATCTAGAACAGTACACCACAACTGCTAAAAATATTTCTAGAAATTAGTTTGACTTTCCTAATCTCTCTGTTCATATCTTATTTCAATCCACTATAATTTGTTTAAAAATAGTTTAGTTAATGAGTACCTACAGCATTTGAAGTTGATAAGACGTCATAAATGAACTCCAGAGATGAGACTAACTTAGGAGTATATGTAATCATGTCTACCTGAACTGACCGTTTTTCACTTAGTTTCTCCGAGAGAAGTGGTATAATGAAAAAATCAAAGGGAAACGAGTGATGAATCAATGACGGATAAATTAATTTTACCTCAAAACACACGGCTCATGGGAGTGTTTCTTGGCTTTATCGGTGGTTCTTTGGATGTATTCTGTCACATCCAGTACCATAGTTTGGTGGCAACACAGACAGGGAATATCCTCCTACTGATATCAGATTGGCACGACTCACAGGTCATCAATACCATGTTGCGATTCTGCTCGATTATATTCTTTTCCCTAGGCTTTCTTTTTGCCTTACACACGAAAGAATATCGCAAAACAGCCTATTGGCGGGTTAAGATGCTGCTTCCCTTATTTATCGGGACCCTTGTTCTGCCCTTCTTTTCCCGCTTTCCTCTATTAGAAGTTCCTTTTATTGCTTTTGGAACAGGCATGATGATGCTAACATTTACGGACAGTTTGATTGAAGATCATCCCTATGTCATTTTTATGATGTCTGGAAATTACCGAAAAATGTTGACTGCTTTGTATCGCATCGTTAGAGGAGAAGGAGATGTTCAAGAATATCGTCGTCAAGCCTTGAACTATGGCATTGTTGTAGGCAGTTTCGTATTGGGTGCTATTAGCTTGGCTGTATCTATGCATTTTCTCCATGAATGGTCTATTTGGATTGTCAGCTTTAATTTGGTTTTGATAATGTCTTACTATATTGCTAGAGTGAAGCAACTCGATTTGCAAGATGAAAATATATAAAAAATGGCAAATCTCAAATTGAGATTTGCCGTTTTTGGTACGATGGCCGTGTCGTACATTCCCCAATACCGGTGAACTCTTGAGCAACTGAATTTGTCCATTAGGGGATGGATAAACTATTTCTCATTGGGAAATATGAAGCGCATAGTCACCGGCATAGATGAGCGCTTGCATACTCACCTATGAGTGATTATCTGAAAGGAATGGAAGAAGAAATCGAGATGAATATGGGGACTATTTAAGCTAGGGGTACCTAAATGGATAGCAGATAAGGTGTCTGGCTGGGGTGAACACTATCAATTAGGGCACAGAGGTCGGTACTTCAACGTGATATATCAAAACCAGTCCTCGAAAACGTGGACTGGTTTCTTACTTGGTTTACTACCTTGAACGACATGTGTTAAAAGTTAGTTGGACCGCCGTATGCCGAACGGCACGTACTGTGGTGTGAGTGGGGTTAGTCTTAGCCACTACTCGATTTTATTTTACCAACTTCTTCATCTCATCAATACGTGCTACAGTCGCGTCGTATTTGGCTTGGTAGTCGGCTTGTTTGTCGCGTTCTTTTTGGACGACTTCTGGTTTGGCATTGGCTACGAAGCGTTCGTTAGAGAGTTTCTTACCAACCATATCCAGTTCTTTTTGCCATTTAGCCAGTTCCTTGTCGAGACGAGCGAGTTCTTCTTCGACATTGAGGAGGTCTGCCAGTGGCAAGTAGATTTCTGCTCCTGTGATGACGCTTGACATAGCGAGTTCAGGTGCAGGGATGTTTGATGCGATTTCCAAGTGTTCTGGATTTGTGAAGCGTTTGATGTAGTTGACATTACTGTTAAAGAAGGCTTCCAAGTCGCTATCGCTTGTCTTAACAAGGATGGTGATTGGCTTGCTTGGAGCAACGTTTACTTCCGCACGCGCATTACGAACTGCACGGATCAAGTCTTTGAGACTTTCCACACCAGTGTGGGCAGCAAGGTCTTCAAAGGCTGGATTAACAGTTGGGTATTCCGCTGTAACGATAGAGCCTTCGGAGATTTGTCCAAAGATTTCCTCTGTCACGAATGGCATGATTGGGTGAAGGAGACGAAGGATTTTGTCCAAAGTGTAAAGGAGAACAGAACGTGTGATGATTTTCTCTTCTTCGTTATCGCTATAAAGGACTTCCTTAGTCAACTCGACATACCAGTCCGCAAACTCGTCCCAGATGAAGTTGTAGAGGATATGACCAGCAACACCAAACTCAAACTTGTCAAAGTTTTCAGTGACTTTTCCGATGGTTTCGTTGAGGTTGTGGAGGATCCAGCGGTCAGTGACATTTCCAGCTTCCTTGTTGACAACTTTTTCGACATTGGCAGTTGCTTGCTCAAGAGTCAAGCCTTCATTGTTCATGAGGATATAGCGAGAGATGTTCCAAATCTTGTTAATGAAGTTCCAAGATGCATCCATTTTTTCGTAAGAGAAGCGCACGTCTTGCCCTGGTGCAGAACCGTTTGAAAGGAACCAACGAAGGGCATCGGCACCGTATTTCTCGATAACATCCATTGGGTCAATCCCGTTTCCGAGAGATTTAGACATCTTGCGTCCTTGCTCGTCACGAATAAGACCGTGGATCAGAACGTTTTGGAATGGCTGACGACCAGTGAATTCCAATGATTGGAAGATCATACGAGACACCCAGAAGAAGATGATGTCGTAACCTGTTACCAAGGTTGAAGTCGGGAAGTAACGTTTGAAGTCTTCTGAGTCGACATCAGGCCAGCCCATGGTTGAGAATGGCCAAAGGGCAGAACTGAACCATGTATCCAAGACGTCTTCGTCTTGAGTCCATCCGTCACCTTCTGGAGCTTCTTCACCGACGTACATTTCACCCTCAGCATTGTACCAAGCAGGGATTTGGTGACCCCACCAGAGCTGACGAGAGATTACCCAGTCGTGGACATTTTCCATCCATTGGAGGAAGGTATCGTTGAAACGAGGTGGGTAGAATTCTACCTTGTCTTCTGTATCTTGGTTGGCAATAGCATTTTTAGCCAATTGGTCCATCTTGACGAACCACTGTGTAGACAAGCGTGGTTCAACCACTACACCTGTACGTTCTGAGTGACCAACACTGTGGACACGTTTTTCGATTTTGACGAGGGCACCGATTTCTTCCAACTTAGCAACGACGGCCTTACGAGCTTCGAAACGATCCATGCCTGCAAATTCGAAGGCCAAGTCATTCATAGTCCCGTCGTCGTTCATGACGTTGACTTGTGGTAAGTTGTGACGTTGACCAACCAAGAAGTCATTTGGATCGTGGGCAGGCGTGATTTTCACGACACCCGTACCAAACTCAGGATCTGCGTGTTCATCACCAACGATTGGTATGAGTTTATTAGCGATTGGAAGGATGACGTTTTTACCAATCAAATCCTTGTAACGTGGGTCTTCTGGATTGACTGCAACCGCAACGTCCCCAAACATGGTCTCCGGGCGAGTGGTCGCAACTTCAAGGACGCGTGAACCGTCTTCTAGCATATAGTTCATGTGGTAGAAGGCACCTTCGACGTCCTTGTGGATAACCTCGATATCGGAAAGGGCTGTGCGAGCTGCTGGGTCCCAGTTGATGATAAACTCACCACGGTAGATCCAGCCTTTTTTGTAAAGGTCCACAAAGACCTTGCGAACGGCTTTTGACAAACCTTCGTCAAGCGTGAAACGCTCACGAGAGTAGTCTACAGAGAGCCCCATCTTGCCCCATTGTTCCTTGATGGTAGTGGCATATTCGTCTTTCCATTCCCAGACTTTCTCGAGGAATTTCTCACGACCAAGGTCGTAACGGCTGATGCCCTCGCCACGCAAGCGCTCCTCAACCTTAGCCTGAGTTGCAATCCCAGCGTGGTCCATACCAGGAAGCCAAAGGGTGTCAAAACCTTGCATCCGTTTTTGACGGATGATGATATCTTGCAAAGTTGTATCCCAAGCGTGACCAAGGTGGAGTTTCCCAGTTACGTTTGGTGGTGGAATCACGATTGAATAAGGCTTAGCCTTTTGATCGCCTGAAGGCTTGAAAACATCTTCGTCAAGCCATTTTTGGTAACGACCAGCCTCAACCTCGGCTGGATTGTATTTAGGTGAAAGTTCTTTAGACATGTGTTTGTCCTTTCTCTATTTTGTTCATTTTATTTTGAATTTGCTTAGCAACTTCTTCTGCAGACAAATTCGTATTATTTATTTTAAAGTAGTGGTGCAACTCATTTAGTTGATGTTGGGAATTTAATTGAAGTGTTTCAGCGGTCTCTAAAATTTCTCTTTCAGATACCTCAATATGCCATTTCAAGGGCTTGTGCTTCAACCGGTTCTCCGTTCGATTTCGATGTAAACGCTCTTCAAGACTTGTTTCCAACTCAACAAACAGAATCTCTTGATGAAAGTTATCCAATAAATCCTGAATTTGCTTTAAATACATCAGCTGGTACTGATTTGAAAAATCAATTACGTCAGTTAAAATTACTGATCGCTGATTTCTTGCACTTGCTCCAAGGAAAGAAAAGGTGATTCCACGAACAAATTCCCACATTTCTTCCGTAAAATCCTGATAGATTTCGAGTGCGAAATCAATTGGTTGATGGTTGAAAAAGAGAGTCGCACCGGTGAGTTTTGAAAGTTCCTGACCAATGGTCATTTTCCCTGAGGCTGGAGCTCCAATGATGAAAACATGCATCAATCCGCCTCCCACTCACTCTTCAGCAAGCCATATATCAGACTGTCACAGCGGTTTCCTTGAGCATCCTTTCTGTCTCGGATGCGAGCTTCGAGGGTAAATCCAAGCTTCTCAGCGACTCGTTGACTTTGGACATTATGGCCAAAACAAGTTAGTTCAATCTTGTGAAGACCCAAATCTTTAAAGCCTAAGTCGATCAAGGCACGCGCTGCTTCTGGCACATAACCGCGACCCCAATAATCCGGGTGTAAGGTATAGCCAATCTCCAGCACATCGTCTTCGTAGCGACGGGGGAAATCGACAGAACCAATGATTGTATCGGTTCCTTTAACGATAATTCCGTAGCCAGCTGGGAGATTATCCTTTTGATTGCGCTCGGGAAGGATATGTTCTAGGTAATAAATCTCATCTTCCAAGGTTTTGACAGGTGGAAACCCTGCTGGGTAAGAGACTTCTGGACGACTGGCATAGCCAAAGATATCCTCAGCATCCGCCACTGTACGTACTCGTAAGACTAGACACTCGGTTTCGATTCGTTCAGGTAATGTTGCTCTTGTCATCCTTCTTCCTCGCTTTCTTGATGAAGCTTCCCATGGGGTCGACTCGGTCATCCAGATAACGGTAAACGCGCTGATGACCATCCCCCATAAAGTAAGTTGGGGCAAAGCGGTCATTTTTAAAATGCCCTTTATCGTCCAAGTGCTCTGGATCAGCCAGTCGCTCGAGAATTTTGGCAAAGATATGGCAGATGCCATCTTCCTCGATAATCCGATCAACCTGGCAATCCAAAACGACTGGACAAGCCTCCAAAATCGGAGCCTGAGTTCGCTCAGAAATCTCGTAGTCAAGTCCCAGGTGTTTCAACTTTTCCCGATGGCTGATGAAGCCAGCCTGTTCCATCTCAAGCATGAGGTTTTCGTCAGGGATGTTGACAGTGAACTGTTGGTAATGCTTAATCTGGTCAGCTGCATTCTCCTCAGCACCAACACCGATGACCAGCCAATCTCCCAGGCTATAAGAGGAACTGCAGGTTGTGATATTGTGCCCAAAGTTCTGGTCCTGATATCCCAAGATGAAGATTGGAAAACCATAGTAGAGTTTACTGGTGTTAAAAGATTGTTTCATGACAACCTCCTTTGGCTAGGGGTGTAAAAGAAAAATCGCCCCTGTCATCAATCTGACAGGGACGAATATGTTTATCCGCGGTACCACCCAATTTCGGGCCATGCCCGCAACTTTAATCTTCTTGTTTCTCTTTTATGACGGCGTTAGCTCGTCTTGCCGTACTTGAGTACAGCCTGCAACTCGCTGTCTAGTCCTAAAAGGAAACAAAAAGATTTATATTTCAATTATTAATTTAATATCATTAGCAACCAGTTTTGATACATTTGTGGACTTCTCAGCACCGCCACTTTCTGTAAAATGTGGGACTCAAAACACCTCTAATGGCTATATTTTAACAAGTTTTTGACGGAAAAGCAAGGAACAAGAAAGATTACTTGAACTTAATGCCGTTTTCTTTTAATTTCTTGATAGTTGCTGGACCGATTCCTTTCAAGGCAAGGAGTTCTTTTTCTGTCCAGTTTTTGAAGTCAGCTGCAGATTTGATACCTTCATCGTAGAAAGTTTTAGCGCGATCTACTGAAAGTCCACCTAGGTTGGCTGCGAAATCTTCTACAGAAGTAGCAACTTTTTGTGCTTGTTCTTTGGTTGCTTCTACAGTTTTTTCAACCTTTTTAGAGACAGCTTTACCTGCATCGCTTGCTGCTTTTTCAGCGTGTTTCACAACTTTTTTTGTTTCTTCGACAACCTTGTTTACAGTGTTTGAAAATGCACCTGAGCGACGAAGGCTGTTTCTCAATTGTTTTTTACGTTGGAGTGTCTTTGACATGATAAAATCCTTTCAATAAAAAATCCCTGTGGCTGAACAAGGATTGAATCTCTATGGTTTTATTGTATCAACTTTCTTTAGGAATTGCAAGGCTTGATATACTGGAAATATAGGAGATATATGGGAAATTTCGCCGTAGAATGATAGGCAATAATAGAAGAAAAGTGAAAAATATGGTATAATGAAACGATAGATTTTTGAATAGGAATACAATCATGTTTGGATTTTTAAAAAAAGATAAAGCAATAGAAACCCCTACAATGGTGCCAGATCACATCGGTGTGATCATGGATGGGAATGGCCGTTGGGCTAAAAAACGGATGCAGCCACGAGTCTTTGGCCATAAGGCTGGGATGGATGCTTTGAGAAAGGTAGCTATTGCTGCTAGTGATATGGGCGTCAAAGCCTTGACAGTCTATGCCTTTTCAACTGAAAACTGGACTCGTCCAGATCAGGAAGTCAAATTTATTATGAACCTGCCAGTTGAATTCTATGATAAGTTTGTTCCTGAATTGCATCAGAAGAACATGAAAATTCAAATGATTGGGGAGACTGATCGTTTGCCGAAGCAGACTTTTGATGCCTTGAAAAAGGCAGAGGAGCTGACTAAGTTAAATACAGGATTGATTCTCAATTTTGCCCTTAATTATGGTGGACGAGCTGAGATTACACAAGCGGTCAAGTTGATTGCACAGGATGTTTTAGATGCAAAGATCAATCCTGGTGATATCACAGAGGAATTGATTGGGGAATACCTCTTTACGGGTCATTTGCCAAAAGTCTTGCGTGATCCTGACTTGATTATTCGGACTAGTGGAGAACTTCGTTTGAGTAATTTCTTGCCATGGCAGGCTGCTTATAGCGAGCTCTATTTCACGGATGTCTTGTGGCCTGACTTTGATGAGGAAGCCTTGAAAGAAGCTATCATCGAGTACAATCGTCGCAACCGTCGTTTTGGAGGAGTTTAGGAGATATTATGATACAGGATTTACAAAAGAGAACCCTTTTTGCTATCTTGGCCTTGGCTATCTTTATCCCAATCTTGGCGATTGGTGGCTTATGGCTCCAGATTGCCATGGGGATTGTGGCTATGTTGGGAGTACATGAGTTGCTTCGCATGAAGGGGTTAAATACCATGACGCCTGAAGGACTCTTGACTTTACTAGCAACCTTTTTTCTGACTATTCCTTTAGAAAACTACCTGAAGTTTTTGCCCGTGGATGGAAACGTTGTTGCTTATAGTGTCGTGATTCTCATTTTGCTAGGAGCAACGGTTTTTAGCAAGAACTATACCATTGAGGATGCTGTTTTTCCGATTGCCATGAGTTTTTATGTTGGCTTTGGTTTTAATGCTTTGGTCGATGCTCGTATTGCAGGTTTGGATAAGGCGCTTTTGGGACTTTGTATGGTCTGGGCAACCGATAGTGGCGCCTATCTAGTAGGGATGAAGTTTGGTAAGAGAAAGCTAGCTCCGAGAGTTTCCCCTAACAAGACCATAGAGGGTGCCATGGGAGGTATCTTGGCTGCTATGCTAGTGACTTTGATTTTTATGCTAGTTGATAGTACCGTTGCTTTACCTTATGGGATTTACAAAATGATGGTCTTTGCTATTTTCTTTAGTATAGCTGGTCAGTTGGGGGACTTGATCGAAAGTGCTATGAAACGTCACTTTGGTGTCAAAGACTCAGGTAAGTTTATCCCAGGCCATGGTGGGGTACTGGACCGTTTTGATTGTATGCTAGCTGTATTCCCGATTATGCACCTCTTTGGCTTATTTTAAGGAAAGGTAAATAGAAATTAAATGATAGGATTACTAACATTTATCCTAGTTTTTGGGATTATCGTGGTAGTTCACGAGTTCGGACATTTTTACTTTGCTAAGAAGTCCGGGATTTTGGTTCGTGAATTTGCCATCGGTATGGGGCCCAAAATCTTTGCCCACATCGGAAAAGATGGGACTGCTTATACTATTCGTCTCCTGCCACTGGGTGGTTACGTTCGTATGGCAGGTTGGGGTGAAGATACGACAGAGATTAAGACTGGAACCCCTGCAAGTCTAACATTGGCAGTGGATGGCAAGGTCAAGCGTATCAATCTCTCTGGTAAAAAGATTGACCAGACAGCTCTGCCTATGCAGGTTACTCAGTTTGATTTTGAGGACAAACTCTTTATTAGAGGCTTGGTCTTGGAAGAAGAGAAAACCTTCTCAGTAGACCATGATGCGACCATTGTGGAAGCTGATGGAACGGAAGTTCGTATCGCTCCTTTAGATGTTCAATATCAAAATGCGACTGTCTGGGGTAAAATGATCACCAACTTTGCTGGCCCTATGAATAACTTTATTCTAGGAGTCATCGTTTTTTGGATCTTGATTTTCATGCAAGGCGGTGTTCGTGATACGCAAACGAATAACTTCAATATTATTCCAGATAGCGCTTTGGCTAAGGTTGGTGTTGAAAATACGGCCCAAATCACTAAGGTCGGCAGTCACGAGATTTCAAACTGGGCAGATTTAATTCAGGCTGTTGATGCAGAAACCAAGGATAAAACAGCGCCTGTTTTGGATGTGACTATTGCTGAGAGTGGAACTGAAAAACAAGTGAGTGTGGCACCTGAAGAAAGTCAAGGTCGTTATATCCTGGGTGTTCAGCCAAGACTCAAATCAGATATCTGGTCCATGTTTATGGGTGGATTTACAAGTGCGGCTGACTCAGCCTTGCGTATTCTCAATGCTTTGAAAAGCTTGATCTTCCAACCAGATTTGAATAAGCTAGGCGGTCCTGTTGCTATCTTTAAGGCAAGTAGTGATGCTGCTAAAAATGGTCTTGAGAATGTCTTGTTCTTCTTGGCTATGATTTCCATCAATATCGGGATTTTTAACTTGATTCCAATCCCTGCGCTAGATGGTGGAAAAATCGTGCTCAATATCCTAGAAGCGATCCGTCGCAAACCACTAAAACAAGAAATTGAAACCTATGTCACTCTGGTTGGAGTTGTCATTATGGTCGTATTGATGCTCGCTGTAACATGGAACGACATCATGCGAACCTTCTTTTAAGAATTAGAGGAGTAATTATGAAACAAAGTAAAATGCTTATCCCAACGCTTCGCGAAATGCCAAGCGATGCTCAAGTTATCAGCCACGCCCTTATGTTGCGTGCTGGTTATGTTCGTCAAGTATCTGCAGGTGTTTACTCATACCTACCACTTGCTAACCGTGTTATCGAAAAAGCCAAGAAGATCATGCGTCAAGAATTTGACAAGATTGGTGCTGTTGAGATGTTGGCTCCAGCCCTTCTCAGTGCTGACCTTTGGCGTGAATCTGGTCGTTATGAAACCTACGGGGAAGACTTATATAAATTGAAAAACCGTGAGAAGTCAGACTTTATCTTGGGTCCAACTCACGAAGAAACCTTCACAGCTATTGTCCGTGATTCTGTTAAGTCTTACAAGCAATTACCACTGAACTTGTACCAAATCCAGCCTAAGTACCGTGATGAAAAACGTCCACGTAATGGACTTCTTCGTACCCGTGAGTTCATCATGAAAGATGGTTATAGCTTCCACGCTAACTACGATAGTTTGGATGTAACTTATGATGAGTACAAGGCAGCTTACGAGCGTATCTTCACTCGTAGTGGCTTGGACTTTAAAGCCATCATCGGAGACGGTGGAGCTATGGGTGGTAAGGATAGCCAAGAGTTTATGGCCATCACACCTGCTCGTACAGACCTTGATCGTTGGGTGGTGTTAGACAAGTCTGTCGCATCATTTGACGAGATTCCTGCAGAAGTGCAAGAAGAAATCAAGGCAGAATTGCTCAAATGGATGGTTTCTGGTGAAGATACTATTGCCTACTCAAGCGAGTCAAGCTATGCAGCCAACTTGGAAATGGCAACCAACGAGTACAAACCAAGCAACCGTGTTGTGACTGAAGAAGAAGTGGCACGTGTGGAAACACCAGGTGTCAAATCAATTGATGAAGTAGCAGCCTTCTTGAATATCTCTGAAGAGCAAACAATCAAGACCTTGGTTTATATCGCAGACCAAGAGCCAGTTGTAGCTCTATTGGTTGGCAACGACCAACTTAATGAAGTCAAATTGAAAAACTACCTTGGAGCAGATTTCTTGGAGCCAGCAACTGAGGCAGGAGTGAAAGAATTGTTGGGAGCGGACTTTGGTTCACTTGGCCCAGTCAATCTTCCAGAACATGTCAAGATTATCGCAGACCGCAAGGTGCAAGATAGTCGCAATGCTGTTGCTGGTGCCAACCAAGATGGTTACCACTTGACTGGTGTCAACCCAGGTCGTGATTTCACTGCTGAGTATGTGGATATCCGTGAAGTTCGTGAAGGTGAAATTTCACCAGACGGACAAGGTGTTCTCAATTTTGCGCGTGGTATTGAAATTGGTCACATTTTCAAACTCGGTACTCGTTACTCAGCAAGTATGGGGGCAGATGTCTTGGATGAAAACGGTCGTGCTGTGCCAATCATCATGGGATGCTACGGTATCGGTGTCAGCCGTCTCCTTTCAGCAGTTATGGAGCAACACGCTCGCCTCTTTGTTAACAAAACTCCAAAGGGTGAATACCGTTACGCTTGGGGAATCAACTTCCCTAAAGAATTGGCACCATTTGATGTACACTTGATTCCAGTTAATGTCAAGGATGAAGCAAGTCTTGAATTGACTAATCGCATCGAAGAAGCCTTAGTCAACAAAGGCTACGAAGTCTTGACAGATGACCGTAACGAACGTGTCGGTGTTAAATTCAGTGATAGCGACTTGATTGGTCTTCCAATCCGTATCACTGTTGGTAAGAAAGCAGCTGATGGTATCGTAGAAGTGAAGATCAAGGCGACAGGGGATACGATCGAAGTTCATGCAGATAACTTGCTTGAAACTCTTGAAATCCTAACAAATAAATAAAATCTATAATCAGAAGAAAAACAAGACAAAAATGTAACTAGTTTTTGCCTTGTTTTTTCTTTATAATGAGAGAAAGTAAGACTCAATGAAAATCAAAGAGCAAACTAGGAAACTAGCCGCAGGTTGCTCAAAACACCGTTTTGAGGTTGTGGATAGAACTGACGAAGTCAGTAACGCATATACGGCAAGGCGACGTTGACGCGGTTTGAATTTGATTTTCGAAGAGTATAAGCATTAAAAGCGTAAAAAGAGGTAGTACTATGCTAAAATTTCCAAAGGATTTTGTCTGGGGTTCCTCAACTTCTGGGCCACAGACAGAAGGGCGAGTGCCTGGTGACGGAAAGGGAGATAATCTCTGGGATTATTGGTACCAAGTAGAGCCAAATCGCTACTACAATGGGATTGGACCAGATAAGACATCGACCTTCTATGAAAACTGGGAAAAGGATATCGAACTTTTGTTAGAAACAGGGCATACAGCCTTTCGGACTTCTATCCAGTGGTCTCGTATTTTCCCACAGGGTCGTGGAGAAGTCAATCCTCAAGGTGTGGCTTTTTACCGTCAGGTCTTTGAGGCTATTAAGGCCAAGGGAATCCGTCTCTTAGTCAATCTCTATCATTTTGATCTGCCTTTTGCCCTTCAAGAAGATGGGGATGGTTGGGAAAATAAAGCAACTATTAAAGCTTATGAAGACTATGCTCGTTTCTGTTTTGAGACCTACGGTGACCTTGTGGACCAATGGATTACCTTCAATGAGCCCATCGTTCCTGTTGAGTTTGGCTATTTCTATGATGCCCATTATCCACATAAGGTGGATGCCAAAGCAGCAGTTAAGGTTGCCTATCATACCCAGCTAGCCAGCACTCTTGCGGTGAAGGCTTGTCACGAAATGTTGCCGGGTTCTAAGATTGGGATAGTCCTCAACTTGACACCAGCCTATCCACGTAGTCAGCATCCTGCGGATGTCAAGGCTGCTCGTATTGCCGACCTCTTTCAGGCACAATCTTTCCTAGATCCGTCTGTTTTAGGAGCTTATCCAGAAGAATTGGTGGAGATTTTAGCTGAGCATGATTTGCTGCCAGAATACACAGCCGAAGAATTGGAACTCATTCGTGAGAACACCGTTGACTTCCTAGGAGTCAATTACTATCAGCCTTTGCGTGTTATGGCGCCACGTTTTGCTAAGCATCCTGATAGTCCACTATTACCAGAGCATTTCTATGAGCCTTACGTTATGCCAGGTCGTAAGATCAATCCACACCGCGGTTGGGAAATCTACGAGCAAGGGATTTATGACATTGCCCAAAACATCAAGGAAAACTACGGTAATATTGAGTGGATGCTGACAGAAAATGGGATGGGTGTTGAAGGTGAGGATAAATTCCGTGAAAATGGAATGATCCAGGATGATTACCGTATCGACTTTGTCAAAGGTCATCTTCGTGAGCTCCATCGTGCTATTGAAGACGGCACCAACTGTAAAGGTTACTTAATCTGGACCTTTATCGATTGCTGGTCATGGCTCAATAGCTATAAAAACCGTTATGGTTTAGTCGAGCTTGACCTTGAAACGCAAGAACGCCGTCTGAAAAAATCAGGCCACTGGTTTAAAGAACTCAGCGATAACAATGGGTTTTAAGAACTTTGCAGTCTAACAAATGATATGAAAAAACCATTGGACCTCAACTCTTTTCGAGTTTTTCCAATGGTTTTTCTTGTTCTTATAATAGTCCAATAAAGAGTAGTAGAGCTGATAAACCAATAAAGGTTAGAGTTGCAAGACCACGTTGGCCTGGATTGTATATCTTTCGTTCTCCTCGAACTGGGAATACGATAGCTAGTAATGCGCCACCGACAGCTCCACCTACGTGTCCAGCAAGGCTAATACCAGGCATAAAAACACTACCTACTAGGTTGATAACTAAGAGGGAGAGGTAAGATTGACCGAGCTGTTGCAGATAGGGATTGCGTGAGGCATAACGGAGAACGACAATAGAAGCGAACATACCGTAGAGGGCAGTTGAAGCACCTGCAGTAATGGCATTGGGACTAAAAACGAGGACAAAGAGATTTCCCATCATACCTGATAGAAGGTAGATAAAGAAAAACTGTTTGGAGCCAAAGATTTGTTCCATCTGACGTCCCAAGAAGTAAAGGGATAGCATATTGACTAAAAAGTGCTCCAAGCCAATGTGGACAAAGGTTGCCGAAAATAAGCGCCAGATTTGTTCAGGCATGGCCTTGATAGCAGGAGGATAAACAGCTCCAAACCGATACAAGGTAGCTGCACTTGTGTAATTGAAACCGCTGGTTAGAAACATGATGATAAAAACTAGGGTTGTCACGAGGAGAAAGAAGCTCGTGACAGGATAACGACGATCAAAAATCTCTTTCATAGATGAGTACCTCCTCAACGGGAATATCATGTGTATCAGGATGGAAATCCTGAATCTGACAAGGATAAAGTGTACTAATGGTGTGACCAGTAAAATGCTCCAAGTAGCGGTCGTAGTAGCCACCTCCATAGCCAACTCGATAACCAGAGGGATTGAAAGCTAAACCAGGAACATGGATCAAGTCAATCTGAGAGGGCACAAAGACAATAGCTTCCCCCTGCGGTTCAAGAAGTCCAAAAGAATTTCTTTCGAGTTTCTCTGGTTCATATAGAACAAAGTCCATTTTTCCATGTGGATAGGTTTTGGGAATGAGGAGTGTCTTCCCATCTTTTTGAGCTTGTTCGATCAGTTCAGCTGTCTGAAATTCATGAGGAAAAGACAGGTAAGTGGCGATAGTCTTTGATTCTTTATAAAAAGGATGTTGAAAAAACTGATCTGTGAGCCAATAATTTATGCTCTGCTTTTCTTCTTTGGATAGAGACTTGAGTTCTTGCAAGACCTGCTTGCGTAAGCTTTTTTTCATAGTTTACTCCGCAGCTTTCTTGGCTAAAAAGCTTGATACAGCCTCGACACCGATTGCCAGAGCTTCTTCCTTAGGACTCATCTTTGGATGGTGAAGAGCATAGGGACTATCAATTCCAAGCCAGAACATGACACCAGGAATCTTGGAGAGAAGATAACCAAAGTCTTCTCCTGTCATGGCAGGTTCGATGTCGATTAATTCAATTCCCTCTTTTTCATCAAAGAAGGTCATCAATTCACAGGCTAGTTCAGGGTTGTTTTCGACTGGCAAATAGCCTCCCTGTTTGAGTTCAATTTCTACATCCATGTCAAAGGCAGCTGCTACACCTTCAGCGATAGCTTTGACACGTTTTTGAACCAAAAGACTCATATTGTGTGTAAGAGCTCGAATGGTTCCATGCAGGAAAGCTGTATCAGCGATGACATTATTGGTTGTACCAGCTTGAAAAACACCGAAAGTGACAACAGCTCCCTCGATAGGATCGACATTACGGCTGACAACTGACTGGACTTGGGTCACAAAATAGCTAGCTGCAACCAGAGCATCGTTTGCTTCGTGTGGAAAGGCAGCGTGTCCGCCTTTACCCTTAAAGCGAATCTTAACTTCACATGTTCCAGCAAAGAGTGTATGGGTATTGGTCGCAATCTGTCCAACTTTTAAGTCAGGACGGATATGAAGTCCATAGAATTGATCAGGCAACCAGTCACCAAAAGCATCATCTTCATACATGAGCATACCACCTGCTTCGTTTTCCTCGGCAGGTTGGAAGAGAAAGAGGAGATTGTTTTTGGGTTGGTTTTCTAGAGCACGTTCGAGACTTCCAAGGGCAATGGTCATGTGAAAATCGTGTCCACAAGCATGCATGCGGTCGGGGTGCTGAGAGGCAAAAGGAAGACCTGTTTGTTCAACGATTGGGAGTCCATCAATATCTGTTCGCCAACCAATGGTACGTTCTGGCTGACTTCCTTGCAAGTAAACTAAAATACCTGTTCGCCAAGTACGAATCTGAACAAAATCCTTACCAGCTGTTAATGTTTCAATGACATTGAGTAAATAAGCGTGAGTCTTGAATTCTTCTAAACCAATCTCAGGAATTTGGTGAAGATCGCGTCGAGTTTGAATCAAATCTAACATAGTTAATTTCCTTCTATTGATACGAGAAAGAGGCTGGAAATATTTCCGCCTCTGTTACTAATTACAAGGTGCGAAGCGCATCTTCTAGCGCTGTTTTTTGTTGGGTTTGGCTATCGATTTCCTTGATAACACGAGCTGGGACACCAGCTACCACAACATTTTCTGGAACATCTTGAGTGACGATGGCCCCTGCTGCAACAACAGAACCGCTACCGATTTGAACACCTTCGATAACCACAGCGTTAGCACCGATGAGAACATTGTCACCGACACGGACAGGCTCAGCACTAGCTGGTTCGATAACACCTGCAAGAACAGCGCCTGCACCTACGTGACTATTTTTACCGACAATAGCGCGTCCGCCCAGAATAGCTCCCATATCAATCATAGTACCAGCACCGATTTCAGCACCGATGTTGATAACAGCTCCCATCATGATAACAGCATTGTCACCAATCTCAACTTGGTCACGGATGATAGCGCCTGGCTCGATACGCGCATTGATATCACGTTTATCAAGGAGAGGCACAGCAGAGTTGCGAGCGTCTTGTTCAACAACATAGTCCTTGTTTTCTGTAAGTCCTTCAAGAAGTGGAGCGATATCTTTCCAGTCTCCAAAAAGAACATTCCCAAGCTTGATAACAGAGGCAGGGATAGCTCCAGCAAGTTGCCCCTCAAAGGTCACTTTTACACTTGTCTTTTTCTCAGCATTTGCGATAAATTGGATAATTTCTTGTGCATTCATTTTTGTAGCAGTCATAGGTGTCTCCTCACTCTTTGTAATGCTTACTATTCTACCAAAAAAGGCTTCAATTTTGAAGCCTTAAGTGTTAAAAGAAGGTGTTTAATTCTTGGATTTAGATTCTTCGATGGACAAGAAAATCATAGGAACGATAATCAAAATCATGGCCAGTACCAAGAAACCATCCAGAACCATGCCAAGGAAAAGAACGCTTAGAATAGCAGAGGATAGAGGTTCGCTTGCGCTAACGACCGACACCACCAATGGGGAAACGAGAGAGACAGCCTTCATCGATAGGAAAAAGGCAAAAGCAGTTCCCAAAAAGGCAATGGTCAAACAAATACAGATACTGATGGCATCAACCTGGAAGCTAATCTTATAAACAGGGTAGAGAAAATTACTAAAAAGTCCAGCGATAATCATTCCCCAACCAACAGTTGGCACAAAACCGTATTTTTTAGCAAAGCGTTGGGGTAAGATGACATTGAACATGACGCCTAGGGCACTGAGAAGTCCAGTCAGTAAAGCAAGAGGAGTGATGGATAGCTTAGACAAATCGCCTTTGGTAGCCATCAAAAAGACTCCAATCATAGCAGTCAAAACATAGAAAATTGCTTTTTTAGAAGCTTTTTTCTTGTAGATGATGCGATTATATAGAAGTATAAAGACAGGACTGATAAATTGGAGGATGGTGGCAGTGGTAGCGTTGGAATACTCCACACAGAGATAGAAGAAAAACTGAACAGAAAAAATCCCTAAGATGGCATAGGCCAGAAAAGGCAGGTAATTGTTTCGATTTTTCCAGATCTCGAAGAGCTGGGACCGGAGTTTTATACTAGATAAGACGATTACGAAACTACCAGCGACGAGTAGACGCATAGAAGTAATCCACCCTGAAGATACTTGATAATGTGAAAAAAAGTACTCTCCTAAAATTCCGCAGATCCCCCAGATCAGGCCAGATAGGAGAGAATAAATGGTTCCCTTAAAAATATTCTTTTGATATTTATTCATGTTGCTATTGTACCATGAAATGAAAAAAGAAAAAAGAGAGTGGAGAAAAATCATTTCTTTCAGAAATTTTCTTTCCCACTCTCAATGATTGTGCTGTTTAGTTAGCGCCGTTGATTGCTGCTTCTGTTCCCGTTACTATTAGAAGTATTATTACGATTATTATTGTTATTACTGTTACTGCTATTGCTATTGTTTGATGAGGAAGAGGATGCTTTAGGCAGACTTCCTAAAATGGTGTTCCAAGCATTTTGGTAGTCTGCATCGCTTCCACCAATAGCGAATCTATAAGTAGTAGTCGGAGCACCAGCTTGGTTAGCCCAGTAACTTGTCACCATTTCACCAGTCACATTAATTTCTTTACCGTTGATGGTAACCTTACCTGGTTTTTGACCAGTTGATTTGAGGACTTGAGATGAAGTGACACTTGAATCAAGGTTGAATCGTTCTGTCCCCCAAACAGAAGGGGCTGCTTGTTGAATGGCATTTACCAGATGAGCCATATATTTTGCATTGCGGTAGTGTCCTGCACCTTTACCGAGTGGTCGGTTATCATCGTGACCAAGCCAACCACCAAGGGTTAATCTTGGAGTTGAAAGCATGAGCCACATATCGCCATCTTCATTGGTCGTACCAGTTTTACCAATCCAGTCAGCACCCGCCAAACTTGGGTTGATAGCGGCAAGATCGCTCTGGAAGCTTGAAGTCACTTGGGAAGAAATAACATCTCTTAGTAAGCTCTGCATAATGGTTGCAGTTGCTTTAGAGTAGACTTGTACAGGTTCGTCTTTGTGCTCATAGATAACCTCGCCGCTGGTCTTCTCGATTTTTGAAATCATGTATTTCTTATGGTAAACACCATTGTTAGCCAAGGTTTGGTAGCCATTTGTATGTTGGGCTACAGTGACATCGATTCCTCCCCCCATAGGAAGACTTTCGATGCCGTACTCGGGGATATCATAGCCCATTTTTTCCATGTAGGAACGGACATCAACTCCTTTTTGCAGAAGTAACTGATAGGTCCAGTAGGCTGGGATATTCCAAGAGTAATTCAGAGCTTCTTTCAGACTCATCATGGCTGTACCAGAACTATTAACATACATGATAGGATTTCCGTTAGAGAAGTTAGTTGGATAGTTAGATAAGACGCTTGCACTTCCCATCAAGCCTTGGTCAATCGCAATACTGTAGGCTAGGATTGGTTTAGTAGTTGAAGCAGGAGACCGTTTAGTGTTAAAGGCGTGGTTGTTTTGGTTGCTTTGGTAATCACGACCACCGACAAATCCTAAAATGGCTCCTGTTTGGTTATCCATCAAGACATTTCCGACTTCTGGCTGACCAGTATTATCATCAACAAGGTAGCCATAGTTTGCAACAGCATCTTGCATGGCCGTATGAATAGCCTTATCAATTGTAGTTGTGATACGGTAACCACCATTTTGAATCTCTTTTTCAGCCAATTCATGATAAGATTTTTGGATAGATTCGTTCTTTTGTTCTTGTGCAGAGACGTTATCTTTTTTGATTAGATAATCATACATGAGGTTAGTCGCTTCATCGAGGGCAGAAAAGTAGAGGAAACCTTTAGCAGTTACGTTGACATTTTCTGCTGGCAGGAAGTCTTTCTTAATATCGTACGCTTTATAGGTTTCGTAATCTTCTTGGCTAAGGACTCCAGTTCTGTACATATTGTAGAGAACATCTTTTGAGCGCTTGATTCCAAGTTCAATAACTTCTTCGCTCTTCATCTCACCAGTAGACTCATAAGGTGAGTAGGAAATAGGGCTTTGTGGTAAACCTGCTAGGAAGGCTGCTTGAGGAATGGTTAGTTTGCTAGCATCCACTCCGAAAATCCCAGTTGCAGCCTGCTGAGCCCCTGCGATATTTTGCCCCTTGTTATTGCGACCAAAAGGTGCAACATTTAGATAGGTAGTCAGGATTTCATCCTTATTCATAGCACGTTCTAGGGCTAGAGCATCTACGATTTCACTAGCTTTACGAGCAAGAGTAGGAGCGTCCCCAACTACTTGTTGTTTGATGAGCTGTTGTGTTAGGGTAGAACCACCACTCGAAGAACCAAGGCCGATAAAGTTTCCTAGACTGGCACGAATGACCGCTTTGGGGACGACACCATTGTGCTCTGCAAAGTGTTCGTCCTCGGTTGCAACGATAGCTTGCTTGAGATTCTCTGAGATGGCATCGGATGCGACAGATGTTCGCAAAAGATCGCTCTCGATGGCCCCAATCATGGAACCATCTGCATAGCGAATCTCAGAAATAGATGAAATATCGTTCACCTGTTTAACCAAATCCACCGTTTGAGGGACACTAACCTGATCAAAAAGAGAAACCGCATATCCCAAAACAACCCCAGTCCCGAGGAGACCGCCAATAAAAGCTAGGATAAAAAGAGTGTTAAAAGTTGCTTTTATTCCAAGTAAAATCTTGGCCAAAATAGTCCAAATGGTCAGCTTTGTTTTGACTTTCTTATTTTTATCTGGACTTTTTTTGGAAGTTATTAATTTTAAAGACCGAAGTAAGGCCAGTCCTTTTTGTTTGATTCTTGTTACATGTTTGTTCATAGAATTCCTCACTCTTTATTATTATACCATAAAAGCAATTATTGCAAGAAATTAGGCTTAGCACAGGGCTTTGGATAGGGATTGGAGTTCAAAATTTAGACATTGAAAAAGCCAGATTTAAGCTAAATCTGACTGTTTGACAAATTGTTTATTTTTCTCCTGAAAGTTCTTTTCCTAGATCAATCAAGTAGTCCTTCAAGTGGTCTTTGACTTGTGGATGTTTAAGAGCGTATTCGATGGAAGTCTTCATAAATCCAAACTTATCTCCAACATCATAACGAGCACCCTTGAATTCACGAGCAAATACTCGTTGAGTTTTGTTGAGAGTATCGATGGCATCTGTTAGTTGGATTTCATTTCCCGCACCAGGTTTTTGACTTTCGAGGATGCCGAAAATCTCTGGTGTGAGGAGATAACGGCCAATAATGGCTAGATCACTTGGTGCATCTTCAGGTGCGGGTTTTTCAACGAAGGTTTCAACACTGTAAAGACCATCTTTGCCTTCTCCTTGAGGAGCGATGACACCGTAGGCTGAGACTTCTTCATGTGGGACAGGCATGACAGCTATAGTAGAAGCATGAGTATTCTCATAATCGTTCATGAGTTGCTTGGTCAGTGGAACAGCCTTGTCATCTGTGATATCCATGAGGTCATCCCCAAGCATAACTACAAAAGGTTCATTCCCGACGAAAGCTTTGGCTTGTAAGACGGCATCTCCGAGTCCACGTGGGTGTGTTTGACGGATGAAGTGAAGGCGCATGCCAGTTGTTTCGTCAACTAGTTTCAAAAGGTCGGTTTTTCCTTTTTCCTTGAGGTTGTATTCTAGTTCGAAGTTTGAGTCAAAATGGTCTTCGATTGAGCGTTTTGACTTCCCTGTGACAACAAGAATATCCTCAATACCAGACTTAAGAGCTTCTTCAACGATAAATTGAATGGTTGGTTTATCTACGATTGGTAGCATTTCCTTAGCCAAGGCTTTGGTAGCAGGAAGGAAGCGAGTTCCAAGTCCTGCAGCAGGGATAACGGCTTTTCTAACTTTTTGCATCATGAGATTCCTTTCTAACTGTGGTTTAAGACCACTCGTTCTCTGCCTTGAACTCATTGCTCATGAGTTCAGAAACGGCATCCTTAATATTAACATTTTCATAAATAACTTGGTAAATGGCTTGGGTAATAGGCATATAAACTCCTAGTTCTTGTGCTAACTCGTAGGCTGCTTTGGTCGTTGAAATTCCTTCAATGACCATTCCCATATTAGCTTCAATATCTGCCAAGGCTTCGCCACGCCCAAGAGCATCTCCAGCACGCCAGTTACGTGAGTGGATAGAAGTTCCGGTAACGATTAAATCCCCAACTCCAGAAAGACCACTGTAAGTTAATGGATTTGCTCCAAGTTTAACCCCCAGACGAGTAATTTCTGCCAGACCGCGCGTGATAATAGCAGCTTTTGCATTATCCCCAAATCCAAGTCCATGAAGGGCACCAGCTCCCACTGCGATGATGTTTTTAAGCGCGCCAGCTGTTTCTACTCCGATGACATCTGTATTGGTATAAAGACGGAAGTAGTGGTTGCTAAAGAGTTCTTGAACATACTGGGCTGTCTCTAAATCCTTAGATGCGGCGGTAATCAAGGTAATGTCGCGTACAATTGTTTCTTCCGCATGGCTAGGACCAGATACGACGACGATCTCGCTTCTAAGGTCTTCAGGGATTTCTTCTTCAAGAATGGTTGAAAGACGTTTGTGGCTATTGGGTTCGAGGCCTTTTGAAGCATGCATGACAACCACTTTATGATCCAAAACAGCAGCCACTTGTTGAGCTACCAATCTGGTCACCTTGGTTGGTACCACAAACAAGACAGCATCAACCCCCTTCAAGGTTTCTGCCAAATCATGATAGGCAACAATCTTTTCGTCTAATACAGTATCCTTAAAATAGCGTTTGTTGGTATGTTGTGTATTGATTTCGTCAATTTGGTCAGGAATATTTCCCCAGATACGTACTTCATGTCCATTGTCATTTAAAACTTGTGACAAGGCAGTACCCCAAGAACCAGGCCCTAAAATAGCGATGGTTTGTTTGTTCATTTTTTCCTCCTTCTGAGAAAGCACTTTCCTATATTCTACCATAAAAAGCCCCATCTTGCATCTATATAACTAGCTAAGATATGTCCTATTGATAGGAATCTGTATTTATCGAAGGTGATGATTCGAGAAAATCAAAAGTAGAGATATAAAAAAACAGCCAGGGGGAATTGGCTGTTTTAGTAGGAAAAAACTAGAGCGTAATGCTGTTATTTTTAGAAATTTTCATAAATAGTAACAAGGAAGTAACTGTTAAGATAGTGAGAATAGTAGATAGGGCTGCTGCCACACCATAATTCCCACGAAGTACTTCAGTGTAGATAGCTACGGTCATTGTTCTAGTTTTAACGTTATATAAGAGAATGGAAGTAGATAGTTCCGAAATCATTGTTACCCATGAAAGGATTGCCCCTGAGATAATCCCTGAAAGCATCATTGGAGTTGTGATTTTAGTAAAGGTATTGAGACGGCTACTTCCCAAACTTTCTGCTGCCTCTTCGATACTAGGAGCAATTTGTTGCAAACTAGCAACTGAAGAACGAATGGTATAAGGAAGTCTTCTGACAGATAAGGACATAATCAAGATGAAGGCTGTTCCAGTAATCATCAGGAAACCACTTCCGAAGAGGCCTGTATTGAATGAAGAGATAAAGGCAATACCGAGTACAGTTCCTGGTACGATATAAGGTACCATACTAAGACTATCGATTAAGTTGGTAAATAGGTTGCGTTTGCGAACTGCAAGGTAGGAGATGAAGGTCGCAAAGACAACAACGAGAACCAAGGCAAGGAGAGGGATACGAATGGTATTAAAAATAGCAGATCCCATACGGCTAAAGGCAGTCTTATAGCTATTTAGTGAATATCCTTTGACGAAAACCATACCAGATGTTTTCAGGAAGGATGTATAAATCAAGTAAACTTGAGGCAAAACAGAGAATAAGATAATGCCATAAACTGTCACATAAATAGCAGCCATCTTTCCTTTTGTCGTTTTCTTAGGTTCAATTGGATGAAGCGAGTTCATACTGAAACTGTAGCGATTTGAAACGTACTTTTGGATGAGGAAGATAACTAGGGCGATTGTAATCGCCATAATTGCTAAGGCTGATGCAAAGGCAGAGTTGCCTCCTACCTCACTGATAAACTGTGTATAGATCAAGACTGGGAAGGTACGATATCCCTCACCAATCAACATCGGAGTACCAAAGTCCGAGAAGGCTCTCATAAAGACGAGGAGTGCAGCTGCTAGTAAAGTTGGAACCAAGAGAGGTAAAACGACTGTTACAATTCGTTTTAGACCGAAAGTTCCCATGCTTTCAGCAGCTTCCAAGAGGGAGTTGTCGATACTCTTCATAGTCCCAGCTACGTAAAGAAAGACGAGAGGGAAGAGTTGAAGTGTAAAGACAAGCACAATACCTTTGAAACCGTAGATGTCAAGACCTGGCAAGTGCAGTGTGTTGGTTAGAAACTTTGTGATTACTCCGTTTCTACCAAGAAGTAGAATCCAAGAATAGGCACCTACAAAGGGAGCTGACATGGATGCAATGATGATTAAAATCTGTAAAAACTTCTTTCCCTTGAAGTCATACATTGAAAAAAGATAAGCTAGCAAGGTACCAACAAGGACAGAAGTGATCGTTGCAGTTACAGAAACCTTGAAACTGTTGATAAGGGTTTCAGAGTAGTACGATTTGCTAAAGAAAGTAACAAAATTTTCTAATGAGAAATGACCTTCATGTACCAGTGCTTGTTTTAATACCGTAACAATTGGATAGACCAGAAAAACAAGATAAGTAAGGAAGATGAAGAAGGAAGACGCCGTCCAGATATTTAGTTTTTTACGCTCCATGGCTGACTCCTTTTATGAGATTGCGCGAACCATCTTCAGAGAAGACATTGAGTTTCTGAGTATTGATACGCAAACGAACGCGATCTCCTTTTTTCAAATCTTCTTCAAATGTAGATTCTTCACTTACCTGAAGTTTTGAAGCAAATCCTGTCTCAATGAAGTATTCGGTATTAAGTCCAAGATAGACACTGTCAGTAATTGTTCCATCGATTGGTCCGTTTTCGTCACGGATAAATTCTTCGGGACGAATGCTGACATGAATAGCTTGTTCTTCCACCTGGTCTAGTGCTGGCATACGAAGAGAATAACCATCTTCAAAGACGATGTAAGCTCCGTCAGCTTGCTTTTCCAAACTAGCAGGGATTATATTTGTTCTACCAATAAATGTTGCGACAAATTCATTTGCTGGTTTGTGGTAAAGCTCTTTGGGACGACCAATTTGTTGAATAACACCGTCTTTCATAACAGCAATTTGGTCAGAAATAGCCATAGCTTCTTCTTGGTCGTGGGTTACGTAGACAGTGGTAATTCCAACTTCGTGTTGAATTTCTCGAATAGCCTGACGCATATCCAAGCGAAGTTTGGCATCTAGGTTACTGAGGGGTTCGTCCATGAGGAGAACACTAGGATTAACAGCCAAGGCACGTGCTAGGGCAACCCGTTGTTGCTGACCACCACTAAGTTTATCTGGTTTACGATCAGCATACTGGGCAATCTGCATCAACTCAAGGTATTTATTTGTTTGTTCGATGAGTTCATCTTTTGGAACTTTCTTTTGCTTGAGCCCGAATGCAACGTTATCACGCACCGTCAAATGTGGGAAAATTGCATAGTTTTGGAAAACCATCCCAATGTTTCGCTTGCTAGGTTCCATGTTGTTGATTTTAGTATCGTCGAAGTAGAATTCTCCTCCTTCAATGCTATTGAAACCTGCAATCATACGAAGTAAGGTTGTTTTCCCACATCCTGAAGGCCCAAGGAGAGTGAAAAGGCTCCCCTTAGGAATGGTAACGTTTAGATTTTCGATAACAGCTACATCGTGGTAAATTTTCTTGGCATTGATAATCTTGATCTCACTCATAGTTAACCTCTTTTACTGTTTAGATTGGATATCTGTAAAGACTTCGTTGTATTTCTTCACGATATCTGATTTGTTTTTGATGACATAATCATAGTCTTCAGTTAGTGTTTTAATTTGTTCGATTGGTTTCATGTTTGTGCTAGTTTTAGCGTTTTTACGAACTGGACGGTTAGTAGTTGTTGTACCAAGCGTGTCTTGGACTTCTTGAGAAATGATGAAGTCGATAAATTTCTTAGCGTTTTCCATGTTCTTAGCGTTTTTAATAATAGCAGCGCTAGCAGGCAGGAAGACAGTACCTTCTTTTGGATAAACAACCTTGATGTTAGCTCCGTCGTTTAGAAGTTTCACTGCGGGGTCTTCGTAAGAAAGACCAACAGCCATTTCTCCATCTGCTACGGCCTTGTAAACGCCAGATGAACTTGAGCCAATTTTACCGTCAATCAAAGTAAAGAGATCTTTGACATAAGTCCAAGCCTTGTCGTCTGTATAGCCGCCCTCAGCTTGTAACATGTTTGTTAGTTGAGCAAAGGCGCTAGAAGAGTTGGCTGGGTCTGCAGTTGCGATTTTTCCTTTGAGTTCTGGTTTGATGAGGTCGCTATAACCTTCAATATTCATCCCCTTAGTCAAGTCAGGGTTGACGATTAAAACACTACCATCCAATGTATAAGGAGTTGAGTAGCCAGTTGTATTTTGATATTCTTTGATGACATTATCGTTTTCCGTTGATACGTAATTTTCAAAAAGTTCCCCGTGGGTAGCATATTGGGTATAGGAACCACCAAAGATGATATCTGCCACAGGGGCTTCTTTTTCAGATTCTAGTTTTTTAAAGAGTTCACCTGTTCCTGCTTGAATGAGTTCAACCTTGATACCATACTTTTCTTCAAAAGCAGGAATAGTTGCTCCAATCAATCCTTCTGAGTTTGGGGAGTAGACTACTAGAGTATCGCTTCCTCCATTTTCAGTTGCCTTTTCTCCTGAAGCGTCGTCAGAAGAGCAGGCAGCAAGCCCCAAAATAGCAAGTCCACACGCAGCATAATACATCCATTTCTTTTTCATGATGGATACCTCCATAGTTTTGTTACCTCTATTGTAAAACAATGAAAGCGCTTTTAAAACCTAAAATTCTATCCTAATGGGGTAAAATTCTCTACAAAAAAGAAGAACAGTGTCTAAACTATTCTTCCTATGGATTTTAACTCTTTAGGAGAGATATGAAAGTATTTCTTAAAAACTTTACCAAAATATTTATAGTCTGAGAAGCCGACTTCTTCAGCGATTTGACTAAGAGGATAGTCAGGCTGTTGGATCATTTTTTCAACTGCTTGTTTTAAACGATACTGAAGAATGTATTCGTTCAAGGTGATAGGGAAATCTTCTTTGATAACCTTGTAGAGATAACTTTCGCTATAGCCTAGATTCTCTGCAATGGTAGAAATGGTAAAGTGTAGGTAGTAGTGTTGGTGGACAAATTCGAGAATTTGTTGAATCAATTGGTTTTGAGGATTGATTTTTTGAAGCGAGGTAACAAAGGCTTGGTAGTCATGTAAAAATGGATTGGTTTGGTGTTGATCCATCTTGAGGCGCAGAGTTATTTTTTCTAAACACTCTGTTAATTCAGTGACGTTTATGGGTTTTGGGAGGAAGTCTACTGCTCCGAATTGCATGGCCTTTTTAGCGTTTTGGAAATCATTGTAACCAGAGAGAATCACTTTTTCATAAGAGAGTGAACGAGTCGCTTCAAACATCATAAAAGCATCCATGATGGGCATGGTAATGTCTGTCAGGACGATGTGTGGTTTCTCTTTTTGAATTAACTCCATGCCTTCTTGTCCGTGACTTGCAGTTCCAACAACTTGAATACCCAAGGCTGAGTAGTCGACGGCAATTTCAAGCCATTTTCGGATCAGGTGTTCGTCTTCGACAATGATTAACTTAAACATGCGTTCTTCCTTTCGTGACAAATTTTACCCAGGTTTCACCTTGCGGGTTCACTCCTAAATCCAATTCGACATTCTCAAAAAAGTTATTCAATCGTTTGTAACTATTGACAATACCGTGCTGTGTATGTGGGCTGTCCAAGGATTCTAAGATATGTAGGCGTTCTTGTTTGGTTAGACCACCAGCATTATCCTTAACGATAAAGGTCAGTGCTTCCTGCTCTTGAGTGATTTGGATAGAGATGGCAAGGTCGATGCGATACTGTCTTCCGTATTTTAGAGCATTTTCCACAAGGGGTAATAAGAAAAGTTTCGGAATAGTTTGGGAATGTAGATTCTCAGAACAGTCAATCTGATAAGAAAAATGTTCAAATCGAATCTGATGGATTTTCAGATAAGCTTCTATAATTTCTAGGTCCTGCCCAAGAGTCGTTTCTTTTTCTAGTTCAGTTACACTATATCGCAGGATGCGCGTGAGATTTTGAATAAGTTCTTGAGTAATACTAGCATCAATCATACTCGTGATTTTAATGGTTTCCAAGGTATTGTAGAGGAAGTGAGGATTAAACTGAGCTTCCAGCATCTTTCTTTCAAAGATCCACTTTTCCTTCTCAATGGTCAACATCTTTTGATGGAGCTCATCCAACTCTTGGAGCATATCGGTTATTTTCTCAGCAATCAGTTCAAATTCGTCTCCTGTCTGGAGGATCAGCTTCTTGTCCTTTTTCTTAGGAATTTCCTGCAGTTGATAGACTAGACTTTCAATAGGGCCGGCATTGTGCGTCGCAATTTTATAAGCAATTCGTCTCGCCTGCCAGAAGTATAATAGAAAGATACAGAGTGTTAAGACAGAAGCAAGCCCTAGTAAACTCGGAATGGGAAAGAAAGATTGAAAGGTGTAGATTGAGAAAATCGGTTCAATTTTACGTTTTTCAATCAGAAGTGGATTTTCAACATACCAATGAGTTTTAGACTGGAGTAATTTTTCATCAAATTTTTCCAGAGTTGATTGAGTAAATTGATTGGTATTACTAGAGTAGATGTTTCCAAAAGTATCTGTAATGGCGTATTTTGAATTGATGAGAGGGATACTGGACACAAATTCATTTTCATTTACAAAAGAAATGCTATAAGCCTTAACTCGTTGATTTTGAACGATAGGCATAATGAAGAGTGCGTAATGTTGTTTATCTATTGACAAAGCAACCTTTTCTGTAATGGCTCCTTGAATCGGATTTTGAATTAATAATTTTAAATAATAAGGAGCTAAAATAGTTTCTTGATGGTTGCGATTGGTACTAAAGAGAAGTTCTCCTGTGTCGTCAAGGATGATAAAATCAGAACTGAGTTTCAGTTGAGCTTTTGTTTCATAAAATAGACTAAAGAGTTCTCGGTCAGTGTGTTTACCTTCTAAAAATTCTGGAACCATTTTTTGATTCATGGTCTCCAATAATTGATAGTTCGCTTGTTTCATGTCGCGAATATGCTGGACGATCTGTTGGGTATCCTTGGTGAGTTGTTGCTTTTGCAGGAAATAGGAAAAACCAAACAGGAGAATGAGGAGTAAAAACGATGTAGCTAAAGCAGCCAAAGAACTACGATGAAGAATCTCTTTTTGGAGAGAATGTTTAAAAGAATGTGCCATAAATTACCTCTTACAAAGAGCATACTAAAGTAAGTATAGCAGTATTGAAAATGGAAGGCAAGGTGAAAAGAGAAAAGAGTTGAAAAGAAAGAGACTAATTCCCCCTAAAAATGGTATAATAGGAGCATCACGAAAATTGGAGAGACAGCATGAGTTTTTACAATCATAAAGAAATCGAGCCTAAGTGGCAAAAATACTGGGCTGACCATCACACTTTTAAGACAGGAACAGATGCCTCAAAACCTAAGTTTTATGCGCTTGATATGTTCCCTTACCCATCTGGAGCGGGTCTGCACGTAGGACACCCAGAAGGTTACACAGCGACTGATATCCTCAGCCGTTTCAAACGTGCGCAAGGCTACAATGTCCTTCATCCAATGGGATGGGATGCTTTTGGTTTGCCTGCAGAGCAATACGCTATGGATACAGGTAATGACCCAGCGGAATTCACAGCAGAAAACATTGCTAACTTCAAACGCCAAATCAATGCGCTTGGATTCTCTTACGACTGGGACCGTGAAGTCAACACGACAGATCCAAACTACTACAAATGGACGCAATGGATTTTCACCAAGCTTTATGAAAAAGGCTTGGCCTATGAAGCGGAAGTGCCAGTAAACTGGGTTGAGGAACTGGGAACAGCTATCGCCAACGAAGAAGTCCTTCCTGATGGAACATCAGAGCGTGGAGGCTATCCAGTTGTCCGCAAACCAATGCGCCAATGGATGCTTAAAATCACGGCCTATGCAGAGCGCTTGCTCAATGACTTGGATGACCTTGACTGGCCAGAGTCTATCAAGGACATGCAACGCAACTGGATTGGAAAATCAACTGGTGCCAATGTAACCTTTAAAGTTAAGGGAACAGACAAGGAATTCACAGTCTTTACGACACGTCCAGATACCCTTTTCGGTGCGACTTTCACTGTTTTGGCTCCTGAACATGAATTAGTAGACGCCATCACAAGTCCTGAACAGGCTAAGGCTGTAGCGGACTACAAACACCAAGCCAGCCTCAAATCAGACTTGGCTCGTACAGACCTTGCCAAGGAAAAAACAGGGGTTTGGACGGGTGCTTATGCAATCAACCCTGTCAACGGTAAAGAAATTCCAATCTGGATTGCAGACTACGTTCTTGCTAGCTACGGTACAGGTGCCGTTATGGCCGTACCAGCCCACGACCAACGTGACTGGGAATTTGCTAAACAATTTGACCTACCAATCGTAGAAGTGCTGGAAGGTGGAAACGTTGAAGAAGCTGCCTACACAGAGGATGGCCTTCACGTCAACTCTGACTTCTTGAACGGTCTCAACAAAGAAGATGCTATTGCTAAGATTGTGGCTTGGTTGGAAGAAAAAGGCTGTGGTCAAGAGAAGGTAACTTACCGTCTCCGCGACTGGCTCTTTAGCCGTCAACGTTACTGGGGTGAACCAATCCCAATTATTCATTGGGAAGATGGGACTTCAACAGCTGTTCCAGAAAATGAATTGCCACTTGTCTTGCCGGTAACCAAGGATATCCGTCCTTCAGGAACTGGTGAAAGTCCACTAGCTAACTTGACAGACTGGCTTGAAGTGACTCGTGAAGATGGTGTTAAAGGTCGTCGTGAAACCAACACTATGCCACAATGGGCCGGTTCAAGCTGGTACTACCTCCGTTATATTGACCCACACAATACTGAGAAATTGGCTGATGAGGACCTCCTCAAACAATGGTTGCCAGTAGATATCTATGTGGGTGGTGCGGAGCATGCTGTTCTTCACTTGCTTTACGCTCGTTTCTGGCACAAATTCCTCTACGACCTTGGTGTTGTTCCAACTAAAGAACCGTTCCAAAAACTCTTTAACCAAGGAATGATCTTGGGAACTAGCTACCGTGACCATCGCGGTGCTCTTGTAGCGACTGATAAAGTTGAAAAACGTGACGGTTCCTTCTTCCATGTGGAAACAGGGGAAGAATTGGAGCAAGCACCAGCCAAAATGTCTAAATCCCTCAAGAACGTTGTCAACCCAGACGATGTGGTGGAACAATACGGTGCCGATACCCTTCGTGTCTATGAAATGTTTATGGGACCACTCGATGCTTCAATCGCTTGGTCTGAAGAAGGATTGGAAGGAAGTCGTAAGTTCCTCGACCGTGTGTACCGTTTGATCACAAGTAAAGAAATCGTTGCGGAAAACAATGGCGCTCTAGACAAGGTTTACAACGAAACGGTTAAATCTGTTACTGAGCAAGTCGAGTCTATGAAATTCAACACAGCCATTGCCCAACTCATGGTCTTTGTCAACGCTGCTAATAAGGAAGACAAACTCTATGTGGACTACGCCAAAGGCTTTATCCAATTGATTGCCCCATTTGCCCCTCACTTGGCAGAAGAACTCTGGCAAACAGTCGCAGAAACAGGTGAGTCTATCTCTTATGTGGCTTGGCCAACATGGGACGAAAGCAAATTGGTTGAAGACGAAATCGAAATTGTCGTCCAAATCAAAGGAAAAGTCCGTGCTAAACTTATGGTCGCTAAAGACCTTTCACGCGAAGAATTGCAAGAAGTGGCTCTGGCTAACGAAAAAGTTAAGGCAGAGATCAATGGCAAAGAAATTGTGAAGGTGATTAGTGTCCCTAATAAACTCGTTAATATCGTCGTTAAATAACGAGTTTATTAGCCCTATCTGCCACCTTCAATAGTCCAGTGGACTATTGAAGCCAACTAAATTGGTTAACATTGTTGTGAAATAACCAATTTATTTGCTTATTTGCAACCTCAAACAGTTCCCCAAACTGTTTGAGCCAACTAAACTCGTAAATATCGTAACGAAATAAATTTAAAAATCCTTCAGAGTAGAATCTGGAGGATTTTTGTATTGCTATATGCTATAATAGTTCCAACTAAGATAAAAACACAGTTCTGGTTGGTAGTCCAGACGTAGGCAAGCCTATCAGTAACCTTCCTCCTTGGTTGTCCATTCTTAGGGATAGATTTAAGGAGGTGCTGTCGTGGAAACAATTTCAATTGGATTGACAGTTTATTTTGAAGATGGATTTTGGCATGGTTTGTTTGAACAAGTGTATCGAGAAACTTATCAAGTTTGTCGTGTGACATTTGGTCAGCAGCCAAAAGATGATGAAATTCTAGAGATTTTACAGACTCAGTTTACTCAATTATCTTTTAGTCCAGAAACTACAGTTAAGCAACATGTAAAAATCAAGAATCCTAAACGATTACAACGAATGGTGAGGAAACAAGTAAATCAAAAAGTTTCTTCCAAGTCGAAAGAACTATTGCAGTTGCAGTATGAGGAAAGGAAAAAGATTTCAAAACATCAATCTAGTGTCCAAAAGCAATTGCTCAAACAAGAGAAATTCGAACTCAAACAGCAAAAACGTAGAGAGAAGCATAGGGGGCATTAACTCACTCGTTTCCATATTTGATCAATCCTCCATAAACTGGAGGATTTTTTGTAGATTACCTGAGAGATGTGATATACTATTCACATCTTTAAACTTATAAGTGTGAGATAAGGAGAAAGCTATGCCTGTAAATGAATATGGTCAGATGATTGGTGAACCTGTAGACGATACACCTGGAGTTTTGCCTTCACTTGTACGGATAGAAGGACAGTATACGATTATCGAAGCTCTGTCAGTGGAAAAGCATGCGGAGGATTTGCTGGCTGTTTATGGTCCAGAATCACCTCGAGAGATGTGGACCTATCTCTTTCAACCACCAGTAGAAAATCTTGAAGAATTAATTGTTGCTTTAAGGCAGATGATTGAGCGCAAGGATCGCTTCTATTATGCGATTATTGATAAAGTGACTGGAAGGGCGCTGGGGACTTTTTCTCTCATGCGTATTGACCAAGCTAATCGCGTGATTGAAGTTGGCGCGGTGACCTTTTCTCCGGCTCTCAAACAGACAAGGATGGGAACAGAGGCCCACTATTTGCTAGCTCGTTATGTCTTTGAAGAGCTTAACTATCGCCGTTATGAGTGGAAATGTGATGCGCTAAATCTACCTTCTAGAAAAGCAGCAGAACGTTTGGGCTTTATCTACGAGGGAACCTTCCGTCAAGCTGTTATTTATAAAGGGCGTACTAGAGATACGGATTGGTTGTCTATGATCGACAAGGATTGGCCAAGGGTTAAGGCTCGTTTTGAAGCATGGTTGAAGCCAGATAATTTTGATGAAAATGGACAACAGATTAAATCTCTACGAGAATGTTAGGAAGGTTTACTATGATTAAGATTACAAAAGAAACATCTGTTTCAATTGATGACGTTTTACATCTCTATCAGGCAGTTGGTTGGACAAACTATACCAATCAGCCACAGATGTTGGAGCAGGCCTTGTCTCATTCGCTAGCCATTTATGTAGCGCGTGATGGCGAGAAAATCGTTGGTCTAGTTCGCTTGGTTGGAGATGGTTTTTCATCCGTTTTTGTCCAGGATTTGATTGTTTTGCCAAGCTATCAGCGCCAAGGGATTGGAAGTTTTATGATGAAGCAAGCTTTAGCCGATTATAAGGATACCTACCAAATTCAACTAGCGACAGAAGAATCTGAAAAAACCTTGGGATTTTATCGTTCTCTGGGATTTGAAACCTTATCGAGTTTCCAGTGTACGGGCATGATTTGGGTGAATCGAAAAAATTTAAAATAATTTTTTTCACTTAAGCTAATTTTAAGTCTTGTCCTGTATCATGTAACCATTAAATAAAGACCTCCTAACTTTATTTAATAGAAATCCTAAACTTTTTTTCATAATAATATCCCTAATGAAGCCACCCAATTTGGTGGCTTTTTTGTTATGTGACTTTCAGCGATATTTCATTGGTATTCGTTGTTTTGAACAAAAGTAAAAGTTCGTGTCAAGGATAACGCGGATATCCATATAATACAAAGATCGCCGAATCTTCTATTATTTAGAAACTTGATGCCTTTAAAATTGGTGTCATTAAACTTTTTAATGACCTACTTGAGATCCTGATAAAAAGTATCTGATTTATCGTGATTTTATCAAAAGGTATCGAAATATGAAACGATTGAATTTTTCAAAAAGAAGATTGTCGAGGAAATCTCGCGTAAAAATATACCATCTAGTGAGGAGGTAAGGCTATGAGAAAAATACTCTTCTTGATTAAAATCTATATCTAGTATATAATCAATCTATATCGTATAGATTGGAGATATATCATGGCTATAAGTTTATCGAAACAATACAATTTTAAACTGAATGAAGCTACTATGGAACAAGCTCGAAATATTATCAAGGAAAAGGGCATGACAATGACAGATGCTATTTCTTTATTTGTAGAGCAAATAGTCCTAGAGCAAGATTTGCCTATTAAGACGGCCGAAGATTTGCATAGAGAGCAGTTAATTGCTGAATTACAAGCCCAATCTGAACGTGCCTTGAGAGAATATGAGGCAGGTGAAGGAACTTCCCTAGACAATGTGAGGGCACGCTATGGCTTATAAAGTGATTCTTTCAAAAGAAGTTGAACAAGCTATCGACAATATACACGAATATATAGCTACGGTACTTTTATCCCCTCAATCTGCTAAAAATACTGTGACAAAAATTTTAGATGGTTTAAAAAGTTTAGAAGTCTTTCCTGAGGCTGGTTTTGATGCTGATGTGAAAATCGGTGTAAAGATTAATAGTAAGTATCCTACACGAGGAAAAATTATAGATCAATACGTTTTGCTTTACTTTATTGATCAGACACAACAGACTGTTTTTCTCTCCCATTTATTTCATACCAAGAGTGACTATGTCACCTTGCTACAAAAAGACAATAAAAAAAGTTCAAAATCTTAAGCTAACTTTAAGTCTTATCCTGTATCATTTAGTTATTAAATAAAGACCTCCTAACTTTATTTAATAGAAATCCTAAAACTTTTTTCATCATAATCTCCTAATAAAGTCACCCAATTCGGTGGCTTTTTTCTTGTTTGCTTTTAGCAATTTTTAATTAGTATTTATTATTTTTGAACAAAAGTAAAAACTAGAAAATCTTAAGTTAATTTTAAGTCTTCTCTTGTATCATACAGTTATTAAGTAAAGACCTCCTAACTTTATTTAATAAAAAATCCTAAACTTTTTTTTCATAATAATCTCCCTTAACTCCACCCAATCAGGTGGAGTTTTTTTGCTTTATTTCAAGCTTTTCGGGAGTTTCCTAAACATCGTTTTCCAATAAATTTCGGTATTTTTCGGTATTTTTCGGATTTTGGTCGGGGAATTGGCGGGGATTTTTTAGTGAATATGACTAAGAAATAGGTTTGTTGTCGTTTCAGCGAGTTCGTCCTCAACTTGATTATAGCGATCCGTCATATAGATCTTTGTATGACCTAGTGCCTGCCCAAACTGCTCGGTTGGGACTCGTGAAATAATGTGAAGAAGTGGTACATCATGTGTAAGCCTATCGTTTCATTTCGTGGATTAAAATGTTGGTTTGACTGATTTGAGTTGATGGGCTCTCGTTTTCATTGATAGTGATGTAATCTTTTGTTTTCTTTGATAATTCCTAAGGTTTTCTTAATGTTGAAAGTCTTATTGGACAAGGGAGTAAAACTTTGACAAAAATCGCGAACTGTGGGATAATATAAGGGAATTAAGGATTAGTTCTATATCATGGACTAGAAAAGACCCCAAGCTAACTTCCACATTAAGCTTGGGGTCTTTTTTTGACACTATCTATCTTTGTTTAGCCATTTATCGACTAAGCGAAGAATGACACCGACCACAATTGGTCCGATGATAGTTTTAAGGATTAGTTCCATCATGGGCTATTTCACCTCCTTTCGTAGGCGGTGTATCAGTGCCGTAAAATATTATACCACATCAGTACTAAACTCGGGAGCCACCAAGTCAGGTGGCTTTTTTGTTTGTAGGCTGGATTTTTGCTATAATAGGAATATGAGTAGAATTTTAGATAATGAAATCATGGGCGATGAGGAGTTGGTAGAACGTACTCTCCGCCCCCAATATTTGCGTGAATATATCGGTCAGGACAAGGTCAAAGATCAGCTTCAAATCTTTATCGAAGCAGCAAAAATGCGTGACGAGGCGCTAGACCATGTTCTTTTGTTTGGCCCTCCAGGTCTCGGGAAAACAACCATGGCTTTTGTCATTGCCAATGAACTGGGAGTCAATCTCAAACAAACGTCTGGTCCCGTTATCGAAAAAGCTGGTGATCTGGTAGCGATTTTGAATGACTTGGAGCCAGGAGATGTGCTTTTTATCGATGAGATTCATCGTCTGCCCATGTCAGTAGAAGAGGTGCTTTACAGTGCTATGGAAGACTTCTACATCGACATCATGATTGGTGTGGGGGAAGGTAGTCGCAGTGTCCATCTGGAATTGCCACCTTTTACCTTGATTGGTGCGACGACACGAGCAGGGATGCTGTCAAATCCTCTTCGTGCACGTTTCGGGATTACTGGCCACATGGAGTATTATGCCCATGATGACTTGACAGAGATTGTCGAGCGGACGGCAGATATTTTTGAGATGGAAATCACCCATGAAGCTGCTGCTGAGTTGGCTCTCCGTAGCCGTGGAACTCCTCGTATTGCCAATCGTCTTCTTAAGCGCGTGCGCGATTTTGCCCAGATTATGGGGAATGGGGTTATCGATGATGTGATTACCGATAAGGCTTTGACCATGCTGGATGTAGACCATGAAGGCTTGGACTATGTGGACCAGAAAATTCTCCGCACCATGATTGAGATGTACGGTGGTGGCCCTGTCGGTCTAGGAACTCTTTCGGTAAATATCGCCGAAGAGCGTGAGACGGTAGAAGATATGTATGAACCTTACCTAATCCAGAAGGGATTTATCATGCGAACTCGTTCAGGACGGGTCGCGACAGCCAAGGCTTACGAACATTTGGGGTATGAATACATTGAAAAATAAGGCTGAAATTTTAGATTCTTTCAGAGAAGATCCTGACATGATGGCTATTCTGACTATCATCCGTGACTTGGAGTTGAAAGATTCCTGGTTAGCAGCTGGTTCGGTCCGAAATTTTATCTGGAATCTCTTGTCAGATAAGCCATCCTTTGACCGTGAAACGGATGTGGATGTGATTTTCTTTGACCCAGATGTGAGTTACGAAGAAACGCTGGCTATAGAAAGCAAGTTGAGAGAGGACTTTCCCCAGTATCAGTGGGAGCTGAAAAATCAAGTCTATATGCACCAACACAGTCCCCACACATCTCCGTATAGAAATTCCTGCGATGCCATGAGTAAGTATCCTGAACGTTGTACGGCAGTAGGACTTCGCTTGCAAGCTGACGCAACTTTAGAGCTCTTTGCTCCTTATGGTTTGGAGGATATTTTAAACTTTCAGGTTCGTCCAACTCCCCATTTCTTAGAAAATCAAGATCGAATGAATCTTTATCAAAAGCGTTTATCCAAGAAAAATTGGCGAGAAAAATGGGAAAATCTCACATTTAAAAATACTTAAGGAAACTTTAAGATAGGAGCTGTATACTTATCTCATAAGTTAAAAAGACCTTAACTTATACTCCTAAAACTTTTTCATAATAATCTCCCTATAAAAAAATTAAGTCGCCCAATCAGGCGGCTTTTTTCGATGGATCGATGATTCGATATATAGTAGATTGAACCTAGAATAGTACGCTACGGATTTTAAAACATTGCTAGAAATTGATCGGACTTTTCTTTCTGGTCAATTTGTTTATATTTTATTTCATCCTACTGAATTTTTACAATAATATTTGATTTTTTAAAGGTAAATAGATGATTATTGGATAAAAAAAGAATCTTAAATTCAGGTAAAATCTACAAAAAGAACAAGTCATTTGTATTAATATATTTTTTATACAAATCTTTGGACAAAGCAGGCTCTAATGTGCTATAATAAGGTGTTATAGATTGAGCTCTATATCAAAATTTTTTAAGAGTACACCAGTGCTTGTCAGGGTGAAAAAAGAGAAAATATCCATGTAACATGACTGTGTATCTTAAGAATGTTTTGGTATTTAGTTTTTTTATAAAAAACGAACTCAAGGAGAAAAAAACATGTTTTTTAGACGTCAAGAAGGAGAGTATCGAGAAACCGATCGTGTAACTAGATACAAACTGATTAAGTCAGGGAAACATTGGTTGCGTGCCTCAACGTCTTTATTCGGGCTATTTAAGGTTCTTCGTGGTGGTGTTGATACTGCTCAGGTGACAACTGAAGTTGTGGAAGATCGTGTCTCAACTTCTTTAACTGGGATAGATGTCCTCAAGGGGATAGTTGCCGCGGGGGCCGTTGTTGGTGGTGGAGTTGCCACTCATACGCAAGTCCATGCCAATGAACAGCTGGCTGTAGAGAAAGTCGTGGATGGTACTGACAATCTAGTGAATTCTGATCAGGTTGTTTTGGGAACGGTCAATAAAGATGATGAGCAACAAACTTCTGTTTCAACATCTACCTCTGTTAGTGAGAGTGTCTCAATCTCTGCTTCTACAAGTGCCTCTATTTCGGCCTCAACAAGTGCATCCGAGTCCGTAAGCGCCTCAACATCAGCTAGCACTAGTGCCAGTGTTTCATCTTCAACTTCAGCTAGTACCTCGTCTTCATTGAACGATTCTGCCTCAACATCAGATAGTGCTTCGACTGTTGCAAGCAGTTCCCTCTCTGAGGTTTCGCATGTAGAAGGTTCACAGACGGCTCCTAGCGAAGATGCTATCAGTAATGACGGAACATCCAGAGCCACAGTTAAGGCTAGCGATGCTCAGGTCAATCCTAATCTTTCTAGTGCTCTTTCAACAGCAGAAAACTTTACAAGTCAAAATGCGAGTCTGACAGCTACGACAACAGCGACTCTTGCTGCGACAACGACAGCAGAAACAAGCGCTAAAAAGCAAGCAGAAGACCGTAAGAAACTGGCAACTCTTTCAGCAGAAATGGGTGAATATCTAGCTAAAGCAGTTAATTTACCTGATACAGATGCAGCAATTATCAAGGTTAAAACCGTGGTTGCTGAGATTGAGTCTGCTCTCAAGGATCCAAACGCAGATCTAGGAGAAGTGATCAATTCTGCCACTTCAGCTCGCAACTCTATCGCTAATGCGGTTTCACGTGCAACCTCTGGTCAACGTGACAGCCGTAACGGGCAAGCGATGCCAACAGGGGGAAATCTCAGAGGTGTTTCGATAAACGGTCACACCACAGCTGAACTTGGGCAAGGAAGTTATTCAAGTTCTAATCGTGAGGTTGTCTGGAAAATAAAAATGCACTCGCAGAGTCCGCTTAATTATGCTGGTCTGATCGCGCAAGTGGATAGAAATACAACCATCACTCGTGTTCTTTTTAATGGACAACCAATGGAAAAACGTGGTGGTTCTGGTAATGAGTATATATTCAACAAGCACCATGACTTGAATAGAAACCTTGAGGCGACTATATTGGTTTATGCGACTGTGAACAATAAGTCTAATGCAGCTACTTTGAGTGCGCGAGTGGCGACAAGTAGTCAACCGTTCACAAGCGCCAACACTTCTGGGAATTATAGTGGCTCAATGAGCTCAACTGTTTCGACTGGAGAAGCTGGTCATAACCGTGGAACATCTAAGCGCCCTACGATTACTTTGCCTGCAAATGTTACCTACTATAATGACGACTCTATTACCACAATCAAGATGAAAATGAGTGATGATAGGGGCTTGAAAACATTAGCTGCAGGATCTAATAATACAATTATCACTGGCTTATATGCGCCTGATTATCCAAGAAATGCAAGAAATGTCGTTGGTGATTTTGGTGTGTATCAAAATGGTAGGTTTGCCTATTATCCAACTACTTATACGGTAAATATGCAAGGTACCATTGGTCGAGACAAAGGAACATGGAAGCCGTTTGCTACTGGCGCGCACATTCTTGAATATGTTGTAACAGATAGTGACGGTCAAACAGATACGGCACATATGACTCTCACCATCAAAGGTTTCAACGAGCGTAACGAGCCTGTGAGTGGTGATACTGTTACGGTAAATAATCCGTCATCTTTGAGCGAGACTGAGAAAACTCAAATCCTTGCAAACTTTAGGAACAATAGTAAAAATGCCACTATCCTCAACAGTTCTGATTACAAGAAAAATTCTGAAGGTAATCATGAAATAACGGTGTCTAATACGGGTGAAATCACTATTACTTATCGTGATAACACTGTGGATGTCGTTCGAGCTAACGTAAGAGCGGAAACTGAGGTGCCTGTACCTGCTGTAACCGTGACACGTGGTGGTCAGCAGATTACAGCTACTCAAAGTCCCGACTCTAGTCGTGGGATGGAACATATTGTCTATGCAGGTGATGATTTCACCGTTAAATTTACTGCGACTGATAATAGTGGTAAATTAAGAGAGTTCAAGATTGTACCTAGAGCAGATGGGAACCAACCAGGGTTGAGAGAAAACTACTTTGAAGGTTCTAACTATGGTACAGGAACTGTAGGGCTCTTGACAGGAAATATCACAGCTACGCCAGAAAGTCCTGCGACTATCACAGTCGACGCTCATATGAATGATAATCTGGAGTGGAACTCAGGACATACTTGGCAACGGAATGCAGTTGCAACTGACCAAGTAGGCAACTTCAACAGAGTGAATGGTACTGGCAATGTTCGTATCACCCAAGGACAACTGAAAGACCGTCTTAAAGTAACAAATCCTGACTTTACACCTGTAGTAAATAAAAACAGTTTAACAGATAACGAAAAGACAGATGTCAAGAATGCCATCTACGCTAAGAATGATAAGACAGTTCACCGCATCAAAGACATTGAAGTTGCAAGCGATGGAACTGCAAAGATTATTTATAAGGATTTAACAAGCAATACTATTTCTCGAGATGTTACAGTCAATGAACGACCAAAACTGGAGATTCATTATGATAATGCTACAACTAAGGAAATCTATCTATACCGTGGGGAAGAAGTTAATGTAACCTTTAGAGCAACTGATGATTCTGGCAAGATTTCTTCATTGAAGTTTGAAATGCAAGGTACAGCTGACAATGCTAATGGTACAAACTATGCAGGATATACCGGTCTCAATCGTTCAACTCCAATCACAAATTTGACAGATCAGGCGGATGCAAAGATTACCCTTACAGGCACTCTAGCAAAAAATGTACCGTTAGCATCATTTGAACGCTATTTAATGGCAACAGATGACCAAAACACCTCTGATAGTAACCATGCAAAAAACGGTATAACCGACAATGGTTATGTCAAATTTGTAATCAAAAGCCAGACTGATAAATATACTGCTGTAGCGAAGGCATCGACTATTTATACCTATACTGGTGAAACGGCAACGGATTTAAACGATGCTACGAACTTTGTCCAGCTTGATGGTGGAGGACAGCTCCCTCAAGGAACGACTGTTTCATGGGTTAGTCGCATTGACAACACATCTGCTGGGACAAAAAGTGCAGTTGCACGGGTTACTTATTCTGATGGCTCGACTGATGATGTAACAGTTAACTATACTGTTTATCCGAAAGTTGAAACCAAGACTTACAATGGTGTGACAGGTCAATTTTATGCCTTTAAAGGAACGACAGGTGATAATCTAAGTAGAGTTTCTGGAGGAAATTGGGCTAATAATATGGGTAGACATACTGATTTGTATACCAATGTTAATGAACTTCCAACAGGAACCAAATGGTCTTATAAATATAAGTTAAATAACACAGGGGCTGAACAAACAACTGATGTTGGGACCCCGACTTTTGGTGAAGTATGGTATACGACTAAAGAGGTTGTGAATCTGGAACCTGTCAGTCACCATACAACCTATACGCTAATTGCCACTTATCCAAAAGGACGTTTTGGAGATGTTTCAACAAGCAATCCTGCCTTGACAAGTCAGATAAGCTTTGATTATACAGTTGTTGATCCTGTAGCTAAACAGGAGTATGTTACAACTGTGGGGAATAAGGCTCCATTAGCAGAGATTATTAAAAATCCAGGAGAGGCACTTAAAAATTCGAACGAAAGTGTATCCTTCCCAACAGGAACTACCTTTAGTTGGGATCAGGCTCCTGATGACGCTATGTTGGCAAACCCAGGAGTTTATACGCGAAAAGTGAAAATCACTCTTCCACAAGGATCCTACAGTGGAACTGCTAATAGTAGAACGGTAGATGTAACCATTAAGGTCAATCCACAAGCACCAGTTATCTCAGTTGATTCTACGAATGCAACTGGTGGCTTGCCAAATCGTTCGATTGTGGTTACGAATGTAACACCTGGAGCGGTTGTTACGCTCACATTAGCTGGACATAAATTTACCAAGACAGCTAAAGACAACGAATCAAGTGTTACCTTTGAACCTGCAGAGTTGCAAAAAGCTTACGATGGCAACAATGGGCTACTTCCGACGGAGGATGTGACTGCTAAGCAAGAAAAAACAGTAACACTTCCAAGTGGTGGAACTGAAACCTTGAGTTCGTCTACAACGACTGCAACTATTACCAAGGAAACTGTAGCACCTGAAGTAACTTTTGAACTTTATATTAAGAACGACAAGACGGGCCTATGGGAAAAACAAACCATTAAGGATAATGTCCGCCAAGGCATCCGTGGTTATGAAGTCTTTGCGGGAGATGAGATTAAAGTAGTTTTAACTGCTAAAGATAATAGTGGTAAGATTAAAACTCTGAAATTAAACGATGGAACTTCTGATATCAGTCGTATTTTCCAAACTGGTTATTCTTCAGATGATGATGCACTAGGAATTAAGGATATTACCACTGAAGCTTCAACAACAAATCCAAAAGTATTAACGTACACTGCTACTTATGGAGAAAATGTCCAATATGTAGTTGGTAATAAATGGACCCGTGGAACTAGTGCTACAGATTTATCAGATAATACAGGTAGAGTCACAACTGTAGTTGCACAAGGTAAACTGAATGAAAAATTCCCAGGTATTAAACCAAGTAGTGCTATCCAAGTTTCTAATTTAACTTCATTGACACCAGATGATCTTAAGAAGATTCTTGCTGCAGTGAAGACAGTCAACCCTGAGTCAGATTTCCGTATTAAATCGTACGAGATTGCTAGCAATGGAACTGTAACGATTACCTACAAAGACGGAACAAAAAACACAGTAACTCCTGACTTGTCAGATTCGGATCATAAGTCAGCATCAGCGTCAACCAGTGCGTCAGTGTCTGCTTCAACCAGTGCATCAGTAAGTGCAATGACCAGTGCATCTGAGTCAGCTTCAACAAGCGCAAGTCAATCAGCAAGTACATCAGCTAGCCAGTCAGCATCAACCAGTGCAAGTCAATCAGCAAGTACATCGGCTAGCCAGTCAGCATCAACAAGTGCAAGCCAATCAGCAAGCACGTCAGCGTCTGAATCCGCATCAACCAGTGCGAGCCAATCAGCAAGCACATCGGCCTCTGAATCAGCGTCAACCAGTGCGAGCCAATCAGCAAGCACATCAGCTAGCCAGTCAGCGTCAACCAGTGCAAGCCAATCAGCAAGCACGTCTGCAAGCCAAAGTGCTTCAACAAGCGCAAGTCAATCAGCAAGCACATCAGCTAGTCAGTCAGCATCGACAAGTGCGAGCCAATCAGCAAGCACGTCTGCAAGCCAAAGTGCTTCAACAAGCGCAAGTCAATCAGCAAGCACCTCAGCTAGCCAGTCGGCGTCGACAAGTGCGAGCCAATCAGCAAGCACCTCAGCTAGCCAGTCAGCGTCAACCAGTGCGAGCCAATCAGCCAGCACATCAGCTAGTCAGTCAGCATCGACAAGTGCGAGCCAATCAGCAAGCACGTCAGCTAGTCAGTCAGCATCGACAAGTGCAAGCCAATCAGCAAGCACGTCAGCTAGCCAGTCAGCATCGACAAGCGCAAGTCAATCAGCAAGTACATCAGCTAGCCAGTCAGCATCGACAAGTGCGAGTCAATCAGCAAGCACGTCAGCTAGCCAGTCAGCTTCAACAAGCGCAAGTCAATCAGCAAGTACATCAGCTAGCCAGTCAGCGTCAACCAGTGCAAGCCAATCAGCCAGCACGTCAGCAAGCCAAAGTGCTTCAACAAGCGCAAGCCAATCAGCCAGCACATCAGCTAGCCAGTCAGCATCGACAAGTGCAAGCCAATCAGCCAGCACGTCTGCAAGTCAGTCAGCGTCAACCAGTGCGAGCCAATCAGCCAGCACATCAGCTAGTCAGTCAGCATCGACAAGTGCGAGCCAATCAGCAAGTACCTCAGCTAGCCAGTCAGCATCGACAAGTGCGAGCCAATCAGCCAGCACCTCAGCTAGCCAGTCCGCATCGACAAGTGCAAGCCAATCAGCAAGCACCTCAGCGTCTGAGTCAGCATCGACAAGCGCAAGTCAATCAGCCAGCACCTCAGCTAGCCAATCGGCCTCAACCAGTGCGAGCCAATCAGCCAGCACCTCAGCTAGCCAGTCAGCGTCAACAAGTGCAAGCCAATCAGCAAGTACCTCAGCTAGCCAGTCAGCTTCAACAAGCGCAAGTCAATCAGCAAGCACAAGTGCATCTGAATCAGCATCAACCAGTGCGAGCCAATCAGCAAGCACGTCGGCAAGCCAGTCAGCGTCAACAAGTGCAAGTCAATCAGCAAGTACATCAGCTAGCCAGTCAGCATCGACCAGTGCGAGCCAATCAGCCAGCACGTCAGCAAGCCAGTCAGCATCGACAAGTGCGAGCCAATCAGCAAGTACATCAGCTAGCCAGTCGGCTTCAACCAGTGCGAGCCAATCAGCCAGCACATCAGCTAGCCAGTCAGCATCGACCAGTGCGAGCCAATCCGCAAGCACGTCAGCTAGCCAATCAGCATCGACAAGTGCGAGTCAATCAGCCAGCACATCGGCATCTGAGTCAGCGTCAACCAGTGCAAGTCAATCAGCCAGCACGTCTGCAAGCCAAAGTGCTTCAACAAGCGCAAGTCAATCAGCCAGCACATCGGCCTCTGAATCAGCGTCAACCAGTGCGAGCCAATCAGCCAGCACGTCTGCAAGCCAAAGTGCTTCAACAAGCGCAAGTCAATCAGCAAGCACATCGGCTTCTGAGTCAGCGTCAACCAGTGCAAGCCAATCAGCAAGTACATCGGCATCTGAATCAGCATCAACCAGTGCAAGTCAGTCAGCAAGTACATCGGCTTCTGAATCAGCGTCAACAAGCGCGTCAGCATCAGCAAGCACATCGGCTTCTGAGTCGGCATCGACAAGTGCGAGCCAATCAGCAAGCACGTCAGCTAGCCAGTCAGCATCGACAAGTGCGAGCCAATCAGCAAGCACATCAGCGTCTGAGTCAGCATCGACAAGTGCGAGCCAATCAGCAAGCACGTCAGCTAGCCAGTCAGCGTCAACCAGTGCAAGCCAATCCGCAAGCACGTCAGCTAGCCAGTCAGCTTCAACAAGCGCCAGTCAATCAGCCAGCACATCAGCTAGCCAGTCAGCAAGTACATCGGCTTCTGAATCAGCGTCAACAAGCGCGTCAGCATCAGCAAGCACATCGGCTTCTGAGTCGGCATCGACAAGTGCGAGCCAATCAGCCAGCACGTCTGCAAGCCAAAGTGCTTCAACAAGCGCAAGTCAATCAGCCAGCACAAGTGCATCTGAATCAGCGTCAACCAGTGCGAGCCAATCAGCCAGCACGTCGGCTAGCCAGTCAGCATCAACCAGTGCAAGCCAATCAGCAAGCACATCGGCATCTGAATCAGCGTCAACCAGTGCGAGCCAATCAGCAAGCACGTCGGCTAGCCAGTCAGCATCAACCAGTGCAAGCCAATCAGCCAGCACGTCAGCGTCTGAGTCCGCATCGACAAGCGCCAGTCAATCAGCAAGCACATCGGCCTCTGAATCAGCGTCAACCAGTGCGAGCCAATCAGCCAGCACGTCTGCAAGCCAAAGTGCTTCAACAAGCGCAAGTCAATCAGCAAGCACATCGGCTTCTGAGTCAGCGTCAACCAGTGCAAGCCAATCAGCAAGTACATCGGCATCTGAATCAGCATCAACCAGTGCAAGTCAGTCAGCAAGTACATCGGCATCTGAATCAGCATCAACAAGTGCAAGTCAGTCAGCAAGCACATCAGCTAGCCAGTCAGCGTCAACCAGTGCAAGTCAATCCGCAAGTACGTCAGCTAGCCAGTCAGCATCAACCAGTGCAAGCCAATCAGCCAGCACGTCAGCGTCTGAGTCCGCATCGACAAGCGCAAGTCAATCAGCAAGCACAAGTGCCTCTGAATCAGCATCAACCAGTGCGAGCCAATCAGCAAGTACATCGGCATCTGAATCAGCATCAACAAGTGCAAGTCAGTCAGCAAGCACATCAGCGTCTGAGTCAGCATCGACAAGTGCGAGCCAATCAGCCAGCACGTCAGCTAGCCAGTCAGCTTCAACAAGCGCAAGTCAATCAGCAAGCACATCAGCTAGCCAGTCAGCATCGACAAGTGCAAGCCAATCAGCAAGCACATCAGCTAGCCAGTCAGCGTCAACCAGTGCAAGTCAATCCGCAAGTACGTCAGCTAGCCAGTCAGCATCAACCAGTGCAAGCCAATCAGCCAGCACGTCAGCGTCTGAGTCCGCATCGACAAGCGCAAGTCAATCAGCAAGCACAAGTGCCTCTGAATCAGCATCAACCAGTGCGAGCCAATCAGCAAGCACATCGGCCTCTGAATCAGCGTCAACCAGTGCGAGCCAATCAGCAAGCACGTCGGCAAGCCAAAGTGCTTCAACAAGCGCAAGTCAATCAGCAAGCACCTCAGCTAGCCAATCGGCCTCAACCAGTGCGAGCCAATCAGCAAGCACATCGGCCTCTGAATCAGCGTCAACCAGTGCGAGCCAATCAGCAAGCACGTCGGCAAGCCAAAGTGCTTCAACAAGCGCAAGTCAATCAGCAAGCACGTCAGCTAGCCAGTCGGCTTCAACCAGTGCGAGCCAATCAGCCAGCACATCAGCTAGCCAGTCAGCTTCAACAAGCGCAAGTCAATCAGCAAGTACAAGTGCTAGTCAGTCAGCAAGTACATCGGCTTCTGAATCAGCGTCAACAAGCGCGTCAGCATCAGCAAGCACATCGGCTTCTGAGTCGGCATCGACAAGTGCGAGCCAATCAGCCAGCACGTCGGCAAGCCAAAGTGCTTCAACAAGCGCAAGTCAATCAGCCAGCACAAGTGCATCTGAATCAGCGTCAACCAGTGCGAGCCAATCAGCCAGCACGTCGGCTAGCCAGTCAGCATCAACCAGTGCAAGCCAATCAGCAAGCACATCGGCATCTGAATCAGCGTCAACCAGTGCGAGCCAATCAGCCAGCACGTCGGCTAGCCAGTCAGCATCAACCAGTGCAAGCCAATCAGCCAGCACGTCAGCGTCTGAGTCCGCATCGACAAGCGCCAGTCAATCAGCCAGCACATCGGCCTCTGAATCAGCGTCAACCAGTGCGAGCCAATCAGCCAGCACGTCTGCAAGCCAAAGTGCTTCAACAAGCGCAAGTCAATCAGCAAGCACATCGGCTTCTGAGTCAGCGTCAACCAGTGCAAGCCAATCAGCAAGTACATCGGCATCTGAATCAGCATCAACCAGTGCAAGTCAGTCAGCAAG
>NZ_JASHCG010000014.1:0-59692 GCF_047464215.1 Streptococcus infantis | reverse complement strand
CCAAGCCACTTACTGGAACACTGAAGTTGCCATCTTTGTCAGCTGTTGCGGTTGCTTTAGTGCCATCTGGAAGAGTGACTTCTACGGTTGAACCTGCTTCTGCTGTACCTGTAACTGCTTTATCTCCAGCTTTAACTGGATTTACAGTTGGGGCTTCTGGAGCTGTGGTATCTGGAACTGTAGCTGATACCGGTGTTGACTTGTTACCTGCGTCGTCTGTTGCTGTTACAGATACGGTATCCCCTTCTTTCAAGGCACTTACTGGAACGCTGAAAGTACCATCTTCACCTGCTTTTGCTGAGGCTTTTTGTCCATCTGGAAGGGTTACTTCTACTGTTGATCCTTTTTCGGCTGTACCTGTAATGGCTGTAGCACCTGCGGTAACTGCATTTACAGTTGGTGCTACTGGAGGTGTAACGTCTGCCTGACTGACAGTTTGTGCTGGGGTCAATTTAGCTGTCGAACCATTTGAGTAGGTTAGTGTTGTTGTACCATCGGTTCCTACTTCAACCTTAGTTGCAGTTTTGTTCGCTGCCTCTACGGCTTTCTTAACTGCATCTTTTTCTGGTTGAGTTAGGCTTGATGGATTTTTAACTGGTGTAACTGTAGGTGCAGTTGGTTCAATTGTAAATACTGAGTTTGCTGGAATGACATCTGTACTTCCATCCTTATAAGTTACCGTAACATTAGTACCATCTAAAGTAACACTTCCGATCTTGTCACTGAAAGTTGGATTAGCATCTTTAACAGCTTTTTCAATAGCACTCGCTTCTGGAACAGTGTTTGATGTAATAGGTGTTGATGGAGCTACTGCAGTATACTTGAATGTTTGTGGTTTCCACATAAAACGGATACGCCCAAGTTGTCCTGGTGTAGTCGCATCACCAACATGTTCATAACCTGTATTACCCGCCGCATCTTCAGCAAAGAGGTAACGAGTGAATTGTCCACTACTTTCTGTGTAAGTGTTTTTAGGAACTTCACCAGTTACGCGAACGATAGCTGGAGTTGACTCTGTAGCAGTAGTTTCTACATGAATACCTTCAGTCTTAAGATACAAACCACCTTTAGTTCTACCGTTTAAGAAGGTAGTGTCTTCTGCACCAAGCCCACTGCGGTTATCTTGTGGTAAAGCTAGATAAGCTTTTACAATCTTACCTGAATTATCAGTTACCTTTAGCTCAATATTATTTTCTTCACCAGAGTAAACATAAATGGCTTGTGTCGCAGGATCATCATATGGAATGTGTAAGGTCGGACGAACTGTCTCTTTTACAGTAACTTTAGTTGGAGTTGATGTGTTTTTAGCTACATCTGTTGCTGTAACACTAATTTGATCATCAGCATTCAAAGCTGGAACTGGAATTGAAAACTCACCATTTTCTCCAGCTTTTGCAGAGGATTTTTGTCCATCTTGAAGGGTTACTTCTACTGTCGAACCTGCTTCGGCTGTACCTGTGATGGCTGTAGCACCTGCCTTAACTGGGTTCACAGTTGGGGCTGCTGGGGCCGTTTTATCTGGTACCGTTACTGATGTCGGTGTTGACTTGTTACCAGCGTCATCTGTCGCAGTCACAGATACGGTGTCGCCTTCCTTCAAGGCACTTACTGGAACACTGTAGCTTCCATCTTGGTCGGCTTTCGCGGATACTTTAGACCCACCTGGAAGAGTTACTTCTACGGTTGAGCCTGCTTCGGCTGTACCCGTTACCGCTGTAGCGCCTGCTGTAACTGAATTTACAGTTGGGGCTGCTGGTGGTGTGGTATCTTTTACTTTAAATACATAAGTCAACAATTGACCACCTGGAGTTAGGGTAACTGTGTTGTTTTCTTTAATGTATGAAGGAGCCTTGCTAGAATCAATTTCTTTCAGTGTATACCCTTTAGCTTCAACTGCTGCAATCTTTTTGTCTTGAGTGCTCAGATTAATAACTTCATTTTCGTCACCTGGAATCGCACTACTTGCTTCGATTTCTTGACCACTTTCATCAACAAATTTCATGTGGACGATTTGTGGCGCTGTAAACTCAAATTTTTCAATCTGAACACGTTGCAAGTTTGTACCAGAACCTGTACTTCCGACAAATGAGAGGGCATAGGTAGCATTTCTAGCAGTCAAGGCATTCTTGGCTTCATTTGTCATACTACGGCTAGATTTATCAAGTTTTGTTGTCCAAGTTTGGCTACCGTATGTTACCGTGAATTCTTTTTTAGTTCCATTATAGTTAATCTTGAAATCAACCCATTGTCCATTTGGTGCTGGATTTAAAGGTTTCATCTCTGTAATAGAATTTACTCTTCCTTGATTGTTTGATGAATAAAACGCACCGAACGCATGATTCGTATCTCCACGGTTGTATGAAGGATCTGCCATTGATTTGATTTCAGGTTTTGGAGTACCTTTATTCCACCATGAGTCAAGTTTGAAACCAAAAGCTGCATTAATTCCACCCATACCGATTGATGCACCAGAAAGACCTAGTTGACTTTGCTTACCTGTATGGAAGACAAAACCGACTCCGTCACCACCAGCACGACCATCCACTTCGTGTCCTTCATATTTATTACCAATATCTACTTTACCAGTGAAAGAGAAATCTTGGCTAGGATCGATTTTAAAACGTAGGTAGGCATTACCAGCCTGTCCTGATACATCTTCTGTCAACTTAATAGTTCCTGAAGATTTTTCATAACTTGCAGTTCCACCTTCTTGGAAGAAACTTTCAAAGTTTTCCTTGGTTACGATAGCACGAGCAAGGTTAGTTTCATCAATTGAACGAGTTGTTCCTTCAGTAGTCGCACGTCTGCTTCTTACTTTAGGAGTTGCTGAAGATTCTGTAGTTGCTTCCGATGTTTTCTCAATTGCTGCTTCAGTAACTTCCTTCACACTTGCCACAGCTTGAGTCAAACGTTCAACACTTTGGTTAACTTGTTCTTGGCTTGCTGAACCGTTCGCAACTAATGCTTCTGCTTCTGCAATTGCAGTTGCTACTTCAGCTTTAACTGAAGCTTCTTGACCATCCAAGCTTTTAGCTTTAGCTTGTGCCAAAACTGCTTCAAGTTGAGACTTATCAACTGAAACTGCAGTTGTTGCAGAATTTGCTTCTACTGCTTCAGTCGCAACTGGGCTAGTTGCAGCTGGTGCCGCATAGGTCGGCGCCTCTGCAGTAGGTTCTGCTTGAGCTGTTCCTACTGTAGCATCCACTTTAGCTTCTGCAGTGTCAGCCTGAACTGTTGGAGTAGCTAAGGTAGCCCCAACCGCAAAAACAAGCGAACAACCGAATAGGAAATGTTTTCCTTTTTTGATCATACGCCAGTTCTTTTGCTCTGCATTTTTACGATTAAAATACATCAGATATTCTCCTTTTGTGTTTATGTAGTATTATAAATACAATTTTATTATAATCTTTTTACTTAGATAAATCAAATTTATTCTTTAGATTTCTTTCAGTTTATTACATTCCAAATATATACATATAAGTTTTTATAATATCTAAATATAGTTTTTCTCTATTTTGTTAGTTTTTTTCTTAAAAACTTGATGTTCTTTTAAAATCAAAAAGAGCAGAAATTTTCACCACACAACCATATATATTGTATGTTTTGTTAGAAACTCTTTCCTTAGCTTCCTAGAATACGTTGATTAGCTACTAGAATTCCAAATTTACACACGGACTTAGATATTTCTTAAGCAGCCTGCTAACAAAAAGTGCAATTTTATTTTATAGTGTAATGAAATCAAATCTGAACAAATTGACTAGGGAAATCAGATCGATTTTTATCCATGTTTTAGAAGCAACAGTGTACTATTCAATATTCAATCTACTATAACGGAGTATGAAAATATAGTGGATTGAAATAAGATATGAACAAATCGATTAGGAAAGTCAAAATAATTTTTAAAAATGTTTTAGAATTCGTAGCGTACTATTCTAAGTTCAATCTACTATAGAATCCATAGCCTACTATTCTGGATTCAATCCACTGTACAAAAAAGATACATGGTAAAAATAGTATTACAAGAAAAAACGCATACTATCAAGACTTTAAAAGTCTTGATAGTATGCGTTTAATGTTGGAGAGCGCTATTGGCCTTTCTTTTCAAATCAACCTTTGGACTACCCTCGCCATTTTTTACTTTTATTTTACTTCAAATCCTTCTGCGACTGCATCCGCAAAGTTTTCTTCTACGATACTTGCACAGTGGTCACAGATGGTTGCGTGGTAGCAACGTTCTGCTGTACTTGGATCAATACGGCGGCAACGATCACAAACTTCACCTGCAGCGCGTTCAACTGTAAAGGCTACATCTTCAAAGGCTACTGCACCTTCTGGAACTGGTCCTTCTGCGATAGTCAATTCTGAGACGATCAAGAGTTGAGCAACATTACTGTTAACCGCACCAAGAAGGGTTTGTACCACTTCATTTGGATAAACTGTCAAGTGAGCTTCAAGGGATTTACCGATGACTTTGGCATTACGAGCTTCTTCCAAGGCTTTTTGAGCTTGTCCACGGAACTCCATGAAGGCTGCCCATGTATCCAAGATTTCCTCTTGGTTAGCAAAAGTTTGAGCTTCTGGCAATTCTGACAATTGGACAAAGTCTTCAGCTTCAAACTCAAGATATGACCAGATTTCTTCCGCAGTGTGAGGAAGGATTGGAGTCAAAAGTTTGGTGATTTTTACAAGGATATCATAGAAGACAGTTTGCATTTGACGGCGTTCAAGTGATTTTGCACCTTCGATGTAGACAACATCTTTGGCAAAATCAAGGTAGAAGGCTGATAAGTCAACGTTGATAAAGTTCACCAAGGCCTTGTAGATTGTCAAGAATTCAAAGTCTGCATAAGCATCACGAATTGTCTTAACAAGCTGGTTAAAGCGGATGGTCATGTACTTATCAACTGAACGAAGTTCTTCGTAAGCTACTGCATCCTCAGCTGGGTTAAAGTCAGATGTGTTAGCAATCAAGAAACGAAGGGTATTACGGATCTTACGATAAGTCTCAGAGACTTGGCTCAAGATATCCATAGAGATACGCACGTCGTTGCTTGAGTCAACACTTGTTACCCAGAGACGCAAGATTTCAGCACCAAATTGTTTCTCAACATCGCTTGGAGCAATGGTATTTCCAAGAGATTTAGACATCTTCTCACCTTTACCATCAAGGGCAAAACCTTGTGACAAGATTTGTTTGTATGGTGCCACACCATGGTTAGCCACAGATGTGATAAGAGAAGAGTTGAACCAACCACGGTATTGGTCAGAACCTTCAAGGTAGAGGTCGGCTGGGTATTTGAGTTCTGGACGGTTAACCACGACACCATTCCATGATGAACCTGAGTCGAACCAAACGTCCATGATGTCTGTTTCTTTCTTGAACTCACCATTTGGTGAACCTGGATGTGTAAATCCTTCTGGCAAGAGGGCTTTAGCATCACGTTCCCACCAGATAATTGAACCATGTTCCTCAAAGAGTTGAGCTACATGTTCAATCGTTTCAGCTGTCATGATTGGTGTGCCGTCTTCTGCGTAGAAGATTGGAAGAGGAACTCCCCAAGCACGTTGACGAGAGATGACCCAGTCACCACGGTCACGGATCATGTTGTAAAGACGGACTTTACCCCATTCTGAATGGAATTTCACTTTTTCGATTTCATCTAAAATATCTTGACGGAATTTTGATACTGAAGCAAACCATTGTGGAACTGCACGCCAGATGATTGGTTTTTTCGTACGCCAGTCAAATGGGTAGGAGTGAGAGATTTCTTCTTGAGCAAGAAGGAGGTTGCCTAGTTTTTCAATGACAGTTGGCACTACCTTGTCGTAGAATTGACCTTCAAACTCAGCGCCAGCATTAGCCATCATGATACCACGTTCGTTAACTGTCACAGCAACTTCAAGACCATTAGCCACACCAACATTGTAGTCGTCCTCACCAAAACCAGGAGCTGTATGGACGATACCTGTACCAGAGTCAGTTGTAACGTGGTCACCAAGGATAACGAGTTCATCTACTGCAGTATCCCATGGGTGTTCTGTCACGATATGGTTCAATTCTTGACCACGATAAGTCGCCAAAACTTGAACATCAGTCCAGCCAAATTTCTCAGACAAGCTAGTCAATAATTCTGCAGCGACCACAAACTTACGAGCTTCACCAGTAGGTTGAACCAAAACGTAATCAATATCTGCACCAACTGTCAAACCACGAGAAGCTGTGATAGTAAATGGAGTAGTTGTCCAGACAACGATATAAGTATCTGTATCTAGAACACCTTTGCCATCTTTAACCTTGTTGGCATAGTAAAGTGATGTTGATACCAAGTCGTGGTATTCAATCTCCGCTTCAGCAAGAGCTGACTCAGATGACCAAGACCAGTAAACTGGCTTAGCACCACGGTAGATATAACCTTTGTTTGCCATCTCACCGAAGACACGGATTTGGGCTGCTTCATAGTCAGGAGTCAAAGTCACATAAGGATTTTCCCAGTCACCTGAAACACCCAAGCGCTTGAAGTCTTCACGCTGTTTATCTACTTGAGAAAGAGCGTATTCACGGCAAAGTTTCAAGTACTCAACCAAGTCCATCTCTTTACGTTTAACACCTTGTTTAGCCAAAACTTGCTCGATTGGTAGTCCGTGTGTATCCCAACCTGGGATGTATGGTGCGTAGAATCCTGACATAGACTTAGAACGAACAATGATATCTTTTGAAATCTTGTTCATAGCATGACCAACGTGGATATTTCCGTTAGCGTATGGAGGTCCATCATGAAGAGTGAAATGAGGTTTTCCTTCATTTAATTCTTGACGGCGTTGGTACAATTTTGCTTCTTCCCATTCTTTTTGCCAGACTGGCTCTTTGGTTGGAAGGCCTGCACGCATTGGGAAGTCAGTTTTCCCAAGATTTAAAGTTTCTTTGAGTTTCATGATATCTCCTTTTTTATATAGACAAAATAAAAACCACGACTCGCTAAAAAGGACGAAAATCGTGGTACCACCTTTGTTCGGAAAAAGAACTAGTCTTTCTCCCTCTTTTCCCGTAACGTGGGGAACGTCAAATCCTACTAACTTCAGACTTGATAACTTGAGAGGATAATCTTATCAACAGGGATTGTAGGACTTCCACCATCTCCTACTCGCTAAAAATATGTTTGATAAGATCTTGTTCTCAGATTTTACAATTATAAATGTTGAGAAATTGTTATTCTGAATCCTCTTTAGACTCAGAACTCATTTCATTATTTACTAACGAAGATAAGTCAGATAAAGTTGATTCATCCTGTGCTTCCATCAATTCACGATTAGTTGCTTCTATACGTGCTTGGAGTTCAGCAACCTCTTCAGGTGAAAACTGACGAGTCAAATCATTGGCTTCCTCCTCATGAAATGCTGAAATATTTTCCCCCAAAGCCTCTCTAACCACCTCTTTAAAGACTTCATCACTAGTTTGTAAATAAGTTGCTGTTGGACGTAAAATTTCTTCCCAATCAGATGAATCAACGATGGCCAATTGACTTTCAATTGTAGATTTCAAGCGTTGATGGAAGACGCGACTCTTATTCTTCAGTTCTTCTGTCTCAATCGCAACCTTCTTAGCATTATCAGTTGCTTGACGTAAAATTTCATTTGCCTTGTACTTAGCTTCATCAAGCAAACGTTGTGATTCCTGTTCAGCATGATGAATGATATTATGAGAGCGTTCAGTAGCTGCTTGTTTAACTCGCTCAGCAGTATCTTGAGCAATTAAAACAGACTGACTCAATGAATCTTTCATCTCATCAAAATAAGACAAACGCTCTTCTAAATTTCTAATTTGTTGCTCTTTATCATGGTTACTTCGAACCAATGTTTCATAGTCTCGAACTACAATATCGAGAAATTCATCAACTTCTTCAGGATCAAAACCTCTAAACTTAGTACTAAAGCTTTTATCCTTAATCTCTAACGATGTAATTGGCATATTTTCCCCTCACTTACTTAATAATAATTGTATTGTCAATTTCTTCTTATCCCTTTTTGTCTGACCATTTTCTCTCAGAACACTAATTCTTCCAAAACGTCTGACACTTACTAAATCACCAATCTTAACTTGATAATCGGATTTTTCAACCAGATGGTAATTTACCTGAACATATTTTCTTTCTAATAAATCAGCTGTCTGAGAGCGAGACAATTTCAGAACATTTGACAAGAAAGCATCCAAGCGCATACTCGGAACTAAAACTTCCTTTTCCTGATAATCACTCTCGGCTTCTACCAATTCTTCAAAGGATTTGACTTCAAGTTTGACAGGCAATCGAGCAATCTTTTGAATCCCATCTTGAAAGAGAGAAGTGAATTTCCGGTCCACAATGATTTGAGCTCTATTTTCCGTTACCAATATATCACCAAACAACTTGCGATCGATTCCCAGACGATTCAGAACAGTTCCTAAAATCTTGGAATGAGTCAATTGGTCAAACTTACTAGAATAAACAATCTCAAGCAATTCCATTTCAAAATCCGTCAAAGTCGGTATGAAATAATCTGGTGCAAGTAGTACACGACTATACTCGCTAGCTACAAAATCATTGCTAGAAAAAACTTGAATCCCTTGATGATTGCCCAATGTCTTTAAAATAAAGGCCTGATGGGGGTTGATAAAAGGAGTTAAGATGGGAGCGTAGTGCTCTTCAACCTGCCTAAGCCACTCCAAACCTTTATCAATAAAAGGAATATCCTCGACTGAAAAATGCTGATAGATATCTTTTCTCATGCTAGTATTAAAAGAAAACGGATCAGATAGTTTCCAAGTAAATGAACTAAAACGACAGCCACCCAAACTGAAAAATCTAAACCACCAATACTTAGCGGCAGACGTCTCAAGGGTTGAAGAATCGGTTTGACTAAATTAGTCAACAAACGACCTGCTCTAGTCTCATAGGCATTTGGAAACCAGGATAAGAGAGCAAACGCTACAAGTATCATAGAATAGATATCTGTAGCGTTTTGAATAAAGCGAACTAGAAATATCATTATCTCACTCGTTTTCTCTTCATATCGAAATCAAACTCTTCACCATGAGTTCCCTCTGGCAAACGAATATCTTCAATGTTAACCACAACTCCTACTGGTGTCAAAAGGTACATGGTATTTGCAACCTTTCTTAATTCACCAGCAAGTACATGACGAGCTCCATCTAAATAGTCTAGACAACGACGCGCTTGTACTTCAGTCATGTATTGGAAATCGATTAAAATACTTTCATTACCTGCTAGTAAATCAACGATATCCGTTGCATCTTCGTAGCGACGAGGATAACGAACATCAATGGTTACCTTTTCTGTACTACGATGACTCTTCATCGCTAATTCTTGCTGACGAGCATGAAGGCGCGTAATATTTTTTTCCTTTGAATTCACTTGTGAAGGCTGAGGAAGTTGTTGAGCTTGTGGAAGTTCTTCCATGGGGGCAGAAACTGATGTTAGCGTTTTTTCAGGCTTTAATTCAGCAACGTTTGGTGCCACTTCTTCTCCATCTTCAGTGAAATAATCTATAAACTTTTCAAATTTATTTTTTAGTGACATGGTTATTTCCTACTTAAAAAATGCTGTGCCGATTCGAACGAAAGTTGAACCACATTGAATCGCTTCTTTGAAGTCTCGACTCATACCCATACTGAGTTCTGTCATCGGCATATTGGGGAGATGTTTTTCTTGAATGTTTTTTTGCAATTCTTGCGTTTCTTTAAATATCTCTAGTAACTCTTGACTAGTTGCTTCAAATGGAGCCATGGTCATCAGTCCCACATACTCAATCTGGTCTAATTCTGAAAGTTCTGGTAAGAGGGCTAACAATTCTTCTTTCGAAAAACCGTGCTTGCTCTCTTCCTTAGAAATATTTACTTGCAAAAAGCACTTAATCTTGTGGTCTGCTCGTTTTTGAATTTCCTGAGCTAGCTTTAAGGAATCTAAGGCATGAAAATAATCCACATAAGAAATCACTTCCTTGACTTTACGTCTCTGTAAGGTTCCAATCAAATGCCAGGTAAGATTCTTATCACTTAGAGCATGATACTTGTCAAGAAATTTATCAACACGGTTCTCACCAATGTGTTGCACCCCTTGCGAAACCAAAGCTGAGGCTGTTTCAACATCTACATATTTGGTCACCGCAATCACAGAAACCGAGTCGTTTTCACGACCAGCTTCCTGAACTGCATTCGATATCTGTTGAAAAACAAGGTTCGTATTTTCTTTTAAATTCATCTTCATTAACGATTTTTAAAGAATGGTGGTGTTTCCAACTCATCTTCATCCGTAGCTGCTGGAACTTCAAAACGTTCCACTGGAGAAACAACTGGCTCTCCTTGACGAACGATGGCATCGCGTCTCAAGTCCCAGTCACCAAAAGCTGATGTCTTTGGAGCTTCTTGATGGCGATAATTTGGAGTTGGAATTTCTGCTGTATCAGCCATATCAAAATTACGATCAAAAGTTTGCGTATGACTAGTTCGAGCAGGTTCACGGTGTGTTGCTTGGCGCGGTTGAGGAGTTACAACTTTCTCAACTTTATCCTGACGTACTCCTGTCGCAACAACCGTCACGCGGATTTCGTCTTTCATTGTCTCATCAATAGATGTTCCAAGCCAGATGTTAACTCCATGCCCAGCTGCTTGGTTAACAATCTCCGATGCTTCTTCAGCTTCAATCAAAGTCAAGTCCAAACCACCAGTTACGTTAACAATCACATCTTCTGCTCCATCGATAGTTGTTTCAAGAAGTGGTGAGTAGATTGCTTTGCGAGCAGCTTCTACAACACGTTCTTCACCGCTACCGATACCAATTCCCATAAGGGCGTTACCTTTATTGGCCATAACAGTCTTAACGTCTGCAAAGTCCAAGTTGATCAAACCAGGATTTGTAATCAAATCTGTAATCCCTTGCACACCTTGACGAAGAACGTTATCTGCTTCACTCAATGCTTCAAGAAGTGGAGTCTTCTTGTCAACGATTTCTAGCAAGTTGTTGTTTGAGATAATCAAGAGTGTATCAACATGCTCACGAAGTTCGTTAATCCCTTCGATAGCAAATTGTCCACGTTTGCTTCCTTCAAAACCAAATGGGCGAGTAACAACACCGACTGTCAAAGCACCAAGACTTTTTGCAATACGAGCGATAACTGGTGCAGCACCTGTACCAGAACCACCACCCATACCAGCAGTGATGAAGACCATATCAGCACCGCTGATCGCTTCTGTCAATACTTCTTCGCTTTCTTCTGCAGCTTTACGACCAACTTCAGGTTGACCTCCTGCACCAAGTCCACGAGTCAATTTAGGGCCGAGCTGGATAACTGTCTCAGCTTTTGTACTGCTCAAAGCTTGTACATCTGTGTTGGCTGCGATAAATTCAACGCCAGAAACGCCTTCGTCAACCATACGGTTGATGGCATTTCCACCACCACCGCCGACACCGATTACTTTAATTACTGCACCTTGTGCTGCTGCTGTATCAAATGAAAATGTCATATTTATATTCCTCTATTTTATTCGTCAAACATGCTTCCAATCAAGCTACGGAAACGATCTGTTAATTTACCTTTGCTCTTTTCTTCCGATTGAAGAGGAGCTACTGGTTCAACAGATTGGTTTGTTTCAGGCTCAGGTGTTGTCACTGTATTAAATACTGGTCGTGGAGAAACAGGTGAAACAGGTTGAGCTGAACTTCTAAAGTCAAGTGGCTGGTGGCTTAAAGCATTTTCCCCTCGAATTGCTCGCTGAGCTAGAACATTCACTTCAGTAAGGCTTCCAGCGAATTCTGACAAGCTAATGACATGGGCAAAAGCAGGATTACGAATCCCAACTTGATTTGGTACGAATAACTTAACACGGACTCCAAATACTTCTTGGGCCAATTCAACGACGCCTGGAAGGAGGGCATTTCCACCAATCAAAGCAATACCTCCTGGCAAGTCTAATAGGTGACGTCTTTCCAAATCTTGCTTAATTTGCTCAAAAATGTGCTTAAGTCTTGCCGAAATAATCTCAGCCAAGTATTCTTCGGTCACTTCAACTGGTTCAACTTCACCGATCACTTCAACTTGGAAAGTTTCTTTGCTTGCTAGCGGTGGATAAGCTTCACCATAGTTCAATTTTAGACCTTCTGCAATTTTCTTAGAAGTCTTAAGAACTTTTGAAATGTCTTTTGTGACATAATCGCCACCCTCTTGGTTAACATTTGTATATTGAAGTTCTTGATTGCGAATAGTGGCAACCGTCGTTTGGCCACCACCCATGTCGATAACAGTCGCACCAAACTCACGTTCACCTTCATTCAAGACAGAGTGAACCATTGCAAGAGGTGAAATAATCACGTTATCAACTTGAATGCCTACACGCTCTACAGTTTTACGAAGATTATGGAGAATCGTACGTGGGCCAGTGTACAAGAGACCGCGCATTTCCAAACGCACACCCATCATTCCGCGAGGATCACGAATTCCTTGGAATCCATCTACGACAAATTCCTCTGGAATAAAGGTGATAACTTCACGGTCTGGAGTCATACTTTTAGTCAAAGCTGATTTAACCACATTTTCAACATCTTGATCTGTAATTTCTCTTGTATCTGATGTCACCGGAATCATGCCTTGAGTTGGCTCAACTTGTAGCAAATTAGCTGGCAAACCAACGTTTACAGACTTGATTGAAATTCCTGCTTTTTCTTCTGCTTGAGAAATTGCAGACTTAATAGCCGTCGCTGCTGCTTCGATGTCAACGATAATCCCATCTTTGACACCTTTACTTTTGGCATTACTTACGCCAATTACATTTACTTCACCATTTACAAGCTCTGCAACCAACACTTTAATAGAGCTAGTTCCGATATCTAAGCCTGTAAAAAAACCATTCCTAGTCATTACACTGCGTCCTCTCTATCTTACCAGTTTCACACTTCTATTTTTAATAGCTACACCAAGGCATAACTACTCACAGAATATTATAACACAAAAAATACATTCGTGCTCGAATTTTCTAATATTTAACCAAGCTTTTTCTTGGAGGTAATTTCTCAAAGTAACTTCCACTTGGTTAGCCGTAACCGCCTAATAATGAAGTATATTGAAAAATCTCCAGACTAGAGAATTCACTGATAGTTCCTAATCTGGAGATTTCTTATTTGCACTTTTCTTGTACAACTTTAGTCCATGGTAAATAAGCCTCTAAAACCTCTTTGTTTACGAGAATTTCCTCGTTTGGAAGACATTCTAGAAGATAGGATAGATATTTCTCGCTATTTAATTGGTGACGTTTAGCTGTTTCCAACAAGCTCATAATAATAGCTGCTGCTTTAGCTCCTTCAAAACTTTGAGAAAACAACCACCCTCGCTGTTTAAACCTGACAATCAGGGCAAATGCACTTTTCTAGTTAATGATGAAATTCTTCTGAATCAAATTGGGCAAGAAGAGCTTGGCGTTTACCTTTAGATTTCTTACGTTTGTAGGTAATCTCCTCTGTTTCAACTGGGAACATCTCCATCTTCCTCAGATGGAACCTCTTCCTCAAAAAGGTTGAGTTGTCCAGAAAGGCAAACACTTTTCTCAGAGAGATTTTCCATAGAGCTTTTGCGTCAGATAAGCCACTTGTTCACGAAGAAGGGCAAGTTCATTGGTGAGACTATCAATTGTCGCACTCTGTTGTTGAATGATTTTCAATAATTCTCCCATAGACTTTCCTCCTTATTTTCTAACTTTATTCTACCGAAAAGAAAGTCCTAATTTCAATAGAAATCACGACTTTCTGATGGATTTATTTTTGGAGTAATAGAAAAGCCCTTCATCAGCCAATCTACTTGTTCAGGTGTTAGAGCTTTGACATCCTTTTCTGTACTTGGCCAAGTCAGTTTTCTGTTCTCAAAGCGTTTATAAAGTAGCCAAAATCCTTGACCATCCCAGTAAAGGGCTTTAAAGCGGTCTTTACGTCCACCACAAAAGAGAAAGACTTGACCTGAGAAAGGATCCAATTCAAAGTGAGTTTTAACTACATAGGCTAAGGAGTCTATTCCCTGCCTCATATCTGTCTTGCCACAAACAAGGTAAACTTGACCTAAATCGTTTAATTGAATCATCATAGTACAGTACCTTTCCTCCGATAACTATTTTTATCTAGTATACTGGAAGTTTGGGAAGTAGGATAGATACCTTGTTATGACGCGCTTACGGTTAGCCAAAGTGGAAGTTAGTTTAAAACGGATTTTCATCGCTCTGAATATAAAAATGGAGAGGACAACGATTGTCCACTCCAGATGTTAGCTTTTATTCAACCCACTACTGTTAACAAAGAGCCAAATAAGACAACAACCTCTATACATCATTTTTTATTAAGTGCTTGATAGACTTGACAAATGTAGAAAAAAGCCCAAATTATTCAATCTTTAAAGTGGAATAGTATTTCAAAACTTCCACTACCACTCTTTCCCCATCTATTAGTAAATACACTTCTCAAAGAATAAAAAAGTAATTAGTACTATCTGTTAAAAGTCGTATTGACTTAATGCTGTAATCAGATAGTTCCCTTTTCGAATCTTTTGACCTACATTTCTCACATTTTTTAGTAACTTTTGATAGTCATTCTGGGTTAATTGTTCAATGACTTGAGCTAGATCGTGTAACGATTCAACTGCAATTCCACACTGGTTCTCTAGTACAAAACTAGATAAAGCAGATTGTTTCCATACCACCAATGGAAACCCAGAAGCTAGATAAAGCGATGCCTTATGAGAATTATTATATCGAAGATACTCCCCAAAAACACCACTACAAGTTTCGGAACTATCACCATCCCAGACAAGTCCAAATCCTCCTGAAAGTGCAGCAGGGAGTTCATCAGGGAGAAAGGAACCGAAATACTCTTGGTTTGCTAACTTTCTAGTTTCATCAAAGCCAACACCATAAAGGTTATAGGCAGGGCTAGACGGCAAATTGTACAAATAACCCGCTTTTTCTTGTGCTAGATTACCTGCCACAATAATCGGTTGATCCTTCGAAAGTTCTTCTTTTTCCTGAAAATCGGGAATCAGATAATCAAAAATGCCTAAACTAACTATTTTTTTCTCAGAAATCCCCTTATCAACAAGCACTGATTTCATAACTGGATTATGAGCAATAAGACCATCAGCTTGTTTCAAAAGACTTGACTCTTGAAGATGAACACGAATTTTATGCTTCAAGGGTACTGTATCCAAATTAGCATAGCGCAAAACTTCTAAATCATGGATAATAAAATATACTTTGACCCCTCTAGCTTGCAATTTTTTTACTAAATAGGTAGTAAAGAAGCTATGATGGAGCATAGGAAATTGAATTAACAGTTGATCTCCTGGTTTCAACCGCGAAAAGGCTTGTGCCAAGGCTTTTGATTTGTGTTGTTGAGCTTTAATCGTACTCATTTTGTACCAGTCTTCAACCGTCAATAACAAAGGACTAAAACCCTCTTGTTTTACAATTTCCTCGACATCATTTCGCGCCTTATTACCAGCGTTTTTGATATTTTTATCCTTTAAAAATTCTTCTTTTAAATAATATTTCATCTCTTTGTTCTCATAGTTCGAAAGCCGACTTTTCAGGATAACGTTCATCTAAGAACTGTTTAAAACGGAGCAAATTTTCTTCTTTGAAGTCAACATTGTCATTTACACAAAGAAGCTTTTTATGCTTATCCTTAAAAATACGGTCCAGTTGATCAAGTCGATTCAGGTCAATCGACTTCCCTATATTGTGTGCAATTGGGTAAAATTGATTGCTTTCAATCTGCCAGTTTTGACATATATACTGATTCACATCAACTTTATAGTCTCGAATTTGACTTTTTGACGTCCTATCAAGGGTTTCAAATTCGATTTCCCAGAGGTGCGCTAAAGTACTCTTCTTCATAGGAATCGGCAAATGCGGATTGACATATCCTGTTGGTCCCCAAGGTAGCAATACTAAATTCTTAAACAAGCGTAAACCATAGCGGTAATTAAAGAATTTCCATGGCGATGCTTTCATAGCAGCCTTATTAGGAAAATGGCGATAAATTAACTCGATATTGTTGAGATATGTCTTTGTAATCGGAGCCCAAGGAACTATTGCATCATAAACAGCAAGTAGTTTAGGCAAACCATTTTTATAGAAATCTGAAGGTTTGCAATCCCTAATCATATACATATCGTCATTGAAATAGAGATAGTTTTCTGACAAATCTTCGATACGATGCAGATTTAATTCAATTGCTGCTGAGTTAAAGGTCGGAAGATATTCTTGTGGCATAAATTCTTTATGCGTAACCCACCTCAACTTGGGATGAGCCAAGTTCAGCCATTCAGGTTTCTGTCCATTGGTGATTAGAAAGATCTTATTGACCCAAAGAGCATGGTTTTCGATCATACGGAACCAATTGTTAAAGGTTCCATAATCACGGTATCGCATGTCACCATCAATATACAGGTCTACCGAATCCATTTCCCCTATTACTTTCTGTTTCTCACGGATAAATTCTGGATCGCTCCCATCAACCCAGAGAACAACAATATCAATCTTTTCTTGTGTCATTTAGTAAATTCTATCTCTACGACTTCCAAGGCACGCTCAATAACCACATGCATGTCGTAGTATTTATAGTCAGCTAAGCGCCCACAGAAAATAACCTTGTCATTTTTGGTTGCTTCTTCTTGATACTTAGCAAACATAGCATTGTTCTTTTCATCATTAATTGGATAGTATGGTTCATCTCCACGTTTCCAATCAGCTGGGTACTCGCGAGTGATGACCGTCTTCGGTTGGGTGCCATACTCAAAATGCTTGTGTTCGATGATACGAGTATAAGGAATCTCACGTTCTGTATAGTTGACCACAGCATTCCCTTGATGATTTTCCTCATCCAAGACTTCGTGTTCAAAACGAAGACTACGATATTCCAACTCTCCATGCTTGTAATCAAAGTATTGGTCAATCATTCCAGTGAAGACAACTTTTTCAGCTGATTTTTCCAGCTCTTCACGATTAGCAAAGAAATCAACTCCAAGCTCTACTTCTATATCGCCAAGCATGTTTTCAATGATGACATTGTAACCACCGATTGGAATACCTTGGTAACGGTCGTTAAAGTAGTTATTATCAAAGGTCAAACGCACTGGGAGGCGCTTGATGATAAATGGTGGAAGTTCTGTTGCAGAACGTCCCCATTGTTTTTCTGTGTAGCCTTTGATCAATTTTTCATAAATGTCCGGGCCAATCAACTTGATAGCTTGTTCTTCCAAGTTCTTGGGCTCAACATCCTTCATATCCGCCGTTTGCTCCGCAATCTTGTCTTTGACTTCTTGCGGAGTTTTTGTCCCCCACATAGCGTAGAAAGTATTCATATTAAAGGGAAGATTGTAAAGACTGCCCTTGTAGTTGGCTACTGGTGAGTTGATATAGTTATTAAACTCAGCAAACTGGTTGACATAGTCCCAAACTTTTTTGTTTGAAGTATGGAAAATGTGAGCACCGTACTTGTGAACGTTGATACCTTCAACATTTTCACAGTAGATATTTCCACCGATGTGATCACGCTTGTCAATCACTTTTACTTTTTTGCCACGTTTTGTAGCTTCGTGTGCAAAGATTGCTCCAGACAAACCTGCACCAACAATTAAATAGTCATACATATTAAAACTCCGTTAATGAACTCTGCAATTTCTTATTAATGCCAACTCAGGATCAGCAAAAGTAAGTTGTTTTTTTAGAAAGGTATCATATCATGTATTAGACCCGCCTAAAATCTAGTACTAGAGCTAGGTCACATTTAATGCAACAATATCATTTGATTCTTTTTTGCTAAAAGTATTTGTTGTAAATAGTAAAAACATGAATATATTATATGTAGGAACAAACCAAAAGGCTTCAATCATACAGTTAAAAGCAATCAATGATAAAATCGCAACTAATAAATATTGACCATCCTTATACTGTTTTCTTGAGGCGACAACATAAATTATTATCAATAGGACTACAGGCACTATTCCATATGTAAACAACATCTGCACATAAGAGGAATCTACATAGTTATACCCTATTACAGATTCTGTTTTTCCACCTGATCCGATAAATTGAACGTTTCTTGTCCCAAATAAATGTAATTCATAAGAATTGAATGCATTTTTCCCCAAAGAAAGTCTACCAGTAATAAGTTTATTTATCGAAACAAAAAACTGAGAAGACCATGAAAAGTAGTATGTCAAATATAAAATTAGTCCTGAAAATATAATTGATGAAAAGGGTAAAATAGAATACAATCTATATTTTTTCTCTTTAGTAAAGTAAAAATATACAAATATTATCGTTGCTAAGAGAATAGACAAAGCATTTAAACGTGCATCACAGTATTTTATAATAAAAGCTGATAGCAAGACACCAAACAAAGATCTGGTCCAAATAAATTTATCTTTTAAAAGATAAGAAATTGCTAAAAATAGATAGAAACAATGTGATGCAAAGTCCGTTGGATAAATAAACCCAAACGAATTTCGAATAACACCCTCACGATTATATTGCAAGTTAGGGACCATACCAACGAGTGATAAAAGAAAAACTGCTACTACAAGGATACCAACCACAACTACATAGGTCCTCAAAACTACTTTCATATCTACATTAACCAAGAGGACTAGTAGCATCGAATAGACTAGAAAATTAAGCCTGTTCGTTTGAAAATACACTAACCCCCCCGAAAGCAACAATAAAATAGAAAGTATTAGATATTTGTATGAGACCCGCATTTTATACAAAAAACGAAGCCCTAAAAGCAATACAACCAAAAATAGGAAATTTACTTTGACTTGAAAAAAAGTCCTATCCAGCATCGTAGTTGATATGGTATTAAAAAACACCACTACAGATACAACAATGCTGACTAGTAGGTTTTCAAATTTAATTTTTATCATATTTTTTGAAAAAGAATCATACAGGGTGAATTATAAGAAAAAGAAATATGGAATTGAATGAGAAAAAATAATATTTCTTTAATCTTCTAGTTCACTTATACTCTTCTATCCTCCCTTTCCTAACTATTTAATCAACCAAAGCGAATTTAATCTATACAAGAGTTCAGTTTACAATAAGACTATAAGCTACTGAAATTTCTATTTATTCCATTCAATTTCACTTATTCAATAACTGCTGTTTCAACTCTTTTGGACTAATTACCTTTAAGAATAGTATTTGAAAAATGTAAAGTATCGCTCCTATTGTAGCAAATAGCATAACATTTATAACAGACGTAAAATTCACTGTAGTTTTTACAACGAATAGTACACCGTACATAAGAGCTGATGCTCCTATAATTTTAACTGTCGAAGCTAGAAGAGGCACTTCCTTTAAATAGTTTCTTGTAAAATACAGTTGAATAGCCCATACTAGGGCTTCTGTTAATACAGAAACAATAGCTGCTCCGATATAACCTAATTTAGGTAGTAGTAATAAATTTAAACCGACACTCACAATAGCTGGAATAGTTGTCGAAATCATAAATTCTTTATTTTTATTATGTGGAATCAAGATTTGAATACCCATAATATTTGTCCAGCCAATAAAGAACATTCTAAAAATCATAATTGCTATCGCATATTTAGCATCTTGAAAATCCTGTCCTAAGAAAAATTGCACGAAATCATCATTAACAATTAACATTCCTGCTATTATAGGAAAAATGACTAAATTGTATATTAAGAAAGACATCTGATGCATTTTGTTTACAGCCTTGTGATCTCCAGTTGATAGGAGATTGGCAACACGAGGAAGCATTACGCTTCCTAACGAAGTCACTAGTGTAAGCAAAATATTGACCAATTTTAAGGCTTGGTCATAAATTCCGACATCTTTAGTTGATGCTAATGCCCCTAGCATAGTACGATCCAAAGTAACATATAGCGAAATAGCTATTTGCGGCAAAAATAAGAGAACAACTGGTTTCAAGTGTTGTTTAGCATAGGACCAATCAAAATGTGGTTTCCCGATAAATTCTCTAGCTGGCAACCACATACTAAACTGCCCCAATAATTCAAATATTGTTAGCAAAAACACATAAAGATATAAATCATTTGCTGATTTTACAAATAAGAAGATTGAAATGACACCGATCAGTTTGACAGTAATATTTCTAACTGTTATCTTGCGAAAATCCTCTAACCCTTGAAATAACCAGGAGATATCCATCCCTTTAGATACCAGACTCAAGCCCAAAATATATGCAACGGGATTTTGCATAAATGACATGGATAGACATAAGAGAATGTATAAGCATATCGACAGAATGGTCGCACCAAACTGCAAGGTGTATATGCCCCAAAAGTTTTTTCTGATATCTTTACGATGGCCTGAAATTTCTTTTGTACCATAATTGGCCACGCCCAATGTCGCCAATAAAATAAAGTAGGTTACAATTGAATTGAAATAACCATAAGTACCTAATTCAGTTGAACTAAATACCCTAGTTACATAAGGTGTTGTTATAATAGGAAGAATTATCACTAGTAGCTGGTAAGAGAGATTATATGCATAATTTTTTAAAACCTTCATTCTTACCTAACCCATCTTCTCTCTAATTTTTTCATACAGTTTTGGAGAAACCAAAAACATCAAGTATTTCACTTTATTTTTCCTTGTAACATTTGAATTCGGAATAACATCTTTGAAATATTGAATGTATTCTTTTCTAATTTTATTAACTTCAGCATACATATCTGAACTAAGCATAGCATGTACAATATGCAGACCATTAAAAACATAGCGAACATTCAAGGCTCTTCTCATATCCCTATCACCTGAATAGTCTCGTTCAACATAACTTCTATTCCATTCCATTGCCTTGTAAAAATCTAAGAGACGATCACTATACTTAGAATTTACAATACTTCCTGGTCTTCGATAGTATTTATAAAGATTTAGATCACTAACAGCAATATTTTCACAAGAAGCAATATGCTCATAAGCAAGAGCTAAATCTTCATACAACATCCCATTAGGATATGGAAACCTTAATAAGATTTCTTTCTTATATAGTTTACCACCTGAATGTGTCCCAACATAATTTCCATAAAACATTTGTTCTAAAGCTGTTCGACGATCTAATTTTCCAGAATATTTCTCTCTGAAATCTCCTAGGAAATCACTATTTTCATAGTTTCTAACTTCAATCACTGGAGTTGCTACAAGATCAACTCTATACTTATCTCTAAGTTCTACTAAATATTCAATGGCTCTATGGTCATAATAATCGTCTGAATCAATGAAAACAATCCAATCCGTTGAAGATTCTTTTACCCCAGTATTGCGGGCATTGGACAATCCCCCATTTTCAATATGCAGAACTTTTATTCTGTTATCTTCTCGAGCATATTGGTCACAAATTTCTCCAGAACTATCCGTCGAACCATCATCTACTAGGATTATTTCAATATTTTTATATGTTTGTTGTCTTAGACTTTCTACACAATAACTCAAACAGTTCTCAACATTGTACACTGGTACAACAATAGAAATCTGATCCATTATGATAATCCTTCCAAAATGATATCAACAATACGCTCACAAGCTTTTCCATCTCCATATGGATTACTTGCTTTACTCATCTTGTTATATTCTGTTTGATTTTCTAAAAGAAGTTTAAAATTAGAGTAAATATTTTCTTCTTCCGTACCCACTAGTTTTAATGTTCCAGCAGCAATCCCCTCTGGACGCTCTGTTGTGTCACGCATGACTAAAACAGGCTTCCCTAAGGATGGAGCTTCTTCCTGAACTCCACCAGAATCTGTTAAAATCATGTAGCTTTGGTTCATAAAATTATGGAAATCAATGACCTCTAAAGGTTCAATAATTTTCATACGTTCATTGTCACCAAATACTTTACTTGCCAGCTCACGAACCTTAGGGTTTTTATGAATTGGGTAAACAACTTTAACATCCTCAAATTCATTTAAAATACGATTAACAGCATTAAACATATTTTCCATTGGTAGCCCAAGATTTTCACGTCTGTGAGCTGTCAACATAATCAATTTACTGTCCTTAGCCCACTCTAAAATTGGATGATTGTAATTATCCTGAACAGTTGTCTTTAAAGCATCAATAACCGTATTACCCGTTACAAAAATATTCTCTCTTCCCTCTTTTAGAAGATTTTCCTTTGCAACTTCTGTCGGTGCAAAATGGTAATCCGCTATAATAGATGTCGTTTGACGATTAAACTCCTCAGGAAATGGACTTTGAAGATTATAAGTTCGTAATCCTGCTTCCACATGTCCAACTTTGATGCCCATGTAAAAGGCAGCTAAAGCTGTGGCAAATGTTGTACTTGTATCCCCATGGACCAGAACAATATCAGGCTTTTCTTGTTCAAGAACTGCTTGAATCTTGTCTAGAATACTGGTCGTAATTGTAAATAGAGTTTGATTAGCCTTCATAATCCCCAAATCATAATCAGGAACAACCTTAAAGACATTCAGAACCTGGTCAAGCATTTCCTTGTGTTGGCCAGTTACACAGACAATGGTCTTGATTGAATCATTTTCCTTCAACTCATTTACTAACGGACACATTTTGATTGCTTCTGGACGTGTCCCAAAAACCAACATTACTTTTTTCATTTTGGTTCTCCCTGTATTTCTCTATACAATGCTCGATAGTTTTCCAAAAACAAAGGATAACTAAATTTGTTTTCATAGTCTTTCTTAGCTTGACTAGCAAGTTCCTGTCTTAATGTTGCATCTGTAGCTAATTTATCAATAGCAACTGATAGGGCAACAGGGTCTTTTGCTGGAACTAAAATCCCATTTTCATTTGTAACAACTTCGTTTAATCCCGGTATATCCGTCGCAACTAAGGTTTTGCTATTCATAAATGCCTCAATAGCAACTAAGCCAAATCCTTCAAATACTGAAGGTAAGATACAAAAATCAAAACTATTGATACATTCTACTATATCCTTGCGATATCCTAAAAATGTCACCGAATCTTGAAGATGTAACTCTTCAACCTTGTTCTCAAGTTCATTTCTAAGCTCACCATCACCAACGATAAACAACCGAATATTCTTCACTGTAAGTAAAGACATAGCTTCAATAAGATAAGTCAAACCTTTTTGTTCAGACAATCTAGCTATACACCCAAGCTTAGTCCCATCATAACCGATAATATCATCGACTTGATTATCCGTTTCCTTTAAGATAACTCCATTGTAAATAACCTTACTATCAGTAATTCCTACGTCTTCTTTCAGGTTATTATTCACAGCTTCTCCTACAGCAACACTTTTGGCATTCTTTAAGGCAAATCTATATAAGGGCAATTTATCTTTAAAGACATTGTGAGCTGTATAAACATGTGTTAATTTTGGATAAACAAATTTTAATAATCGAATATAAAAAGCAGCCATCCGATGATGAGTATGAACTATTGTTATCCCTTTTTGTTTGATAATCTGGTGAATGCTAAAAAGTAGCTTTAATACCGTCACGGGGTTTTTGCTATCAATATCTAAAATTTTATGATGTTGGATCCCTTTAGCAGAAAGCTCGCTCTCCCAAAGCCCACCCGTAGATGCGACGTGAACGCTGTCAAACTCATCTTTCAAATCTGAGCTCAACTGGTAAACAATACGCTCTGCACCACCAATATCCATGGTACGTGAAATATGTAAAATATTATTTTTTCGATTTTCGTTTTTCATCTAAAACTCGCTTAATAAAAGTGACATTCCCTACAAAATAACGCTTAAAGAGTCGTCTAGGTTCATTTGCCACTCGGAACAACCACTCAAGATGTGCATTTTGCATCCAGAGAGGAGCTCGTTTAATATGGCCAGATAAAACGTCAAAACTACCTCCAACTCCCATAAAGACTGAATTAACACCTTGATCCATAAATTTTTGAATGATGTATTCTTTCTTGGGAGAGGTAATCCCAACAAAAACAAAATCAGGATTTTTCTCTCGAATGTCTTCTTGAATACCGTATTCATCTTCTTCAGAAAAATAACCATTCCGATATCCAAGGACTCGTAAATTTGGATAATCTTTCTTAAAAATTTCTAGCATATCTATTAAAACGTCTTCCTTGGCACCAAAAAAATAAACCGAATAAGACTTTTCATTAGCTAAATGAAGCAATCTTTGCATTAAGTCAATCCCAGCGACTCTCTCAGGAACTTGATAACCCAAAAAACGGGAAGCAAGAACAACCGAGGCTCCATCTGCGTTGATGATTTCAGAATCATTCACGATCTTTTTAATTGATTCATCGTTTTGGCATTGGTTAATTTTATCTGCGTTTACCCCCATTAAGTGGAGCGGACGCTTTTCTACAACAAATTTTTCAACTGCTTGGACAGTTTCGTCCATTGTTAAGGGGTCAATTCTGACCCCCATTAAATTAAAACTATTCAATTTAATCTCCCCACGTAGACTCAAAATGACCCTTACGCTCAGCTTCTTTTGGTAGTTGCATGTAATCACCATATATTTTTGTCAAATATTCATCAGGATTTTCATGACAACTAATTTGTAAGTTTTCAAACTCTAGTAATTGCGGTTCCCCAAACACTTCTTTTCTTGCGAGTTCTCGTTCGCGGTAGGAACCCAAGACATTTCCGACCATGGTACTAGTCTCGTAATCATATTGTTTAATGATACTTTGTAATTTTTTGTTAATTTTTGAAGTCTTTAAGAGTTTATTTAATTTTAAGGCTCTTGAAACTTTCACAATCGCATTTTCGAACGAACCTCTATCTCTCTCATGCAAACGATCGATAACAGAAATTTTAGACAAGGCACGATAGAACTTTATTTTATTTGTATGCACCCAGTAATGGATTCCATCTTCTGGGTAACCATCTAAGGGAAAGATATCAATAAAAGGACTACACCATTCATTGCCAAATTGAATTTGGATTGAAGTATCCATAATCGAAGTATTACCTAGATTATCATCGTGAAGTCTTAAAACAACACTTTCAGGAAGATCTTTCTCACAGATTGACAAGAATTTTTCGTAATCTTTTCTAGGCATTCCTAAATCCATATCATCATCCCATGGGATAAATCCTTTATGACGAATGGCACCAAGTAATGTACCACCCAAGGCGTAATAACGCAAATTATATCTTTTACAAAGGTCGATATAACTTTCTAAAAGAGTTAACTCTCCTAATTGAATTTCTCTCACTTTATTCATAGAATCATTTCGCTCCATCTCTCATGAATACAACTTTAACAGTTTTTAACAAAATTTCAATATCTTTCCAGATTGTCCAATTATCAATATAAGCCACATCTAGTTTTACAACATCGTCAAAATCGGTTATTTTACTTCGGCCACTAATTTGCCACAAGCCTGTAATACCAGGTTTAAAGCTAAGACGACGTTTTTGCTCAGGTGTGTACTTTTCGTACTCATCTACAGTTGGTGGGCGTGTGCCGACCAGACTCATATCTCCAATCAACACATTCCAAAATTGTGGCAATTCATCCAAACTAGTTTTTCGGATGAATTGTCCGATCTTAGTCACTCGAGGATCGTTATCAATCTTAAACATTCCACCTTGCATCGTATTTTGATCCATCAACTGTTCCTTGATCGCTTCAGCATCGATTCTCATCGAGCGAAATTTATAAAAGGTAAAGTGACGGCCATTTTTCCCGATACGAGTTTGAGAAAAGATTGCAGGTCCTCCATCTTTACGAATCAAGGGAACTAAAAATAGACTAGCAATTCCACAAAGGATCAACCCAACAATGGCACCACAAATATCAAGGATTCGTTTAGCAATCACATGGCTCGACTTGTAAAAATTTGTAGAAAATGTCACTACGTTTAAGCCCGCCATCTCATGGATTTGTTTATTGCGACCTAGGTTTTTATCGAAAGCGTTGAGATTAACTGTTACAGCAATTCCCATTGTTTCAAACTGAGAAATAACAGCTCCAATATCATAGTCCTCACTTGGCAGATTGACAAAGACTTCATCCACCACTTCATGTGTCGCATAACTCAGTAATTGCTCCTTTGGTACCACAATCACCTTTTCATGAGTGAACTCTGGCATGTCTAAAACGCTTACTGCAACCAATTTCCCTTGAACATCATTAGCTGTTAATAATCGATCCAATACTTTTTCGGTACGTGACATCGCCGTAATCAATAAAATATTACGACTTCCCTTCAAATTATGTTTGAAGATTCTCCAATATCTCTTCACAAAGAAACTGAGTAGATAATTCAAAACACTGTACAAGGAAAGCAAGTATACCATCCCTCGCCTTGAAATTACAAACTTTTCCTTCAAGAAAAAACTTGAAAAACTGATCAGCAGAGCATAAAAGATAATATATTTAATTGTTTCTACTAACTCCACATACTGACCACGTTTAAAAAAATCCTTACCGTATCCACTGATATAGAAGGCGACAAAGTGAAGAAAAAACAGAACAAATACTGTATTTAAAACAATGTCAGTTTCTGAAATTGCAATCAGTACATAAGCTAATAAACTAACAAGTATACTCTGCAAGAGTGCCAGAGTTATATTGTAGAAGCCTCTTCCTTCCATACTGAACTCCCTATCTTATTTTTTTCTTTTACCATAAGAACCGTAAGTTCCATAAGATCCATATTTTTCTCGTTTAACATCAAATTTATTTAAAATCGCACCCAAAAATGGAACCCCTGTTTGTTCTAGCTGAACTTTAGCTTTTTGAATGTCTCTTCTTTTTGTTCCGCCAGCTTCTGTAACCAAAATCGATGCATCGCATTTTTGCACAATAATTGCTGCATCAATTACAACTCCGATTGGTGCTGTATCAACAATAATATAATCAAAATATTTCCGTAAGGTTTCAATCATCAAGCCAAAATTGGCACTTTGAAGAAGAGCTGTTGGGTTTGGAGAAGGTGACCCTGATTGGATTATAAACAAATCATCAATGTTTGTTTCACAAAGGCCATGAGATAAATCTTGCGTACCAGCAAGATAATCAGTTAAACCTGTGATTCGTTCTCTTGATTTGAATACTCCAGACATGACTGAGTTTCGAATGTCGGCATCAATCAATAGCGTCTTGTAGCCAGCACGCGCAAAAGCCCAAGCAACATTAGTAGCTGTTGTAGACTTTCCTTCGCTAGGGTCAACCGATGTAACGGCAATAACCTTTAAGTTATTCCCACTCAGTTGTATATTTGTACATAAAGCATTGTAGTACTCTTCTGCTTTTTTTACAGAGTTCAGTTTTTGTTGTGATAATTCTAACTTCGCCATAAGTTCTCCCTTACTTTAATTTATCCATGTCTGGAATGACTCCAAGGAGTGAAATTTCCATAACATCTTCGATATCTTCTGGACGTTTAATACGGTCATCGAATAGTTCAAGCAACAAGACCACTACAATCACTAATCCTGCACCTGCTACAACTCCCATAATGGTATTTCGACGAATATTTGGTGAAGACGGTCCAGTTGCTGGACGTGCTTCCTCCAAGGTAGTTACGTCAGAAACACGGGTGACCGCAATAATCTTTTGTGCCGCAACATCTCGAAGAGCATTTGCAATTCGACTTGCTTCGTCAGGTTTGTGATCACTAACTGAAATAGATACGATACGTGTATCTGCGGGAACCGTTACTTGAATCTTCTTAGCTAATATTTTCGCATTAATGTTTAAGCCAAGATCAGCAACTACTTTCTCTAGGACATCTTGGGAAAGAATGATCTCACGATAGTCCTTAACCAGGTAAGTTCCTGCTTGTAGATCTTGATTTGTCAATCCCGGTTTATCACTTTGGTTTCGATTAACTACATAGATCCGAGTTGTACTTCTATACTCAGGTTTAACAACAAAATTACTATATGCAAATGCAGCAGCTCCTGCTACGATGGCTACAAGAAGGATTAGCAGTTTCTTTTTCCATAGTGCCTTTAACAACTGAATAACATTGATTTCAATAGTATCTTTTTCTTTCATTATAACTCCTAAATAATTTGATCTTTAATGATTTTTTCTGGATTTAATATAAAGAGTTCCCGAGCCTTATCTTGGCCATACTTTTTACTCACTATTTCGTATGCTTCCTTCATATAAGGAGGGCGACCATCTAGATTGTGCATATCACTAGCAACTATGTGAACCAAATCCCTCTCTAAGAAATAGCGAGCCCGTTTTTTCATGAATTTATAAGTATCACCAAACAATTTTGGTTTAAGGATACTCGAACTGTTGACCTGTGTATAACATCCCATATTGATGAGGTCTCGCACTCTTTTTTCATTATTTTCCAAAGCAGCGTATCGCTCTATATGTGCTATTACAGGTGTTATCCCTAACATGAGAACATTCGTTAGTGCATTATGAATGTCTCGGTAAGGAGTATTCATGCTGAATTCTATCAAGGCATAACGAGTGCCATTTAGTTGTGGAATCTGCTGATTCTCTAATTTGTTTAAAGCATCACTGCTGTAATAAATCTCTGCTCCATACAAGATGGTTAAATCAGGAGCAACCTCTTTAGCCAACTCCTTGACAACTTTAAAATTTCTTAATATATTCTCTTCTGGTGTTTCAAACATCCCCTTTCGACGATGGGAAGTCGAAACGATGGTACGGATTCCTTGAGCATAGGCCTCCTTCAGAAGCGCTATACTTTCTGCCTTATCCTTAGGACCATCATCTACATCAAAAACTATGTGTGAATGGATATCAATCATCTTATTTTCCTTCCATGATATCTTTGATTTCTACTTTGAGTGTCTCTAGGCTATTTGGATCAACTTCTAACATATAGAGATTGCTGTCTGGCATGGCATAGGAAGGGAGATCCATACGACCAGTTCCTTTTAGATCTCGAGTGATAACAGTATATTTCCCTCCACTTGCTAGTTGGGCGTTCACTAAACTAACCATTGTTTCAGGAGGCATATTAGTTTGGACAGAATCCTGTAAACTTTGCATAATATCATCAAAATTTTTCAATGCTTCTGCCGAAGTTAGTTTCTGGACAATTGCAGAAATGACTTTCTGTTGATTGCGCCCACGGTCTCCATCGCCATTTGCTAATGAATACCGCTCGCGTACAAAGCCTAGGGCCTGCTCAGAGTCTAGATGAACATTTCCAACAGGAAAATGGTAATTACCATGAAGTGAGGTGAATTCTTGGTCATTATTAACATCGACACCACCTAAGAGATCAATTAATTTCAAGAAGGAAGTGAAGTTGAGTCGTGCATAGTAATTTAGATCAATTCCATAAAGATTTTCCAAAGTATGAATCGAAGCATCCACACCATAAATACCTGCATGGGTCAATTTATCATTTTGGTTATTGCCTCCATCAGCTATGGGCACATAAGCATCACGAGGGGTCGTTGTCAAGAGAATTTTCTTGGTTTCTTGATTAACCGTCATGATGATATTGACATCCGAACGAGAAACAGAGCTAATCGGTCCGTATGTGTCAATCCCACTAATATAGATATTAAAAGCCTTGTTTTGAGAAGACTTAGGTGCCTCAACAGTTTTGGTTAGTTCTTTGGTATAAATTTTCTTGATTTTTTTTGCGTGATCTGGATACTCTTGTTCAATCAGATTTTCAAAGACACTATTCAAAACAATTGCCTTGGTCTCTCCAGCTAAGAGACTCTTATAAGCCGCAAGGTAAGAAGAACTATCCTCAACCTTTAGATCTTTATTCTGACTTGTCTTAATATCATCAAGCAGTTTTTTGATATTCTCCGCATCTGTTTTTGTCGGAGCTGTCACACTGGATAGTTGGGATACATTACCAATCTCACTATCCGCCAAAACTGCAACACTGATGGAGTAACTAGAATAGTTAGATGTTGCATTTAAATGATTGGCCAAACTAACGAACTGATGAACTCCAACCAAGGCTAGTGAGCTAGCTACAATAGATAGCAAGAGCATGATTAAAGTAAACTTCTTAGCTTTTCTATTTGATATTAAAAATAAAGCTACTAGCGCAATGAACACCATAATAGCTGCTAGAATAAGATTGAAATAACTAACGGCTAAGATATGATATCTGAATATTAAAAACAGCAAAAAACAAGTAAGCACTATATATAGAAACAACAAAATAATATTGAAACTTTGCTGAAACTTGCTCGTTTTATTTTCTTTTAAACGTCTCCCCACCTTACACCTCTATTAATTATTTTATTTCTATTATATCACAAAGTAACACTGGATACTATCAACACCTGAATTGCAACCGTTTTATTTTACCTTAAAACCAAAAATATTATATTTCAATCATTAAATGCCTCATATCTTTTTTTGAAAGAAGACTGCCAACAAAAATACCAGGAGATAGAAATCGGTTGACAACCTCTCAACACCATACTCTCACACCCTAAAACTTTCAATAATTACCAAGAAAGTGGAAAATTTTGACTAGAGAAACTCAAGTTTTTATAAAAATAGCCTTTTAGAGTCTCGAAAACAAAAAACAACCAGCTATCGCAGTAAAGATTTATCGTTAATAAAAAGCAAGAGGCAGGGTAAAAGTCTTCAAAATAAAAAAACATAGTATTAAGTGTTCAAAAACTTTATACTATGCATTTTATACTTGAAAGCTTCACTCAATTTCATTTTCAAATTGAGTTTTTACCCAACCTATCTTCTTAAACTTATTTCACGTGACTTTCAAAGTCTTTTTGACTCTTCTCGACAGAATTTTTACGTTCTTGTTCCCATTTAGCCTTCGCTTCAGCAAATTGAGAGCTTGTAACAACATCTGTCTGTAATCTCATGTATTTGTAGTTGCTTCCAGTTCCTTTGATACCAACTAGTGAGTAAGCGCGTGTAAATGGTGTCACACGAGTCACTGAAGCACCACCACCGTTTGACACAACTGGGATTAGAAGGGAACTATCAATCAACCAAGCTTGTGCATCTGCGTAGTTTTCATAGCGTTTAGCTACATCTGTATTTTCTGCATCTGCTGTTTTTAATTTTTGAGTATATTGGTCCAATCCGATACTTGTAATCTTATCAGCATCCTTGCTTGGATCAAGTCCCAAAATCTTGAGATAGAATCCATCTTCAGAGTTGAAAGGATTGAGGTAAGTTGAAGGATCTTGGTAGTCAGCTGACCATCCATCCAAGTTCAAATCATAGTCATGATCTGCAGGAGTTGGCGCTTGAGCTGTTGCGTTTGTATAATCATCTGTCGACAATTGGATAACATCAACCACTACATTTTCAGAACCGAGCGTTGATTCGATTGATTGTTTGATTGAGTTTGTTCCAGAAAGCAAGGTCTTGTTAACCTGGTCTACAGGCAAGTCCAAATGAATTGGGAAGTTCACACCTTGGGCCTCTAATTCTTTTTTAGCTTCTGCAAACTTAGCTTGTGCTTTATCTTTATTGAAATAACCATCTTGAGCATCTTCAAGATTCATATTTGACCATTGTGTACCATAGTTGACCAATTTTGAAGCAACCGTTTCACCAAAAGTCTTGTCTCCAACTTGTACGAAAGTTGGTGGTACAAGCGAGTTACGAAGAGTGTTTTTAGCTGCTTCTTCACCGTTTGATTGAGCTGAGTAGGCTGTACGATCAATGGCGAAGTTAATTGCCTGACGGAAGTTTTTATTTAAAATCGCAGCTTGAGTTGCTTGTTTTTGTTCATCGCTTGTTTTTGCAGTATGGTTATAAGCACCACGGTTGACGTTAAAGTTATAGTACCAAGATGTTGCATCTTGCAAGCTATAAACGATATTGTCCTTGTATTTTTCCTTTGTCTTAGCGAAGTTTGAGCTATTTGGATAAACACCTGCAGATGAGTAAGCACCACTTTCAAAGTTACGAATTGTCAAGTCTTGGTCTGAACCATCAAAGTAGGCCAATTTTACCTTTTCGATCGTTACTTTTCCTTGGTCATAGTAATGTGGGTTTTTCACATATTCGATAGAAGACTTAGATGTAAAATCTTTTAACAAATATGGTCCGCTATAAAGAATGCTATCTGGTTTCAGGGTTCCGAAGTCTTTACCTTTGGAAGCAAGGAATTCTTCATTCACAGGGAACAAGATACTGTTGGTTGTTTTTGAGTTCCAGAATGGCTCTGGACGAGTCAAGGTATATTGTACAGTATAGTCATCCAAGGCTTTGACACCAACATTTGAAAAGTCCGTATTTGCACCTGTTATATAATCATCTAAGCCCTTGATAGAGTTCTGAATCAAGTCCAAGGCTTGTCCCTTGTTGTCAGCAGCGTACTTGATACCAGTTACAAAGTCCTGTGCTTTAAGGGGAGCGTATTCTTCACCGTCAGCTGTAAACCACTTGGCATCTTGGCGAAGTTTGTAGGTATAAGTTAAACCATCCTTAGAAACACTCCAATCCTCTGCAAGGGCAGGAATGAGGTTTCCGTAGTTATCATTTTCAAGCAAACCATCAACCAAGTTGGTTACAATAGCAGTGTTATCACCAGCGTAGTCCAAGAGATAGTTGAAGGTTGTTGGATCTGCACCAAAGGTCGACGAGTATGTTTTACCGTCTGATGCTGACTGGCCACATGCTGTCAATAGGACCGCAGCAGCAAGCGTCAAACCTGCTCCTAATAAGCGTTTTTTCATGCTCATGATTCATTTCTCCTTATATGTTAGGTTTTATAACATATAACTATTTTATCAAATTTTAGCCTAAAAGTAAAGTTATATACTGTTTGTGCTCTCATTGGCAATAGAAAAAAATAAAGAAATCCTGCTTCAAAACAGGATTTCTTTATTCATTACAAAAGACTATTTAACGTGATTTGCTAGTTCTTTTTGGTATTTGGCATTTGTTTCAATTTTCTCTTTTTGCCATTTCTTGAGAGCTTCTTCGTATTCTTTAGCTGTTACAATATCGTTTTGCAATTCTAAACCTTTAAATACAAATGGATCTCCCTTGATACCAACTTGAGAGTAAGCTTTTGTGAATGGCACTGTACGGCTAACTGTCGGAGAACCACCTGAAGAAGCTACAGGGATAAGAAGTGAGCTATCTGAAACCCAAGCTTGTGCTTTGGCATATTTTTCATAGCGTTTGTTCAGATCGCTTGTTTCTGACGCTGCATCATCCAAGAGTTTCTTGTACTCATCAAGTCCAACTTGAGCCATAACTTCTGGATCTTTACCTTTTGTGATACCCAAGTGTTTAAGAGCAGAACCCTTCTTAGCATCTAAGATATTGAGGTAGGTTGCTGGGTCTTGATAGTCTGGCCCCCAACCAGTTCCGTTCAAGTCATAGTCTTTTTGAGAAGGCACTTTAGCTTGAGATGTAATGCTCATTTTCTCATTGTCAGTCATTTGAAGTACATCGATGACAACATTTTCACTTCCAAGCGCTGCTTCGACAGACTGTTTGAGAGAGTTGGTTTGCTGTACAGCAATGACATCAGTCTGCTCAACTGGGATATCCAAATGGATTGGGAAGGTTACACCTTTAGCTTGCAATTCTGATTTTGCTTTTTCAAAAGCAGCTTTTGCTTTTGTTGGATTGTAAAGGGTATCTTTACCATCTGTCAAAGCTACATCTTTCCACTGGTCTCCGTATGTTACCAATTGTTCTTGAGCCAATTCACCGAAGGTCTTTTCACCAACTTGAACATAGTCATAAGGCACAAGGCTAGTACGGATAATCTTGTCTGCACCTTCTTCACCATTCATCTGTGCAGAGTAGGCGTGACGGTCTAGAGCAAAGTTGATAGCTTGACGGAAGTTTTTATTGAGAAGCGCTTCTTTAGTTGATGTTTTTTGGGCATCATCTGTCTTAGCTGTTTTATTGTAAGACTGACGATTTACGTTGAAAGTAAAGTAATAGCTTGTCGCTTCTTGCGGGCTATAAACAATCTTATCGCCGTATTCTTTCTTAGTTGAATCAAAACTTGAACTAGTTGGGAAGAGACGAGCTGTCGTATATGAGCCTGACGCAAAGCTACGAATCAATGATTCTTGGTCAGAACCATCGTAGAAAGTCAGCTTGACGTGATCAATTTTAACATTGTCTTTATCCCAGTAGTTTGGATTCTTTTCGTACTCGATCACGGATTTTGAAGTGAAGTTCTTCAAAATATATGGACCATTGTAGAGAATACCTGAGGGAGCTGCCGCACCGTAATCTTTTCCTTGAGAATTTAAGAATTCTTCATTAACAGGGAGCATAGTCGCTGTTGTCACCTTAGAATTCCAGAAGCTTTCTGGTTTGTTCAAGGTATACTCGACTGTATAATCGTCAACTGCTTTAACACCGACTGTTGAGAAGTCATTTGTTTCACCACTAACGTACTCTGCCAAACCTTTGATAGAGTCTTGGATAAGAGTTAGGCCATCTGATTTGCCATCTGCAGCATGCTTCAAACCTGTCACAAAGTCTTGGGCCTTGACTTCAGCATACTCTTCTCCTTCTGAAGTATACCATTTGACACCTTTACGTAGCTTGTAGGTGTAGGTCAAACCGTCCTGTGAAACAGACCAGTCTTCAGCAAGCGATGGAATCAAGTTCCCATATTTGTCATTTTCCAAGAGTCCATCGACCAAGTTAGCAATGACGTCTGATGTTGAACTTTTACTAGTAACGCTATAGTCCAATGTTGTTGGATCAATGGCATATACATACGAAAATGTTGTTGGAGCATCTGCTTTTTTCTCAGTCTTGCCACAAGCTGCCAAAAGAAGAGCTGCGCTCATCGTTATCCCTGCTACTGCGAGCCACTTTTTCGATTTCATCGGTATTCTCCTTTAAAATACTATTTTTCACCATTATACCCTATTTTTATATAAAAGCAAGGATTTTCAGGTGATTTTTTAGAAAATTCAAACTAATATTTATTAAAGAAGTTTTTACACTTATTTTAGAAAAAAACTCAAGCATCTTAGACACTTGAGTTTCTGGTTTTAATCAGCTAATTCGATACAGAAGGCATCCCATGGAGCCAAGCTCTGTGTAATCAAAACTGCTTCTACTGAGGTATTTTCAATCAAGATAGACTTAACCTGATCTTCTACTGCAAACTCTTGCTTTTGGTTGGACAAATTGGCCACAACTAGGAATCGACGGTCGCCATCCTTACGGATGTAAGCAAAGACTTTTTCAGTCGTATCAAGAAGTTCAAAGTCAGCACGAATCAACCAGCTATTTTCCTTACGAATTTCTACCAGTTTTTGATAAGTGTAAAAGATTGATGCTGGATTTGCTAAAGCTTCTTCTACATTTATCTTCGCATAGTTTGGATTTACAGCAAGCCAAGGTTGACCATCTGAGAAACCAGCATTTTTTGTCTCATCCCACTGCATGGGGGTACGGGCGTTGTCACGCCCAATCACACGAATGCTATCCATGATTTCTTCCATTGGAACGCCTTTTTCAAGAGCTTCACGCGCATAGTTGAGGGATTCAATATCCTTTACTTGCTCCAAGCTTTCAAACGGGAAATTGGTCATCCCAATCTCCTCCCCTTGGTAAATATAAGGAGTCCCTCTCATGAGATGAAGCAAGATGGCATACGCTTTGGCAGATTTTTCGCGGTAGTCTCGGTCATTCCCCCAGATAGAGACAATACGAGGGAGGTCATGGTTGTTCCAGAAGAGGGAATTCCAGCCATCTTCAACTCCCAACTCTGTCTGCCATTTGTTGAAAATCTCTTTTAACTTCCCAACATTTAGCTCTTTTTGGTACTGCCACTTAGGTTTCCCTTCCTGATACTGAAGACAGATATGTTCAAACTGGAAGACCATAGACAGTTCTTGTCCTTTAGGATCTGAATAGAGTTTAGCAATCTCTGGTGTTGCTCCCCAAGTCTCCCCTACTGTCAAAAGCTCTTTGTCGCCGAAAGTAGCCTGATTCATTTCCTTGAGATAGGGATGGAGCATAGGACCATTGTTGACAATCTTCTGATTAGGAATCTTCCCAATCATGTCAATGACGTCCATACGGAATCCACCAATCCCTTTATCAATCCAGAAATTCATCATTTCATAGATTTTTTGGCGTAGTTCTTCATTTTCCCAGTTAAGGTCTGGTTGTTTCTTACTGAAAAAGTGCAGGTAATATTGACCAGACTTTTCGTCATATTGCCAGGCAGATCCACTGAAAATTGACTCCAATTCGTTAGGTTCATCACGCCAGATATAGTAGTCTCGCTCAGGACTATCAGGATTTTCACAAGCCTCTATAAACCAAGCATGCTCATCTGATGTATGATTGACCACCAAATCCATAATGATTCGGATATCTCGTTTTTTAGCCTCAGCAATCAGCACATCCATATCTTCCATGGTTCCAAAGATAGCCGCGATATCTTGATAATTGGCAATATCATAACCATTGTCATCCATGGGGCTATCATAGACTGGAGAAAGCCAGATCGCTGTGATCCCTAACTTAGCTAGATAGTCTAACTTACTGGTAATCCCAGGCAAATCACCAATCCCATCTCCATTGCTATCCTTAAAACTTTTTGGATAGACCTGATAAACAACGGCATTGTGCCACCATTTTTCTTGCATCTTTTTACCTCTATTTAAAATCGACTTTACTCCATCATAGACCTTTTATCAAAATTATGCAAGCGTTTGCTTTATCTTTTTTTCTCACTTTTGCGACTCTCTAGTTTCTAATCTTCCATTTTTTTTATATAATAGAGCTCAGAGGTAAAAAAATGAAAAAACAAGCTTTTAGTTCTGAACAATATTTGAATCTACAACGCGACCATATCTTGGAGCGCATCAACCAATTTGACGGCAAACTCTACTTGGAGTTTGGTGGCAAAATGTTAGAAGATTTCCACGCTGCTCGTGTCCTTCCTGGATATGAACCTGACAATAAAATCAAGCTCTTGCAAGAGTTGAAGGAGCAAGTTGAGGTTGTTATCGCTATTAACGCTAGCAATATCGAGCACTCAAAAGCTCGTGGAGACTTGGGCATTTCTTATGACCAAGAAGTGCTTCGTTTGATCGATAAATTCAACGAGCTCGGTATCTTTGTAGGTTCAGTTGTTATCACTCAATATGCTGGCCAACCTGCAGCAGATGCTTTCCGCAATCAATTAGCTAAAAACGGTATCGACTCTTATCTTCACTACCCAATCAAAGGGTATCCGACAGATATGGATCACATCATCTCTCCAGAAGGTATGGGGAAAAACGACTATATCAAAACTAGTCGTAACTTGATTGTCGTGACTGCTCCTGGGCCTGGTTCAGGTAAGTTGGCAACTTGTATGTCTAACATGTACCACGACCAAATCAATGGTATCAAGTCTGGTTATGCCAAATTTGAAACCTTCCCAGTTTGGAATCTCCCACTGCATCATCCAGTAAACTTAGCTTATGAAGCTGCTACAGCAGACCTAGATGATGTCAACATGATTGACCCATTCCATCTCCAAACTTATGGAGAAACCACGGTCAACTACAATCGTGATATCGAGATTTTTCCTGTTCTTAAGCGCATGCTAGAACGTATCTTGGGTGAATCTCCATATGCATCTCCAACTGACATGGGTGTCAATATGGTTGGTTTTGCAATTACTGATAATGACGCTGCAATTGAAGCATCTAAACAAGAAATTATCCGTCGCTACTATCAAACAGTTCTCGACTTTAAGGCTGAAAAAGTTGCTGAGTCTGCTGTCAAGAAAATCGAGCTTCTCATGAATGACCTCGGTATCACACCAGCTGACCGTAAGGTAGCTGTAGCCGCTCGTCAAAGAGCTGAAGAAACAGACGGACCCGCTCTCGCTCTTGAATTACCTTCTGGTGAAATCGTTACTGGTAAGAACTCAGAACTCTTTGGTCCAACAGCCGCTGCTTTGATCAATGCTATCAAGATGTCCGCTAACATTGATGCTGAAACAAAATTAATTGAACCAGAAGTGGTGAAACCAATTCAAGGTTTGAAAATCAATCACTTGGGTAGCCGTAACCCTCGACTCCACTCAAATGAAATCCTCATCGCTCTTGCTATCACAGCAATGCAGAATCCTGATGCAGATCGTGCCATGAAAGAACTCGGAAATCTCAAAGGAAGCGAAGCTCACTCTACGATTATCTTAACGGATGAAGACAAGAATGTTCTTCGCAAACTAGGTATCAACGTAACCTTTGATCCTTACTACCAATACGATCGTTTGTATCGCAAGTAAAATACGACACTCACTCCTCTAAGAGTTGGATCCTTATCATCCAGCTCTTAGAGTTTTTTTATAGCTTGCAAGTCTTTCACAAGCATATCTTTCAAAAAGAATTCTCATTTTAATAGAAACTGAGATACCATTTAATTTTAGATTTATTTCTAATGAATCCTTAAAAGGAGTGATACTCAATGAAAATCAAAGAGCAAACTAGGAAACTAGCCGCAGGTTGCTCAAAGCACTGCTTTGAGACATCTACACAAGAGAACTAGTTTGGTCATTGATTTTCATTGAAAATACAAAAAAAGGTGAACAAGACAGCATTCTGATTTCCAGAAAACTATTTTGTTCACTTTTGCTTATGAGTTAAACTTTTAGTTTATTCTACCGTTACTGACTTAGCAAGGTTACGTGGTTTATCCACATCAAGTCCACGGTGTAGAGTTGCAAAGTAAGCGACCAATTGTGTTGGTACGACCATTGAGATTGGTGAGAGGTAAGGGTGGACGGTCGTAAGAACGATATCATCTGTATCTTTGGCAACATTTTCTTCTGCAATGGTGAGGACCTTAGCTCCACGTGCTGCCACTTCTTGGATATTTCCGCGAGTGTGGTTTGCAAGAACTGGGTCTGACAAGAGGGCCAAGACAGGTGTTCCTTCCTCAATCAAGGCAATCGTTCCGTGCTTGAGCTCCCCAGCCGCAAAACCTTCACACTGGATGTAAGAAATCTCTTTGAGTTTGAGACTCGCTTCCATAGCTACGTAGTAGTCTTGACCACGTCCGATGTAAAAGGCGTTGCGTGTTGTTTCAAGGAGGTCACGAACTTTAGCATCAATCAATTCTTTCTCTGAAAGAGTTGATTCGATAGACTGAGCCACGATAGACAATTCATGAACCAAGTCAAAGGCTTTGGCTTTTTCATTGCCATTTGCTTCACCAACCGCTTTTGCAAGGAAGGCAAGGGCTGCGATTTGGGCTGTATAGGCCTTAGTTGACGCTACGGCAATTTCAGGACCTGCATGAAGCAACATAGTATGGTTGGCTTCACGTGACAGAGTTGATCCTGGAACGTTTGTCACTGTCAAGCTTGGGATTCCCATTTCATTGGCCTTGACCAAAACCTGACGGCTGTCAGCTGTTTCACCAGATTGACTGATAAAAACGAAGAGTGGTTTCTTGCTGAGAAGCGGCATACCATACCCCCACTCAGAGGAGATACCAAGTTCAACTGGCGTATCGGTCAGTTCTTCCAGCATCTTCTTAGAAGCAAATCCTGCGTGGTAAGATGTCCCAGCTGCAAGGATGTAGATGCGGTCTGCATCTTGAACAGCCTTGATGATAGCTGGGTCTACCACTACTTGACCAGCATCATCTGTGTAGGCTTGGATGAGTTTACGCATAACAGTTGGTTGCTCATCAATTTCCTTGAGCATGTAGTAAGGGTAAGTTCCCTTACCGATATCTGACAAGTCAAGTTCAGCAGTGTAGCTGGTACGCTCACGACTGTTGCCATCATAGTCTTGTACTTGGACGCTATCAGCTTTCACGATTACCAACTCTTGGTCATGGATTTCCATGTATTGATTGGTCTCACGAATCATAGCCATGGCGTCTGAGCAGACCATGTTATAGCCTTCTCCAAGACCAATCAAAAGAGGTGATTTGTTCTTGGCAACATAGATGACATCTGGATTTTCAGAGTCGATCAAGGCAAAGGCATAAGAACCACGGATGATGTGAAGAGCTTTTTTGAAGGCTTCAAGAACTGACAAGCCATCTTCTTCCGCAAATTTTCCAATCAAGTGAACAGCGATTTCTGTATCTGTTTGTCCCTTGAAGTGGTGACCTGCAAGGTAGTCTTCCTTGACTTCAAGGTAGTTTTCAATCACCCCGTTGTGCACCAAGACAAAACGTCCTGTCTCAGAGCGGTGTGGGTGAGCATTGTCTTCTGTTGGTTTCCCGTGAGTTGCCCAACGAGTATGTCCGATACCAGTTGTTCCCTCAACCCCAGCTGTCTTGGCAGACAATTCTGCAATACGACCAACTGCTTTTACCAAATGGTTTTCAGCACCACCTAGAACAAAAATTCCAGCCGAATCATAGCCACGGTATTCGAGTTTTTCAAGTCCTTGAATCAAAATATCAGTTGCATTTGTGTTTCCAACAACACCAACAATTCCACACATAGTATATACGACACAGGCTAGCTGTGCTTTCCCCTTAAAATTGGTATAGTCTAATTCTTCTTTTATAGAATCAGCAAAAACAGTATATACTTGTTTCTTTTACTTGTCAAGAGTAAAAATTGGTATAGCGTAATTCTACTGATTCTTTATACTAAAAGTCTATCATATTTCACCTAAAGCAAGTATTTAAAAAGGGCTTTATCGCCCTTTTTAAATACTATTTTGTAGCAAGCTTGTCTGCCTCTACTACTTCTTGAAAGGTTTTTTGATAATTCACTTTAATCGTCATTGTCATGTGAGAGTCCTCGTTTCTTTTTGATGACTCTAGTATAGGCAATAACCCTAAAAGCAAACTTAAGATTTTCTTAGAGAAAGCTTAATCTAAATGTTCTTTCTTTTCTAGATTTAGGGCAATCATATGCCACTCTGGGTCCTCCTGCCAGTTAGACAGTGAGCTGATATAACTAGCTACCTTACGTGCTTCTTCAAGTATTGGAAAGTCCTCGATAATATCAGCCACTTGAAACTCTGGTAGACCTGACTGTCTGGTTCCAAAAATCTCACCCGAACCGCGCATTTTCAAATCTTCCTCCGCAAGGACAAAACCATTGATCGTTTCTGTCATGATACGCATACGCTCTTTACCTGAGTCCGTTTTAGGATTAGCTACAAGAACCGCATAGGACTGTTTGTCTCCCCGACCGACGCGACCTCTAAGCTGATGAAGCTGACTAAGGCCAAAACGATCAGCATCCATGATAATCACGACGGTCGCATTTGGCACATTTACCCCAACCTCGATAACCGTTGTCGAAACCAGAATATCAGTCTTTCTCTCTTTGAACTCCTGCATAATCTGATCTTTTTCATCACTCTTCATCTTACCGTGTAAGAGAGCAACTTTTGCTTTTCCTGCAAAATGAGCCGTCAACTCTTCTGACAAAGCGATAGCATTTTTCAAATCCAAGGCTTCAGATTCTTCAATCAAGGGCGAAATAACATAGGCTTGAGACCCTTTTTGAATTTCTCCTTCCAACCAAGTCAGGACCTGTGGTAATTGCTCATGCTTGATCCAGCGAGTTACGATTGGTTTGCGCCCAGCAGGCATCTGGTCAATAATGGAAACATCCATATCTCCAAAGGCGGTGATGGCTAAGGTTCGTGGAATCGGCGTCGCCGTCATCATGAGGACATCTGGATTTTCTCCTTTTTCACGTAAAATACGTCTTTGTCCCACACCAAAACGGTGTTGCTCGTCGATGATAATCAAACCGAGTTTAGCATAGTCTACCCCATCTTGAATCAGAGCATGAGTTCCGATAATAACATCGACCTCGCCCTTGGCAATAGTTTCCAAAACCGTGCGTTTTTCTGCAGCTTTTAATGAACCTGTTAAGAGAGCCAGTTTCAAATCAGGAAAGAGACTTTCTAGACTTTCAAAATGTTGCTCTGCAAGAATCTCTGTTGGAACCATGAGGGCAGCCTGATACCCTGCCGTTACAGCAGCATACATGGCAAGACCTGCAACCACTGTCTTCCCACTACCAACATCCCCTTGTAAGAGTCGATTCATGTGATGGTCCGACTTCATATCTGATAGGATTTCTTGCAGGCTTTTTTCTTGAGCTTGTGTCAAAGCAAAGGGTAACTTTTCTTTAACCGCAGTTAGTTTTTCCTGGGACCAATTCAGAACCAGACCACTTCCGTGAATCTTATTCTCAGACTTGAGGGTCTGTAATTGCATTTGGAAATAGAAAAGTTCCTCAAACTTGATTCGACGGAGAGCCTGCTTGTATTCTGCCAAATTCTTAGGAAAATGCATGGCACGAACAGCCTGACAGCGAGACATGAGTTTGTATTTATCTAGCAAGGACTGAGGGAGATTTTCCTCTATCAAGAGATCTAGCCCCTGATCAAAGGCGGTTTTAATGACCTTAACAAGGCTTGCTTGACTAACTCCTTGTGCGAGACGATAGACAGGTTGAAGGTCGTCCTCCACTTGGGCTAAAACCTTCATCCCTGTGAGACTAGCCTTGGCGCGATCCCACTTACCAAAAACGGCTAGAGTCGCTCCTAGCTCAATCTTGTCAGCCAGGTAGGGTTGGTTAAAGAAGTTCACTGAAAACACAACTTCTCCCTGCTTGAGGCTAAAGCGTAGGCGATTGCGCTTAAAACCATAATACTGAACACTAGCTGGTGTTACTACCTGACCAGATAGGACAGCCTTTTCACCATCTTCTAGCTCTAGCACCTGCTTGGTCTTAAAATCTTCATAACGGAAAGGAAAGTAGAGCAAGAGATCTTGCAGGTTTTCAATTCCTAGTTTGGCATATTTCTCTGCTGATTTTGGTCCCACGCCAGGCAAGACATGCAAGGGTTGATGTAAATTCATGCTCTTCTCCTTTCCTTCTTTCTTTTAATGATATTCTCTCGGAACTCGATCACTGAGGAGGCAAACCACCTCATAATTGATAGTTCCTCTGTAGACTGCTACATCTGTTGCAGTAATTTCTTGATCACCGTCTGCACCAATCAAAGTTACCTTGGTACCTAATGGATACAGCTTATGCAAACGAACCGTGATCTGGTCCATAGATACCCGCCCTACGATAGGGCACAATTGTCCATCCACCAGAACTGAGAAATTCTGCATGTCTCTTGTCCAACCATCAGCATAACCGATTGGTAGCGTTGCAATGACTTGCTCACCGTCTGCCTGATAAGTTGCTCCGTAACCCATACAAGCACCAGCCTCTACTGTTTTGATATGAACGATGGCTGTTTCCAAAGTTAAGGCTGGTTTTAGTTCATAAGGCAATTCTAAAACTTGTCCGCTTGGATTGAGACCATACATGGAATCTCCCATGCGAACCGCATTGAAAATCGTTTCTGCATGCCATAGAGTCGTTGCGGAGTTACTCGCATGGACTAGTTCTGGTACTTCTTGCAAGTCAGCTAGGATTCCCTTAAAGCATTCTAACTGTTGATTAAAGTAACTATCCGACTCTTCATCAGCAGTTGCAAAGTGCGTAAAGATTCCCTCAACATTTGATCCATGTCCCTTGAGTAAAGTTTGAGCTTGTGCTGCCTCGCTTGCACTTCTAAAACCAATTCGTCCCATACCTGAGTCAATTTTAAGGTGAACGGTTAAGCCTGATAAATCTGAATCAGTAGCAAGGAGATTCTCAATCCATTCCAATCCAGCCACTGTCAAGGTAATCGCATACTGCTTAGCCAATGAAAGAGATTCAACCTCAGATACTCCCAAAATGAGAATCTTCTTAGAAATTCCTGCCTGACGAAGCTCGATGGCTTCATCGATATTAGAAACGCAAAAACCATTGACATCATCCTGGATAGCCGTAGCAACAGCTACCGCTCCGTGTCCGTATGCATTGGCTTTCACAACCGCCCATTTTAGGGTATCTTTGGGAATATGCGCACCCATTTGTTGGATATTGTAGCGAATAGCACCCAGATCGATGAGGGCCTTAGTTGGTCTATGTGGACTAGTTTTCATAATCTTCCTCCAAAATAACACTAGCTGTCACAAACTGATCTGTATGGCTGATCGATAGCCACACTTTTCCTGAAAACGGGGATTTACTGAAGTAGGGGGCTCCTCTCTCATTGTTCAAGACTTCCAAGTCCTGAAAACCTAATTTCCCAATTCCCGTTCCCATAGCCTTTGAAAAGGCTTCTTTAGCTGACCAACGACCAGCCAAATACTCGACCTGTCTTCGACCCTTGAGACTGGAAAAGCGCTCCATTTCCTTGTCTGTCAAGACACGCTGGGCAAAACATTTTCTTTTTTCAACTGCATTTTGTATGGAAGCTAATTCTTCGATATCAATTCCGTGTCCAACTATCATTTTCGTCAAAAGGAGTTGAGATACCCCCAACTCCATCCTTTTCACTTATTTTGTTAAGGTAGTATAAATTTCTTCTACCAAGGCAACTGTGTTTTCCCATCCTAGACATGGGTCTGTAATAGAGCAACCAAAGATTTCTGGTTGATTTTGGCGACCATCTGCCAAGTAGGATTCAATCATGAAACCTCGAACTGTTTTCTTAATCTTTTCATTCCAGTCACGGTTGAGCAGTGCTTGGCGAACAATTCGAACTTGCTCCATATATTGTTTCCCTGAATTATCATGGTTGGTATCAATCATGATAAAGGGATTTTCAAGCCCCATAGACTCGTAACGCCCGATAGCATTTAAGAGAGTTTCATAGTAGAAGTTTGGTTCATTCTTCCCATATTCATTCATAGCTCCACGAAGGATAACGTGAGCTAGGGGATTCCCTGAAGTCTCAACTTCTTGTCCATGGTAAAGAAATGTTTGCTTGTTTTGTGCAGCATAGATGGCATTAAACATAACAGACAGATTTCCAGAGGTTGGATTTTTCATACCCACTGGTGCATCAATCCCTGAAGCTACAAAACGGTGTTCCTGATCTTCTACTGAACGCGCACCCACTGCATGGTAGCTCACCAAGTCATCAACCAAGACTAGATTGGATGGATAAAGCATTTCATCCGCTGTGGTCAATCCAGTTTCTGTAATCACTCGATAATGAAGCTGACGAACAGCCTGCAAACCATTAATCAAACTTGGCGCTTTAGAAGTATCTGGCTGATGAACCAAACCCTTGTACCCATCTCCATTAGTACGTGGCTTAGCTGTGTAAACACGCATGACCATAAAAATCTTATCCGCCACTTTTTTCTGCAAGTCTGCTAAACGGCGAGCATATTCAAGCACTGCTTCTTCATTATCAGATGAACAAGGACCAATGACTAAAAGGATACGATCATCCTTACCAGATAGAATATCAGCTAGTTCTTGGTCTCGGCTTTCCTTATGTTGCAAGGCTTCTGCAGACAGCTGTGTTTCCGCCTTAATCGCTTCAATGTCGATTTCTTGACCTTTTTCAATAAATGCCATACTATTCTCCTAGTCTTTGGTAGATTTCGCGAACAAGAGCTTCAGTATTCTCCCATCCAAGACAAGGATCGGTGATAGATTTTCCAAAGACCTCTGGTTCATTTTGACGACCGTCTTCTAGATAAGACTCAATCATGAAACCACGGACATATTTTTTAATCTTTTCATTCCAGTCGCGGTTAATCAAGGTCTGACGAACGATGCGAATCTGATCCATATACTGCTTGCCTGAGTTATCATGGTTGGTATCAATGATGATAAATGGATTTTCGAGGCCCATTTTTTCATACTGGGCAATGGTATCCATCAAATTATCGTAGTAATAGTTCGGAATGTTTTTCCCGTATTCATTGAGGGCACCACGGAGAATAGCATGCGATAGAGGATTTCCAGTCGTTTCAACTTCTTTCCCTAGGAAAAGGAAACTTTGTTTGTTTTGAGCCGCATAAATACCGTTGAACATGACATTGAGATTTCCAGACGTTGGATTTTTAAAACCTGTCGCAAAATCTGCTCCACTAGCTACAAAACGGTGTTGTTGATCTTCAACCGAACGAGCTCCAACTGCCATGTAAGAAATCAAATCATCTACCAAAGGAAGGTTTTCTGGGTACAACATTTCATCCGCTGTCGTCATTCCTGTTTCAGAAATAACACGGTAATGCAGGTGACGAACCGCCTTGATCCCATTGATGAGACTAGGTGCTTCTTTGGCATTTGGTTGGTGAATCAAGCCCTTATAGCCATCACCATTAGTACGTGGTTTAGCAGTGTAGACACGCATGACCATAAAGACGCGGTCTTTTACTTCTTCTTGCAGTTTTGCCAAACGCTTGGCATACTCAAGAACTGCTTCTTCATTGTCAGACGAACACGGACCAATCACTAACAAAATGCGTTGATCTTCACCACGAATAATCGCTTCAAGTTCTTGATCGCGTTGTTGTTTATTGGCAAGTGCTTGTCCTTCTAATTTAGACAAACTACGAACTTCTTCAATATTAATTTTAGGGCTTTTGGCTGTAAATACCATGATTCATCCTCCTTATAAAGCAAACGGACGCCAAGCGAAAATTCACTTTTCACTAGGCATCCGCCTGAAAATTAGTCATTCTTAATGTCGTTTACCATGACAGTTTTTAAATTTCTTACCAGAACCACATGGGCACAAGTCGTTACGCTTAACTTGGCTAAGATCCAAATCTGCAGGAAGCTCAGTCTGTTGCGCAGCAATATTACGAGTTGCTGTCGTACTGATATGACGCTCTGCTTGTGGACGCTCTTGTTCATGAATTTGTGCTTTCATCATCAAACGAGTCACATCAAACTCAATGGAACCAATCATATCATTAAACATGCGGAAACCTTCTGCTTGATACTCAACGACTGGGTTATTCTGAGCATAACCACGGAGACCAACAGCATTTCGCAACTGATCAAGAGCATCGATATGGTCTGTCCACTTGTTATCTACAACACGTAGAATCAAGACTTTTTGGAATTCTTTAACAGCTTCCTCATCACGAAGCTTAGCAACTTGGCTATCGTAGACTTTCAAGGCACGTTGGTAAAGTTCATCTTTGATCGCTTGGTCTGACAAACCTTCTAGGTCTGAAAGTGAAATTGAATCTTCTGGAAGCAAGTTGTATCTTGCAAAATTCAAGATAGCTTCTAGTTTTTCATCTTGTTTAGCACGCGCATGATTATCAACAACACGATTAATGGTGCGTTTAATCATTGCATGAATCTCAGGAGCCAAGTCGCGATCAGCAGTGATGACATCGTAACGTTGTGAGTAGATAATCTCACGTTGCTCACGCATGACATCATCGTATTGAAGGACTTGTTTACGTGTGTCGTAGTTGTTTCCTTCAACACGTTTTTGTGCTGCTTCAACCTGACGTGTCAACATACGAGATTTGATTGCTTCGTCTGACATATTGAGACGTTCAAAGACACCCTTCAAGCGCTCTGAACCGAAACGTTTCATCAAATCATCTTCAAGAGAAAGGTAGAATTGAGATTCCCCTGGATCCCCTTGACGTCCTGAACGTCCACGAAGCTGGTTATCGATACGACGGCTTTCATGACGTTCTGTACCGATGACACAAAGTCCACCAAGTTCACGAACACCTTCACCAAGTTTGATGTCGGTACCACGACCGGCCATGTTGGTCGCGATTGTAACTGCACCACGCTGGCCAGCGTTCATGATGATTTGAGCTTCTTTGTAGTGGTTCTTGGCATTCAATACTTCGTGAGGAACACCTGCAGCTACCAATTTCTTAGAAATATAATCACTGGTTTCAACGGCAACAGTACCTACCAAGACAGGTTGACCCTTTTGGTAACGATCCTTAACGTCTTCGACAACCGCCTTAAACTTAGCTTCAAGACTAGCATAAAGTACATCTGGATGGTCAATACGTTGAACTGGACGGTTTGTTGGGATAGGAATAACACGAATATTGTAGATTTCGCGGAATTCTTCTTCCTCAGTCTTACCAGTACCTGTCATACCGGACAACTTCTTGTACATACGGAAGAGGTTTTGGTAGGTGATAGAAGCTGAAGTCTTGGTTTCATCTTGGATTGGCACACCTTCTTTAGCTTCAATCGCTTGGTGCAATCCATCAGAATAACGACGACCTTCCATAGTACGACCTGTAAATTGGTCGACAATCAAGATTTCCTGCTCTTCGCTGACTACATAGTCAATATCGAGAAGCATGATGTAGTTGGCACGAAGGGCGTTATCGATAAAGTGAGTCAGAGCAACATTTTCAATGTCGTAAAGGTTTCTTAGATTGAAGTAGCTTTCGGCCTTGTCAATCCCTGAATCTGATAGACCAATAGTCTTAGACTGAATATCAATGATATAGTCATCCTTATCCAAAGACTTCACAAAATGGTCAGCCATATGGTAGAGTTGACTGGTTTCAACTGCATTGGCTCCTGATACGATCAAAGGTGTACGGGCCTCGTCAATCAAGATAGAGTCAACTTCATCAACCAAGGCATAGTTAAGCGGACGTTGAACCATATTCTCCGCACGGACAACCATGTTATCACGGAGGTAGTCAAATCCGATTTCTGAGTTGGTTGAGTAAGTGATATCACACTCATAGGCTTCTTTTTTCTCCATTGGAGATTTGGCCGCCAAGTTGATCCCTACTGACAAGCCAAGCCATGAGTACAATTCACCCATCTCAGTCGCATCACGTTCAGAAAGGTATTCATTGACCGTAACTACGTGAACCCCTTTACCTGAAAGAGCATTGAGGTATACAGGCATAGTCGCTGTCAAGGTTTTCCCCTCACCAGTACGCATCTCAGGAACGTCACCATGGTGAAGAACGATCCCCCCCATAACCTGAACCTTATACGGGAAAAGACCAAGAACACGCTTAGCTCCCTCGCGTACAACAGCAAACGCCTCATACAAAAGTTGGTCAAGAGTCTCACCATTTTGGTAGCGTTGTTTGAATTCTTCTGTTTTTGCTTGCAATTGCTCGTCTGTTAATACAGCCATTTCATCTTCATATTTTAGGACTTTGTCCGCCATCTTTTCCAGACGACGAATCTCTCCTTTATCATTTTCGATGATTGTTTTTAGTAAATTTGCCATTTTTTTCCTTACTTTAAATTCTGAATATTTTAGAATGTTCTTTTTATTGTAGCATATTTGCCCAATTTTTTCAAGAAATATTCCGTTTTCCCTTAGGACGAAAAAAGGGCTAACCAAGGTGATTAGTTCCCTTAAAATTCCTATTCCGAGGCTAGTTTTCTTCATTAATGCTTCTAGCTAGTTTTTCCATGAAAAATTGACCATCATTTTCTATCAGATACAAGCTCGCCTATTTCTTTCAAGGAAGACTGGATTTTTTCTTCTCCAATCGCAGCTTATTCATAAATTTTAGACAAGCATAGATTTTCCAGTCATTGACTAAGGATAAAAGGACTAAAAGTAGCCAAATCACCCATCTAGCAAGATCCCTTGGTTCTTGTAAAATAAAGTTAAATAAGACTAGCGAAAAAAGAGTGAAAACTAGACTAAACAAGGCTGCTAGAGGCATATAAAACCAATAAAAATAGTAAAAGACAGAAAAGTACCTACTTCCTGGATGTACCTTCCCTTGCCAACGAAAAAAGTAAAAGTAGGGTGCCAAAATCAAGAATTTTAATAGTTTTTCCATCTCCTTACCTCTCCAACGCTTTCCTTATTTTATTATAGCAAAAAATCTGGAAATATCCTTCCAGATTCTACTTTTTTATTTCCGTTTTCTTGCGATCAAGTGAATCGGTGTTCCTTCAAAGACAAAGGCCTTGCGGATTTGATTTTCCAAGAAACGTAGGTAAGAGAAGTGCATGAGTTCTTCTTCGTTGACAAAGATGACAAAGGTTGGTGGTTTGGTTGCCACTTGAGTCGCATAGAAAATCTTGAGGCGTTTCCCTTTGTCGGTCGGTGTTGGATTGATGGCGATAGCATCCATAATCACATCATTCAAGACAGCTGATGGAATACGGGTATTTTGACTCTCACTGATTTGCTTAATCATCTCAGGCAACTTGTGGAGGCGTTGCTTGGTCAAGGCTGATACAAAGATAATCGGTGCGTAAGGCAGGTATTGGAACTGCTCACGGATATCCTCTTCCCAGTTTTTCATGGTGTGGTTGTCTTTTTCAAGCGTGTCCCATTTGTTGACTACGATAATCATCCCTTTACCAGCTTCGTGGGCAAATCCAGCGATACGCTTGTCATACTCACGAATACCTTCCTCGGCATTGAGGACCATCAAGACTACATCTGAACGGTCAATAGCACGCATAGCACGCATAACCGAGTATTTCTCAGTATTTTCATAGACTTTACCTGACTTACGCATACCAGCCGTATCAATCATGGTAAACTCTTGGCCTTCAGCATCTGTAAAATGGGTGTCAATGGCATCACGAGTGGTACCAGCGACAGGGCTGGCAATGACGCGATCTTCTCCCAAAATGGCATTAATCAAGCTAGATTTTCCAACATTTGGACGACCAATCAAGCTGAATTTAATAACATCTGGATTTTCTTCTTCAACTTCATGTGGGAGGTTTTCCACAATAGCATCCAGTACATCCCCTGTCCCGATACCGTGAACAGATGAGATTGGTAGAGGTTCGCCCAATCCAAGAGCATAGAAATCATAGATATCATTTCGCATCTCTGGATTGTCAACCTTGTTAACGGCTAGGATGACTGGTTTATGAGTTTTATAAAGTTTACGGGCAACGTATTCGTCCGCATCTGTAATTCCTTCTTTACCAGACACGACAAAGACGATAACATCTGCTTCTTCCATGGCAATTTCTGCCTGGTGCTTGATTTGTTCCATGAAAGGCGCATCGACATCATCAATTCCCCCAGTATCAATCATACTAAAAGAACGATTGAGCCACTCACCTGTGGCATAGATACGATCTCGCGTTACACCTTCAATATCTTCTACGATTGAGATGCGTTCTCCCGCGATACGGTTAAATAGGGTTGATTTCCCAACATTGGGACGCCCTACAATGGCAACAGTTGGTAAGGCCATGTTTTCTCACTTTCTACAATAACTTCTTCTGCTCAAGATTTTCTCGAGTCGAGCTTGGTTCTGGATTGCCGAATTGCTCTGCTAAACGTTGACTCCAAGTTGTAGTCGCACGCGCACCTGCATATTCAGTCTGTACACGGTCATAGGCTTCAATTGCCTCAGTTGACTGTTCTTGGTATTCTTCCTCAAAGACAACATTCTCTAGTGGCAGTCTTGGTTTTACAGTATGCTGTTGATTTGGCACACCGAGTGCAATCCCAAAGACTGGATAGGTATAGTCAGGAAGCTTGAACAATTCTGCTAACTCAACAGACTTGTAACGCACCAAACCGATAATCACTCCACCATAGCCTAAGCTTTCTGCCGCAAGCAAGGCATTTTGTCCAGCCAAAGCCGCATCTACCGAAGTGATAAGGAGTCCTTCCACCCCTTGAGGTTGGAAAACATCCGTATGGAGACGAGCCCCTTTTTCTGCACGGTTTAGATCACCAACAAAAAGTAAAAATGCTGCAGACTGGCGAATCGCTTCCTGAGGAACTAACTCAAATAAGGCATCCTTCTTTTCTTGACTTCTAACTACAATCACAGAATAGGATTGAAAATTTTTCCAAGAAGAAGCCATTTGGGCAGCTGTCAAAATCTCATTTAAGTCTGCTTGAGGAATCTCTTGCTCTTTAAATCTACGCACTGAAGTGTGAGCCTTCATTAATTTGATTGTTTCTGTCATCGACGGTTTTCTCCTTCAAGTCTTGTTTCCTCTGCTAAATAACGGATGCGTTCCATGACGCGTCTGGCCTCCCAGGTTTCGTCATTTCCATTTTTCCCTTTAGCGAAATGCTTCTCCAAATCTTCAAAATTGAAGTTGGAGGTGAAAAAGGTCGGTAAATCTTCCTGCATGCGATATTGGAGAATGACCTGCAAGATCTCGTCACGCACCCAAGCTGTTGATTGCTCGGCACCAATATCATCTAAAATCAAGACTTCAGCCAGCTTAATCTCATCCACCAAGGTCTTGACATTGCCATCACCAATGGCATTTTTGACATCGATGACAAAGCTAGGATAGTGGAGGAGCGTTGATGAAACACCACGTTTTTCAGACAAATCATGGGCTAGGGCAGCCACCATGAAACTTTTACCCACACCAAAGTCTCCATATAAGTACAGACCTTTCCGAATAGCTGGATATTGCTCCACAAAGGCTAGGAGCTTTTCAAAAACGGACAAGCGCCCCAAATCATCTAAATCTACTTGAGCTAGGCTAGCTTTTTTAAGACTAGCTGGAAGATTGATTAGCTTGAGACGGTTTTTAATCGCCGCTTCTTTTTCTGCCGCGATGAGCTCCGGAGTCTCTTCATACGAGACATCTGCATAGCCATGGTTCATGACTAGGATAGGCTTGTAGCCACGCGCGATATAGTCTGTATCTCCTCGGAGGAACTTATCTCTCTCAGTGATGTATTGGTTAAACTTGGAAATACTTCGGTTCAACTCCTCCTGACTGAGAGATTCTTTCTGGATAAAGGCCGCAACATCAGGGTCTTTCACAATTTGCTGGACCAAATCCTGATACTGAAATCGGCTTGGTTGACGCTTGAGTACGTCTCCGACACTTTCCATCTAGTCTCCTCCTTTTTCTAATCGAGCTAACATTTCTTTTTTCTTACGTTCTAGTTCTAAGCGAGTTTCTTCGCTGGTTTCATTCTTATATTCAGGATTGCTCCATTTAGGCACATTAGTTTTTACTGGGGCAGTCTGATTCTGCTTTTGCGTTTTTGCTTTTTGGCCACGTTCACGAATACGGAGGACAGCCTCCTCGGCACTACGAATATTTTGATAGGCGTAGTCATTAGCCACCTTCATGGCGTATTTTTCATTGATATTGGCCGAATCAACCTTATTAAAGGTTAGGAGCAAGATAACATTGATCACTTCATCCAACAAGCCCAAGGCTGCCATCTGCTGGAGCAGGTCCCGTTCAGTCTGGGTAATATTTCCCTTGCGGGTCTGCTTGATTTCAGCAAGGAACTGCAAGGCTGTCTTTCTCTTAGCCTCTCGGATAATGGTTGCTTCCTTGGGACTAAAGTCAGAAGTCACAGGCTTTTGCGCTATCTTTTCACGGATGCGTTTGACAGAAATCACTTGCGACACTGCTGTCGCTTTGGCTACTTGATAAGTCTCAAACCAGGTCCACTTCTGCTCGTCTGCTATTGCAAACAAGGCCAAAACATCCGAAGTCTCATCTTGAAAACGAAGACCATCGCAAGCCATGAGCTGACGGAAATGCTCCAAATCAAAATCATCTGCTGCAGGCTGACTGCTAGAGGTTTCTCGACTCGCAAACTCAGATAACTGAGGAAAGATTTGACTCAAGGCCACCGAGATAGGTTCCCCTTCAACACTTTCCTGTCTCATGGCTGCAACCGCACTATCCCCAATCATTTTTTCTAACAAGGTCCGATAAACTGTATGTTGTAAAAATTCTTGAGTTGATAAGGGAGAATGGAGTAACAAGTTATAGGTCTCCCCTTGCTGATAGAGGGTCACCAATTTCATGGCTGTCAGAGTTTTAAAAGCCTTTAAAAGGGTATCCATCCCGAAATTCAGATGATTAAGCATGGCTGCAAAGAGATGTTCTTTTTGACCACCATCCCAAAAAGTCACAGCATAAAGATAGAGGCTCAGCGCCTCCTGACCGATAATCGGGAGGTAGCACTGCACCATTGATGAGGTATCTTGCGACACCCGATTATTCTTTACAAAAGAAAAACGGTCATTTGGCTTCATTTATTTTTCCTTTTTCTTTTTAGAGGATTGTGTAATCTGCTGGAGTAGGCTTTCAAGCTCACTCACATCCTTAAAGCTACGGTAAACACTGGCAAAACGTACATAAGTAATCTCATCTAACTCTGCCAACTCTTCCATAACCAAAGAGCCAATAACCTCACTCTGAATTTCATTTTCATTGCGACTACGGAGTTTTTGTTCGATGCGATTGACCACCATGCCAATTTCATCACTGGACACTGGACGTTTCTGGGCTGAACGAATAATCCCGTTAAAGATTTTATCTCTTGAAAATTGTTCCCGTGTACCATCTTTTTTGACCACAACTAGTGTTCTCTCTTCAACACGTTCATAGGTTGTAAAACGATGCTGACACTCTTCACACTCACGTCTTCTTCTGATTGTATTTCCTTCTTCAGCCTGGCGACTATCGATCACACTTGATTTTGTAGCGCCACATTTTGGACAACGCATGCCTTTCCCTCCTTGTCGTTTTCTTTTCATTATACCATTTTTTAAGAGATTCCCAAAATAATTCTCCTTTTGGCTTGACAAGTTTTTTGTTTTGTTGTATTATTGAATTAACACAAAGGTAAATAGAAAGGAGATCGTGATGTCTTGGACATTTGATAACAATAAACCCATTTATTTGCAGATTATGGAGAAAATCAAATTGCAGATTATTTCCCATAAACTCGAGCCCAATCAACAGCTTCCAACCGTTAGAGAATTGGCTAGCGAGGCAGGTGTCAATCCCAACACCATCCAGCGCGCCCTATCGGACTTGGAGAGAGAAGGCTTTGTCTATACCAAGCGAACATCTGGACGCTTTGTCACAGAGGATTTGGACTTGATCCTCCAATCCCGTAAGCAACTGTCAGAAGAACAGCTGCAACAGTTTGTAACAGGCATGGTAGAATTCGGCTATGAAAAAGAAGAACTACCGACTGTTTTGAGAGATTATATTGAAGGAGTTTAAACTATGACCTTGTTAGCATTTGAAAATGTGTCAAAATCCTATGGAGCAAGCCCTGCTCTTACAAATGTTTCCCTTGAAATTCCAGCTGGAAAAATCGTTGGCCTCCTTGGCCCAAACGGTTCTGGAAAAACAACCTTGATTAAACTAATCAACGGCTTGCTACAGCCAGAGGAAGGGCGTATCCTTATTAATGGCATGGAACCAAGTCCAGCAACTAAAGCGATTGTTTCTTATCTGCCTGATACGACCTATCTAAACGAGCAAATGAAAGTCAAGGAAGCTCTCACTTATTTCAAGACCTTCTACCAAGATTTTAATCTGGAACGTGCTCAAGGTCTCCTTCGTGACCTTGGCATCGATGAGAACAGCCGTTTCAAGAAACTCTCAAAAGGAAACAAAGAAAAGGTTCAGTTGATTCTTGTCATGAGTCGTGATGCTCGTCTATATGTCCTTGATGAACCAATCGGTGGTGTCGACCCCGCAGCTCGTGACTATATCTTGAACACCATCATTAACAACTACTCTCCAACTTCGACTGTCTTGATTTCAACTCACTTGATTTCAGATATCGAACCAATCTTGGATGAGATTATCTTCCTAAAGGATGGAAAAGTCGTCCGTCAAGGAAATGTTGATGATATTCGCTATGAGTCTGGAGAGTCTATCGACCAGCTCTTCCGCCACGAATTCAAAGCCTAGATAAAGGAGATTATTATGTTTTGGAATTTAGTTCGTTATGAATTTAAAAATGTTAACAAATGGTATTTAGCCCTCTATGGTGCTGTGTTAGCACTTTCTGGTCTTATCGGAATTCAAGCAAAGACCTATAACAATCTACCCATCAAAGAAAGTCAACCTATTCTACTTGTTTTTCTTGCACTCGTATTTGGTGGCTTGATGATTACGCTTGGGATTTCAACCTTGATTTTGATCATCCGTCGCTTCAAAGGTAGTGTCTATGACCGACAAGGTTATCTCACTTTGACCTTGCCAGTTTCCGAACACCAGATTATCCTAGCCAAACTCTTGGGGGCCTTCATTTGGTCTCTGATCAGTTCAGCAGTATTGGTTCTGAGCATTTATATCATTCTTGTGATAATTGAGCCTAATTCTGTTGATTTCCTTGCTTTTAAAGACTTGTTCCAACAGTACCTAGACAGTATCAGCTTATCTCTGATTTCATTCATCCTCAGCACTGTAGCAGGCATACTATGCATCTACTTGGCAATCTCAATCGGACAACTCTTTAATGAATACCGTACAGCTCTTGCAGTTTTAGCCTATATTGTCATTCATGTTGTCCTTGGATTCAGTGATCTCTTCTTAAACTTTGGTACCCATTACAATATGATGCTTACTTATGAAATCTTCAAAGACCTAATCCTTATCGCAGTCTTCTATCTCGGAAACTACTACATCTTGAAAAACAAGGTTAATCTTCAGTAATCATTCAGAGGCTAGTTAAAAACTTAATTTTATAGTGGATTGAACTTAGAGTAGCACGTCATGGATTCTAAAACATTTTTAAAAATTAATTTGACTTTCCTAACCTCTTTGTTCATATCTTATTTCAATCAACTATAGTAAAAAATGAAATAGATCTGTCTATGATCAAACGCATATTATCGGCTCTATAATATTTGTAGTGGGTAAATCCCCTATAGATATTATGGAACCTATTTTTGTGTAGAAAACATACTAAGATTAGTAGTGAGAAAATCTCCGACGGGAGAGAGTACTCAATACTTTTTCTTTATGTTAAAGTAGAGGTGTCTTGTAAAGTCGTAGGGCTCTTTGGCGCTAGACGTCGCTTGACAAACTGGCAAGACACCTATTTTAGGTGGAATTTGATCAAAGTATGTGGGACGCTAGACGTCGCGTATTGAAAATAAAATCACTAAAACACGGAATTATTCAAGACAAAAGAGGTAATATCATGCGTACAGTATTTGGGATTGATGTGAGTAAGGCAAGTTCTGAGGTGGCAATTTTAGTCAACGGTGAAAAGATTCATGGATACACTATGCTCAATGACGCCATTGGCTTCAATCGTCTTTTGAATGACTTGAAAACTATTCATAACCCTGAGATTATATTTGAAGCTACTGGTGTCTATTCTCGGCGTCTTCAAGCCTTTCTTGAGGAATACGGCTACGCTTATACACAGCTGAATTCTCTGGAAGCTAAGAAGCAACTGGACAGTCTGCGAGTTCGTAAAACAGACAAAATTGACGCTGAAAAGTTGGCTCATTCTCAGTTTATACTCAATCGTAAACCAACTTATGCGCAGGAAGAAGTTTATCAACACCTGCGTGATTTAAGCCGTTTCTATCAAAATCTTACAGAAGACATTGTTAGAGCTAAAAACCGTCTACACAAGGTCTTACAAGTCACCTTTCCTGAATTGGAAAATCTCTTATCCACACCAACTGGAGAGCAATATTGGAATTTAGTGATGGCTTTTCCATGCAAAGAGTTTGTATTAAACCTATCTCAAAATGAATTGTGTAAGATTATCCGTCAATCTACCTCCAAACGAATCTCTGAAAAGCGTATTGCTTATCTGACTGATAAACTTATAAAACTCGCTAAACAATCTTTTTGTGCGGTCAAGAAAATCTCCCCAATGCTTGAAGAGGTTCGTTACTATGCTCAAGAATTGCTTCGTCTTTCTGAGCACAGACAGGTTGTCTTAGACGACATGGTAGCTCTAGCTCAGCCTTTACCAGAGTATGACATCTTACGATCAATTCCTGGCATCGCAGAAACCACAGCGACATCTATCACTGGCGAATTGGGAGATATTCGGCGCTTTCAGTCTACCAATCAAATCAACGCTTTTATTGGCATTGACCTGAGACACTATGAATCTGGGAACTTTCTCGCCAAGAAACACATTACTAAGCGAGGTAATCCCTATGCCAGAAAAATCTTGTTCAAGTGCATTCATAACATCGCTTCAGCCAGTCATACCAATCCCTGCCATATCGCCGACTTTTATGAGAAACGAAAAAGACAATCGACAATAGCTTCAACCAAGCCACATGCGATTGCCTCTATACATCGTCTCATTCGAACAATGTATTACCTCATTACGCATAACAAACTTTACGATTACTCTTTGACCCAAAATCGATAAGGTCATCTATGCCGTATTATTATAACACCTTGTTTCAAAAAATACCAGATGAGGTGTTTTTTAGCATGCACTTTTATGGATCAATAAGTGGTAAAAATAAGACAGTAACCTCAGAATAGCTACTGTCTTATCTCTTTTTTTGCTTAAGGCCCTTGATATACTTGACAAATGGTAGAAAAGAGCCTTTTAAAGTCAAAAAAAGAGCTTTTAAGCTCTTCAACTACGGAGAATAAGGGATTCGAACCCTTGCGCCAGTTACCCGACCTAACGATTTAGCAAACCGTCCTCTTCAGCCTCTTGAGTAATTCTCCTATTAATGGGCACGAGTGGACTCGAACCACCGACCTCACGCTTATCAGGCGTGCGCTCTAACCACCTGAGCTACGCGCCCAAGTTAAATAACTTGGTAAATGAACTAAATGTTCAAAGCGGGTGACGAGAATCGAACTCGCGACAACAGCTTGGAAGGCTGTAGTTTTACCACTAAACTACACCCGCATAAAAACAAATATGGCGCGAGACGGAATCGAACCGCCGACACATGGAGCTTCAATCCATTGCTCTACCAACTGAGCTACCGAGCCTTATTGCGGGAGCAGGATTTGAACCTACGACCTTCGGGTTATGAGCCCGACGAGCTACCGAGCTGCTCCATCCCGCGTTAATAATAAAGGAGGATGTGGGATTCGAACCCACGCACGCTTTTACACGCCTGACGGTTTTCAAGACCGTTCCCTTCAGCCGGACTTGGGTAATCCTCCATAGTATTTAATGGACCTTGTAGGACTTGAACCTACGACCACTCGGTTATGAGCCGAGAGCTCTAACCAGCTGAGCTAAAGGTCCAACAAGATCATTATAGCGGCGAAGGGGATCGAACCCCCGACCTCCCGGGTATGAACCGGACGCTCTAGCCAGCTGAGCTACACCGCCATCAATCGGGAAGACAGGATTCGAACCTGCGACACCTTGGTCCCAAACCAAGTACTCTACCAAGCTGAGCTACTTCCCGAGTTAAATAGAAAAAATGCACCCTAGAGGAGTCGAACCTCTAACCGCCTGATTCGTAGTCAGGTACTCTATCCAGTTGAGCTAAGGGTGCTCATTATATGCCGAGGACCGGGATCGAACCGGTACGATCGTTACCAATCGCAGGATTTTAAGTCCTGTGCGTCTGCCAGTTCCGCCACCCCGGCCTCTCTAAGCGAACGACGGGATTCGAACCCGCGACCCCCACCTTGGCAAGGTGGTGTTCTACCACTGAACTACGTTCGCATCGACCTCTTGGTTATATTAAAAAAATGCCGGCTACATGACTTGAACACGCGACCCTCTGATTACAAATCAGATGCTCTACCAACTGAGCTAAGCCGGCTTATTTCTATTATGCGGGTTAAGGGACTTGAACCCCCACGCCGTTAAGCGCCAGATCCTAAATCTGGTGCGTCTGCCAATTCCGCCAAACCCGCAATGATGACCCGTACTGGGCTCGAACCAGTGACCCATTGATTAAAAGTCAATTGCTCTACCAACTGAGCTAACGAGTCTAAAATAACTTACGTTATCTTAAACGGTCCCGACGGGAATCGAACCCGCGATCTTCGCCGTGACAGGGCGACGTGATAACCGCTACACTACGGGACCTATGGGAGTTAACGGGATCGAACCGCTGACCCTCTGCTTGTAAGGCAGATGCTCTCCCAGCTGAGCTAAACTCCCTTTAGCTAAGCGACTTCCTTATCTCACAGGGGGCAACCCCCAACTACTTCCGGCGTTCTAGGGCTTAACTTCTGTGTTCGGCATGGGTACAGGTGTATCTCCTAGGCTATCGTCACTTAACTTTGAGTAATACCTACTCAAAATTGAATATCTATCAAATT
>NZ_JASHCG010000013.1:0-60553 GCF_047464215.1 Streptococcus infantis | reverse complement strand
CAAAAACTTTGGCCGCCTCGACATGGCTGTGTCCCTCTTTGATGTAATCTAATGCTCGTTGTTTAAAATCTGTACTATATGCCATGGCTTTATTATAACATGTATTTTATAAACTAAGTGACTATAACACCTATGACTTTGAAAAGTTGGGGGCTGTCATTAGTCATTTTAAGTTTATTGCGGGGATGAACGTTGGAGAAAAACGCCGTAGTCAGCTTGGTTCCTGTGATTATCAGCATGGAGACAAGATTTCTTCATTACGTTTATCGACGGTGGGAGATTATCGTGGTCATGAGAGTCTAGTAATCCGACTTTTGCATGATCAAGAACAAGAGTTGCGCTTCTGGTTTCAGGACCTTATAGAACTGGAAAAGGGCTTTAGGCAACGCGGGCTTTATCTTTTTGCAGGCCCCGTAGGAAGTGGCAAAACTACTTTGATGCATGAATTAGCTAAGTCATTGTTTAAGGGACAACAGGTCATGTCCATTGAAGATCCAGTAGAAATTAAGCAAGAAGAAATGCTACAATTACAGCTCAATGAAGCTATCGGACTTAGCTATGAGAACTTGATAAAACTTTCCCTACGACATCGTCCAGATCTTTTAATCATTGGAGAAATTCGAGATAGTGAAACAGCCCGTGCCGTTGTACGAGCTAGTCTGACAGGTGCCACGGTATTCTCGACAATCCATGCCAAGAGTGTTCGTGGGGTTTATGAGCGCCTCTTAGAACTTGGTGTCAGTGAAGATGAACTTGCAGTTGTTTTACAAGGTGTTTGTTATCAGAGACTAATCGCAGGAGGAGGAATTATTGATTTTGCAAACAAAAATTACCAAGAACACCAGGCAGAAAAGTGGAATGGACAAATTGACCAGCTTCTTAAAGAAGGACATATCACTGCCCTTCAAGCTGAAACGGAGAAAATTAGCTACCATTAAGCAGAAAAAAATCATCACTCTCTTTAACAATTTATTTTCTAGTGGTTTTCATCTGGTAGAAATCATTTCCTTTCTAGATAGAAGTCTCTTGTTGGAAAAGGAATATGTATCGCAGATGCATCTAGGACTTGCGCAGGGAAAGTCTTTTTCAGAAATGATGGGTCATTTAGGTTTCTCGAGTGCGATTGTCACGCAACTTTCATTGGCTGAAGTTCATGGAAATCTCCATTTGAGTATGGGGAAAATTGAAGAATATTTGGATAATCTTGCTAAGGTCAAGAAGAAGTTAATTGAAGTTGCGACCTACCCAATCATTTTGTTAGCTTTCCTACTGCTCATTATGTTGGGTTTGCGAAATTATCTCTTGCCCCAACTAGATAGTAGTAACATAGCTACTTTAGTTATTAGCAACCTACCACAGATTTTTTTGGGGATTACTCTATTGCTAGGTCTTGCATCTTTAACAGGATTGATTTTTTACAGAAAATCTAGGAAGATACCAGTCTTTTCTTTTCTAGCTAGAATCCCCTTTCTAGGTGTGTTTGTTCAGTATTATCTGACTGCCTATTATGCTAGAGAATGGGGTAATATGATTGGTCAAGGTCTGGAGCTATCACAGATTTTCCAGATGATGCAGGAGCAAGGGAATCCTCTTTTTAAGGAAATTGGACACGATTTAGATCAAGCTTTGCAAAGTGGGCATGAATTTTCTATGGTTGTGCAGAATTATCCTTTTTTTAGAAGAGAGTTGGGATTAATCATTGAATATGGAGAGGTCAAGTCCAAGTTGGGAAGCGAATTGGAAATCTATGCAGAGAAAACTTGGGAGGCATTCTTTACTCGAGTTAATCGTACGATGAACTTAGTTCAACCCCTGGTCTTTATTTTTGTAGCTCTGCTAATCGTTTTATTGTACGCAGCCATGTTGTTGCCTATGTATCAAAATATGGAGGTAAATTTTTAGATGAAAAAAATGTTGATGAAATTAAAAGAAGCCAAGGCAAAAGCTTTCACACTGGTAGAAATGTTGGTGGTGTTGCTCATCATTAGCGTTCTACTCTTATTGTTTGTGCCAAACCTAACTAAGCAAAAGGATGCAGTGAATGATAAGGGGAAAGCAGCAGTCGTCAAGGTGGTAGAAAGCCAAGCTGAACTCTATACTCTAGATAAAAATGAAGATGCTAGTCTAAGCAAATTACAGGCAGATGGACGTATCACTGCTGAGCAAGCAAAAGCTTACAAAGAGTATCATGATAAACAAAAGACAAGTCAAACAGTTGCGGATTAGGGCTTTTACCATGGTAGAAAGTCTATTGGTCTTAGGGATAGTAAGCATTTTGGCCTTGGGTTTGTCAAGTTCAGTTCAATCCACTTTTGCGGCGGTGGAAGAACAAATTTTCTTTATGGAGTTTGAGGAACTTTACCGAGAAACCCAGAAGCGAAGTCTGGCTAGCCAGCAAAAGATGAACTTGATTTTAGAAGAGAGAAGCATTAGTAATGGCTATCAGAAATTGGCCATCCCTAAAGGGATTCAGCTTCAGTCCAATCAGTCAATCACCTTTGATAAGGCAGGGGGGAGTTCATATCTGGTTAGCATCAGATTTCAAACAAGGAAAGAAGTGGTTCGCTACCGACTAAATATAGGAAATGGGAAGATTAAACGTATTCAAGAAGCAAAAAATTAAGGCGGTTATTTTACTGGAGGCAGTGATTTCACTAGCTATTTTTGCCAGTATTGCAACCCTCTTGTTAGGGCAGATTCAAGAAAGTAGACGACAGGAAACAAGACTCTTAGAACAGGAAGAAGTTTTGCGTGTGGCTCGTATGGCTTTGCAGACTGGACAAAAGCAGTTGACTGTCAATAGACTTACAGTTCGTGTTGTCTCGAATGAGAGAGGTTTGGAGGTGTATCATGGAACTGAAAAATTACTGGCGATTCAAGATAAGTAGAGTCAGAGCTTTTACACTTTTAGAATCCCTGGTTGCTCTTATTGTGATTAGTGGGAGTTTGCTTCTTTTTCAATCTATGAGCCAACTCTTGGTTTCAGAAGTTCGCTACCAGCAGAAAAGTGAGCAAAAAGAATGGCTCTTATTTGTGGATCAGCTGGAAGCAGAGCTGAATCGAGCCCAATTTGAAAAAGTGGAGAATGATAGACTTTACCTCAAACAGGATGGAAACCCCATTTCCATGGGAAAATCAAAGTCAGATGATTTTCGGAAAACAGATGCCAGTGGACGTGGCTACCAGCCGATGGTTTACGGTCTGAAATCAGCTCATATTTACCAAAACGGGCAAAATGTTCATTTTAATTTTCAGTTTGAAAAGGGACTAGAGAGGGAGTTCATCTATCGTGTTGAAAAAGAAAAAAGTTAGAGCAGGCGTTCTTCTTTATGCCCTTGTAATGTCAGGTATTTTTAGTCTTCTGTTGCAGTTTTATCTGAACCGGCAAGTAGCTCATCATCAGGATTATGTCTTAAATAAAGAGAAACTGGTGGCTTATGCGATGGCTAAGAGAACTTATGAAAAAGCTAATTCTGAGAGTGGTCAGCAGTCATTTGATGCAGGAAAGGCAACTTATCGTAATGACCAAAAGGGATTTACAGCGATTGTTGACACTGGAAAAAATCAGTTTGAATTTCAATTTCCACCTTTGAAAAAGACCGACAATAAGACGAAGAAAACAGAAAAAAAGTCAAAAGAAGAACAGGTAAAAAAAGAGGACACCGAGACATCTAAAGTTGCTCCTTCTAAGAATGATAAGACATAGATTATTAGATTTGTAAAATCTAGTTTAAGTGGTGATGTTGGACTCAGTGGGTTAGGACAAGGCTTTTGTACGAAATCATGCTATAATAGATACATATGGAGGACGGAAAATGTCAAGTGTAAAATTGTATCTAGTGCGTCATGGGAAAACAATGTTTAATACGATTGGGCGTGCTCAAGGTTGGAGTGATACTCCACTGACAGCTGAAGGGGAACGAGGCATTCATGAATTGGGGATTGGCTTGCGTGAGTCTGGTTTAAGATTTGAGCGTGCTTATTCAAGCGACTCTGGACGGACCATTCAGACTATGGGAATTATCCTTGAGGAACTAGGTTTAACAGGGCAAATTCCTTATCGTATGGATAAGCGAATCCGTGAATGGTGCTTTGGTAGTTTTGATGGTGCTTATGATGGAGATCTTTTTATGGGGATCATTCCGCGTATCTTTAATGTCGATCATGTGCATCGTTTGTCCTATGCTGAGCTGGCTGAAGGTCTGGTAGAAGTGGATACAGCAGGCTGGGCTGAAGGCTGGGAAAAACTAAGTGGGCGTATCTGGGAAGGTTTTGAAGCCATTGCTAAGGAAATGGAAGCTAATGGGGGAGGAAATGCTCTCGTAGTCAGCCATGGAATGACTATTGGAACCATTGTTTATTTAATCAACGGAATGCATCCACATGGCCTTGATAATGGAAGTGTGACGATTCTTGAGTACCAGGATGGTCAGTTCTCAGTCAAGATTGTTGGCGACCGTAGCTACCGTGAAATTGGACGAGCTAAACTAGAAGAGCAAGCTAGTTCAGAACAATAAAAATTCTCTACTTAAATTAGAAGATGTTTTAGATGATTCAATAGAATGCTGATGTCGTCATTGCACAAGCTTGTAAGAGTTGAGTGCTTTGACAATAGCATTCTTTTTTGTTAGAATAGCATCAACATGAAAGCATAAGAAGGGACTGACAGAGTTGTCGTTCCCTTTTGTCTATCTTAGAAGGGGGAAATATGCTGTTTCAGAAAATAAAAGCCTATAAATGGCAGGCTCTAGCTTCCTTAATTATGACAGGTCTAATGGTAACGAGTTCACTCTTGCAACCGCGTTATTTGCAGGAAGTTTTGGAGGCACTGCTAACTGGTGATAATGAAGTTATTTATCATATTGGTTTTTGGTTAATCCTTGTTGCCTTGATTGGTTTGATTGCAGGTGGTATCAATGTTATGTTAGCCGCCTATATTGCTCAAGGAGTTTCGTCAGACTTACGGGAAGATGCCTTTCGTAAGATTCAAACTTTTTCATACGCCAATATTGAGGAATTTAACGCAGGGAATCTTGTTGTTCGTATGACCAATGACATCAACCAGATTCAAAACGTAGTCATGATGACCTTCCAAATTCTCTTTCGGCTACCACTTTTGTTTATCGGTTCCTTTATATTAGCAGTTGTCACCCTACCTTCTCTATGGTGGGTGCTAGTTCTCATGGTCGTTCTGATTGTTGTCATAATGGGTTTTATGATGGGAGTGGTGGGACCACGCTTTTCAAAGTTCCAGACCTTACTTGAGCGTATCAATGCCATTGCTAAAGAAAATTTGCGTGGTGTGCGCGTGGTTAAGTCTTTTGTAAGAGAAAAAGATCAGTTTGATAAGTTTACGCAGGTGTCAGATGAATTATTGGGAGAAAACCTTTATATTGGTTATGCCTTTTCTGTTATGCAACCTGCAATGATGTTGATTTCGTATGGGGCTGTTTTTCTCTCAATCTGGCTTGTAGCAGGTATGGCAGAGTCAGATCCATCAGTCGTTGGTTCCATTGCTTCCTTTGTGAACTATCTGAGTCAGATTATCTTTACTATCGTTATGGTTGGATTTTTGGGGAACTCAGTTACTCGTGCCATGATTTCCCTCCGTCGTATTCGTGAAATCCTAGATACAGAACCGGCTATGACCTTCAAGGATGTGGAAGATGAAGAATTAGAAGGAAGTCTCAGTTTTGAAAATGTAACCTTCACCTATCCAAATGATGAAGAACCTATCCTAAAAGATGTATCTTTCGATATTGCAGCTGGTGAAATGGTTGGGGTTGTCGGAGCAACTGGTGCAGGGAAATCAACCTTGGCTCAGTTGATTCCACGACTGTTTGATCCTCAGCAAGGTTCGATCAAAATTGGCGGAAAGGACATTCGTACAGTTAGTGAAGGGACGCTTCGTAAGACAGTTTCTATCGTCCTACAAAAAGCCATTCTCTTTAGTGGAACCATCGCAGATAATCTCAGACAAGGTAAGGGAGATGCGACAGTTTCAGAAATGGAACGCGCAGCTCGCATCGCACAAGCTAGTGAATTTATCAGTCGCATGGACTTGGCTTTTGAAAGTCCGGTTGAGGAACGTGGAACTAACTTTTCCGGTGGACAAAAACAAAGAATGTCTATTGCGCGTGGGATTGTCAGCAATCCTAAAATATTGATTTTCGATGATTCAACCTCTGCCCTTGATGCCAAATCAGAACGCTTGGTTCAAGAAGCTCTCAACAAGGACTTGAAGGGTACGACTACGATTATCATAGCGCAAAAAATTAGCTCTGTTGTTCATGCTGATAAAATTTTAGTGCTTGACCAAGGGCGCTTGATTGGTCAAGGCAAGCATGCTGACTTGGTTGCAAAAAACCCAGTTTATCGTGAAATTTACGAAACGCAAAAAGGAAAGGAGGAGTAGGATGAAGACATTTGAATTTTTTTGGAACTATTTTAAAGTTTACAAGATATCCTTTATCGTTGTCATTGCTATGATTATCATTGCAACGATTGCACAAGCCCTCTTTCCAGTTTTTGCAGGTCAAACAGTCACAGAGCTGGCTAATTTGGTTATAGCCTATCAAAATGGAAATCCAGATATGGTTTGGCAAAGTCTATTGGGACTCCTGATTAATCTTGCTTATATTTTGATAGTTTTAGTAGTGTCTAGTCTCATCTATATGGTCTTGATGAGCCGCATTATTGCGGAATCTACAAATGAGATGCGTAAGGGACTTTTTGGCAAGCTTTCTCGCTTGACAGTTTCCTTCTTTGACCGCCATCAAGATGGAGACATCCTGTCTCGTTTTACCAGTGATTTGGATAATATTCTCCAAGCTTTCAACGAAAGTTTAGTGTCTGTCATGACCAATATTGCCCTTTATATTGGCTTGCTGATTGTCATGTTCGCAAAAAATGTCACCTTGGCTTTAATCACAATTGCCAGCACTCCAATAGCTGTTATCATGTTGTTCTTTATCCTGAAGCTAGCGCGGAAATATACCAACCTCCAACAAAAAGAAGTTGGGAAGCTCAATGCTTATATGGATGAGAGTATCTCTGGACAAAAAGCAGTTATCGTTCAAGGGATCCAAGAAGATGTGATTGCTGGTTTTGTCGAGCAGAATGAACGGGTTCGAAAGGCCACTTTCAAGGGAAGAATGTTCTCAGGAATTCTTTTCCCTGTTATGAACGGGATGAGCTTGGTCAATACAGCAGTAGTTATTTTTGTTGGTTCAGCTGTCTTACTGAATGATAAGAACATCGAGACAGCAACTGCTCTGGGTTTGATTGTCATGTTTACTCAGTTTTCGCAACAGTATTACCAGCCCATTATCCAATTAGCGGCGAGCTGGGGAAGTTTGCAATTGGCCTTTACAGGTGCAGACCGTATCCAAGAAATGTTTGATGCAGAGGAAGAAATTCGTCCTCAAGATGCTCCAGCCTTTAGCGAATTAAAAGAGGGTGTGGAGATTCGTAACGTAGACTTCTCCTATCTCCCAGGGAAACCGATTCTAAAAGATGTCAGCATCTCAGCTCCAAAAGGAAAAATGATTGCAGTTGTTGGTCCGACAGGTTCGGGGAAAACAACCATCATGAACTTAATCAATCGCTTTTATGATGTGGATGCAGGTGGTATCAGCTTTGATGGTAGGGATATTCGCGAGTTTGATTTAGACAGTTTGCGAAGTAAGGTAGGAATAGTCCTACAGGATTCTGTTTTGTTCAGTGGAACTATTCGGGACAATATTCGATTTGGAGTACCAGATGCCAGTCAGGAAATGGTCGAAGCAGCTGCTAAGGCTACGCATATCCATGAATATATCGAAAGTCTACCAGACAAGTATGATACATTGATTGATGATGACCAGAGTGTCTTCTCGACCGGTCAAAAGCAGTTGATTTCTATTGCTCGTACCTTGATGACAGATCCACAGGTCTTAATCTTGGATGAGGCAACATCAAACGTTGATACTGTAACAGAAAGTAAGATTCAAAATGCCATGGAGGCAATTGTAGCTGGAAGAACGAGTTTTGTAATTGCTCACCGCCTGAAAACGATTCTCAATGCCGATCAGATTATTGTCCTTAAGGATGGTGAGGTTATCGAACAAGGAAATCATCACGAATTACTCAAGCTCGGAGGATTTTACTCCGAACTGTACCATAATCAATTTGTCTTTGAATAATACTCTTCGAAAATCTCTTCAAACCACGTCAGCGTCCCCTTGCCGTATATGTGTTACTGACTTCGTCAGTTCTATCCACAACCTCAAAACTGTGTTTTGAGCAACCTGCGGCTAGCTTCTAGTTTGCTCTTTGATTTTCATTGAGTATAAGCAAAAAAGTTGTCCTAATTTTGGGCAACTTTTTCTGATAAAAAAATTTTATCACGGACTTAAAAAATACATATTAGACAGGAGTGGGCAAGGATGATAAGATAAGATTATCAATAGAAAAGGAAAGGAAATCAATGATGGCAAGAACAGTTGTTGGAGTAGCGGCAAACCTATGTCCTGTGGACGCAGAAGGAAAAAATATTCATTCATCAGTCTCTTGTAAATTTGCTGAAAGTATTCGTCAGGTTGGCGGACTTCCTTTGGTCATTCCGGTTGGTGATGAGACACTTGTCCATGACTATGTAGAAATGATTGATAAGCTCATCTTGACTGGGGGACAAAATGTTCATCCTCAGTTTTATGGTGAGGAAAAAACAATTGATAGCGACGACTATAACCTAGCTCGCGACGAGTTTGAGCTAGCTCTTCTACAAGAAGCCTTGCGTCAGAACAAACCAATCTTAGCCATTTGCCGTGGCGTTCAGCTTGTCAACGTTGCTTTTGGTGGGACACTCAATCAGGATATTGAAGGTCATTGGCAAGGTCTACCTTTTGGGACTTCACATTCTATTGAGACAGTGGATGGCAGTGTAGTGTCTAAATTATTTGGTAAAGAAAGTCAGGTTAACTCAGTACATCGTCAGAGTATTAAAGACTTGGCACCCAATTTCCGCGTGACGGCTGTGGATCCACGTGATCAAACTGTTGAAGCAATCGAATCTATCGACGAGCACCGTATTATTGGTCTCCAGTGGCATCCAGAATTTTTGGTCAATGAAGAAGATGGCAACTTAGAATTATTTGAGTATTTATTGAATGAATTATAACGACTGGAAACCTAGTCGTTTTTTTGTCTTATTTCGTTCAAATTTTAATATTGTAACATTTTTTACGCAAATGTTTAAATTATGATAAAATTTGGAAAAATTCAGTATAAAAACTTGAAAAAATCTAAGGTAAGGGTTATGATAGAAGAGAAGAAATTTTGGAGGAATATTATGTCACATATTAAATTTGATTATTCAAAAGTATTAGATAAATTTGTTGCACCACATGAACTAGATTATATGCAGCCTCAAGTGACTGCAGCAGATTCTGCTCTGCGAAATGGTACAGGTCCTGGGGCAGAAATGACTGGCTGGTTGAACTTACCTGAAGAATATGACAAAGATGAATTTGCTCGTATTCAAAAGGCTGCTGCTAAAATCCAATCTGATAGTGAGGTATTGATCGTAATCGGTATTGGTGGTTCCTATTTAGGAGCTCGTGCAGCTATTGATTTCTTGAATAATTCATTTGTAAACTTGCAAAGAAAGGAAGAACGCAAGGCACCTCAGATCCTCTATGCTGGAAACTCTATCTCTTCAAGCTATTTGGCTGATTTGGTAGACTATGTATCAGACAAAGATTTCTCAGTAAACGTGATTTCTAAATCAGGTACAACAACTGAACCGGCTATTGCTTTCCGTGTCTTCAAAGAACTCTTGGTTAAGAAGTACGGTCAAGAAGAAGCTAACCAACGTATCTACGCAACTACAGACCGCGCTAAAGGTGCAGTTAAGGTTGAAGCAGATGCTAATGGCTGGGATACTTTTGTAGTGCCTGATAGTGTAGGTGGTCGTTTTACAGTATTGACAGCAGTGGGGCTCTTGCCAATCGCAGCTGCAGGAGCTGATATCAGCAAGTTAATGGAAGGAGCAAATGCTGCTCGCAAGGCTTATGCTTCTGATAAGTTGGCTGAAAATGAAGCATATCAATATGCAGTTGTACGCAATATCTTGTACCGTAAAGGTTATCTGACAGAAGTTCTAGCTAACTATGAACCATCTCTGCAATACTTCTCTGAGTGGTGGAAGCAACTGGCTGGTGAGTCAGAAGGGAAAGACCAAAAAGGGATTTATCCAACTTCAGCTAACTTCTCAACAGACTTGCACTCTCTGGGACAATTTATCCAGGAAGGTACCCGTATCCTCTTTGAAACAGTTATCCGTGTAGATAAACCTCGCAAAAATGTGCTGATTCCTGAATTGGCAGAAGACTTGGACGGTCTTGGCTACTTGCAAGGAAAAGATGTTGACTTTGTCAATAAAAAAGCTACAGATGGAGTGCTGTTAGCACACACTGATGGTGGAGTTCCAAATATGTTTGTGACACTGCCTGAGCAAGATGAGTTCACTTTGGGCTACACTATTTACTTCTTTGAGTTGGCTATTGCTCTTTCTGGCTACCTGAATGGTATCAATCCATTTGACCAGCCTGGAGTTGAAGCTTATAAGAAAAACATGTTTGCTCTTCTTGGGAAACCAGGCTTTGAAGAGCTGGGTGCTGAGTTGAATGCACGCCTTTGATTCTCATATGCTTTGAGTTCATTTAGAATATAAAAAGATCCACAAGTTCATTTCTTGTGGATTTTTAGTACAAGCCTCTTAATTAGTTTATTATTTTTTTTAAAAGTGTAAAAAAGAGTGTCTTAATTCTTTTATGAAAGCGCTGTATAATTGCCTTGTAAATAAAATTTGAGAGGTATCAAAATGAATGATTGGTTAAACATAAAAGGCAAAACAGTTCTTGTGACTGGCGCGTCATCTGGGATCGGTAAGGCAATCGTTGAAGAATTGCTGGAATTAGGAGTCAATGTAGCGAATTTTGATCTTAGCGACAACGATTTGCGTCACCCGAATCTATTATTTGTAAAAGTTGATGTAACTTCTCGCTCTGAAGTAGAAGAGGGTGTTGCCAAAATAGTTGAAAGATTTGGCAATATTGATGCGGTAGTCAATAATGCAGGGATTAATGTTCCCAGATTATTAATTGATGCAGAAAATCCTAAAGGTCCTTACGAGTTAGACGATGAAACGTTTGAAAAAGTAACAATGATTAATCAAAAAGGTTTGTATTTGGTTAGTCAGGCAGTAGGACGTATTTTAGTGAAAAATAGAAAAGGTGTAATTGTGAACATGGCTTCAGAAGCAGGTTTGGAAGGTTCTGAAGGACAAAGTGCCTATGCTGCAACAAAAGCAGCAGTCTATAGTTACACTCGTTCATGGGCGAAAGAGCTGGGTAAGCATGGTGTACGTGTGGTTGGAATTGCTCCAGGAATTATGGAAGCTACGGGGCTTCGAACTCTTTCTTATGAGGAAGCTCTTGCTTATACCCGTGGAAAGACGGTAGAAGATATTCGAGCTGGTTATGCTTCAACTTCAACAACTCCTTTGGGACGAAGTGGTAAACTACGGGAAGTAGCTGATCTTGTAGCATTCTATATTTCAGATCGTTCTAGCTATATAACTGGAGTCACTACAAATATTGCTGGAGGGAAAACTCGCGGTTAAAAAAATGAAGGTGAGGAAGAGAGTTGACCTTAGTAAATCGATGGTATAACATTTTAGAAAAAATGGTCTCACAGCCAACTTATTCCTTGGTAGATATGCGCTCAGAGCTGGATATTAGTATGCAAACCTTGCAAAAGAGTATCCAACAATTAAATGATGTTTTGGCTCCTAATATCCAGATTATCTCACAAGATGATAAGTTAATGTTAGAAGTGTATGACTATACAGAGTTGGAAAGGATTTTATCTGGTAGTTTAAAACAGGAGAGTGACTTCAATTCTTCCAGTAAAAGAATTGCCTATTTACTAAAACGTTTAATTAAGTCAAACTCCCCTCTTCTTATTGACGACTTGGCTGAGGAAGCAGGTGTTAGTAGAAGTACCCTTAATAAGGATTTAAAACAAGTAAAATCTTTGGCAGAGAGTTACTCTATCACTATTTCAGGAAAGCCCAACCGTGGGCTGGAGGTCTTGGGGGACGAGCTGAATTTGCGCTTGCTCTATATTCACCAAGTGGCCCCTTACTTTGAAGGAAGGACACTCACCGAGGCAACATCTTCTTTTCTGGAGACGCTACTCCAGGAGTATAAAATCCCGAAAGAAACAAAGGAACTCCTTCGAAAGACCATTTCAATTATGGTGGAGCGTATTCATGCATCTAGGGTGTTGAGTTGTCCTATTCCTTACTATAGGAATGATTTAACAGAGACCCCTTTGGTTGAGAAATTAATCTATCATATTGTGATGACTTATAAGATTTCCCTCAGTCAGTTTGAAATAGACTTTTTGTGTTTTCCTTTTAATGTCCGTTTTATTGACACTTTAAGCAAGCCGTCTTATCAATCTGAACAGCTTGCAAACATTTTTCAAGGGATTGTCAAGAAAGTCAAAGAAACAATGTTGGTTAACTTTGATGATGAAGAATTATTTGAAGAAATCAAGTCTCATCTAGGCCCCTTAATCAATCGACTGATTTTCCATGTGCAAGCTAATGATATATTTCATGGCGAGGTTCAAACTCAATATCCTTTTGCTTTTGAAATGGCGAAAATTGCTGGAGAAGAACTATCTGCAATTTTTGGTTCTGAATTGGAATTATCTGAAATCGGATATCTGGCTTTGTATTTTGAAATGATTTTAAGAAAGCAAAACTCTGTTGTAAATGGTTCTCGCAAGCAGATAGCAGTAGTTTGCACAACAGGAAGAGGAACTGCTGCGATGATTATTCAGCAACTCAGACGAATCCTTGGAAATGATGTAGACATTACTCAGTATTCTGAAGAGGATTTTAATCTGGATTTGAATCAGGACTATTTCGCGATTTTTACGACAGTTCCTCTAAAATATAAAGATTCTAAATCTCCAGTCATTCAAGTTAATCATATTTTTGATGATCAATGGCTGCGGGAAGAATGGCAGAGGGCCAATGCTTTTCATCAAAAAAATCTAGAAACAGTCAGCTTACGTTTTCTTCGGTTGAGTCCCCAAAAAACCTATCAGCAATACTTGCTAAATATGGTTGCAGAGTTAGAGAAACTTCAGATGATTGATGAAGGTTTTAGAAATCGGATAATTGATAGGGAGAAAAAATAATCAACCATTTTTGGTGGAGGAATTGCCTTCCCCCATACAATTAACCAGGGTTATGCAAAGACTATTTTAATGTTTGGAAAGCTAGAAGAGCCTTATCAAAAAGGAGATGATTGGATTGAATTTATCTTTCTAGTCGCCATTCCCTCAGAAATTGAAAGCAAAATGGAGAGTGAATTGCTGGAATTGTATGACGACATTTTTCGAATTGCAGGAGAGCCTTCTCTAAAAGAAGCTTTGAGGGCTGTAGAAACAGAGACAGAGTTTCTATCATTTTCTAAGAGCAAAGGAGTATTTTAATGAATTCGCTAATAATTTTCGCTGTATTTGTCATGGCAGCTTATATATTTCAAATGTTCCTCGGCTGGCAGCAACTCAAAGACTTCAATAAGACCTATACGATGCTCCGAAGACTGGGGCGCGTAGCGATTGGCAGGAAGTCCGGAAGAATCAAATCCGGTACGATTGTCATGTTCGCGGTTGATGAAAACGGTCGGGTTCTTAAAGCTAGCAAAATGCAAGGAGTCACAATCTTAGCACGTTTTCAAAATATGGACGATTATGTTGGAGAAGACATCCATTATTTTGACAAGTATAATCCTCTTGTGAGAAAAGAAAATAAGTTGATGCAATCAGCCATAGAAGATGCTAGAAAAGTCTATCTTTGGCATGAGGCAGGTATTGAGAAAGAGACAAGTTCATCTGATTCTTTTCTGGGATTCGGCTTTTATGCGAATTACTTACAATTATCTATTAAACAGTTATTTAAAAAAAATAAGAAAGGGAGTTCCTTATGAATCACATTACAAATTTTGCAGAGAGTTTTATGAAACTCTTCCAATTAGGTGGAGAAACCTTTATTAGCTGGATGACAAATATTGTACCGCTTGTCTTAATGCTATTGATTGCAATGAATACCCTTATCGCTTTCTTGGGAGAAGAGAAGGTCAATTCCCTGGCTAAGATTTCTGCCAAAAATCCTGTTAGCCGGTATATGATTTTACCTTTCATTTCAGCCTTTATGCTGGGGAATCCGATGGCAATCAGTATGGGACGTTTCTTACCAGAATATTATAAACCTAGTTTTGTAGCAGCTCAGATGCAGTTCTGCCATACTTCAAATGGTGTATTTCCGCATATCAATCCTGGGGAATTGTTTGTATGGATGGGAATTGCAACAGGAATTCAAACTTTAGGTTTAAGTCAAATGGACTTAGCCATTCGTTACATGCTTGTTGGGCTTGTCATGAACTTTGTAGGCGGTTGGGTGACCGATTTTACAACTGCTTATGTAGCAAAACAGCAAGGTGTTACCTTGAGTAAAACATTTGATTTATAGAAAGAGTGAAATTATGTCATATAAGAGTATAAAAGTTGTTAAAGGAAATGGCGGTTTCGGAGGACCTTTGGTCATTACACCTAGTGAAGCTAAGCATAAATTCATCTATATTACTGGTGGCGGAGAAAAGCCAGATATTGTAGATAAAATTGCTGATTTGACCGGTATGGAAGCTGTTAATGGGTTTAAAACTTCTATCCCAGATGAGGAAATTGCTTTAGCAATCGTGGATTGTGGCGGTACTCTTCGCTGTGGTATTTATCCTAAAAAGGGAATCCCTACAATAAATATTGTCGCTACAGGGAAAAGTGGGCCTCTAGCTCAATATATAACCGAGGAAATCTATGTGTCAGCAGTTGGCCTTAATCAAATTTCTGCTGCTAATGAAGACGAAAAAGCGACAACTGTGGTAACTGAAAAGCCAACTTACGATACTAGTAAAAAAATTACAGAGCAAAAAGCTGAAACAAGTATTGTAGCACGAATTGGGATGGGGGCTGGTAAGGTCGTTGCAACTTTCAACCAGGCTGCTCGTGAAGCCATCCAAACAATGCTCAATACAATAATTCCTTTCATGGCCTTTGTTTCCTTGCTGATTGGGGTTATTCAAGGATCTGGTGTTGGAAATTGGCTGGCAAAATTAATGGTTCCCCTAGCGGGGAACATCTGGGGACTCGTTTTAATTGGCTTTATCTGTTCCTTACCATTCCTATCTCCTTTGTTAGGTCCCGGAGCTGTTATTAGTCAGATTATTGGAACTTTAATTGGAGTCGAAATCGGAAAAGGGACTATTCCGCCCCAAATGGCTCTGCCAGCTTTATTTGCTATCAACACTCAAAACGGTTGTGATTTCATTCCTGTAGCACTCGGCCTATCTGAAGCCAAGGCTGAAACAGTTGAGGTTGGTGTCCCTTCGGTACTTTATTCACGCTTTCTCAATGGTGTTCCGCGGGTGCTAGTTGCTTGGATAGCTAGTATTGGTCTTTATCAGTAGACCTTTGATAGACGCATGTAAACAGAGTAGCTATATTATGTTAAACTTATCTATAAGCCTAAGTTTATGACAAATTAGAGAAAGTATGAATAGAAATCAGATGAAGAAAATTTTTGAAACTAAAGTAATTCAAGTAGGGTCTGAAGCTCAGAATATGATTCAAGATGCCAATATGCTCATTTTATTTGGAGAAGAAGCACCGGAAGATTTATCAGAGTATTGTTTTAAGATTGATAATAAAAATCTGCTAGGTTCAATACTAGAAGGTGGCAAGCTGGTGGTAGATAATCAGGAATATTCGATTAGTTCCGTAGGAAATGTAGTAGAAAAAAATTTAACTGGACTGGGACATATCACGATTTCTTTTGATGGTTCAAAAGAGGGGAGCCTTCCTGGTACACTCCATGTTGTAGCAGATCAAGCGGTAGTAATTGATAAAGATTCTACCATTCAGATTTTTGAAACTGCTTAACCATAATAAAATTTCAAATCAAGCAATTTAGAAAAATAAAAGTCTAAAAAATTGATTCAGAGCCTGGACAAAAAGTCCAGGCTTCTGGGTCTAAATTAGAAAAAATAGATGACGCAGTGGTTGATTGGCAAGTCAATCAAACTAGCCAGTCAGTGCAAGGGAATTTCCAGCAAATGCATCCACAAGGGGTGCTTGAACAGAAGGGAAAGACCAAAAAGGTATTTACCCAACTTCAGCTAACTTCTCAACAGACTTGCACTCATTGGGTCAATTTATCCAAGAAGGAACTCGTATCATGTTTGAAACCGTTGTCCGTGTTGACAAACCACGTAAGAACGTGATCATTCCTACTTTGGAAGAAGACCTTGACGGACTTGGTTACCTTCAAGGAAAAGACGTTGACTTTGTAAACAAAAAAGCGACTGATGGTGTTCTTCTTGCCCACACTGACGGTGACGTACCAAACATGTACGTGACTCTTCCTGAGCAAGATGCTTTCACTCTTGGCTACACTATCTACTTCTTCGAATTGGCTATCGCCCTTTCAGGTTACTTGAATGCTATCAACCCATTTGACCAACCAGGTGTTGAAGCTTACAAACGTAACATGTTTGCCCTTCTTGGTAAACCAGGATTTGAAGAATTGAGCAAAGAACTCAACGCTCGTCTATAATAGAGCTGAAAAGAGTGGTTTTACCACTCTTTTTGCTTTTTCTTGAAAAGAGAAATTGGACTCTGGCACGACTTGTGATATAATATAGAGAGCAAAAAGGCAGACGCCTAGAGACTATATAGGAGAAGATATGTCAAAAGATATTCGTGTGCGTTATGCACCAAGTCCAACAGGACTACTACACATCGGAAATGCCCGTACAGCATTGTTTAACTACTTGTATGCACGCCACCATGGTGGAACTTTTATCATCCGTATCGAGGATACTGACCGCAAGCGTCACGTCGAAGACGGAGAACGTTCGCAGCTTGAAAACCTTCGTTGGTTGGGCATGGATTGGGATGAAAGTCCAGAGACTCATGAAAACTACCGCCAATCAGAGCGTTTGGAACTCTATCAAAAATATATCGACCAATTGCTTGCTGAAGGGAAAGCCTACAAATCTTACGTCACTGAAGAAGAGTTGGCAGCTGAACGTGAACGCCAAGAAGCAGCTGGTGAAACACCTCGTTACATTAACGAATACCTTGGTATGAGCGAGGAAGAAAAAGCAGCTTATGTTGCAGAACGTGAAGCCGCAGGTATTATCCCAACTGTTCGTTTGGCAGTTAATGAGTCTGGTATCTATAAGTGGCATGATATGGTCAAAGGTGATATCGAATTTGAAGGTGGCAATATCGGTGGGGACTGGGTTATCCAAAAGAAAGATGGCTACCCAACTTACAACTTTGCCGTTGTGATCGATGACCACGATATGCAAATTTCTCATGTTATTCGTGGAGATGACCACATTGCTAATACACCAAAACAACTTATGGTTTATGAGGCACTTGGTTGGGAAGCTCCAGAGTTCGGTCATATGACCTTGATCATCAACTCTGAAACTGGTAAGAAGTTGTCTAAACGTGACACCAACACCCTTCAGTTCATCGAAGATTATCGTAAGAAAGGCTACCTGCCAGAAGCAGTCTTTAACTTTATCGCTCTTCTTGGCTGGAACCCTGGTGGAGAAGACGAGATCTTCTCTCGTGAAGAACTCATTAAGCTCTTTGATGAAAACCGCCTCAGCAAGTCTCCAGCAGCCTTCGACCAGAAGAAAATGGACTGGATGAGCAATGAGTACATTAAGAATGCGGACCTTGAGACTATCTTTGAAATGGCTAAGCTATTCCTCGAAAAAGCAGGACGTTTGACAGACAAGGCTAAAAAATTGGTGGAACTCTACAAACCACAAATGAAGTCAGTTGACGAAATCGTTCCATTGACAGACCTTTTCTTCTCAGACTTCCCAGAATTGACAGAAGCTGAACGAGAAGTCATGGCTGGTGAAACAGTGCCAACGGTACTTGAAGCCTTCAAAGCCAAGCTTGAAGCTATGTCAGATGACGAGTTTGTGGTAGAAAATATCTTCCCACAAATCAAAGCAGTCCAAAAAGAAACAGGTATCAAAGGGAAGAATCTCTTCATGCCAATCCGTATCGCTGTTTCAGGTGAGATGCATGGTCCTGAATTGCCAGATACCATCTACTTGCTTGGACGTGAAAAATCAATCCAACACATTGAAAAAATGTTGGCTGAAATTGCGAAATAATCTGGCGAAATTAAATTTCGTTCTAGATATTTGTAGAAGTAAAAACTGAGAGAATCACATGGTTCTCTCTTTTCTATTGCCAAAGCAGAATCATATTTAATTAATACTCTTCGAAAATCTCTTCAAACCACGTCAGCTTTATCTGCAACCTCAAAGCCGTGCTTTGAGCAACCTGCGGCTAGCTTCCTAGTTTGCTCTTTGATTTTCATTGAGTATAAATTTTTAAGTGACGCTTTAAAAAGAGTTCTTTTTATATGTACTTATTTGAAAATGCAAAAGTTTTAGTGTATAATACTAAGTGACAGGGCAAGGGAAAGAAGTCAGTGATATGGTAAAATTCTTTACAAACAGACTCGAATTAGCCCAGACATCGTCTATGTTGTTTGTTGAGTCGACTTATTTTTTCTTTGCGTTTTGCTGGACACAGGAAGAAATTCATGAGTTCATGCAACTATCATCCATAACGATGCCTTCGTTTTCGATTCGAAGTTTATATGCGAGACTTTAGATTTAGATGTATGTCTTACTAGAGGTGCATATTTTTCTCTTTCTTCTCCCAAAAATAGAAAGAAATCGACCTTGCTCTGTTTACCTTGCGTTAAGCAAGGTTTTTTTGTGGAATAGTAGTGGGCGATTTACGATTTTTCTATCAAGTGGTATAATATTAACTATCCTGATGAATTGAGGAACTCAAATGAAAGAATTTAACAAATCAATCAAATTAGAGCATGTGGCTTATGATATTCGTGGACCAGTTCTTGAGGAAGCCATGCGTATGCGAGCAAATGGAGAAAAAATCCTCCGTTTGAATACAGGGAACCCAGCTGAGTTTGGTTTTACCGCACCAGATGAGGTTATCCATGATTTGATTATGAATGCGCGTGATAGTGAAGGTTATTCAGATTCAAAAGGTATCTTTTCAGCCCGCAAAGCTATTATGCAGTACTGTCAGCTCAAAAAATTCCCAAATGTAGGTATTGATGATATCTATCTTGGAAATGGTGTTAGTGAGCTAATTGTTATGTCCATGCAAGGTCTCTTGGACAATGGCGATGAAGTCTTGGTTCCAATGCCTGACTACCCACTTTGGACAGCTGCAGTTAGCTTGGCTGGAGGAAATGCCGTTCATTACGTCTGTGATGAAGAAGCTGAATGGTATCCAGACCTAGATGACATTAAGTCTAAGATTAGTTCAAATACTAAGGCTATCGTTTTAATCAATCCAAATAATCCAACGGGAGCCCTCTATCCCAAAGAACTCTTGTTAGATATTATTGAGATTGCTCGTCAAAATGACTTGATTATCTTTGCAGATGAAATCTACGACCGTATGGTTATGGATGGCAATGTCCACACACCAGTAGCTAGTTTGGCTCCAGACCTTTTCTGTGTTAGCATGAATGGTCTGTCTAAATCGCACCGTATCGCTGGTTTCCGTGTGGGTTGGATGGTCTTGTCTGGACCTAAACATCATGTAAAGGGCTATATTGAAGGTCTCAACATGCTTTCAAACATGCGCCTTTGTTCCAACGTCTTGGCTCAACAGGTTGTTCAAACTTCACTCGGTGGTCACCAATCGGTGGACGAATTGCTCTTGCCAGGTGGTCGTATCTACGAGCAAAGAAATTTCATTTATAATGCCATTCAAGATATTCCTGGTTTGTCAGCGGTTAAACCTAAAGCGGGTCTTTATATCTTCCCTAAAATTGATCGCAATATGTATCGTATCGATGATGATGAACAGTTTGTTCTTGATTTCTTGAAGCAAGAAAAAGTACTTTTGGTTCACGGACGAGGCTTTAACTGGAAAGAGCCAGATCACTTCCGTATCGTTTATCTGCCACGTGTAGATGAGTTAGCCCAAATCCAAGAAAAGATGACCCGTTTCTTGAAGCAGTATCGTAGATAAGAACGATCTAGGTTTCGAGTACAATCAGCAAATTTTATCTCAGAGAAATCAAATGTTTTGATGATTTTAACATTGTTTCTCTGAGTTTTTTCATGTTTTTAAAAAATGTATTGATTATCTGCAATATCCTGAGAAGTTTGAATCTGTTGATTTAGATAATGAAGTATCTGCGATTGAGCTTCTTTAATGTTGTGCATATAAATAAAAATGAAGCAAGAGTGAAAAATTGAATGGGATAGGGTAGACGAATAAAATGTTAACTACGAAAAAGATTATTGCAGAATTTGATAAAAGTTCTAATGATATTAAATTCCTTGAATTTAACAAAAAACTAACGGATAGTATAGAAAGACCACAAGAACTGAAGTTTATCTTAGAACATTTTTCTTATGTAACTGTGAATGGTTATTTAAAAATCTTGGGGAATGATTCAGAGAATGGATTCAGCTACTGTAATGAATTGTTTTCAAAATGTTATAACTCGAGTCGTTGTTTGATAGCTTATGATATCTTGGGTGGTCTATTTGCAATAAATATTGAAAAATTAAATGCAATAGAATATTTCGCTCCCGATACATTAGAATGGGAGGATTTGGAGATAGATTATAAGGACTTTTTATTTTGGGTGACGACAAATCAGTTAGACACATTTTATCAAGAACTGATAGTACCAGATTTGTTCACATTAGATTTATCGCTTGAATCAAATGAAGTTGTTTTGACCTATCCTTTTATTTGGTCAATGGAGTACACTCCATCAGGTGCAGATAGAAAAATAGTTCCCTTTAAAGAATTGTTAGAAATGAATGCTGATTTTTATAGACAGTTAAGGATGTGATAAATAAAGGGTACAATGCATGAAAAAGATATTTGAAATTAGTACATACAGTAAAATAGTATTAAATGGGAAATAATCATTAATGTAAACTGTTATTATTAAAGGCTTCCAAAGCAAAAAGCTTTTTTGTATAAATGTGTATTACGAATGTGTGACTGATAGACAAACATTAAAATATATGATAAACAAAAATAGAAAAAAATTAAAAGGAGAATTCTTATGTCAGCAATTTCATCAGTGGGCCTCACCTATTGCTTGACAAAAGAAGAAGGCAAATAGTGTAGATAACAAGTCTCACAATGAAATGAGGTCGGGCAAAAAGTCTTTAAAATAAAAGAAAAGCATATTATTAGATGTTTAAAAACCGTGATTTAACGCGATTCTTGAATTTTAAAATTTCGATGTATTGCAATAAAAATTAACCGAAAAACTACATTCTTTGTGAAATAAATTAGATGTTCGGATATATAGAGAAACGCTCTAGACAATATGACTAGAGCGTTTTTGTGTTGTTTTAAGAACGCATATAAATTTTAGTAACTTGTTATTTATTTTATCAATGTACATTTGGCAGAAAAAAAGAACACAGGACGAACTAATTCCTGTATTCCTAAAATAACTTAGAACAGAAATGACAATGCCGCAATTAATGCTATTATAGTGCAAATTATTTTTCCGACTTTTGCATGTTGTTTGAACAATTTATCAGAGAAAAGACTCAAAATAAGAGCAATCCAAAACACGGTAGTTCTTAAAATAAAAATAGTCATGGTCCATACTCCTTTCGTTATTTTACCAAGCCAATAATTAAGTTGAATAGCAATGAACTAATCTTCAAATATGTCCATCTGTCCTGGAGAAAGGTTTATTCTTTGATTATTAATCGGTTTCTCTATCTATCTTTATTATAGTACAAATACCTTTATTAAACAACTATATACTTATTCATTTGTACACCTTTGACAAGGATGGATGCTTACTTCGGACTTGCTACTAAAAAGGTAGCAAGTTCAACTCTCACTACCTTTTCTATCCTCTTCTTTTTTGAGAGCGCTTGAAATATGTTATAATAGTTCTAGATTATTTTTTTGGAGGCAAACCGTGGGAAATTTTATTGAGCTAGTCTTTCATCGTTTCTTTTTGGGGATGATTGCAACGGCTTATTTTTGGTTATTGACACTAGCAGGAGGTGTGGTTTTTGGTATAGCACCAGCTAGTGCGACTATCATGAGTTTATTTGCAGAACATGGCTATTCTTACCGTGCCTATGGTTTTAAAGAGGCTTGGACTCTTTATAAGAGCAATTTTGTAAAAAGCAATCTCAGTTTCTACACCTTTATGGGACTTGACTTGATCTTGATTTATGGTTTGTATCTCATGATCCAATTGCCGCATCAGACCATTATCCACTTGGCAGCAACCTTTCTAAATATTTTTTTGGTAGCCCTGGTATTTTTGGCTTATACAGTTTCTCTAAAATTACAAGTTTATTTTGACTTATCCTATCAAAATACCTTAAAGCTTGCCTTTATCGGAATTTTTATGAGCTTATCAGCAGTGGCTAAAGTTCTTCTTGGTAGCGTCTTGTTAGCCATTATTGGGTTTTATATGCCAGCCCTTATCATTTTTGTAGGGATTGGTATGTGGCATTTCTTTATTAGTGATTTATTGGAGCCTGTTTATGAAAGCATTCATGAAAAATTGGCGTCCAAATAGGATGAAACAGTTTTGGCTTCATTCACTCCTTCGAACCTATACTTGGGTGATGATTGTCATCATTGCTAGTTTTGCCCTGTTGATTTCCTATGTGAACTGGGATAGTCGAGAAAAAGAAGCAAGACAGGTTTCCCAGCGGGTCTTGACTCGGACAGTGAGTGAGGTTGAGTATTACTATCGAGAATCAGCGCGTTCAGCCCAAAGTTTAGTAGATAATCAAGCGCGAATCGAGGGAATCTATAAGTATTTTAGCCTCAGTACACCGGATTATTTCTACTGGCAACTGGAGCGTAAAGCATCGCCCTATATTTCGGTATCCATTTATGAAAATATCGATGACCTCTATGTGCGCAATGATTTTGTAACGGGTGTAGCCTTTGTCTTGCAAGACTCAACAGAAGTTTATGTATCGAAGAGGGACAATCGTAGTGGTTACAAGGTTTCTGCAGATGCCTTTAAGCCAGATGCCAATAGTTTCGCCATTCCCGTATCCGATCCAGTATCGGATCAAGCTCTTGGTGTTATTTATGTCTCTGTATCTTCCGATGTTTTTTATAAGGCTATTGACAATACCAGAGGAAATATCCCAATTGCTGTGAGCATCACCTCTCCTTTTGAAACGGATATGTTTCACCAAGGTGAAAAAAGTAATCGAGAGGAATGGTTGCAAGATGAGACAGCTCATGGTTATCAGGTTCAGGTTGCAGTTCCGAGGGATTATGTCCTTAGTGGGAGTATATCTAGTTCGATTTTTATTCTTGCTTTGAGTCTCCTCTTTATCGTTATTTTATATGTAACCTTGAAAAAAACATTTTCGAAGTATCAAACCCAAGTTGTTGACCTAGTGGAAACAATCCATGATATTGCGGAGGGGGAACAAGGCAAAAGAATTGATCTTAAGAAGAAAGATCAGGAATTACTTTTAATCGCTGAAACGACAAATGACATGTTGGACCGACTGGAGAGAAATATCCACGATATTTACCAGCTGGAGCTGAGCCAAAAAGATGCAAATATGCGCGCCCTACAAGCTCAGATAAATCCACATTTTATGTATAATACTCTGGAGTTTCTACGGATGTACGCGGTCATGGAAAACCAAAATGAACTAGCGGATATTATCTACGAATTCAGTAGTCTCCTGCGTAACAACATCTCTGACGAACGAGAAACAACATTAAAGCAAGAAGTGGAATTTTGTCGGAAGTACAGTTATCTCTGTATGGTGCGTTATCCAAAATCCATTGCTTATGGATTTAAGATTGACCCTGGATTGGAAGAAATGCGCATTCCAAAATTCACCCTCCAACCCTTGGTGGAAAATTATTTTGCCCACGGAGTCGATCATCGACGTACAGATAATGTGATCAGTATCAAGGCTTTGAAAAAAGAAGGATATGTCGAAATCTTGGTAACCGATAATGGGCGTGGAATGCCTGCTGATAAGCTAGCAGAGATCCAGGACAAATTAGCTCAGAGAACCTTTGAACATACGGTGGATTATAGTGGGAAACGCCAGTCCATTGGGATTGTCAATGTGCATGAGCGCTTTGTACTCTACTTTGGCGACCGCTATGATATCAATGTAGAATCAGTTAAACAAGAAGGTGTTCGTTATCGAATTACTATTCAGGATGAGGAGAAAGGATAAAGATGTATAAAGTACTATTAGTGGACGACGAGTACATGATTACCGAAGGTCTCAAGCGTTTGATTCCTTTTGATAAATGGGATATGGAAGTCGTCGCTACAGCCAATCATGCTGACGACGCTCTTGACTATGTCCGAGAACATCCTGTGGATATTGTGATATCTGACGTCAACATGCCTGACAAAACAGGACTTGAAATGATTCAGGAAATGAAGGACTTGTTGCCAGATGCTTATTATATCCTACTATCGGGCTATCAAGAATTTGACTACGTCAAAAAAGCTATGAATCTCAGCGTGGTTGATTATCTGGTTAAACCAGTCGATAAGGTCGAGCTGGGACATTTACTTGAAAAAATCGTCACTCAACTTCGTGAGAAGGTTCATGAGCCCGAAATATTGAGTCAGCAACTCGATGAAGAAGCCTTCAAGGCTCATCTCAGCCAAAAAGAAAATTGGTGGGTCGGACTTTCAAAGGGAAAACAAGGGAATTTTGTCATTCCCTACTATGTTCTAGGTCAGGACTGGCAAATCGTCCTTGCAGATCAGGAATTTGAGGGTTTGCTAGTCATGCCTTTTGAAGCTCCTTATCAAATCAACTTTGAAAAGTGGAAGCGTGATGTTGAAAAGACTCTCTTTTATGGATCGGTCAATTTAGATCAGTCTGAAAGTCTCTTTTCTTACTACGAACCCATCTATCGGGTGATTATTCAAGGAAATCTCCAGCAAATTATTGATGAATTGACCTTGCTTGAGAAGATTGTCTTAGAAAATACACCGATAGTATCTATCACAAAGCAGCTCTTTACCCAGTTTGTCATGGATGTCTTCCATCTTTTTGAACATTTGAAAGCAGATGACATGACAGATATTGTCAAAAACATCCATGCCATTACCACTTTTGAGGACTTAGTCGCTTATACCAAGAAAACCTTGACTTCCTTCTTTGGCCAATACCGCATGAATGAAAATGTAGTTAGTGTGCTCGAGGTCATTGGTAGAGACTACCAAAAAGAGCTTTCTCTTAAGGATATCAGCAAGGATCTCTTTATCAATCCCGTTTATTTGGGTCAACTAATCAAGAAGGAAACCAATTCCACCTTTGCAGAGCTTCTCAATAAGCAACGCATCAAGGCGGCCCAGCAACTCTTGCTATCTACAAATGATAGTATCGAGGATATCTGCTATACGGTTGGATACAGTAATGTAGGTTATTTCTATAAGGTTTTTCGAAAACTGTGTGGGAAGTCTCCTAAAGCCTACCGTAAACAGGTGGAAACGAACTTGTAGCAGTTGTTCTCCTTCGGAAAATATGCTATAATAATAAAAAAATTATGAGGAGGTTACTTTTATGAAAAAGAAACCAATCTATCTGTGGGTATTACTGATTTTTTCAGCCTTACTCTCAGCAATGTCGCTATTTGGAATCATATCTCCAGTACCTACTGCGGATAGTGTGAACAACATTGAAAAGTTAGGTGGAGATGCTACTTATGCTAAGGAGTTCGTTGATTACACCATTAAGGTATCGGAGCATGGTCATTCTGTCTTCAGCATTCTCTTGGTTGTCTTATCTGTTATTCTAGTTGTTGTGGCTTTGGTTTTCCTTATTCGTAAAAACATCCAATTGGCTAACTACACTTATCTTGCTTATGTCTTCGTTGCCATCGTTGGTTCTATCTACAACTTTATCGGCGTTCAGGATGCGGTTTCACTTTTTACAGACCCTAACATCCGTATGGGAGCGGAGCTTGGTGCCAAAGGTTCTGCTATTTTTGGGGTTGTACTCAATGTTATTTTCCTAGCAATCGTCTTCTATAAGATGTGGCGTCAGCAGAAAGAATTAACAGAAGCTCAAGAAGAGGAAGAACTAGCCTAAGAGTTGACAAAGCATAACTATCAAGATACAATCTTGGTAGTTATTTTTTATGATTCAAAAAGGAGGAGAAAATGAAAAAAATTTCCTTAGTCTATATCAGTCTGAGCGGAAATACGGAGAGTTTCGTTACACGTCTGAAGGCCTACCTGTTAGAACAGTATGAGAACATTGAAGTAGAAAAAATTCATATTAAAGATTTGGTCAAGGAAGGGGAAGACTTCTTTGAAATGACCAACCCATATGTGGCTTTCCTACCGACTTATCTAGAAGGTGGCAATGGTGTTGATAATGGTGATGTGGAGATTTTGACCACTTCAGTAGGTGATTTTATCGCATACGGTGACAATGCCAGCAAGTGTTTTGGTGTCGTAGGATCAGGCAATCGTAACTTTAACAACCAATACTGTTTGACAGCCAAACAATACAGCCAACGCTTCGGATTCCCCGTTCTAGCTGACTTTGAGATGCGTGGAATGCTGGGAGATATCAAGAAGGTCGCAGGGATTATTGCGGAACTCTATGAATTAGAAGCTTTGTAAGAGGTCAGATTTTCTGAGGAAGAGTTTTATTCCATGCATAAAGGATTTACTTCAAAGGGAATAGTCGAAATGAGTAAATTACAGAGATCATTTTTAAAGTATATAAGACGCAAACCAAGCTTCAAGGATATTATGCTTTGCAGTGCCTTGCTACTCTTAGCGATCGCTCTGTTGCAGTTCTCCGAGAAATTTCTTGATGAAAGTTTGTCAGCATACGGAACCATGGCATCACTAGGGATTGTTATATTGGTGGGAATCATAGTTCTCAGGAAAAAATAGAAAAGGACTCGAGAAATACTATCTCGAATCCTTTTTTATTTTCTGATGTCTTCAACAATTTCCTTTGAAATCATAATTCCCAAACGATATCCCTTATTGATGTAGTCGATGACATCGTTAATGTTTTCTGTTGTTTGAATCTTTTCCTTGATAGTAGCGCGAAAAGTTTCATCCTTTAACAGTTGCTCTTGTAGGAGTCTTTGTAGTTTTTCCTTTTCGTATTTGTTGATGAGAAAAAGAGCGACAAGACTGATGACAACTAAAATATAAGCATATTGGCTCATAAAATCTCTCCCTAAGTGATAAAGAAATTAATAGCAAGAGAAAAGCGAAAAAGATTTTTCGCTTTTCAAGTAATGACAATATAGAAATTAGGCAAGTGATCGCTAATCTAAAATAGTAGATGTAATGAACTCCGCCCCTAGTACCAAATAAAAGTCCGTAGAGGTTTAGGATCGGTTGCTTAGATCGCTCTGCAATTCAGTAACTTTAAGATTGCGACATTCATTCAACCAAATCGATATTATTTGGTTAGGTGAATTAGTGAAGCGTTTAGGCAATTCGCCATAGTTACGACGTCGTGGTCCCTAAATCGATTATATTTAGGGGCCATGACTAGTGAAGCAGTTAGCTAGTCCGCATAAAAGCGGCTAGCGTCCAACAATTAGGAACTTTAGTTCCAATAACTTCAAGATTACGACGTTTTAGGACATAAATCGATCATATTTATGTCCTAAAACTAGTGAAGTGCCTAGCCAAAGTCCGAATAGGATTTGGCGTTAGTTACTTAGATTGCTTTGCAATCAAGTAACTTTGGCGATTTACATCTTCTCTGGTGCTTCTACGCCCAGCAGACGAAGTGCTTCTTTGAGGACAACTGCAGTTGCATAGCTGAGGGCTAAACGACTGTCGCGTTCTGGACTTTCATCCAAGATGCGAGTGTGAGCGTAATATTTGTTAAAGGCTTGCGCTAAGCTAATTGCAAATTTAGCAATGATAGAAGGTTCAAAGTTATCTGCTGCACGGTTAATAATACGTGGGAAGTCTTGGATGAGTTTAATGATTTCCCAGCTTTCAGCATCATTCAAGCTATAGTTGGCACCTGTTTCTGGTTTGAAATCGGCTTTGCGCAAGATGGATTGGATACGAGCATAGGCGTATTGAACATAAGGACCAGTCTCGCCTTCAAAGGATACCATAGCTTCAAGGTCGAAGTCGTATCCATTTGTACGGTCAGTTTTAAGGTCATAGAATTTAATGGCTCCAACTCCAACAGCATGAGCGACCTGGTCTTTATTTTCAAGTTCAGGATTTTTGGCTTCGATTTGGGCTTTGGCACGACTGACAGCCTCTGCAACTGTAGGCTCTAGCAAGATAACATTCCCTTTACGAGTAGAGAGTTTCTTGCCTTCTTTTGTAACCAAACCAAAAGGAACATGGACAATATCTTGACTCCAATCGTAACCCATCTCTTGCAAGACAGCTTTGAGTTGTTTAAAGTGGGCGGATTGCTCTTGACCAACGACATAGATCGATTTGGCAAATTGATATTCGTTTTTACGGTAAAGGGCAGCGGCCAAGTCACGTGTGATGTAGAGAGTTGCACCATCAGATTTCTTGATAAGAGCTGGGTGTTCAATTCCATATTTTTCAAGATTCACAACTTGGGCACCTTCTGATTCGACCAGAAGTCCTTTTTCAGAAAGGATGTCTACAACTGCATCCATCTTGTCATTGTAAAAGGCTTCCCCGTTGTAGCTGTCGAATTCAACCTTCAATTCATTATAAAGGCGGTTAAATTCCACCAAACTTTCATCACGGAACCATTGCCAAAGTGCGAGAGCTTCCTCGTCTCCATTTTCAAGTTTACGGAACCATTCGCGTGCTTCTTCATCCAAGCTAGGGTCATTTTCAGCTTCAGCATTGATGCGAACGTAGAGTTTAAGAAGTTCATCAATCGGATGAGCTTTTACAGCTTCTTCGTCGCCCCATTTTTTGTAGGCAACGATCAGCATCCCAAACTGTTTACCCCAGTCTCCCAAATGGTTGACCTTGACCGTTTGATAACCGATTTTTTGGAAAATATGTGACAAGCTATCTCCGATAACAGTTGAGCGCAGGTGACCAATAGAGAATGGTTTAGCAATATTGGGACTAGACATGTCGATAACAACATTTTCTTGTTTACCAATATTTTGGTCAGCATAGTGTTCTGTTTCAGTGATAACAGCTTGTAATACTTGAGCAGAAATGGCATTTCTATCAAGGAAGAAGTTAACATAAGGTCCAGTAGCGACGACTTTTTCAAAGGCTTGGCTATTGATTTTTTCAGCGATATCTGCTGCAATCATTTGTGGAGCTTTTCTCTCAACTTTTGCTAGAGTAAAGGCAGGGAAGGCGATGTCTCCCATATCAGAGTTTTTTGGTTGTTCTAGTAAATTGAAAATAGCCTCTTGATCCAGGCTATCAATGACGCTAGCCAATTCACTAGCGATCAATTGTTTTGTATTCATTATAGGCTCCTTTGGACTTTTCTTCTATTTTATCACAATTTTAAAGAAAGACGAAATTTTTTTTGAAATATTCGGTTTTTTTGGTATAATGTTCTTATTAAATAGATGAAAATGTTATAAATATTCACTCGAGAGGATGTTATGAGAAAAAGAGAACGTCATCAGTTGATCAAGCAGATGATCACTGAGGAGAAGTTAGGAACTCAAAAGGAGATTCAAGATCGTTTGGAAGCACGCAATGTTTTTGTGACACAAACGACCTTGTCGCGTGACCTTCGTGAACTTGGCTTGACCAAGGTTAAGAAAAATGATATGGTCTACTACGTACTAGCAAATGAGACAGAGAAGATTGACCTGGTTGAGTTTTTATCCCATCATTTAGAAGGCGTGGCAAGAGCTGAGTTTACCTTAGTTCTTCACACTAAACTGGGTGAAGCCGCGGTTTTAGCCAATGTTGTCGATGACAACAAGGATGAATGGATTTTAGGGACAGTTGCGGGTGCTAATACCCTCTTGGTGATTTGCCGAGATCAGCATGTTGCTAAACTCATGGAAGATCGTTTGTTAGATTTGATGAAGGATAGATAAGGAGGTTGGGACAAAAGTCCTAGCCTCTCAATTGTCTTTGGATTGTCGAGCAAGACGCAGTGGTTGAGTGGGCTCTACTACGCTGATTTCATCAGCTTTTACAACCCTACTCAACTGTGCGGAGGTGGGACGACGAAATCGAATTCTAACGAATTACCGATTTCTGTCCCACTCTCTATTTTTAACAAGGAGAGAATGGATGACGACAGAAAAATTATCACCTGGCATGCAACAGTATGTGGATATAAAAAAACAATATCCAGATGCTTTTTTGCTCTTTCGTATGGGTGATTTTTATGAGTTATTTTACGAAGATGCAGTCAATGCTGCCCAGATACTAGAAATCTCACTAACCAGTCGCAATAAGAATGCTGACAATCCTATTCCCATGGCTGGAGTTCCTTATCACTCAGCACAACAGTATATTGATGTCCTAGTGGAGCGTGGCTACAAGGTTGCCATTGCTGAGCAGATGGAGGATCCTAAGCAGGCAGTAGGGGTTGTTAAGCGAGAGGTTGTGCAGGTGATTACCCCTGGTACAGTCGTCGATAGTAGTAAACCAGATAGTCAAAACAACTTTTTGGTGGCTATCGACCGTGACGGTCAGCAATTTGGTTTGGCATACATGGACTTAGTGACGGGTGATTTCTATGTGACAGGCTTATTGGATTTTACCCTGGTCTGTGGTGAAATCCGAAATCTTAAGGCAAGAGAAGTTGTCATCGGCTATGCCTTAACCGAAGAGGAAGAACAGATTCTCAGACGTCAAATGAATTTGGTACTTTCCTATGAGAAAGAATCATTTGAAGACATCCATCTACTGGAACCACGATTGGCACCCGTTGAACAAGCTGCCAGCAGTAAGCTTCTCCAGTATGTCCATCGGACTCAGATGAGAGAGCTCAACCACTTGAAGCCAGTTGTCCGTTATGAAATTAAGGATTTCTTGCAGATGGATTATGCAACCAAGGCTAGTTTAGATCTAGTAGAAAATGCTCGTTCTGGCAAGAAACAAGGCAGTCTGTTCTGGCTACTAGATGAAACTAAAACTGCCATGGGGATGCGTCTCCTACGCTCTTGGATCCACCGTCCCTTGATTGACAAGGACCGTATCCTTGAACGCCAGGATGTTGTGCAGGTCTTTTTAGATTATTTCTTTGAGCGCAGTGATTTAACAGAAAGTCTCAAGGGAGTCTACGATATCGAGCGTCTGGCGAGTCGAGTATCTTTTGGCAAAAGCAACCCTAAAGACCTCTTGCAATTAGCGACTACCTTGGGCAGTGTTCCACGAATTCGAGCAATTTTAGAAGGAATGGGGCAACCAGCTCTTACCTATCTAATTGAACAACTAGATGCTATTCCTGAACTCGAGAATCTCATTAGCGCAGCCATTGCCCCTGAGGCTCCTCATGTCATTACCGAAGGAGGTATTATTCGGACGGGCTTTGATGAAACCTTGGACAAATATCGTCGTGTTCTCAGAGAAGGAACTAGCTGGATTGCGGAGATTGAAGCCAAGGAGAGAGAAAACTCGGGTATCAATACTCTCAAGATTGATTACAATAAAAAAGACGGTTACTATTTCCATGTGACCAACTCTCAGCTCGGCAATGTTCCAGCCCACTTTTTCCGTAAGGCTACGCTGAAAAATTCTGAGCGTTTTGGAACAGAGGAGTTGGCGCGTATCGAGGGAGAAATGTTAGAGGCGCGTGAGAAGTCAGCTAATCTTGAATATGAAATCTTTATGCGTATCCGTGAAGAGGTTGGTAAGTATATCCAACGTCTGCAAGCCCTAGCCCAAGGAATTGCAACAGTTGATGTCTTGCAAGGTTTGGCAGTAGTTGCAGAAAATCAGCATTTGATCCGTCCAGAGTTTGGTCAGGATTCGCGAATTGACATTCAAAAAGGTCGTCACGCTGTCGTTGAGAAGGTCATGGGAGCCCAAACCTATATTCCCAACAGTATCCAAATGGGTGAAGATACTAGCATCCAGCTGATTACAGGGCCTAATATGAGCGGGAAGTCAACCTATATGCGTCAGCTAGCTATGACAGCAGTCATGGCCCAGATAGGGTCTTATGTTCCAGCTGAGAGTGCTAGTCTTCCTATTTTTGATGCTATCTTCACTCGTATTGGGGCAGCGGATGACTTGGTTTCCGGTCAGTCAACCTTTATGGTCGAGATGATGGAAGCTAATAATGCTATTGCACATGCTACTGAAAAATCCCTGATTCTCTTTGATGAGTTGGGACGCGGAACGGCAACCTATGATGGCATGGCCCTAGCCCAAGCGATTATCGAGTATATCCATGAACATATCGGAGCCAAGACTCTCTTTGCAACGCACTACCATGAATTAACTAGTCTTGAGGCTAGTCTGGAACATCTGGTAAATGTTCACGTGGCTACACTGGAACAAAATGGCCAGGTTACCTTTCTTCATAAGATAGAGCCAGGACCCGCAGATAAATCATACGGTATACACGTTGCTAAGATTGCAGGATTGCCAGCAGACTTGCTAAAAAGAGCGGATGCGATTTTAACTCAACTAGAAAGTCAAGGTCAGGAAAGTCCTGCTCCAATGAGACAAATAAATGCAGTCTCTGAACAAATTTCCCTATTTGACTCAGCGGAAGAAAATCCTATCCTAGCAGAATTGGCTGAAGTAGATGTGTACAATATGACGCCTATGCAGGCCATGAATCTCTTGTTAGAATGGAAACAAAAATTATAAGTCAAAACCCACTCAGTCATGTGAGTGGGTTTCTTGTATATTAGTGTTTTCGAGCCAATAGTTGATTGATGTGTGCAACTTTTTTAGATTCTCTCTTGTAGAGAACAACCCAGATGATGAGGTAGATGATTGCAAACTCTGGGATGAGTTGAAGGATGAAAGTCCAGTGAAGCGGGAACCAGCCTGCTAGGATTGCTAGAGGGACAAAACCTAGCAACATAAGGAAGAAGTGAGTGACAGTCGCACGAAGAAGGCTCCAATCTTGAGCGAATAGACGACTGCCAAAACTAAAGAGGATTCCAATCGCTGCCCAGATGATAGAACAGTAGAGTAAAACGAGAGAACCATGCACCTGATGTTGGGTTATGAATTGACCAATCAAAGAGTTGGGGCTGAGGGGTGCGTAGTTACTTGGCGAATAGATAAAAGAAAAGATAATGGATAGGGTGAGGCCGATGAGGATACCAGTTGTGGCATCGTGGAAAATTTGTTTTTTCATAGTTCTAATTTCTCCTTAATAGCTTTGAGGTAACGGCGAGATGAGTAAGTGAAACTGTCGTTTTTAAGATAGATTTCAATCAAGCCGTTAGAGGTTAGTTTTAGATGACTGATAGCATCAATGTTGACAATTTCCGATTGGGAAATTTGGATAAAGGAAGCAGGTAAGATTTCAACTGCTTGGTAGAGACGAATGTCTAGAGTGTAGGTTCGATCATCAGTTTCAGCTAAGATTTTACGATTTTCAATATATATACGTTGAATCTTACTAATCTGAATCAAGTAGACCTGGTCTTGGAATTTTCCTTTAAGCGTTTCTTTTTGATCCAGTGATTGAACAAAGTCTTGAACTTTTTGAACTCTAGGGGACAAAGATGGTGCTTCTATGATGATTTGTTCTTCTGCATATTGTTGATCAATGTCAAGTCTGACTTTCATATTTTCTCCTTTGTAAAGTTGTAATAGAGATCTCTTACTTACAAATCTATTAAACACCATTTTCTTGACAAAGACAAGGTCGCTTGTCTAAGTGGTTGGTTATAGAAACTATGTGGTAGTTGCTAAAATTCTTGCTTCAAAAAAGTCAGAATATCAAAAAATCAGCAGAAAGATATTGACAAAGAATAGAAAAACGTGGTACAATAATAGACGGTACTTTTTACTTTTGGTCTCTCAAGAGTGTACAGGGACGTGCTGACAAATGTTGCAAAAGTACACACAGATGATAGCTGTCACCAAGTGTATCATCACCAAAAATAAAAAAACACAGGAGAATGTAGATGCCTACAATTAACCAATTGGTTCGCAAACCGCGTAAATCAAAAGTAGAAAAATCTAAATCACCAGCTTTGAACGTTGGTTACAACAGTCATAAAAAAGTTCAAACAAACGTTTCTTCACCACAAAAACGTGGTGTTGCAACTCGTGTTGGAACAATGACACCTAAAAAACCTAACTCTGCCCTTCGTAAATTTGCTCGTGTACGTTTGAGCAACCTTATCGAAGTTACTGCATACATCCCAGGTATCGGACACAACTTGCAAGAGCACAGCGTGGTGCTTCTTCGCGGTGGACGTGTAAAAGACCTTCCAGGGGTACGTTACCATATCGTCCGTGGTGCACTTGATACTGCAGGTGTTAACGATCGTAAACAAGGCCGTTCTAAATACGGTACTAAACGTCCGAAAAAAGCATAAGGAAAGGGGATAAAGAGAAATGAGTCGTAAAAATAGAGCTCCAAAACGTGACGTATTGCCAGATCCGCTTTACAATTCACAATTAGTTACTCGTCTTATCAACCGCGTTATGCTTGACGGTAAACGTGGTACAGCTGCTTCAATCGTTTACGGTGCTTTTGAACAAATCAAAGAAGTTACTGGTAACGATGCACTTGAAGTATTTGAAACAGCTATGGAAAACATCATGCCTGTACTTGAAGTACGTGCACGTCGTGTCGGTGGTTCTAACTACCAAGTCCCAGTTGAAGTTCGTCCAGAACGTCGTACAACACTTGGACTTCGTTGGTTGGTAACAATCGCTCGCCTTCGTGGTGAACACACAATGCAAGACCGTCTTGCAAAAGAAATCTTGGATGCTGCTAACAACACTGGTGCAGCAGTTAAGAAACGTGAAGACACTCACCGTATGGCTGAAGCTAACCGTGCCTTCGCACACTTCCGTTGGTAATAAAATGATACTAAGAGCGGCAAAGGCCCAAGGCAAAAATAGGAAACTGATGCAGTGTTCCGTGAACACAAAGCAGTTTATCTTTTTTGCACCGGGCCTCGCTCGGGTTCAAATCAGTTAACTTGAGCTTTTAGCCCGGGTTCAATTTAGCTCGGTCAGCTCTTAGCTATAACTCAACTTACCATTCCGCAAGTTGAAACCAACAATAACAAGATAAACATTGAGAACGGGTAGGTCCTGCCTATCCGTTTTTATTAAATCGTGTTATAATAGAATAGAAATAAAAAAATATAGGAGAAACAAACCTCATGGCACGCGAATTTTCACTTGAAAAAACTCGTAATATCGGTATCATGGCTCACGTCGATGCTGGTAAAACAACTACAACTGAGCGTATCCTTTACTACACTGGTAAAATCCACAAAATCGGTGAAACTCACGAAGGTGCGTCACAAATGGACTGGATGGAGCAAGAGCAAGAACGTGGTATCACTATCACATCTGCTGCGACAACAGCTCAATGGAACAACCACCGCGTAAACATCATCGACACACCAGGACACGTGGACTTCACTATCGAAGTACAACGTTCTCTTCGTGTATTGGACGGTGCGGTTACAGTTCTTGACTCACAATCAGGTGTTGAGCCTCAAACTGAAACAGTTTGGCGTCAAGCAACTGAGTACGGAGTTCCACGTATCGTATTTGCCAACAAAATGGACAAAATCGGTGCTGACTTCCTTTACTCAGTAAGCACACTTCACGATCGTCTTCAAGCTAACGCACACCCAATTCAATTGCCAATCGGTTCTGAAGATGACTTCCGTGGTATCATCGACTTGATCAAGATGAAAGCTGAAATCTATACGAACGACCTTGGTACAGATATCCTTGAAGAAGACATTCCGGCTGAATACCTTGAGCAAGCTCAAGAATACCGTGAAAAATTGATCGAAGCAGTTGCTGAAACTGACGAAGAATTGATGATGAAATACCTCGAAGGTGAAGAAATCACTAACGAAGAATTGAAAGCTGGTATCCGTAAAGCGACTATCAACGTTGAATTCTTCCCAGTATTGTGTGGTTCTGCCTTCAAGAACAAAGGTGTTCAATTGATGCTTGATGCGGTTATCGACTACCTTCCAAGCCCACTTGACATCCCAGCGATCAAAGGTATCAACCCAGATACAGATGAAGAAGAAACTCGTCCTGCATCTGATGAAGAGCCATTTGCAGCTCTTGCCTTCAAGATCATGACTGACCCATTCGTAGGTCGTTTGACATTCTTCCGTGTTTACTCAGGTGTTCTTCAATCAGGTTCTTACGTATTGAACACTTCTAAAGGTAAACGTGAACGTATCGGACGTATCCTTCAAATGCACGCTAACAGCCGTCAAGAAATCGACACTGTTTACTCAGGTGATATTGCTGCTGCCGTTGGTTTGAAAGACACTACAACTGGTGACTCATTGACAGATGAAAAAGCTAAAATTATCCTTGAGTCAATCAACGTTCCAGAACCAGTTATCCAATTGATGGTTGAGCCTAAATCTAAAGCAGACCAAGACAAGATGGGTATCGCCCTTCAAAAATTGGCTGAAGAAGATCCAACATTCCGCGTTGAAACTAACGTTGAAACTGGTGAAACAGTTATCTCTGGTATGGGTGAGCTTCACCTTGACGTCCTTGTTGACCGTATGCGTCGTGAGTTCAAAGTTGAAGCGAACGTAGGTGCTCCTCAAGTATCTTACCGTGAAACATTCCGCGCTTCTACTCAAGCACGTGGATTCTTCAAACGTCAGTCTGGTGGTAAAGGTCAGTTCGGTGATGTATGGATTGAATTTACTCCAAACGAAGAAGGAAAAGGATTCGAATTCGAAAACGCAATCGTCGGTGGTGTGGTTCCTCGTGAATTTATCCCAGCGGTTGAAAAAGGTTTGGTAGAATCTATGGCTAACGGTGTTCTTGCTGGTTACCCAATGGTTGACGTTAAAGCTAAGCTTTACGATGGTTCATACCACGATGTCGACTCATCTGAAACTGCCTTCAAGATCGCTGCATCTCTTGCACTTAAAGAAGCTGCTAAGACTGCACAACCAGCTATCCTTGAACCAATGATGCTTGTAACAATCACTGTTCCAGAAGAAAACCTTGGTGATGTTATGGGTCACGTAACTGCTCGTCGTGGACGTGTAGATGGTATGGAAGCACACGGTAACAGCCAAATCGTTCGTGCTTACGTTCCACTTGCTGAAATGTTTGGTTACGCAACAGTTCTTCGTTCTGCATCTCAAGGACGTGGTACATTCATGATGGTATTCGACCACTACGAAGATGTACCTAAGTCAGTACAAGAAGAAATCATTAAGAAAAACAAAGGTGAAGAATAATTCATCGACACCCTAAAAGAAGTCACTTTGTGGCTTCTTTTTCTGTTTGGTAGAAATAGGTAAAAGTGCCTCAAATATGGTAAAATAGAAGGAGTATATTGTGAGGAAAATGGATGTCAACCACTTTTGAAATTTTAATGAATCAGTTGGGAATACCCGCTGAAATGAGAAATCATGAGGCCTTCTCTCAGGCTGAAATAGAACAAGTCATTGTCCATAAACGAAGCAAAGTTTGGGAGTTTCATTTTGTTTTTGAAAATATCTTGCCTTTTGAACTTTTTCTAGAGTTGAAAAGAGGCTTGAAAGAAGAATTCTCAAAAACGGGAAATCAGGCTAGTTTTGAGATAAAAACGCGAAATCAGGAATTTTCTAGAGAACTTTTACAAGCCTACTATCGAGAGGCTTTTTCGGATGGTCCTTGTGCTAGTCAAGGTTTTCGTTCTATATATCAGAATTTTCAGGTTCGCTTTGAAAATGACCAGTTAATCATTGAAGCTTCTGAAGCCGCAGATACTGAGCATTTTAGAAAAAATCATCTGCCAAATCTTAGCAAACAGCTGGAACTTTTTGGCTTTCCTAAATTATCCTGCAGTTTAGAAAAAAATGAAGAACTCACGAGGGAAGAGCAAGAGGCCTTTCAGACGGAAAATCAAATGATTATCCAAGCTGCTAATGAAGAAACACTTCGGGCTATGGAACAATTGGAACAGATGGCTCCTCCTCCTCCAGCTGAGGATAAACCTGTCTTTGATTTCCAAGCCAAGAAAGCAGCTGCTAAGCCTAAACTTGATAAGGCAGAGATTACTCCTATGATCGAGGTCAATACTGAAGAAAATAGATTGGTTTTTGAAGGAGTTGTCTTTGATGTTGAGCATAAGGTGACTAGAACAGGTCGTGTCTTGATTAACTTCAAGATGACGGACTATACTTCCAGTTTCTCTATGCAAAAATGGGTCAAGAATGAAGAAGAAGCTCAGAAGTTTGACATGATCAAGAAAAACTCTTGGCTCCGTGTTCGAGGAAATGTCGAGGTAAATAATTTCACGCGAGACTTGACCATGAATGTACAGGATGTTCAGGAAGTCGTTCACTATGAGCGTAAAGACTTGATGCCAGAGGGAGAGCGTCGTGTTGAGTTCCATGCCCATACCAATATGTCGACCATGGATGCTCTACCTGAAGTTGAAGAACTCGTTGCGAAAGCAGCTAAATGGGGTCATAAAGCGGTAGCAATCACGGACCACGGAAATGTTCAATCCTTCCCTCATGGCTATAAGGCTGCTAAGAAAGCAGGCATCCAGCTGATCTATGGGATGGAAGCTAATATCGTTGAAGACCGTGTACCTATCGTCTATAATGAAGTGGAGATGGACCTTTCTGAAGCTACTTATGTAGTCTTTGACGTGGAAACGACTGGTCTATCTGCTATCTATAATGACTTGATACAGGTTGCGGCTTCCAAGATGTATAAGGGTAATATCGTCGCTGAATTTGATGAGTTTATCAATCCAGGTCACCCCTTATCAGCCTTTACGACAGAATTGACGGGGATTACGGATGATCATGTAAAAAATGCCAAACCCTTGGTTCAAGTTTTAAAAGAGTTTCAAGAATTTTGTAAGGATACCGTTCTTGTCGCCCACAATGCAACCTTTGACGTTGGCTTTATGAATGCCAACTATGAACGTCATGGCCTGCCAAAAATCACTCAACCCGTCATCGATACGCTAGAATTCGCAAGAAATCTCTATCCTGAGTACAAACGTCATGGTCTAGGACCTTTGACTAAACGTTTTGGTGTAGCTTTAGAACACCACCACATGGCCAATTACGATGCGGAAGCAACTGGCCGTCTGCTCTTTATCTTTATCAAAGAAGTAGCAGAAAAACACGGTGTGACAGATTTGGCACGATTAAACCTTGATTTAATCAGTCCAGATTCTTATAAAAAAGCTCGAGTCAAGCATGCGACCATCTATGTGAAAAATCAGGTGGGCTTGAAAAATATCTTTAAGCTGGTTTCTCTCTCAAATACTCAGTATTTTGAAGGAGTACCGCGAATTCCACGTACGGTACTGGATGCCCATCGAGAAGGTTTAATCTTGGGCTCTGCTTGTACAGAAGGGGAAGTTTTTGATTCAGTCGTATCACAGGGAGTGGATGCAGCGGTCGAAGTCGCTAAATATTATGACTTTATCGAGGTGATGCCTCCAGCTATCTATGCACCTCTGATTGCCAAAGAGCAGGTCAAGGACATGGAAGAACTCCAAACCATTATCAAGAGTTTGATAGAGGTTGGAGATCGTCTCGGTAAGCCGGTTCTTGCGACAGGAAATGTCCACTATCTCGAACCCGAGGATGAAATTTATCGAGAAATCATCGTCCGCAGTCTAGGTCAGGGTGCCATGATTAACCGAACTATCGGCCATGGAGAAGCTGCCCAACCAGCTCCGCTACCAAAGGCGCATTTTAGAACCACCAATGAAATGTTGGATGAATTTGCCTTTCTAGGGGAAGATTTGGCTCGCAAGATTGTCATTGAAAATACCAATGCCATGGCAGAAATCTTTGAGCCGGTGGAGGTTGTAAAGGGTGATTTGTACACGCCTTTCATTGACAAAGCCGAAGAAACAGTTGCTGAATTAACCTATAAAAAAGCCTTTGAAATCTATGGAAATCCACTCCCAGATATCGTTGATTTGCGGATTGAAAAGGAATTGACCTCTATCTTGGGGAATGGATTTGCCGTGATTTATCTGGCTTCACAGATGCTAGTGCACCGTTCCAACGAACGGGGTTACTTGGTTGGTTCCCGTGGGTCTGTTGGATCTAGTTTCGTTGCAACCATGATTGGGATTACCGAGGTCAATCCTCTCTCTCCTCACTATGTCTGTGGTCAGTGTCAGTACAGTGAGTTTATCACGGATGGTTCCTACGGTTCAGGTTTTGATATGCCAAATAAAGACTGTCCAAACTGTGGCAATAAGCTTAGCAAGAATGGACAGGACATTCCTTTCGAGACCTTCCTTGGTTTTGACGGGGATAAGGTTCCCGATATCGATTTGAACTTCTCAGGTGAAGATCAACCGAGCGCCCACTTGGATGTTCGTGATATCTTTGGGGAAGAATACGCCTTCCGTGCAGGAACGGTAGGTACTGTGGCTGCTAAAACAGCCTATGGATTTGTCAAAGGTTACGAGCGTGACTATGGCAAGTTCTACCGTGAAGCCGAAGTAGAGCGCCTAGCCCAAGGAGCTGCAGGTGTTAAACGGACGACCGGTCAGCACCCAGGGGGAATCGTTGTTATTCCTAACTACATGGATGTCTACGATTTTACGCCTGTCCAGTATCCAGCGGATGACGTGACGGCTGAATGGCAGACCACTCACTTTAACTTCCACGATATCGATGAGAACGTCCTCAAACTCGATGTGCTGGGGCATGATGATCCGACCATGATTCGGAAACTGCAGGACTTGTCTGGGATTGATCCTAATGAAATCCCTATGGATGACGAAGGCGTGATGGCCCTCTTTTCAGGGACCGATGTGCTTGGGGTAACACCTGAGCAAATCGGGACTTCAACTGGTATGCTTGGAATTCCAGAGTTTGGAACTAACTTTGTTCGAGGCATGGTGGATGAAACCCATCCGACGACCTTTGCGGAGTTGCTTCAGCTTTCTGGTCTGTCTCACGGTACCGACGTTTGGTTGGGAAATGCCCAAGACTTGATTAAGGCTGGAATTGCGGACCTGTCAACCGTTATCGGATGTCGGGATGATATCATGGTTTACCTCATGCACGCTGGTCTAGATCCAAAGATGGCCTTTACTATCATGGAGCGTGTACGTAAGGGATTGTGGCTCAAAATCTCTGAAGAAGAGCGCAACGGTTATATCGAAGCTATGAAGGCCAACAATGTGCCTGAGTGGTATATCGAATCTTGTGGGAAAATTAAGTACATGTTCCCTAAAGCCCATGCGGCAGCCTACGTTATGATGGCCTTGCGTGTAGCCTACTTCAAGGTTCACCATCCAATTTATTATTATTGTGCTTACTTTTCCATCCGTGCCAAGGCCTTTGATATCAAGACCATGGGGGCAGGCTTGGATGCTATCAAGCGCAAGATGCAAGAAATTGCTGAAAAACGAAAGAACAATGAAGCTTCCAACGTAGAAATTGACCTTTACACAACACTTGAAATCGTCAATGAGATGTGGGAACGTGGCTTTAAGTTCGGCAAATTGGACCTCTACCGCAGTGATGCGACCGAATTCATCATCGATGGAGACACCCTCATCCCACCGTTTGTCGCTATGGATGGTCTTGGAGAGAACGTTGCCAAGCAATTGGTGCGAGCTCGTCAAGAAGGTGAGTTCCTTTCTAAAACAGAACTCCGCAAGCGTGGTGGACTTTCCTCAACTTTAGTTGAAAAGATGGATGAAATGGGGATTCTCGGCAATATGCCAGAGGATAACCAGTTGAGTCTGTTTGATGATTTGTTTTAAATAAAAATTAACAGACGGACAAATATTGTCCATCTGTTTTGTTATACTTATACTATATAGTATCTTAGTTTATAAAATACATGTTATAATAAAGCTATGGCATATAGTACAGATTTTAAACACCGAGCATTAAATTACATCAAAGAGGGGCATAGCCATGTCGAGGCAGCCAAAGTTTTTGATGTTGGCGTCAGAACTCTTTTCATGTGGGAAAAGAAATTACGTGAACAAGGGCACTTAGAGCGGAAAAAGCGAGTTGCCAAAAGCCGAAAGATTCCTTTGGAGGAGTTGAAGGCCTTTGTAGAGGCTCATCCAGATGCTTTCTTAAGGGAGATTGCGGCACATTTTGCTTGTGCCGTTCCTTCAGTATGGGCAGCTTTAAAGCAGATTAAGGTCACTTTAAAAAAAGACGACTAGCTTTAAGGAACAAGATCCAGAGAAAGTCGCTGAGTTTCTTGATGTTTTGGATATCCTAAAAGATTTACCAGTCGTATATATTGACGAAACGGGAATCGATCGCTGCCTCTATCGTCCTTATGCACGGGCTACTAGAGGGGAGAAAGTCTATGAAAAGATTAGAGGACAGCGCTTTGAACGGACTTCAATTGTTGCAGGACAAGTAGACGGAGAGTTTATAGCTCCCATGATTTACAAGGAAAGTATGACGAGCAACTTCTTTGTAGAATGGTTCAAAACGCAACTCCTGCCTGCTTTAGAGACGCCTCATGTCATTGTCATGGACAATGCTAGTTTTCATCCCAAGAAGATTTTGGATGAACTTTGCATCCAAGATAAACACTTTTTCTTACCTTTACCACCTTATTCACCAGATTTGAATCCCATTGAGCAAGCTTGGGCTGTCTTGAAAAAGAAAGTGACAAATTTATTAAGGGAAGTTCCAAATATCTTTGAATGTTTAGAGCGCTTTTTTAAAACTAAATGACTATAAAAAAGAAATAGGTTTAAATGATGAACAATACAGGCTTAAATAACAAATATCAATTTGAAAATTTTGTAGAAAAAGATAGTAATGATTTAGCAAAGAAAGGAGCCTTAGCAGTAGTTGAGAACCTAGGATTAAAATATAATCCCCTTTATATTTATGGGCAATCAGGTTTAGGAAAAACACATCTCCTGCAAGCAATTGGTAATAAGGTTCTTGAAAATAATCCAGAAAAACGAGTAAAATACATTTCTGCCGTAAACTTATTGGAAAATGAGCTAGAAATACAAAAAGTTAGAAGTGAGGAGTTTGATCTCCTAATTGTAGATGATATTCAGGTATTGGGAGAAAAGGATATTCTTATTCAAGAAAAATTTTTTAATCTTTTTAATTCTCAACATTTTAAGAATAAACAAATGGTTTTCTCTAGTGACTGTGAACCAGATCAATTGGAAAATGTACATTTTCGTTTGATTGCGCGTTTTAAATGGGGGATGACAGCGTGTCTAACATCGCTTGAAAAATAATAAGAAGGACTGCAAATGAATGATCAAGAGAGACTACTAAACATTTTTTTACGTTTACAGTTAGGTACTTCATTAGGAAAAAAGCAATTAGCCCAGGAATTTGAGGTTAGTGAAAAGACGATACAGAGAGATTTTTCGCTACTCCGTGATATTTTATCTAGTAACACCAGTTATAGTGGAGACTTGCTTTATAACCGTAAAACGAATAAGTATAGCCTATCAAGTAAGTCAGTTTTTAATAAAAAGGATATTCTCGTTATTTCAAAGATTTTATTGGAAAATCGAGCACTGAATAAACCAGAAATTGATAGCTTACTAAAAAATTTACTTGCCTTAGTTCCTCGTGATGACCAGAAAGAAATTGAGCAGATCATTGGCAGTGAAAAACTTAACTATACTCCCTTAACGGATCAGCAAGATAGAGTAGAGAAAATTTGGGATTTATCGGAAGCTATTTTGCATGAACAGGTTCTAGATATTATCTATCAAAAACCGTATTCTGAGTCTTCTAAGAGGCAGACTGTTTTGCCAGTCTCTCTTTATTATGATAGTCATTATTTCTATCTGGTTGTATACCAGTTTAAATATGAGACTTATATTACTTTAAGAGTAGACCGTATCCAGTCCTGGTCTCATAGTGATATAGAGAAACCCTCTATTTCTTATCGAGATAAATTTAGAGATGGAGACATTCGTAACGAGAGAGTAGACGCTTTTATCGGGAAGAAAATCAGTATTGAGATCGAGTTCTTGTACGATCCTACTATTGTGATGGATCAATTTCCAAATGCAAAAATAGTTGGGAAAAATGGTAGCTGGACTCATTTTAAGTTTGAAAGTCAGCATACACCGGGTCTTAAACGCTGGTTGCTGGGACAAGGGGAAGCAGTTACTGTTTTGTCTCCTCGGATTTTAGTAGAGGATATGAAGCGGACCGTTCAAGAAATTATAGATAAATATAGATGAGGATAAAATGAGTATTCAATTTACTTCTAAAAAAGTTGGAGAACTATGGATAAATGATTTTTATTCAAACGTTATCAATCTTAAATGAACAAAAGTCATAATTACAAGATGCAGTAACTGATTGATTTAATTGTTCATTTTCTAAGTTCGGAAGAATGTTACACTATCTTTTCAGAAGTAGGACAGAACGAAATTTGCTAAAAATCGTACTATTTTACTCCTGTAATTATATACTGGTATTCTCAAATATAGAAAATTTATTGTAGTTGGTCTTAAATTGAGAAAAATAATATTATGTTCTACATAGACAATATTGATTTTACAATTTTTATATGCTATACTACCTCTAATGATTAATATATAATTAATAAAGAAGTAGAAAGGTGATGGAGATATGACTGAATGGATTGTTATTGATCAGTTTGGCAACATGATTGCACAAGGATTTTGGACAAAGGAAGCAGCAGAACAGTATTCAAAAAATATTCCTAATACAAGTGTTATTCAAAAGAATTAGCCACTCTTAACTACAGATTCATATGAATTTGTAGTTTTTTTAAAATACTATAAAGGCGGATAAAATGAGTATTCAATTTACTTCTAAAAAAGTTGGAGAACTATTGAAAGAAGAGGATTTGCGGATTCCTTCTTATCAAAGACCTTATAAATGGAACAGAAAGCATATCCGTAATCTTTTTTATGATTTACGAGATGCTATGGGGAAAAAGGAATATCAGATTGGTTCCGTTATCTTGCATGAAAATGATGGATACTTAGATATTGTCGATGGACAGCAACGGCTAATTTCTATTTCCTTGTTTCTTCATTTATTAGATGATTTAGAGAATTATAAGGGTGCTAAGCAACTGATGAGTGCTGCTGAATTTGGAGAGCTATCTTGCTATCATGCGAGTGAAAATTATAATGAGTGGGAAAATTTGACTCAATTGGTCGGCGAAAATCATGCAAAAGATATTTGCAACTTTTTATTGGAAAATTGTTCTGTTTCCGTGATTACTATGCCACAGGAACGATTATCTGAAGCCTTTCAGTTATTTGATTCTCAGAATAATCGTGGAAAATCTTTAGAACCTCATGATTTGCTCAAAGCCTATCATCTTCGCAAGCAAGATTCCGAAGATGAAAGAATTGTGGAAAAGTGGGAGCAATTTGTAGAAGATAAAGATTTAAGTCTCAAAGAGTTGTTTGATAAACATCTTTTTCGTATGAGACGTTGGTCTCGAGGAGAGACAGGATTAACAAACAAGCGTTATGGATCCTATCTCCGTTTTACAGAGGATTTTATTGACGATTTTAAAGGCGTTGATTTGAATCAGAATTTTCCATATCTAGAATTGTATCGTCATATTGAAAATCTCCCCATGTCCATTACTATGCCAATCATTGATGGAAGTAAATTTTTTGAGTATATTGAATCTGCTCATAAAACTATTAAAGAACATAAAGATTTTTTAAATGATGAGTTAGGATTTTCTGATGAACCTGAAGGGGAAGAAAAAAATCTAGCTTACCCAGAAGGTATGTTAAACATTTACAATAGCTCAAAAGGACGCTACCTCAAGTGTCACAATATATTCCTAAATATTTGCTCGCTTTTTGCAGATAGATTTGGAAAAGATGAGCTATCAAAGGAGATGGTAGAAACCTTGTTTATTTGGTCTTATTACCCTCGGGTTAAGTCTAAAGCCATATATGATGCAACGGTAGGGAAATACGCCGCTGGTGGAAGGTTTAGACAAAAAGAGGTTCAAAAACTATTTCAACTTTTATCTCATGCTGTCACTCCCAATGATTTTATGGTCAAGATAGATAGAGAGTTATTTGAAAATTATACTGTGGACAAGATTATAGAAGAGGAAAAAGATAAATGGTAGAAACACATATAAGCTTATCAGTTAATCGTTTGTTAAATGAAGATACCTATGCTATTCCTCTTTATCAGAGAAATTTTGCTTGGACTTATAATGAAATCGAGCAGTTATTGAATGACGTAGCAGATGCTTTTCAAGAAAATAGAGACAATTATTATTATATTGGAACATTAGTCGTTAATAAAGAGAATGATATTTTCAAAATCATAGATGGGCAACAACGGACAACTGCTCTTAATTTGATTGCTTTAGCTTTGAAGCATGAGTTTGGTTTTGATAGATTGAAAGCTGTCAATCTTACCTTCCCAGCTCGGAAGAAATCAAATGAGAATATTCAAAAACTATTTACTAAGCAAAAAATCTCTGAGGACGATGAAAATGAATTAACTAGAGGTTACGGACATGCTAAAGATGCTTTGAAAAAAGTGCTAGGAGAGCGTCAACTTGAAATTCAGTATTTCGTTGACTATCTTTTTGATAATGTCATCATTTTTCGAAGTATACTTCCTGAAGATTTAGATTTGAATCTTTATTTTGAACGTTTTAACTCTCGAGGTGAACAACTAGAAGCTCATGAAATTCTTAAGGCGCAAATGATGGCTAAGTTTGGTGAAAATCAAGAAATGGCACAAAAATTTGCGAGAATATGGGATGCTTGCGCAGACTTTGATAAGCCGGTAGCAAGTCAGTTTAAGATGCGGCGGAAGAGAGCAGATGACTTTCAAGAACGTGAACGTATTTTTGGATGGCATTTTACAAATTATTCATTTCATAATATTTATAATGATATTGATTTTCATCAAAATGAAAGAAGAAAGTTATCAGATATATTAGGAAGAAAGATAAATGAAAAAAATATAGAAGTAGAAAAAGATTTTGGCGATTATACTACAATCATTGATTTTCCAACATTCTTACTGCACGTATTGGCAATTGCGGAAGGTAAGAAAACTGATGAGATTCAACTAGATGATAAGAAACTCTTAGCACTATTTGATATAAAAAATAAAGATAAAGCTTGGGTTATTGAATTTAGTGAATTTCTTCTTAGAATAAAACATATTTTCGATAATTACATCGTTAGAAACTCGAATACGGATTCTTCAAGTAGAAATAAGGATGAATGGTTTTTACAGAAGGGGACTTATTATGAATATCAACCTAATGGGAAAGCGAAAGAGCATTACATAGTTGAAGAACGCTTTACTAAGAATACATTTTCAGATTCGGAAATTAACCAAAACATCATTCTCCTCCAATCCATGTTTGCTGTGACCTTTACTGCCAATCGAGATAGTCGTTGGTTATATGAAATCTTGCAATTCCTGTTTAACCATATTGAAGAGTTAAATCAAATAGAATTTGCTAGTCTCTTTAAGGATTTTCTTGAAAAAATGGCAGTGAGATATGCTGAGGAAAGATTGTTTACCGAAGATAAAAGTATCAAAAAATATGGGGTAATTCCTGTTTATGCTTTTAATTTTGTAGATTATGTTTTATGGAAAAATCGTGAAGAATTGAAGAAAGATTACGATATTGAGTTTGGAGATTTTAAATTTGCTTATCGTCGCTCAATAGAGCATTGGTATCCTCAGAATCCAAATGGACATGATGGAGAGAGACAATTACCTGCTGAGTTTTTACATTCTTTTGGTAACCTTTGTATTATTACCGATAGTCAGAACTCCCGGTTTGGAAATTCCTATCCAGAGGCTAAATTAGAACAATGGGAAAGAGAAGGGATATTCCATCGTCAGAGCTTAAAATTACAGATGATGGCAGAAATAACTTCTAAAAACAATAGATGGGATATTTGTGAGATTCAATCTATGGAAAAAGAAGTGGAAAGATATGTACACGACTTTTGTGATAGTTAAATAAAAACAAGCTTTATTAGGCTTGTTTTTAAATTTACATCATATGTGATATACTAGTAAGGGAAGAATTTTGAGTAAGACAAATATGCTCAAAGATTTGAAATAAAAATAGAAAAGAGAAAACAGAATGGTTTTACCAAATTTTAAAGAAAATCTAGAAAAATATGCTAAGTTGTTGGTTGCAAACGGAGTGAACGTGCAACCTGGTCATACCTTGGCTCTCTCTATCGATGTGGAGCAACGCGAGTTTGCTCACTTAATCGTCAAAGAAGCCTATGCACTTGGAGCCCACGAAGTTATCGTTCAATGGGCAGATGACTTTGTAAACCGTGAGAAATTCCTTCACGCGCCGATGGAGCGTCTGGACAATGTACCAGAATACAAGATTGCTGAGATGAACTACCTTCTTGAAAACAAAGCAAGTCGTCTCGGTGTTCGTTCTTCTGATCCAGGTGCCTTGAACGGAGTGGATGCTGAAAAGCTCTCAGCTTCTGTCAAAGCTATGGGAATTGCCATGAAACCAATGCGTATCGCAACTCAATCCAACAAGGTTAGTTGGACTGTGGCAGCAGCTGCTGGACTTGAGTGGGCTAAGAAGGTCTTTCCAAATGCTGCAAGCGACGAAGAAGCAGTAGACCTACTTTGGGACCAAATCTTCAAGACTTGCCGTATCTACGAAGAAGACCCAGTTAAGGCTTGGGAAAAACATGCAGCAATCTTGAAGAGCAAGGCTGATATGCTCAATAAAGAACAATTTTCAGCCCTTCACTACACAGCTCCTGGAACTGATTTGACACTTGGCTTGCCGAAGGACCACGTTTGGGAATCAGCTGGTGCTATCAATGCGCAAGGTGAAGGTTTCTTGCCAAATATGCCAACAGAAGAAGTCTTTACAGCTCCTGACTTCCGTCGCGCAGATGGTTATGTCACTTCTACAAAACCTCTTAGCTACAATGGAAATATCATCGAAGGCATCAAAGTGACCTTTGAAAATGGTCAAATCGTTGATATCACTGCTGAGAAGGGTGATCAAGTTATGAAGGATCTTGTCTTTAAGAATGCTGGTGCGCGTGCCTTGGGTGAGTGTGCCTTGGTGCCAGATCCAAGTCCAATTTCTCAGTCAGGGATTACCTTCTTTAACACCCTTTTTGATGAAAATGCTTCAAACCACTTGGCTATCGGTGCAGCCTATGCAACGAGCGTTGTTGGTGGAGCTGAGATGAGCGAAGAAGAGCTGGAAGCTGCAGGACTTAATCGTTCAGATGTTCACGTTGACTTTATGATTGGTTCTAACCAAATGGATATCGATGGTATTCGTGAGGATGGAACACGAGTACCACTCTTCCGCAATGGAGATTGGGCAAATTAAGGAGAATCTATGCTTGGAAGTATGTTTGTCGGCCTTTTAATCGGACTATTAGCTGGAGCTATCACCAATCGTGGCGAACGAATGGGATGCTTCGGGAAAATGTTTCTCGGCTGGATTGGTGCCTTTTTAGGTCAATTACTCTTTGGTGCTTGGGGACCAAGTCTAAACGGTACAGCCATTATCCCATCAGTTCTCGGTGCCATGATTTTACTAGCCATCTTCTGGGAAAGAGGAAGCTGAGTTTCACATTAGAAGGCAGACTAACTCTAAAGAATAAGAGAGTCTGGGACAAAAGTCCTAGCCTCTTTTTGAGGTTGGATTGTCGAGCAAGACGCAGTGGTTGAGTGGGCTCTACTACGCTGATTTCATCAGCTTTTACAGCCCTACTCAACTGTGCGGAGGTGAGACGATGAAATCGACTTCTAACGAATTACCGATTTCTGTCCCACTCTCTCTTTTTAGGTCGCTAGATAAAGTCATTTGAAAGCATTCATCTAAGCTTAGCCACAGAGCTTTCAGTGACTGGTTCTTTTTATATTGCGTCAAGTATGGTACAATAAAAGCATGAGAATTCAACAATTACACTATATTATCAAAATTGTAGAGACTGGTTCCATGAATGAAGCTGCCAAGCAACTCTTCATTACGCAGCCTAGTCTATCAAATGCAGTTCGTGACCTAGAAAATGAGATGGGGATTGAGATTTTTATCCGAAATCCTAAGGGAATCACCCTCACACGTGATGGAATGGAATTTCTATCTTATGCTCGTCAGGTTGTTGAGCAAACTCAACTCCTAGAAGAACGTTATAAAAATCCTATCGCTCATCGCGAGCTTTTTAGTGTGTCTTCGCAACACTATGCCTTCGTAGTCAATGCCTTTGTTTCCTTGCTCAAGAAGAGCGATATGGAAAAGTATGAGCTTTTTTTGCGTGAAACCAGAACCTGGGAAATCATCGACGACGTCAAGAACTTCCGCAGTGAAGTCGGAGTCCTATTTTTAAATAGCTATAACCGTGATGTCCTTTCTAAGATGTTGGATGATAACCATCTGGTTGCCCACCATCTCTTTACAGCCCAACCTCATATCTTTGTCAGCAAGTCCAATCCTCTTGCCAAAAAAGACAAGGTGCAGTTGGCAGACCTAGAAGACTTCCCATACTTGAGCTATGACCAAGGAACCCATAATTCCTTCTATTTCTCAGAAGAGATTTTGTCACAGGAACACCACAAGAAATCCATCGTGGTTAGTGACCGTGCGACCTTGTTCAATCTCTTGATTGGTTTAGACGGTTATACCATCGCGACTGGTATCCTCAATAGTAATCTTAACGGAGACAACATCGTTTCGATTCCACTTGATATTGATGATCCTATTGAATTGGTTTATATCCAGCATGAGAAAACAAGCTTGTCTAAGATGGGTGAACGCTTTATCGAGTACCTACTTGAAGAAGTTCGTTTTGATAGCTAATCATAAGTACATTAGAAAAGAAAAGGAAATATGACAACAATGAATACCAATGATTTTGATTTTCACTTGCCAGAGGAGCTAATTGCTCAAACTCCTTTGGAAAAGCGCGATGCATCTAAACTCTTGATGGTCAATCGCAAAACAGGGGAATTTCAAGATCGCCATTTTCACTCCATTATTGAAATGCTAGAGCCAGGTGATGCCCTGGTTATGAATGATACCCGCGTTTTGCCAGCTCGACTTCATGGTCAAAAAGAAGAAACAGGGGGCCATGTTGAACTCTTGCTTTTGAAAAATACAGCAGGAGACGAATGGGAAGTCTTGGCAAAACCTGCCAAACGTCTCAAGGTCGGCACTCGTGTTATCTTTGGTGATGGTCGACTTAGCGCAGTCGTGACTGAGGAATTAACCCATGGCGGTCGTATTGTCCGTTTTGAGTATGAAGGGATTTTCCTAGAAGTGCTTGAAAGCCTGGGAGAAATGCCGCTTCCTCCTTATATCCACGAAAAGTTGGATGACCGAGAACGTTACCAGACAGTCTATGCCAAGGAAAGTGGCTCAGCCGCTGCTCCGACTGCAGGTCTGCATTTTACCAAAGAATTACTAGAAGAAATCCAGCAAAAAGGAGTTCACCTAGTTTACTTGACCTTGCACGTTGGGCTTGGAACCTTTAGGCCTGTTTCGGTAGATAACCTGGATGAACACGAGATGCACTCAGAGTTTTATCAATTGTCTGAGGAAGCTGCAGCTACCTTGCGTCAGGTCAAGGAAAATGGTGGCCGTGTCATTGCCGTGGGTACAACCTCTATCCGTACACTAGAAACCATCGGAAGCAAGTTTGACGGTCAAATCCAAGCCGACTCAGGTTGGACCAATATCTTTATAAAACCAGGCTATGACTGGAAGGTGGTCGATGCCTTCTCAACCAATTTCCATTTGCCTAAGTCTACCTTGGTCATGCTTGTTTCTGCCTTTGCAGGACGTGAATTGGTCCTTGAAGCCTATCAGCATGCTATTGATGAAAAATACCGTTTCTTTAGCTTTGGTGATGCCATGTTTATCTATTAAAAACAGAAGGGCTAATTCCTGATTGGATTAGCCTTTTTTGGTGTCAAATAACTATTGAATTATATGGAAATAAATGATACACTGAAAACTACAGGTTAGTCGTCAAAAATATATGTAATTTCAGGCTAGCTATTTTAGATGCAGATGAAACTGTATCATCATTTTAAAAGGAGATTATCATGAAAAAAACATTGCGTTACACCAGTCTTTCAGCTCTTGCCTTGTTGGCTGCAGTGACACTTGCTGCTTGTGGAGGAAATGCTGAAAAAACTACAGCATCTTCAAGCAAAGAGGCTTCATCCTCTAAAGTAACTAAGGAGTCATCAAGTAAAACAGAAGCTAGTCAAAAAGAGGAACAGAAGTCTGATACAAGTTCTTCAAGCGCTACAGCTACTCAAACTGAGACAAAGACGGAAAATCAAAAAGATTATTCTAAATTCCTTGGAACTTGGGAGAATTATGCAGGAACAATAGCTACGATTACAGCTGACGGCATTGTGACTATCCAGAGTTCAAAGGGAACTTTTAAATATGAGATGGATCAAGTAGAGGAGAAGGACGGTTACTATCTGACAGGAATTCATCTTGTTGGAGGCGGAGAAGGAGCACGCCTGATCTTTACTCCAGCTGGAGTCCAAAATGAATTAACAGGTACAGACGGTAGCCAAGACGTCTTGGCAATCGGCCAATCACCAAGCGACAAAGATAGTCATTTTTACCGTAATTAAGAGTGAAAAGAAGAAGTGAGGGTGGAGAGTAGCCCTTGCTTTTTTAATGTTCTCGAAGCATAAATTTTAAATCATTCGAGTTTATACGACGTTTAAGTTGGATAATTAGCAAGCTCACGTTAAAGTGAAAGATAATAAGGATAATATCAAAAAAGCCCTGTTTTTAGGGCTTTCTTTACTTGCTAATATAAGAAATCAATGCCGTAGTTTTCTTTTAGATAGGTTGCCAACTCGGCTTTTTCTTCCTCTCTAAATCGACAGAGGCTAAGGGCCAGCCGCAATATCAGGACGCTTGTATCGACGATAACATTTGACTTAGAAATATCTTCTAGCTGGGTGACCTCTCTCAGGTCAAAATCTAAATAGTAAGCCTTGCTGTTGGCATGGTCAGGGTCACTGACATCCACTTCAACATACGATGCTCGCAACAATTCTTCTTTTGGGATGAAGATTTCCTTGGAAAAGAAGAGCCCGGGATAGACATAAATACCTTCAAAGGTGAACTCAAAGGAGAGTCTGCGACTAGAAAGTCTTTTGATACCTGCAATCGTTGCGTAGATAGCAGCAAAAAAGAGAATGGTTGGAACCACAGTGAGAAGACTAAGCTGGGAAAAGTCGATTAATCCATGCGCGAGAAAAAAGAAAAATTGAAAGAATACACCCACTGCAAAGACTAGATAGCCGACACCGACATATTTTGAATAATAGATTTTCATAGAAACCTCCATATATAGAATTGAACTCACAAATGTTTTTTCAGCAGACGGAGTCTAGGCCGTGCAGAGTTGAAATTCTAGGTATTCCCATCATATCCTATGGAGCAAAGTTCTGTCAACCTTTTAGCAAGTTGCGATACTTAGTTATCCTATGACCTAGCAAGTTGGTTTGTGGTATACTAGGATAAAATCATTCCAAATTTTGAGGACTTGTTTTTATAAATAGAAAGAGGTCAATATGTTTTTTCTCGGACGCCGTCGTGTCTTTATCGGCGAATGTGATGGACAGGCTGTTTATTATGACCAAAAGACAGGAGAGGCTTTAGCTGCTCCAAAGAGTAAGTTGCTCAATACTGAAAAAGCTGGTGACACGAATTCCTTTATTCCTGAATTGGTCATTCTCTTACTAGCAGGTGGACCTGCAATTTCGGGTTTCTTTTCCCTCAAGTTTATTGGTGTCTACAACTGGTTTAGTCTAGCTTGTATTTTTCTATTTTGGTTGATGCAGTTTTCCTTGTTGGTTGCTATACTTGAACGAGCACTTTATAAAAATGTTCGAAAGGCCCAGCCAACGACAGAGAAAGTCTTTTTCTTTGCAGCATCTCATAATTTGTTTGTAAAAAACCAGTTTGATCCTAGACAACTGTCTGCTTTACCTTATCGATTTGCCCGCTTTGTAGTAAATATAGTGTCTATCTATTACTTTTTGTATTTCTTGATTCTTCCTCTAAAATTTGGCCAACCGATTGGTGATGAAGGCTATGGTTTGTGGTTTGCTGGCTTGTTATTCTTTTCAGTATTTCTTTTGTATAACCAAAACAATCCAGTTCGCTTTGTGAAGATTATGAGATTATACAGCCAAGGAAAAGTACGATTTAAGGAAGAAGTGGAACATTGAGAAACTATCTTGGGATTCTGCTAAATATCTAGAGAAAATCTTTTAGAAAAACAAAAAAGCCTTGTAAATCAAGGCTTTTTCCTGTTGTTTAGATGCCCCCTGCAGGCTCTTTGAAAGAAACTTAGAAAAATCTAAAATGAAATTATTTCAAAATGGGGTAAAAGCAAAATTTCCCTCCCTACTTTCTCAATTATTCCTAATTTTAGTTCCAAAAAGCTTCAATTCATAATCTAATTATAATATGGGTAATGGGTACTATCTTATTACATTCAGATTTTTGTTCTCTTCAAAGAGTTATGTAGGCTTTATGGTTTTAAATAGGTAAAAAGTTGAATTATAGTGAGTATTGTGTCACAATAGGTAATATATAAATAATTAATGGAATGGATATAATTCTTTCCTACCTTTACAAGAAGGATTGGTTGCACCTTTTTTATCTAGCAATTATGGTTAGCTTTCAAGTTTAGCTAGTTTTTAAAAGCTCTGATTTCGACTCAATAAAACAAATTTCAGAAGTGCAAAAGACAAGATGGTGACATTGCTACAGTCAGTCGCCATGTCTTGCTGGCACAGGCTGTTTGTGCCGTCAGCTATTTACCAGTCAATTTGATCAAAGGGCTTAATTATTATTTTTGAAAGGTCTTTTATGGAAAAAATTCTTTCTTTAGGTCTGACAGGTAAGAAATTACTTGTTCAGGGTTTCTTGTTTGTTCTGCTAGGTCTCATCTTGATGGTCACGGGGACTTGGTTGCCAGTGACGGTTATTCGCCTGGTTCTGTTTTTAGCTTGGATAGCAACGGTCGTAGATTTGCTATTAAGAGTTTTCAAAAAAAGCCAGTCAACGGATACCTTGGGAGTTGCACTGGTTAAATTGTTAGTGCTGGGATATTTGCTAGGTTCTAATCTTGCGACTGATATACCAATTTATGTTCTGGCTCTTGTGATTGGAGTTTATCAGATTTTTAGGGCCACGATTAATCTTGTCACCTATGTTCTCTACCGTAAAAATAATATTCGACCTCGTTTTCGTCTCTTACTAGATGGTATTCTACTAGTTTTTCTTGGTGGAGCTAGTCTTTTGTCCTCTACGGGAAATTCTGTCTTTCAACTCTTTGTTTTAGGGGCTTATTTTTTCCTTTATGGTCTGTCCAATATCCGTGACGGTTTCTTATTTGAAGGGGAAATTGGGAAAAACCATCTCAAACGTCGCATTAGAATTAGCTTACCTATTGTCCTAGCCGCTCTCATCCCTGCAAGAACTTTAGCAAAAATTAACAAATTTATGCTGGAAAATGCTGATGAGGAAGAAGATATCCATCTTGGAATAGTGAAGTCTGGTAAGACAGCAGAGCTAGAAATTTTTGTTCATACAGCTGAGACCTCCCTGTTTTCAGCTATTGGTCATGTGGATATCTGCTATCAGGGCCGTGTTATTTCTTATGGCAACTATGATCCGTCATCTGAGACCTTATTTGGTATGGTAGGAGATGGTGTCTTATATTTCTGTGACCGCGATAAGTACATTGATCTATGTAAACGTGAGAGTCAAAAAACACTTTTTGGTTACGGAATAGATTTGACACCTGAAATGGAAAAAGCAATTCAAAAAATGTTGACTGAATTGAAACAACTGACGATTCCATGGGAGCCAAGTGCGGATAAAATCACGACAGGTGATGGTAAGGAAGACTACACCTACGCTTATAAAATCAGACATGAGACGGATGGGGAACTTTATAAATTTATCAAATCTAAGTTTAAATCCTACTTTGTCTTATCCACAAATTGTGTGCTCTTGGCAGATACCATAGTCGGTCAGGCTGGAACAGATATCCTCTCACCCAAAGGATTTATCGCACCAGGAACTTATCAAGCCTACCTTGACCGAGAGTTTGAAAAACCAAATAGTATAGTCGTATCTAAACATGTTTATTAAGGAGAATTTATGAAGTTAGTTAGAAAATACACCCCGTTAATCCTTTTTATAGGGCTGGTTGCTCTTGTGATTCTGAATGCGTCGAGCTTTATATCAGGAGCAATCTCTTTCTTTGACGTGACTTCAACCTTGATTTATGGCGCTGTTATTGCTTTTGTGCTCAATGTTCCCATGAAAAAAATTGAACAATTGCTAGTCAAAATGAAGGTAAAGGCAGAGTTGCGTCGTCCGATTGCCATGGTACTTGTTTTCCTAGCTCTTATCTTAATCGTGATAGGTCTTTTGGTTTTGGTGCTACCAACCCTAGCTCAGACTATTAGTCAGCTGGGAACAGTCCTTTCAACAGTCCTGACTCAACTTGGGAAATTGCTAGACGGCTCGGAATTTGTAACCAAAGACATGTTGTCAACTATTGTATCAGGCATACAGGGACAGTCTAGTTCTATTAGCCAAGCCTTGATAGGTTTCTTATCGGGTCTGACTAGTAATATCGGCAATATTTTTTCAAGTTTGATGAATGCCTTTTTGATTATAGTCTTCACCTTTTCATTTTTATCCAGTAAGGAACATTTGGCAGCGATGACGAGCCGACTTCTGAAAGTCTTACTTTCAGAGAAGGTAGTGACAAAGTTGGCTTACATCGGACAAATAGGACTAGAAACTTATGATCAGTTTTTGATGAGTCAGCTAATTGAAGCAGTCATCATAGGAGTTATGGTAGCGGTTGGCTATAGCCTATTTGGACTACCTTATGGGGTAATGACAGGTATCTTTGCAGGAGTGCTGTCTTTCATTCCTTATGTTGGTCCTATGATTGCTTGTGTGCTAGGAGCGATTTTTATCTTTACAGTCAGTCCAAGTCAAGCTTTACTGTCTATCCTTCTTTATCAAATTATACAGCTGATTGAGGGAAACCTTATCTATCCCAAAGTTGTGGGTCAATCTATCGGCTTACCAGCTCTCTTCACACTTGCAGCAGCTAGTATTGGAGGAAATCTATTTGGCTTACTTGGAATGATATTCTTTACACCCATATTTGCTGTTATCTATCGATTGGTTAAAGAATTTGTCGTTGCAAAGGAAAATCAGGTAGATTGAGAAAGACTGAATTTAATAAGATATACTAAGAAGAGAGTGAAAGATTCTCTTCTCTTTTATTTTTAAATACTTTGCTACAAAAAGCTATTGGACGTAAAAAAGCCTTGATTTCAAGGCTTTTTCCTGTTGATTTAGATGCCCCTACAAGGGCTCGAACCTGCGCCCCATAGATTAAGAGTCTACTGCTCTACCAACTTAGCTAAAGAGGCAACAGAAAAAGCTGAGAATGTAACTTCCCAGCTATTTTAATATGCCCAAAATGGCAGCTAGATTATTTACGAAAGGCATCAAGGATATAGGTGAAACCAACAATTAAAAATGCAAAGGCAACGACATAAACGACAAAGACACTTGTAGCTACTGGATTGAACAAAATCACTAGACCTAGTAAAAATGCAAGCAACGCTATCCACATGATATGGTTGCCAATAATAGGGAAAATCAATCCCAGACGATTGCCTTTAAAGAAAACTATAATGGCTTCTACAATTAACCAAATCCCTAAAATAGTTGGAATGACAACTGGCAGCGTCACAAAGCCATAGGCAACGAGGTAAAGAGCTAAGAGAAGATTAACAATCCCTTGGAAAAGATGAGCTGGTGAGCGAAGCTCTTTTGGTACAGAGAAATAGCCTAAAATAGCTGCTATGGAAGCAACCAGTAAACCAAATGCAATCCACCAGCTGTAAGCAACAAGATTAGCTACTGGGTCTGTAAATAGAAAGAGTGCTAAAAGGACAAAAATAACTCCTGCAAGGAATAGCGATAAACGATTAGAAAATTTCATTTCAAGACCATCCTGTTATATAGTATAGTTTGATAGTAAAAATATTATACACCTTTTTAGAGGAAATATCAATAAACTAAATGGAAAATTTGGAAGTTTCAGTCTGATTCATGAAAAGAAAATCAGTTTTTATTATTTTGAAAATAAAAAGAGAAGATAAAATTTGTCTTCTCTACATGAAAATATTGTATGGCATCAAAGCAAAAGTAACTGGCTTTACACTATTTGTTAAGATGTAATTTGATTCAAAAAGAAAAGATAGATTTAAAAGTGGGGCAAATGATGGGGCAAATCAGTTATAGACAAGCAAAAAAAGCCTTGATTTTAAGGCTTTTTCCTGTTGATTTAGATGCCCCCTACATGAATTTGTAAGAACTTTTCATATTGAAAATAAACAAAAATGTTGAAATATAGCTGATTTTAGGGAAATACTTTTAGGTGTTTTCAATGTCAGGATTTAAAAATGGGGCAAAAGTGGGGCAAAAACGAATGACTCACATTTGGTTTGAAAACCTATAATACCTAATGATTATGCCATACTAGATATATAGTGTTGTTATAAATAAATGTCAGTGCGAGTTCAAATCGGAGGATAAAATGGAAAAACAAATTAATGAAAAAAAAGCCTTGGTTCCCAAAGCTTTTTAATGTTATAAACTCATTAAAATATCCCCCAGTTAGATTTGGAATATTTTTTATTCTGTGTCACATAAAAATAAATAAAATGAGTGGCTATAGCTAGAGCTAAAATGGTTGTAATACTTACTACTATTATAGGATTAGAAGCAAAGATTAAAGAGAGAATCAAGGCAGCCAGATAGAGTGTAGCTTGGACACAGTAGTAACTTTTCGAATAGCGAAGATAGTGTTTGTTATAGGGCCCATTTACTAGGACAGCAGCTTGAAAGAGGCCAAATCCGATATAAGAGAAGCTGGTTGCAAAGAGACGATTAGCTTCAGGATTCTGAAGAAAGCCAATCGATACAGTCATCATCATAAGTCCAATGAAAATAGGATAGTGACTGTAAATTAGAAATAGTCCCTTTTGATTAGATTTTTCATCAATAGCATGGTCGAATTGACCAAAATAAAACAAGAACAGAGAAATCATAATAATGAAATAAAGAACCGAATAAATCGAGAAATTCTCGATTGTAAAGAAGTTAGCTAGCTCCGTAATCATCTCTCCAAACATAATAATGACAAGAAGGGAGATACGCTCGATTAAATGGGGGAGATTTACCTGGTAATGCTTATCTTTATTAAGCAAGATACTTGGCATAATAAATGTTAGCAGAATACTAGCAAATAAGATATAGACTCTAAGGTAAATAGGAAGAAGAGCTGCTAGATAGAATCCTAAACTTCCTAGACCTGTTATCCATAGAAAACCTTTGATACTTTCCCGATTAGCATCATCGGTTGATTTTCTAAAAAATTCAACCAAATATTGAAAAAATAAGGTAAGGGTTAATGTACCAATAGCCCAACAGAGATAATGAAAATATTGTTGCCAATCAGGTCCAATCATATTGGCTATAAAGAGTAAAATTCCCATTTTGATAAACATGATTACTATGTTAAATAAAGAGTTCTTTCCATAGCGATTGGTATAATCGGTTTGAATCATCCAGGAATCGATGAGAAACAAAGTAGCAATGAAAAAATCAAGGAAAGAATTCCAAGTCAAAATACCGTTATGAAGATGGTCAATTAAAGTAGTTACTTTTGAAATTGCAAAAACAAAAACTAGGTCATAAAAAAGTTCTGAAAATTCTACACGTTTATGTTTAATAAGAGTTGTCATATTAATACCTTTCTACTTTAGAAATACAATTCATTATAACAGAAAATGGTAATGAGAGAAAAGGATATGCTTAAATAATTTCATGTGGCGCGAATTGTCAAAATCTTGGAGCACATTTACCTCATGTACCAGCTTACAGGCGGAGTGTTTGATGATTGGTAATGAAGTACGTGTATTCTGAGGCAAAAGATTTCGAGACTCCATTACGTAACTCCCATCTATAAATAAAAAATGATAGTTTCATCATAGCAAATCTAAAGAAACACACTAAAAAGCAACCCTGATGGGTTGCTTCAGATTGAAGACAAAGTCCTTGGAAGTCCAGTTTCTAAGGGCTTTTCTTTGTGTAAAGTCGTATAATAGAGGTAAGAAGAGTTGTGAGGTGTTCCCTATGTTTCACAAAGAAAAACCTGATTAT